>NZ_JBIVNC010000007.1:0-459235 GCF_044753385.1 Streptomyces sp. NPDC088387
TGTTGAGTTCTCAAGGAACGGACGCTTCCTTTGTACTCACCCTCTCGGGCTTTCCTCCGGGCTTCCCTTCGGTCTTGCGTTTCCGACTCTATCAGTGTTTTTCCGGCCCTCTGACCACCCTCCTGCGAGCATGCAGAAGTCGGCCCCGAGATAGGATCTGACAAGTTGGATGCTGCCGGACTGAGTCGCTAGTGCGTTGCTCGGCCGCAAGCAGGAGTACGACTGTACAGGCGGCGCCGGAGCAGGCGCAAATCGATTAGCGCCGGGCACTGGGGCCGCGGACCCGACCCTCTCGTGGGGAACCGGGACTTCATATGACATACCCTGCTGAACAGTGCGCCGTCCGGGACAGGTAGTGACGGCCCATATGAATCTCCGCCCCTGGGAGGCTGCCCATGACCACCGTGACGTCCCCGATCGCAGGACGCGCCGTCGGACTGGCCGAGGTACCGGATCCGGTCTTCTCCGGAGCCATGGTCGGCCCGGGTACCGCCATCGACCCTGTGCGTGAGGCCGGCGAGGCGGTGTCGCCCGTCGACGGTGTCATCGTCTCACTTCACCCGCACGCCTTCGTTGTGGTCGACGCCGACGGGCACGGTGTGCTGACCCACCTCGGTATCGACACCGTGCAGCTCAACGGTGAGGGTTTCGAGTTGCTGGTGAACAAGGGCGACACCGTCACGCGCGGCCAGTCCGTCGTGCGCTGGGACCCGGCGGCCGTCGAGGCCGCCGGGAAGTCGCCGGTGTGCCCGATCGTGGCACTGGAGGCGACGGCCGAGGCGCTCTCCGAGCTCCGTGAGGACGGCGACGTCAAGGCGGGCGACACCCTCTTCCTCTGGAAGTGACGTCTTCCTCCGGAAGAGACGTCGTCGCCGTCGTATGACGGTCAGCAGGGCAACCACCATGGCGGCACGGGCCGCCGCACTATCGGAGACGGGTGAGATGGAGACAACGCTGCGAGGCGTCGGCGTGAGCCACGGTGTGGCGATCGGCGAGGTTCGGCACATGGGAACGGCGGTGCTCGAACCGCCCGCCAAGCAGATCCCGGCGGAGGACGCGGAGCGCGAACAGGGGCGCGCTCGCAAGGCCGTTGAGGCCGTGGCGGCCGACCTGGTCGCGCGCGGCAATCTGGCGGGGGGCGAGGCCCAGGCGGTGCTTGAGGCGCAGGCGCTGATGGCGCAGGACCCGGAACTGATGGCGGACGTGGACCGGAGGATCGCGGTCGGCAGCACGGCCGAGCGTGCCGTGTACGACGCCTTCGCCTCGTACCGCGAGCTGCTGGCGGGTGCCGGTGAGTACCTCGCCGGCCGGGTGGCCGACCTCGACGATGTGCGGAATCGTATCGTCGCCCGTCTGCTCGGGGTTCCGATGCCGGGTGTCCCCGACAGTGACGAGCCGTATGTGCTGGTCGCCCGTGATCTGGCGCCGGCCGATACCGCGCTGCTTGACCCGACCCTGGTGCTCGGGTTCGTCACCGAGGAGGGCGGGCCGACCAGCCACAGCGCGATTCTGGCGCGGGCGCTCGGTGTGCCGGCCGTGGTGGCGCTGCCCGGTGCGGGTGAGCTGGCCGAGAGCACGATGATCGCGGTGGACGGCAGCACCGGTGAAGTGTTTGTGAACCCCACCGCGGACAAGAAGGTGCAGTTGCAGGCCGCGGCGGCGGAGCGCAAGGCCGCGCTCTCGGCGTCGACCGGTCCGGGTGCCACCGCCGACGGTCACAAGGTCCCGCTGCTGGCCAACATCGGCGGACCGGCCGATGTGCCTGCCGCGGTCGAGGTCGGTGCCGAGGGCGTTGGTCTGTTCCGTACCGAGTTCCTGTTCCTGGACGACAGCAAGAACGCGCCGTCCGAGGAGAAGCAGGTCGAGGCCTACCGAAAGGTGCTGGAGGCGTTCCCCGAGGGCCGGGTCGTGGTGCGGGTGCTCGACGCCGGTGCCGACAAGCCGCTGGACTTCCTGACGCCGGCCGACGAGCCGAACCCCGCGCTGGGTGTGCGGGGGCTGCGCTCGCTGCTGGACCACCCGGACGTGCTGCGCACTCAGCTGACCGCACTGGCCAAGGCCTCGGAGGGGCTGCCGGTCTACCTCGAGGTCATGGCGCCGATGGTGGCCGACCGGACGGACGCCAGGGCCTTCGCCGACGCGTGCCGTGAGGCCGGGTTGCGGGCGAAGTTCGGCGCGATGGTGGAGATTCCGTCCGCCGCTCTGCGCGCGCGTTCCATCTTGCAGGAGGTCGAGTTCCTGTCGCTGGGGACCAACGACCTGGCGCAGTACACCTTTGCGGCCGACCGTCAGGTCGGTGCCGTGTCCCGGTTGCAGGACCCCTGGCAGCCGGCGCTGCTCGACCTGGTCGCGCTCTCCGCCGAGTCCGCGAAGGCCGAGGGCAAGAGCTGTGGTGTCTGTGGTGAGGCGGCGTCCGACCCGCTGCTGGCGTGTGTGCTGACCGGTCTGGGTGTCACCTCCCTCTCTATGGGTGCCGCGTCCATTCCCTATGTACGGGCCACGCTCGCGAAGTACACGCTGGCGCAGTGCGAGCGGGCCGCAGCGGCCGCGCGCGCGACGGACAGTGCCGATGACGCGCGGCAGGCCGCGCAGGCGGTGCTGTCCGGCGAGTAGTCGGCGGGCCGGCCGGATCGGTCGCCGAGGGGCTTTCCACCATGTGGTGGGAAGCCCCTCTCGCGTTCAGTGGTGGTGTCCCGGTGCCGGATCGCCGTCCTCTCCGAGGTCGGGTGGGACGCAGTAGTCGACACCTGATTCCGGTGAGACGAGGTCGCCGGACTCGATGTCGGTGCAGTAGGCGTCGAACACCTCGCCGGCCGTGAGGGGTTCGAGTCCGTCACCGCGCAGGCGCCATCCGTAGATCCGGTCGGTGGTGCCCGGTGCGCTGGTGCGCATCACGAGTCCTCCGGGCCTCTGTGTGGCGATGCCGAGGGCCAGGACCGTGGTGAACTCCAGGGTCTCGGCCTCGTCCAGCTGGGTGGTGCCGGTGCTGTCCTCGTCGGCGTGGAGGACGGCGACGACCATTTCCGGTGTGCCGGAAACCGTACAGACGAGATGTCGGTTGCCCGGTGGGGATGTGTCGAGGACGCGGACGAGGAGGGCGGAGGCCCGGGTGAACGCGGCGCGGCCGACGTCCTCGCCGCAGGTGGCGCAGGCGCCGAGGCGGGCCAGGAGTGTGGAGGCGTACTCCCAGGTCGCCTGGCGGACGGCTTCGTCGACGAGGGCGGGGACGAGGTCGTCCAGTGGCTGGCCCTCGTAGGCCAGGGCCGGTCCGGTGGCGGCGAGTTCGGCGGTGTAGCGGGTGCGGCTGGACGGGACGTCGGGGTCCAGGCCCGTTTCCGTGCAGAACTCGGCGTACTCCTGTGGGTCGAAGAGGGCGACCGTGGTGTGGCTGCCCTCGGAGGCGCGTGTCCTGAGCAGGAGTTCGACCTGGCGCAGGTAGGTCCGGTGGTCGTCGAAGGTGAAGGTGCGGTAGCGGCGCATCGCCCGGAAGTCGTGCTCGTCGGTGAGCAGGCCGATGGTGCCGGCGAGTTCGCGGTTCAGGACGCGTCGCATGGTCCGATGGTCGGTGTTGGTCATGGTTCCCCCGTGTGCAGACGATCAGTGCGGTCGATCAATGCTCACTCAGAGTAATTGACGGCACTGACAATGGCGCCGGGGAGCCGGATCGCTGTCACCCCGTGTGACTCAGGCGCGTTTGCGGGCGAGCTGCTCGTAGAAGTGGAGGAGGTCGAGGTTGTCGATCGAGCCGGGGTTGACCGCCTTTTCCAGCGGGGTGCCCTGGAGCAGTCGCTTGACCGGGACCTCGATGCGTTTGCCGGTGAGGGTGTGCGGGATGCCGGGGACCTGGATGACCTCGTCCGGGACGTGGCGGGGGGACAGCTCGGCGCGGATCGTCCGCTTGATCCTCGTCAGGAGCGCGTCGTCGAGCTGTGCTCCGGTGGCGAGGTGCACGAAGAGCGGCATCCAGTAGCCGCCGTCGGGCAGTTCGACGCCGATGACGAGTGATTCCCTGATCTCGGGGAGGCGTTCGACGGCTTCGTAGATGTCGGCCGAACCCATGCGTACGCCCTGGCGGTTGAGCGTGGAGTCGGAGCGGCCGTGGATGACGACGGAGCCGCGTGAGGTGAGCGTGATCCAGTCGCCGTGGCGCCAGACGCCGGGGTAGGTGTCGAAGTAGCTGTCGTGGTAGCGGCGGCCGTCGGGGTCGTTCCAGAAGCGGATCGGCATCGAGGGCATGGGGTTGGTGACGACGAGCTCGCCGACCTCGTCGACGAGGGGCTTGCCGCTGGGGTCCCAGGACTGGAGGTCGGTGCCGAGGCAGGCCGCCTGGAGTTCGCCGATGTGGACGGGCAGGGTGGGTACGGCGCCGGCGAAGCAGGAGCACACGTCGGTGCCGCCGCTGACGGAGGCGATCCACAGGTCGTCACGGACCTCGTCGTGGAGCCAGCGGAATCCGTCGGGCGGCAGCGGGGAGCCGGTGGTGGCGACGCAGCGCACCGAGGAGAGGTCGTGGTCCCGCGCGGGGTGCACCTCTGCCTTGCGGCAGGCCATGACGTAGGCGGCCGACGTGCCGTACAGGGTGGCGCGGGTGCGTTCGGCGACGCGCCACTGGGCGCCGGTGTCGGGATAGCCGGGGCTGCCGTCGTGCAGGACGATCGTCGTGCCGGTCAGCAGGCCGGAGACGAGGAAGTTCCACATCATCCAGCCGGTCGACGTGTACCAGTAGAAGCGGTCCTCGGGGCCGAGGTCGCAGTGCAGGCCGAGCTGTTTGAGGTGTTCGACGAGGATGCCGCCCTGGGACTGGACGATGGCCTTGGGCAGGCCCGTGGTGCCGGAGGAGTAGAGCACCCACAGGGGGTGGTCGAAGGGCACCTGCTCGAAGACGGGCTCCACGTCGGCGGCGGTCAGGGCCGACCATTCCAGGGCGCCTTGTGGGGCTTCGGTGCCGAGCAGCGGGATGTGGACGACGGCCCGCAGGGTGGGCAGTTCCGCGCGGAGTTCGGTGACGGTGTCGCGGCGGTCGTGTTCCTTGCCGCCGTAGCGGTATCCGTCGACGGTGAACAGGACGACGGGTTCGACCTGCTGGAAGCGGTCGAGGACGCTGCGGGCGCCGAAGTCGGGGGCGCAGGACGTCCAGACGCCGCCCACGGCGGCTGTGGCGAGGAGGGCGACGACGGCTTGCGGGATGTTGGGCAGGTAGCCGCAGACGCGGTCTCCGGGGGTCACCCCGAGGGCGCGCAGTTCGGCTGCCAGGGAGCCGACCTGGCGGCGCAGTTCGGCCCAGGTGACGGACCGGGTGTCGAGTGTCTCGTCGACGCAGACGAGGGCTGTCTCGTCCGCGCGGCTGCCCGCCGCGCGGAGGGCGTGCTCGGCGTAGTTGAGGGTGGCTCCGGGGAACCACTGGGCGCCCGGCATGGCGCGGTCGCCCAGCACGCGCGCGTAGGGCGTGGAGAAACGTACGTCGAACCACTCCGTGACGGCCTTCCAGAAGGCCTCCAGGTCGGTCACGGACCAGCGGTGCAGTGCCGCGTAGCCGCCGTCGGCGGGGGCATCGTGGTACTGGGCCGCCCAGGCCTGGAACTTGGTGATCCGTGCCTCGGCGACGAGGTGCGGATCGGGTTCCCAGAGCGGCTGGGGGGTGGCGGTCGACATGTGCGGCTCCCGGACTCTGCGCGTCGTTGCGTCGCTCGTGTACGCGCTGGTGGCGAGTGACACGGCTGACAGGGACGATGCCATCTGATCGATTCCCGCACCAGGGCGCTCCGCACATAGTCTCGGTCATGAAGATGTGGTCCTGGCACGGGTGAACGACAGTTGAACGATGCACCGGCCGGGGTCTGCCGATGGCAGGCTGAGCAGCATGGATGGTCGTGACCTGGTGCGTTCGGTGAAGTCGATGGGTGCTGCTGGCGCGGCCCAGGGGTTGCGTACCGTGAGGGCCGCTTGGCGGAGCAGGCGGGCCGATGCCGCCGCGCTGCCGCGGCGGGGCGCGGAACGCGCGCGTGTGCCGGGGCCCGTGCAGGACGTGGAGCCGGGGCCTGGCGGGGGTCTGATCCGGTTCGCCCGCTCGGATCTGCGGATCATGGTCGCGGCGAACGGGACGGTGTTCTGGGGCTGGGACGGGGCCGCTCCCGAACCGTCGTACGCGCTGACCGGTGCCTGTCCCGAGCCTGATCCGCGGGCGCTGCTGGAGCCGGACAAGGACGGCGGCTGGCGGGTGGTGGCCGAGCGGGTGACGATCGTGATCTCCCGGCACGGAGCGGTCGAGGTGCGTACGCCCGGAGGTGTGACGCTGCGCCGGGAGCAGCCGCCGCGCTGGTGGGAGCCGGTCGACGGCGGTGCGGCCCGCTGGATGCAGCGTTCCGAGGTGGCGGCCGACGCGCGGTTCTTCGGGCTGGGCGGGCGGGCGTCGGGGCCGCGGCTCAAGGACGGGACGTACCGGCTGTGGAACACCGATCCGGGGCGGGCCTTCGGCCGGGCCGACGATCCGCTGTACATCACGATGCCGCTTCAGCTGGTGGTGGCCGACGCGTCGACGCATCTGATCTTCTACGACTCCTCCTGGGACGGGTCCGTGGCCTTGTCCCACGGCGAGGAGGGCGCCGGGTCGGGGCACGACCGGCCGGGCACGAGCGAGCTGCGGATGGACGGCGGTCCGCTGCGCTGCTGGGTGATGGTGGGTACGCCCGCGCGCGTGCTGCTGTCGTGGGCGGCGCTCACCGGTCCGCCCGCGCTGCCGCCGTCGTGGGCGCTGGGGTACCACCACGCTCGGTGGGGGTTCGGCGGTGAGCGGGAGGTGCGGCGGATCGTGGCGGGCTACCGGGAGCACGGGCTGCCGCTCGACGCGGTGCATCTGGACATCGACCACTACGACGAGCACCAGGTGTTCACGGTGGACCAGGAACACTTCCCCAAGCTGTCCGGGCTCGCCGAGGAGCTGCGGGGGGAGGGGATCCGGCTGGTGTCGATCGTCGACCCGGCGGTCAAGGCGGAGCCGGGGAACGCGGTCCACGACGCGGGGGCGGCGCGGGACGCGTTCGTCCGGGACGCGTCGGGCCGGGTCGTGCGGGGTGTGGTGTGGGCCGGCGAGTCGGTCTACCCGGATTTCACGCACCCGCGCGTGCGGGAGTGGTGGGGCCGGCTGTACGAGGAGCGTCTGGCGCAGGGTTTCTCGGGTTTCTGGCACGACATGAACGAGCCGACGTCGTTCGCGGCCTTCGGCGAGTCGACGTTGCCGAGGTCGGCGCGGCACGCCCTGGAGGGGCGTGGCGGTGATCACCGGGAGGCGCACAACGTCTACGCGCTGGGTATGGCGAGGGCGGCGTACGAGGGGCTGCGCGAACTCGCTCCGGAGCTGCGCCCGTTCGTCTTCTCGCGGTCGGGCTGGGCCGGGATGCAGCGGTACGGGGGGACCTGGTCCGGGGATGTCGCGACGGGCTGGCCGGGGTTGCGGGCGTCGCTGTCGCTGGTGATGGGGCTGGGGCTGTGCGGGGTGCCGTACTCGGGGCCGGACGTGGGTGGTTTTGACGGCAGTCCGTCGCCGGAGCTGTATCTGCGCTGGGTCCAGCTGGGCGCCCATCTGCCGTTGTTCCGCACGCACGCGAGCCTGCGGGCGGGGCGCCGCGAACCGTGGGAGTTCGGGCCCGAGGTACTGGAGCACGCGCGCGAGGCGCTGGTCGAGCGCAGGCGGCTGCTGCCGTACTTCGTGACGCTGGCGCATCTGGCACGGCGGACGGGTGCGCCCTATGTACGACCGCTGTGGTGGGGGGCTCCCGAGGACCGTGCGCTGCGTGACTGCGAGGACGCGTTCCTGCTGGGCGACAGTCTGCTGGTGGCGCCGGTGCTGGACCCGGGGGCGGACCGGCGGGCGGTGCAGCTGCCGCGTGGGCGCTGGTACGACACGGCGACGGAGAAGGTGTACGAGGGGCCCGGGCAGGTGCTGGTGGATGCCCCGTTGGCGCGGATTCCGGTGCTGGTACGCGCGGGTGCCGTCCTTCCCGTGCGGGGCGAGGACGGCGGTCTGGAGCTGGAGGTGTGGGCTCCCGCGCGGGGGCGTACCGGGAGCGGTCTTGTGGTGCCCGACGGTGGCGACGGGTGGGAGGAGCCGGAGATGGAGCGGTACTTCACCCGCTGGGAGGGCTCGGAGGTGGTGGTGGAGCGGGAGCGGGAGGACGGCCCGGTCGAGCCGTCCCACCCGGTGCGTGTGCGGGGACTGTCGGAGGGCTGAGGTCAGTAGCGGCCCTCGAACCAGGCCCTGGCGGCCAGTGTGTGCAGAGGGAAGGCGAGTTCCTCGGCCCTGCGCAGGAGGTGCCAGCCCGCTGTCTCGTCCGTGGCGGCGGACTGGGGCAGGCCGTCGGCGGGGCGTTCCGGCAGGAGGCCGAACAGCAGCAGATGCCCGTCGGGCGAGCTCATGGCGTCGGCGAGCCGGACGTCGCGGCTCGCCGCGTCGATGCCCGTCTCCTCCTTCAGCTCGCGGACGATCGCGTGGCGCCAGTCCTCGCGGTCGTCGATGAAGCCGCCGGGGAGCGCGATGCCGCCCCGCCCGGGAGCGATGGTTCGTGTGATGACGACGAGGGCGGTGCCCTGCGTGTCGTACACCGGCTGGAGTGCCACCGCGACCGGCGTGGGATTGCGGTAGGCCACGGCCCCGCACGCCCGGCATGTGCGGGGCCAGCCGGTGATGCCCTCTCCATAGGGCGATCCGCAGCTCGAACAGTGGGAGTTCGGCGCGGAGTTGGAGATGGAGTGTTGATTATCGGACACGTCGCGGACTGTATCCGATCACGTGAAGGACGTCTTCTCCGCGCGGTGTCAGTGGGTCCTGGTGAGGGATTTCCAGGAGACGGGGAAGTCGAAGTAGGTGTCCGGGTAGAGCTCGGGCTTGAAGGTGAAGTGCCACCACTCCTCGGCGAGGTTCACGTAGCCGAGGTCTTCGAGGGTGGTCTTCAGGAGCAGGCGGTTGGCGCGCTGCTTGCCCTGGATCCGCGGGTCGAGGGTGTGCGAGCGGGTGTCGAAACAGTCGTAGCCCGTGCCCATGTCGACGGAGTTGTCGGGGAAGCGCTCGGACCGGGGGGCGTAGCAGGGCACGAGGGGTTCGCCGGGGACGTAGGGCCTGGTCGGGAGGGCCGGGAGCTTCACGATGGTGAGGTCGACGGTCGAGCCGCGGCTGTGGCCGGACTTCTCGGCGATGTATCCGTCGATGAACAGGCGGGTCTTGTCGACGGAGGGGTAGAACTCGCGCTTCATGGCCTGGTCGTCGAGGTCCTCGGCCCAGCGGACGAAGTGGTCCACCGCGCGCTGGGGGCGGTAGCAGTCGTAGACCTTGAGTGTGTAGCCCTGGCGCAGGAGTTTCCGCTGGGCCTTGTGGAGGGCTTGGGCGGCGGGGCGGGTGAGGATGCACAGCGGCTGCCGGTAGCCGTCGACGGGCTCACCGACGAAGTTGTGCGGGGTGACGTAGCGCATCTCCTCGATGATCGTCGGGTCCACGGTGCGCAGTGCCACGAAGCCGTCGGGGGCCTTGGGCTCCTGGGTGGCCGTGGCGGTGGCCGGGGTGACGGTGAGGGCCAGCAGGGCCGCGAAGGTGCCGGCCACGGCTCGTACCGCGGTGGAGAGTCGTGTCATGCCCCCTGCGTCTATCAGGAGCGTGGTGTCCGGGGGAAGTGATCGGGTGCGGTCGGCGTCGGCGTGTCCGGATTGGCTCTGTCGCCCTCTCCCCGTGGGTGGGTCCGCGTGACAGACTTCTGACGGGTCGTCAGTTTCGGCATCCGGGAGGGGTTTTGTCGCGTACACGCACTCCGGTGGTGGACGGCTGGTTCACCGGCGACGGGGACGGCTTCCGGCTGCTGGGCACACGGTGTTCGGGCTGCGCCTCGGTCTTCTTCCCGCGCGAGGACGTCCACTGCCGCAACCCCGGCTGCACGGGTGGTGATCTCGCGGAGGTACCGCTGTCGCGGAGCGGTCGGGTCTGGTCGTACACGGACAGCCAGTACAAGCCTCCGTCACCCTACGTGACGAACCCGGAACTTCCGTGGGAGCCGTACACGTTGATCGCTGTAGAACTGCCCGCCGAGCGGATTGTGGTGCTGGGGCAGGCGGTTCCGGGGACCACCGTCGCGGATCTGGCGGTGGGCATGGAGGTGGAGGCCGTCTCCGGCGTGCTGTACGAGGACGCGGAGACGACCTGGTTGACCTGGCATTGGCGGCCGACGGGGGTGGCGGTATGACGAGGGACGTGGCGGTGCTCGGCGCGGGGATGCACCCGTGGGGCAAGTGGGGGCGCGGCTTCGCCGAGTACGGGGTGGTGGCGGCGCGGGCCGCGCTGGCGGACGCCGGCCTTCAGTGGCGGGACGTCGGCTCGATCGTCGGCGCGGTCACTGTGCGTGGTGGTTATCCGGGGTATGTGGCGGGAGCGTCGTTCGCCAGGGCGCTGGGCTGGCAGGGGGCCCGCGTCGCGAGTGTCTACGCGGCCTGTGCGTCGGGGGCGCAGGCGGTGCACACCGCGCGGACACAGATTCTCGCCGGGCTCGCCGACGTGGTCCTCGCCGTCGGGGCCGACGCCGCGCCCAAGGGTTTCTTCCGGCCGGCGGGCGGGGACCGGCCCGACGACCCGGACTGGCTGCGCTTCCGTGTGCTGGGGGCGACCAATCCGACGTACTTCGGGCTGTACGCGCGCAGGCGGATGGCGTTGCACGGGGACACGCCGGAGGACTTCGCCCGGGTCAAGGTGAAGAACGCGGCGATGGGGGCGCTGAATCCGCACGCGCGCTACCGCAAGCGGGTCACGGCCGACGAGGTGGCCGCCTCGCCGGTGGTCGCCGATCCCCTGCGGCTGCTGGACATCTGCGCGACGTCCGACGGCGGGGCGGCCGTGGTGCTGTCCAGCATGGACTTCGCGCGCCGGCACGGGGCCGGGGACCCGGTGCGGGTCCGCGCGGTGTCCACCGTGACCCCGCGCTATCCGAACACGGTCCTCGATCTGCCCGACATCGCGACGGACTCCGCGGTGGCGGTCGAGCCGGATCCGGTGCCCTTCCGCACGGCGATCGCGCGTGCCGCCTACGAGGAGGCGGGCGTCGGACCGGAGGACCTGTCCCTGGCGGAGGTGTACGACCTGTCCACCGCACTGGAGTTGCAGTGGTACGAGGATCTCGGGCTCTGCGGCGCGGGCGAGGGCGCCAAGCTGCTGCGCGAGGGGGCCACAGCTCCCGGCGGGCGAATACCGGTGAACGCGAGCGGCGGACTGGCGTCGTTCGGGGAGGCGGTGCCGGCCCAGGCGATCGCTCAGGTCTGCGAGCTGACCTGGCAGTTGAGGGGCGAGGCGGGTGACCGGCAGATCGCCGGGGCGCGTGTGGGGATCACGGCCAACCAGGGACTGTTCGGGCACGGTTCGGCGGTCGTCGCCGTACGGTGAACGGCGGGGTGCCGGTAGGGCACCCGAGAGTCGTACGCACGCTCGCGTTTCCGTCGTGCCTGCGGAGTCGCGCGCGTCCACCACCTGGGCGAACGGCGTATTCGTACGCCGCGTCAGCACCCAGGAATGGTGCGTGAACGTCTTATGAATTGCCCCTGGGCGTAGGCCTTTGGCGCCATCATGCTGCCGTGCGCTCCTGGACGGATTCTCTCCGCTTCGCGTTCCAGCCCGTGGTCAATCTGACCACCGGAGGGATCGCCGCACTGGAGATCCTGGCCCGCCCGGAGTCCGGCGACATCCTCGCCGAGGCGCGCCGCGACCCTGAACTCGACGGAGCGATGGCCGTGTTGGCGGTGCGGGCGGCGGTGCGCAAGGAGACGATGATGCCGCTGCACGTCAACGTGTTCGCGGGCACGCTCGCGGACCTCGGCGGGCTCACCCCGCTGCACGACGCGGTGCGCCGGGCGGGGCGGCTGCCGTGGGAGGTCACCGTCGACGTCAGCCCGCCCTACACGCACGTGCCGCACCACGCCCTGCTGGAGGCGGTGGGCGCGCTGCGGCAGCAGGGCTTCCGGCTCAGCGCGGACGGGGTGGGAGACGGCGATGTACCGCTGCGGCTGCTCACGGACATGGCGCCCGACCTGGTGAAGCTCGACGCGTCGCTGCTGGCGCGGAGCGCGGCGGTGAAGGCGATGCGCACCCTGTGCGAGGAGTTGGGGGCGCTGCTGGCCGTCGAGGGCGTCGAGACGGAGTTCCAGTGCGCGGCGGCGCGGGCGGCCGGGGCACAGTTGGCGCAGGGGGAGCTGTTCGCACCGCCGTCCCGGCTGCCCGTCGCGGACGTGTACGTGCCGCCGCTCGCCCCGGCGGCCGGTTCGCTGCCGCGCTCCGGTCCGTCGGTGCGGGAGTTCGTACGGCCCGCCGCGCTGCTGCCGGACAACGCGTCCGCGGCACAGGTGCGGGCGCTGCTGACCGGGTCGCCGGACATCTCCGGGGTGCTGCTGGTGGACCGGGACGGGGTGCCCGTGCGGTCGGTGCACCGCTCGCGGTTCCTGCTGTCGATGTCGGGCCGCTACGGACACGCGCTCTACGCCGACCGGCCCGCGTCGAAGCTGGGTGATCCGCCGCGGACGGTGGGGGTGCACGCCACCGCCTGGGAGGTGCTGGACGTGGTGGCCGACGGCGACCGCGCCCGTACGTCCGACGATGTGGCGGTCGTCGACGGCTACGGACGCTGTGTGGGCGTCGTACGACTCGCGGATCTGGTGCGGGCGTTGTCGGAGACGCGGGTGGAGGAGGCGGCCGGGCTCAATCCGCTGACCCGGCTGCCGGGTTCCGACGCGATCACCGCCGAGGTGGACCGGCGGATCGCCGACGGGCGGACCTTCGCGCTGAGCTGGCTCGACGTCGACCACTTCAAGCAGGTCAACGACGGGGCGGGGTTCGCGGCCGGGGACGAGCTGATCCGGTCGGTGGGGCGGGTGTTGCAGCGAGCCGCGGACGGCAGCACGCGGGTGGGGCACATCGGCGGGGACGACTTCCTGGTCCTGGCCGATCCGGAGGGCCTTGAGCCGCTGGCGGCGGTGGTGCTGGACGAGCCCTGGTCGGCGGGCGGTCTTCGGGTCACGCTGTCGCTGGCGACGGTGCTGTGCCTGCCCGGCAGTGTGGCCGACCACCGGCAGGCGGCGGCGTGTCTCGCGCCGCTGAAGAAGGCCGCCAAGGCACTAAGCGGGGCGAGTTGGGTGCTGGGGCGGGCGGGGCTGGTGGGGCACGAGGTCCGGCGTGGGGCGGGGCCGGCGTCCGGGCCGGCGGGTTACGCGGTGGTGGAGCCGGGACTGGGCTGAGCCGGACCCGGCCGGCAACCGCCCCTGCCGTACCGGTCGTTGAGGGTGGTCGGGCGACTCGTCGGGAGCCGCCTGTCACCGTTGGTGTCCGCGACCTTGACGCCTTATGGGCCTCGGTGAACACTTCCGGTGTCAGTCGACATCGCCGTACATCTCGGCGCATTCCGGCACGCGCCGCGGGTCTTTCCCGACGCAGGGGTCCACTCCCCCACGGGTGATACGGCTGCCGGCACGCTCGACACGGCCGCCGGGCGGGGCGTGGGACCGTCCCGTCTCCGGCGGAAGCCGCCACGGGAAGTCACGGGAGCCACCAGAGCCACCGGAAACGCGCCCGGCAGGGAGCCGAGCCGGGGTCGAACACCCCGGGACAGGGCACAGCCCCTAGGAGCCGTCATGAGCAACGGAGACATATTCGTCGGCGAGATCATCGGAACCGCGATCCTGATCCTCTTCGGCGCCGGCGTCTGCGCCGCGGTCACCCTGAAGTACTCCAAGGCCCGCGCCTCGGGATGGATCGTGATCGCGTTCGGCTGGGGATTCGGTGTGCTGGCGGGCGCCTACACCGCCGCGCCCCTGTCCGGCGGGCATCTCAACCCGGCCGTCACCCTGGGCATCGCGGTCGACACCGGGGAGTGGGGCAAGGTCTGGGTCTATGTGCTGGGGCAGATGGTCGGTGCCGTGCTCGGCGCGGTGCTGGCGTATCTCGTGTATCTCGCGCAGTTCCAGGCCAACGTGCCCGAGGAGAACTCCGCGGACGAGCCGACTCCCACGCTCGGGATCTTCTCCACCATCCCGGAGATCCGGAACCCGGTGGCCAACCTCGTCACCGAGATCATCGCGACCGTCGCCCTGGTGCTGCCGGTCCTCGCGTTCGGGCTGACCGAGGGGCTCGGCCAGTCCGGCACCACCGTACTGATCGTCTCGCTGCTGGTCGTCGGCATCGGTCTCTCGCTCGGCGGGCCCACCGGCTACGCCATCAACCCGGCCCGCGACCTCGGTCCCCGTCTCGTCCACAGCTTCCTGCCCATCCCGAACAAGGGCACGTCCGACTGGGCCTACGCCTGGGTGCCGGTGGTCGGCCCGCTGGCCGGAGGGGCGCTCGCCGGCCTCATCTACAACGCAGCCTTCTGAACCGAGCCCAAGGGGTAGCAATGACCGACAACGCCGACAAGTACGTCGCCGCGATCGACCAGGGCACCACCTCCAGCCGCTGCATCGTCTTCGACCACGGCGGCGCGATCGTCGCCGTCGACCAGCGTGAGCACCGCCAGATCTTCCCCAAGCCCGGCTGGGTGGAGCACGACGCGACGGAGATCTGGTCCAAGGTGCAGGCCGTGGTCGCCGGCGCGCTCGCCAAAGCCGGGCTGCGTGCGGACCAGCTGAGCGCTCTCGGCATCACCAACCAGCGCGAGACGACCGTGTTGTGGGACCGCGCGACGGGCAAGCCGGTGCACAACGCGATCGTCTGGCAGGACACCCGCACCGCCTCGCTCTGCCACGAACTGGGCGGCTCCGACGGGCAGGACCGTTTCCGCGAGCAGACCGGGCTGCCGCTGGCGAGCTACTTCTCGGGCCCCAAGGCGGCCTGGCTGCTGGACAACGTGCCCGGCCTCAGGACCCGCGCCGAGCACGGCGAGATCGCCTTCGGCACGATCGACTCCTGGCTCATCTGGAACCTCACCGGCGGCACCGACGGCGGCCGGCACGTCACCGACGTCACCAACGCCGGACGCACCATGCTGATGAACCTGGAGACCCTCCAGTGGGACTCCTCGATCCTGGCCGCGATGAACGTCCCCGAGGCGATCCTCCCGGAGATCAGGTCCTCGGCGGAGGTGTACGGCACCGCCGTGGGCCAGCTCTCGGGCGTACCGGTCGCGTCAGCGCTGGGCGACCAGCAGGCGGCGGTCTTCGGGCAGGCCTGCTACGACGTGGGCACCGCGAAGAACACGTACGGCACCGGCAGTTTCCTGCTGCTCAACACGGGCAACCGGCCGGTGCCGTCGAAGAACGGGCTGCTGACGACCATGGGGTACAAGATCGGCGGCGAGGCGCCCGTGTACTGCCTGGAGGGGTCGATCGCCATCACGGGCGCGCTCGTCCAGTGGTTCCGGGACCAGCTCGGCATCATCCGCAGCGCGGACGAGATCGAGACACTGGCGGCGAGCGTCGACGACAACGGCGGCGCGTACATCGTGCCCGCGTTCTCCGGCCTCTTCGCGCCGTACTGGCGCTCCGACGCGCGCGGGGTGGTCACCGGGCTGACCCGGTACGTCACCAAGGGGCATCTCGCGCGGGCCGTGCTGGAGGCGACGAGCTGGCAGACGCGTGAGGTCGTGGACGCGATGTACCAGGACTCCGGTGTGCACATCACCACCCTCAAGGTGGACGGAGGCATGACCAGGAACAACCTCCTGATGCAGCACCAGGCCGATGTGCTCGGCGTGCCCGTGATCCGGCCCCGGGTCTCCGAGACGACCTGCCTGGGGGCGGCCTACGCGGCCGGACTCGCCACCGGCGTCTGGAACGACCTCGACGAACTCAAGTCGCACTGGCAGAAGGACGTCGAGTGGACACCCGCCATGGAGGCGTCGGTGCGCGAGCGCGAGTACCGCAACTGGCGCAAGGCGGTGGAGAAGAGCTTCGGCTGGGAGGAGAACGGCGCGGGGTGATCCTCCGCCTCGGGACAGCGGCCCGTACCCCGGTCGGCGGGGGTACGGGCCGCGTACGCCGGTCCGGAGTGTCCGAACCGGCGCGTGGGGCTCAGGTGGAGACCGCCTGGCGGCGGTTGGCCGTGAACTCCATCGCGTGCTCGACCACGGCGATGAGGACGTCCTTGACGGACTCCCGGTCGCGCGCGTCGCACAGCACCAGGGGAACGCCTTCGTCGAGGTCGAGCGCCTGGCGGACCGCGTCGGCGGGGTAACGGTCCGCGCCCTCGAAGCAGTTGACGCCGACCACGAACGGTATCGAGCGCCGCTCGAAGTAGTCGACCGCGGCGAAACAGTCCTCCAGGCGCCGCGTGTCGGCGAGGACGACCGCGCCGAGGGCTCCCTCGGTCAGCTCGTCCCACATGAACCAGAACCGCTCCTGGCCCGGCGTGCCGAAGAGGTACAGCACGAGGTCCTCGCGCAGGGTGATACGGCCGAAGTCCATGGCGACGGTGGTGGTGTGCTTGTCCTCCACGCCACTGATGTCGTCCACCGGACGCCCTGCCTCGGTGAGCAGTTCCTCCGTCCGCAACGGCCGGATCTCACTGACCGCGCCGACCATGGTGGTCTTGCCGACGCCGAAGCCGCCGGCCACCAGGATCTTCAGCGTGACGGGCTCGACCGGTGGCTTGCCACGCTCGGATCGCCCGAACTTCATCGATCTCTTCTCCTGCTCGGTGGGGATCGCGTGTCCGCGGGCCGCCGTGCTCGGGTCCGCGGATGGTCGTCGACGATGCGTCAGATCATATCGGCAGAGCGTGTGCGGCAGTTGATCCGGTGGGGGCGCGACGGCGGACTCCGGGGCTCGGTTCAGAGCGCCCGGAGGCCGTTGATCACATCGCGCAGCACGCTCTCGTCCGGCAGCTCGGCGGGCGGCACGGGGCGGTTCACGTGGACGAACTCGTTGTCCACGAGGTCGCCGACGAGTACCCGCACCACGCCCACCGGCAGGTCGAGTTCGGCGGCGAGTTCGGCGACGGACTGAGGGGCGTCACGGCACAGTTCGACGATGTCGACGTGTTCCGGGGACAACGACCCGTCGGTGTCCGGGTCGTCCCCCTGGGTCTCCGCGACGACCAGCGCGATCAGATCGAGGCGGTGCTGGGCCGCGTGATGGGTGCGGCCACGTGTCATCGCGTACGGCCGGACGACCGGTCCCGCCTCGTCGTCGAACCAGTGGCTTCTTTCCTCACCGTCTGCGTTCATGCCATCCCACTACCCGCCGGAGGACAGATCGGTGCGTGGAGCGGCGGCCAGATGTACGCCGACTCTCTTGACCAGCAGTGTCATCTCGTACGCGACCTGCCCGACGTCGGAGTCGGCGTCCGAGAGCACGGCCAGGGCGCTGCCGTCGCCGGCGGCCGTGACGAACAGGAACGCGTCGTCGAGCTCCACGACGGTCTGGCGCACGTTGCCCGCCTCGAAGTGCCGGCCCACCCCCTTGGCGAGGCTGTGGAATCCGGAGGCCACGGCGGCCAGGTGCTCGCCGTCCTCCCGCGTCAGGCCGTCGGACACGCCGGTCGCCAGCCCGTCCCCGGAGAGGACGACGGCCTTGCGGATGCTCGCGACGCGGTCCACGAGGTCGTCGAGGAGCCAGTTGAGCTCGCCCGACTTGTTCGCGCTGTGGTCGGTCGGCTTCGGTGCGGTCATCGACCGTCCCCCTTAGTGGTTCCCTGTGGTGCTGTGCCGCCCTGGACGTCGTCGCCCGCGGCGTTTTCGTCGCGGCCCCGCTGCCAGCCGCGCTGGAGCGAGGCCATACGGCTGCGGACCTCGTCGGCGTCCCGCTCGACGGGCTCGGCCGGAGGTTCGGGCCGCCGCTCGGGTGAGTTTCTCAGCTGCGGCGCCAGATTGGCCTGCCGGACACGGCGGGGCAGCGTGCCGAAACCGGGCCCTGCCGGGTTCTCGGGGGTGCCGGTGCCGGAGGTGCCGGAGGTGCCGGAGGTGCCGGGGGTGCCGGTGCCGGAGGTGCCGGGGGTGCCGGGGGTGCCGGTGCCGGAGGTGCCGGAGGTGCCGGGGGTGCCGGTGCCGGGGTGAGCGCCTGCGGTACGGGGATCGCCGGTCGCGGGGGCGCCTCCGGAGCGTCCGGAGCCACGCAGGCTTCCAGAGTCCCCCGAGTCACGCGGGCCCGGCGTGTCGCGAAGTCCGCCCGAGTCCCGTGGACCCCCTGAGCCACGCAGGCCCCCGGAGTCACGAAGGCCGCCCGAGTCGCGTAGGTCGCTGGAGTCCCGTAGACCGCCCGAGTCTCGTAGACCGCCCGAGTCTCGTAGACCGCCCGAGTCTCGTAGACCGCCGGAGTCGAGTCCGTCCCCGGCCCCGGTGCCGACCGGTCCGTCGGTCGCCGTCGTGGTGGGCCGGTGCGGCTCCGCGGCTCCGCGTGTACGGCGGGGAAGGGCGGGCGGCCCGGCGGACGGCTCGGTGCCCGCGCCGAGGGCGCTGTCGCCCCGTTCCGTGCCCGGACCGGAGTCGGGGCCGCCCAGAGGTCCCATGGCCCCCGAAAGCCCCGTGGCTCCCGGCGTACGCCGCACGGGACCCGTGACCGGCCGCCGCGCGGGGAGCCCCGGAAGTTCGGTGGCCGCGTCGTCGTCCGGGGTCTGGCGACGGAGGCGCTGGTCGGTGACCGGGCGGCCGTGGGAGCTGACGAGCTTGGGCGTCTGGCGCCGGGGCAGCGGGACGGGGGCGCCGGAGTCGTCCGGACCGCCCTGACCCGGGGTGGTCTCCGGCGCGCGTGGCGGGGTTCCGGTGGTGCCGTCCTCGGTGAGGTGGCGGCGCGCGCGGAACAGTACGCCGCGCTCGCTGTCCTCGTTGTCGAGTACGCCGGGGAACTGCTCGATGGCGTCCAGGTCGACGGGCGCCTCCATGCCGACCGGCGCCTCCAGTTCGACGGGTCCGTCGAGGAGCGAGGCGGGCAGGCCGGGGAGTTGCACCGGCATCTGGGACAGCGCCGCGCGGCGGCCGTCGTCCAGCCGGGCGTCCTTGGCGGGGCGGGGCCGGTCCAGACGGAAGCCGACACCGTTGGTGTCCGGGACCTCGTCCGTGAGGAGGGAGTCGGGGATGAAGACGACCGCGGTGGTGCCGCCGTAGGGCGAAGTCTGGAGGGAGACCCGGACGTTCTGCCGCTGGGCGAGCCGGCTGACCACGAACAGGCCGAGGCGGTCGGTGTCCGACAGCTCGAACTCGGGGGTCTCGGCGAGCCGCAGGTTGGCGTCGAGGAGCGCCTCGGCGGCCATGCCGAGTCCCCGGTCGTGGATCTCCAGGGTGAATCCGTTGGCCACCCGCTCGCCGATGACCTGGACGGCGGTGTGCGGCGGGGAGAACACGGTGGCGTTCTCCAGGAGTTCGGCCACGAGGTGGGTGAGGTCGGCGACGGCCGGTCCGGTGACGGCCGTGCGTGGCAGGCGGCGGACCTCGATCCGCTCGTAGTCCTCGACCTCGGCGACGGCCGCGCGGACGACGTCCATGAGCTGGATGGGTTTGCGCCACTGCCTGGAGGGGGCGGCGCCGGAGAGGATGACCAGGCCCTCGGCGTGCCGGCGCATCCGGGTGGTGAGGTGGTCGAGGCGGAACAGGTCCGCGAGTTCCTCGGTGTCCTCGGTACGGCGTTCCATGGTGTCGAGGAGGGTGAGCTGCTTGTGCAGCAGGACCTGGCTGCGGCGGGCGAGGTTGACGAACACCTCGGAGACGCCGGAGCGGAGTTCGGCCTGCTTGACGGCGGCCTCGACGGCGGCGCGCTGGAGGGTGTTGAGGGCCTGGCCGACCTCACCCATCTCGTTCCTGTCGTACTCCAGGTGCGGGACCTCGGTCTCGACGTCGACCTGTTCGCCGGCGGACAGGCGGCGCATCACGCTGGGGAGCCGGACACCGGACGCCTCGTGGGCGTCGAGCCGCAGCTGGCGCAGGTCGCGGATGAGGCCGCGGCCGATGCGTACGGACACGATGAGCGAGATCAGCAGCGCGGCGAGTCCGAGCGCGTTGGCGAGGACGAGCCGGACGATGGCGTCGGTGGCGATGGGCCGCACACGGTCCTGATAGCGGTCCGAGGCCTCGTCGTTGAGGGTGCCGAGTCCGCCGAGGACGTGTCCGGCGGCCTTGTCCCAGTCGCTCGCGTCGCCGCTCTCGGTCCTGCCACCGCCGGAGGAGAGTGCGGACTCCTCGGCGACCCGCAGGGGGGCGGTCTCCGCGTTCTTCCAGAAGCGCTCGTAGCGGCCGCGCTCGGCGGTGGGGAGCAGCGGGAGGTTGACGTCGTACATCAGGTTCCGCTGGGCGACGAGGTCGGTGACGTCGCGGATCTCGGCGCGGGTGAGGGTGCCGACGACGAGTGCGGAGCCGAGCAGCGCGTCCTCGCGGGCGAGGAGTTCACGGGCGCGCGAGAGGTTGACGAGGGCGCGGTACTGCTTGTCGAGCTCGACGTCGTCGACCGCGTGCAGGTTGGCGAGCAGGACGAAGCAGGGGTCGACCAGGCGGTTGTACAGGTCGAGGGCCTGTGCGCGGTTGACGGTGCCGTCCTCGACGCTGCGCCGCAGGGAGTCCATGCCGTCGAAGGCGTCGAGGACCGCGGTGAGCCGCTCGCCGGTGTCCGAGCCGATCGCGTCGCGGACGTCCGGGTCCCGGGCGCTCCTGCGCAGTGCCGCGACGGCCTCGTCGGTGGCGCCGCGGCTGCGGCGCAGCGCGGCGAGGCCGTCCGAGTCCCGGGGGTCGGCGAGATGGACGAGTGTCTGGCGGCGCTCCTGCTGGAGGACACGGACGGTGTCCTCGGCCGGGTAGCCCACGTCCTCGACGACCGAGGACGCGGTGAACACCCGGTCGGCCTCGCGTGCCGTGACCGCCGTGTCGAGGGCCCAGATGGCCGTCAGGGACACCAACGGCACGAGCAGCAGCGCCACGATCTTCCTGCGGATGGACTTCCCGCGAAAGCGCATGGCCTCCCCCAGCTCGACCCCCACCGGCAGGGGGTGCACATGTACGTCAACAAACGGCGCGAGCCTACTACTGACCCACTGGTAACTCGAAGAGCTGTCCGGAGGGCGAACGTCCGGGGTCGCGACAAGGCGGGACACGGCAGGGGGAGTTGTCCGCTCATTGCGGGAGATTGTGTCCACCGGGGCGGACTTGGCCGGTCGGGCGGGTACGACGGCACGGCACCCGGTGTTGGCCGGAAGTTTTCGCCCCGTGGGAATCTTCGGGACGTCTCGTTCGTCCTTCTCTACGGGAAATGGGGGCGGAATCGGCCACACGAGCCGCATCCCGCACCCGGGCGGCGTAATTCAGCGCAAGCCGGGCAGCCAATGGGGAGTCGGGTCTTCGGACCGGGACAGGTGGTCTGCCAGGCGGTGGGGAGTGACACGATGATGGGCACGGCGGAGCGGCACGAGGCGCCCGAGGACGGCGCCGTGGCGAGTGCGCGGGAGCCGCGGGGCGGATTGAAGGCACCGGATCGCGACATTCCGGTGGAGACAGGGGCGGACGTGATCTCGCGTCCGGCGAGGGACAGGACCGAGGAACCGGTCTACTACCGGCCGTTGTGGATCGAGGAGCCGACAAAACGCCGTCGGCTGCCCGATCCGGTGCGGACGTCCGCGGTGCGGGCCGTGATCATCATCTCGCTGACGCTGATACAGGCCATGGTGGCCGTGCTGTGCACGCTGGCCGAGTCGTGGCTGGCGTTCCCGATGGTCATCAGCAGCCTGGTCAGCACGGTCGTGGCGACGTGGAGCGCGGTGGACGTGTGGGTGACCCGCCAGGTCTGGCACCAGCGCAACGGCGTGGTGTCGGTGCCCAGCAGCACCGCCCGCACCCTGCGGCGGGAGCGCCGCCGGGCCCGTCGCCAGGCACGTGCGGCGGCGCGGTCGCAGGAGCGGATACGCAGGCCCGGGGGCGCCGGGCTCTCGCACTCCTGACGGGGCGGTTTCTGTATACGGCGGTGGGGGCGCCGGGTCCTTCGAGGGGCCGGCAACCCCGCGGACGAAGAGTCGGCGGTCCCGTGGGCGAGAGTCCGGCGGACCCCTCACCCCACCACCGACCCCACCCTCCCTCCCCCGCGCGCGAGTTCGCGTCGTATGCGCATAAAGGTGCGGGGGCGGTCTACGGACAGCGCGGCCGTGACCCGGCCGTCCCGTTCGTACAGGGCGAGGAAGCCGTCGTCGGCCGGGGCGCCGTCGACCAGCCCGCCTTCGGCGATCCGCACGGTGTCGCCGTCCTGACGGCGGCCGGCGAACTGGAGCCGTGAGCCGTACTGGTCGGACCAGAAGTACGGCAGCGGCCGGACGGTCGTGACGGTGTGCCCGGCGAGCAGGTTGGCCACGGCTACCCGGGGCTGCTCGGTCGCGGAGGTCCAGTGTTCCGCGCGCGCCCCGCCGACCCGGGCGACATCGCCGACGGCGACGACCTGGGGCAGCGAGGTGACGCAGCCGTCGTCGCAGAGCACTCCGTCGTGCAGGGCCAGCGTCGAGCCCGCCAGCCAGGCGGTGTTGGGGGTGGCGCCGATGCCGACGATCACGGTGTCGGCGGGGAGGATCCGGCCGTCGTCGAGTTCGACGCCGGTGACGGCGGCCGTGCCGTGCAGTCCGGCGACCTGACGGCCGGTGAGCATGTCGACGTCCCCCCGGCGGTGGAGGGTGGCGCACACGGCGGCGAGTTCGGCGCCGAGTTGGGGCACGAGCGGGAGCGGCGCGGCTTCGACGACGGTGACGGTGTGGCCGAGGGAGGCGCACGAGGACGCCGTCTCGGCGCCGACGAAGCCACCGCCGACGACCACCACGCGGCGTGGGCCGTCGGCGAGTTCCGCGCGCAGGGCGCGGGCGTCGTCGAGGGTGCGCAGGGTGTGGACGCCGGGCAACCCGTGCCGGGGAAGCCGCCGGGCCGAGGCTCCGGTGGCGATCACCACGCCGTCCGTGGAGACCGTACGGCCGTCGTCGAGCAGGACGGTCCGGCCACGGGCGTCGAGGCCGCGGGCGCGCGTGCCCAGGCGCCATTCGGCGTCGAGTTCGGCGCTCTCCGCGTCATCGGTGAGAGCGAGCCGGGTCTCGTCCAGACGGCCCGTGAGATAGTCCTTGGACAGGGGTGGCCGGTCGTAGGGCCGGTGGGTCTCGTCGCCGACGACGACCAGTCGGCCGTCGAAACCCTGGGCGCGCAGTTCCCGGGCCGCGTACAGGCCGGAGAGCGAGGCGCCGACCACGGTGACGGTCCTCATGCGGCGGTGCCCTCCTGGGCGGCGATGTGGACGTGCACCACACCCTCGTCGACGGTGACGCGGTGGGTGCGCAGGGCGCGCCGGGCGGGCAGACAGGTCGGCTCGCCCGTACGCAGATCGAATGAGGCCGCGTGCAGTGGGCATTCGACCAGACAGCCCTCCAGCCAGCCCTCGGACAGTGACGCGTCCTGGTGGGTGCAGGTGTCGTCGACGGCGTACAACTCGCCGTCCTCGGTGCGGAACACGGCGACGGGCGGGGTGGTGTCCAGGCGGACGGACTCGCCCTCGGGGAGGTCTTCGAGACGGCACACGGGAATCATGGGCCCCCCTCTCGGTACAGGACGTGGACGGAGGCGCACGCGGTACCGGACGCGCACGGAAGTGCACGGGGTCCGGACGTGCGCGAAGGGTGCACGGAAGAACGGGACACGCGCGGAGTGCTCGGGGACGCGGAGGTTGCTCGGCGGTTCGGGACGTACGACGTACACGGACCAGGTGGGTCGACCGGCGGTCCGGAGGGTCCGGCTCCTGGTGGGAACCGGACTCTCGGGTAACATGATGTTCCAGATGGCGCACGAGCGAGCGCTCTGCGCAACAGAATCCGGGCGGGGCAACCGTCGCGTCAAGGGTTTCCCGAAGATGCGGCCCAAACCGGGCCGCCAGGTGGTGAGAGTTGAGCTATGGCCCGCACGCAGAGGCAGTCCGACAGCGGCGAGGAGCCGGCCGAGAACTCCGTGGCGTCAGGCGGCAGAAGCACCCCCAGCGCGGTCCAGTCGGTGGACCGCGCGGTGAGCGTCCTGGAGATCCTCGCCCGGCTCGGTGAAGCGGGTGTCACGGAGATCGCCGACGAGCTGGACGTGCACAAGTCGACGGCGTTCCGGCTGCTCGGCGTTCTGGAGAACCGCGGTCTGGTGGGCCAGGCCAAGGACCGCGGCAAGTACTACCTGGGAGCCGGCGTGCTACGCCTCGCGGGGGCGGCGGCAGTACGTCTGGACATCTCCCAGGAGGGCGTCCCGCTCTGCCGTGAACTCGCCGACGAGCTGGGCGAGACGGTCAACATCGCGGTCCTGGACGACGACGCGGCGGTCAACATTATGCAAGCGCGCGGCAGCGCCTCGGTGACCGCCCAGAACTGGCTCGGCCGGCGCACCCCGCTGCACGCCACCTCCAGCGGCAAGGTGCTGCTCGCGCACATGCCGGCGACGCTGCGCGAGGGTCTGCTGGCCCGTTCGCTGCCCCGGTTCACCCAGCGGACGATCACCGGCCCGGTCGCCCTGCGCGGGGAGCTGGACGCCGTGATCGAGCGGGGGTACGCGCTCGCGGTGGAGGAGCTGGAGGTGGGGCTGGCCGCCACGGCGGCGCCGGTGCGCGCGCACGACGGCCGGGTGATCGGCGCGGTCAGCGCCTCGGGCCCGGTCTACCGGCTGGACCCCGAGCGGCTGCCGGAGCTCACCAAGCGCACGGTGGCGGCCGCCACCGAGCTGTCCAAGCGCATGGGTTACGGCTTCTGACCGACGTCCGGGCAGACGCACCGCCCGCCGGAGGTCACCGGCGGCCGGCGAAGAACGGCGCGGGACCAGGGAGTTTCCCCGGTCCCGCGCCTTCGTGTGTCCGACGTGTTTCGTCGCGTCCGCGCGTTTTGCCAAGGGTTAACCCGCACCTCTTGACGGCCGCTCGATGCGCTTCTCACTATGTTCCTCATCGCGCAACCCATCGTGCATTGCGCAACAGCAGAGGAGCTAGGTCGTGCCACATGAGGTTCGTGCCGTAGTCGCTGTGAAAAAGGGCGCGCCCGTCGAGGTGCGGACGATCGTCGTCCCCGATCCGGGGCCCGGGGAGGTCCTGGTCACCGTGCAGGCCTGCGGGGTCTGCCACACGGATCTGCACTACCGGGAGGGCGCGATCAACGACGACTTCCCGTTCCTCCTCGGCCATGAGGCGGCCGGCACGATCGAGGAGGTCGGCGAGGGTGTCACCGACCTCGAACCCGGGGACTACGTGGTGCTCGCCTGGCGCGCGCCCTGCGGCACCTGCCGCTCCTGCCGCCGCGGCCGCCCCTGGTACTGCTTCGACTCCCGCAACGCCGCCCGGCCCATGACCCTGACGGACGGCACACCGCTGTCCAACGCCCTCGGTATCGGCGCGTTCGCCGAGAAGACGCTGGTCGCGGCCGGTCAGGCGGTGAAGGTCGACCCGTCGGCCCGGCCCGAGGCAGCGGGCCTGATCGGCTGCGGGGTGATGGCCGGCTACGGCGCGGCCGTGAACACCGGCAACGTGGGCCGCGGCGACTCGGTCGCCGTCATCGGCTGCGGCGGCGTCGGCAACGCGGCCATCGCCGGTGCCTGTCTCAACGGCGCCATGAAGGTCATCGCCGTCGACATCGACGACAAGAAACTGGACCAGGCCGAGAAGTTCGGCGCCACCCACACCGTCAACTCCCGTGGTACCGACCCGGTGGAGGCCGTCCGCGCACTCACCGACGGACACGGAGTCGACATAGCGATCGACGCCGTCGGCCGGCCCGAGACGTTCACACAGGCCTTCTACATGCGCGACCACGCCGGTCTGCTGGTCCAGGTCGGTGTCCCGGCACCGGACATGAAGGTCGAACTCCCCCTCATCGACGTCTTCTCGCGCGGCGGCGCCATCAAGTCGTCCTGGTACGGGGACTGTCTGCCGAGCCGCGACTTCCCGTTCCTGATCGACCAGTACCTGTACGGCCTGCTCGACCTCAACGCCTTCGTCTCCGAGACGATCGCCCTGGACCAGGTCGAGGAGGCCTTCGCCAGGATGCACCGCGGCGAGGTGCTGCGCTCCGTGGTCGTCCTGTGAACGGCCTCACTCCAGGGAGGGACATGCCCACCACCCCCGACCACCGCTCCCCCCGCGTCGTCGTCATCGGCGCCGGCATCGTCGGCGCCTCCCTCGCCGACGAGCTCACCGCCCGCGGTTGGACCGACGTCACCGTCCTCGAACAGGGCCCGCTGCCCGCCCCCGGCGGCTCCACCTCCCACGCCCCCGGCCTCGTCTTCCAGACCAACCCCTCCAAGACGCTCACCGAGTTCGCGGCGTATACGGTCCAGAAGTTCCTCGCGCTCGACGTCGACGGCGTCCCCTGTTTCGACCAGGTCGGCGGCCTGGAGCTGGCCACCACCCCGGAGCGCCTCGCCGATCTGCACCGCAGGGCCGGTTACGCCGCCGCCTGGGGCGTCCGCGGCGAGGTCGTCGGCCCGGCCCGCTGCAAGGAACTGTGGCCACTCATCGATGAATCGACAGTTCTCGGCGGCTTCCACACCCCCGACGACGGCCTGGCCCGCGCCCGCCTCGCGGTCCGCGCCCAGATGGCCCGCGCCGAGCGCAACGGCGCCCGCTTCCTGGACCGCCACACCGTCACCGGCATCGAGCGGGAGGACGGACGCGTCACCGGCGTGGTCACCGACCGGGGCACGTTCCCCGCGGACCACGTGGTCTCCGCCGCCGGATTCTGGGGGCCCGTCGTCGGACGGATGGCGGGAGTGGACGTACCGCTGCAACCGCTCGCACACCAGTACGCCAGGACGCGTCCGCTGCCCGAGCTGAGTGCCGCCACGGCGGAGGCAACGCGCCCCATCCTCCGGTTCCAGGACCGTGACCTGTACTTCCGTGAGCACACCGACCGCATCGGTATCGGTTCCTACGCCCACCGCCCGCTGCCCGTCGACCCGTTCGCGGTGCCGCCGTACGACGAGGCGCGGGCACGGGACATGGAGATGCCGTCGTCGTATCCGTTCACGGTGGAGGACTGGGCGCCGAGCTGGGAGGACTGCCGCGGGCTGATCCCGGCGTTGCGGGAGACGGAGATCGAGGAGGGCTTCAACGGCGTCTTCTCCTTCACCCCGGACGGTATGCCGGTGCTCGGCGAGTCCCGGACCCTGCGTGGTTTCTGGCTGGCCGAGGCCGTCTGGGTCACACACTCCGCGGGTGTCGCCAGGGCGGTCGCCGAGTGGATGGTGGACGGACGCCCCTCGACCGACGTACACGAGTGCGATCTCACCCGGTTCGAGGAGGCTCAGCGCTCACCCGCGTACATCCGGGAACGCGGCTCGCAGCAGTTCGTCGAGGTGTACGACGTCCTCCACCCCCTCCAGCCGATGGAGCGGCCACGCCCGCTGCGCGTCAGCCCCTTCTACGCACGCCAGCAGCAGCTCGGCGCCCACTTCCTGGAGGGCGGCGGCTGGGAGCGCCCGCACTGGTACGAGGCCAACGCCCGCCCGGCCGAAGCAGCTGACGCGCCGGACCTCCCCGCACGTGACGACTGGTCGGCCCGCTTCTGGTCCCCCGTCGCCGCCGCCGAGGCCAGGGCGACCCGCGAGAAGGTCGCCCTCTACGACATGACCCCCCTGCGCCGCCTGGAGGTCACCGGCCCCGGCGCCCTCGACTTCCTCGACCGCATGACCACCAACAACCTCCGCAAGAAGCCCGGCGCGGTCACCTACACCTTGCTCCTGGACCCCACCGGCGGCATCCGCTCCGACCTCACCGTCGCCCGTCTCGCCCCCGACCGCTTCCAGGTCGGCGCCAACTCCCCCGCCGACCTCGACTGGCTGCTGCGCCACGCGCCGCAGGGCGTCCACATCAGCGACATCACCTCCGGCACCTGCTGCGTCGGCGTCTGGGGGCCCCTCGCCCGCGACCTCGTCCAGCCGCTCACCGCCGACGACTTCTCGCACGAGGCGTTCGGCTACTTCCGCGCGAAGCAGACGTACATCGGGCACGTGCCCGTGACCGCGATGCGGCTGTCGTACGTCGGTGAGCTGGGCTGGGAGCTGTACACCACCGCCGATCTGGGCCTGCGGCTGTGGGACACGCTCTGGGAGGCGGGACAGGAGCACGGCGTCGTCGCGGCCGGCCGCTCCGCGTTCAACTCGCTGCGCCTGGAGAAGGGTTACCGGGCCTGGGGCACCGACATGACCGACGAGCACAACCCGTTCGAGGCGGGCGTCGGCTTCGCGGTCCGGATGGACAAGCCGGACTTCGTCGGCAGGCCGGCGCTGGAGAACGCCGGCAACACCGGCACTCCGACCCGCCGTCTCACCCCGCTCCTCCTCGACGACCCCGCCGCCGTGGTCCTCGGCAAGGAGCCCGTGTACGTCGACGGCGCACCGGCCGGATACGTGACCAGCGCCTCGTACGGCTACACGCTGGGCCGGTGTGTCGCGTACGCCTGGCTGCCGGCACCGCTCGCCGCCGGCACGGGTGTGCATGTCGAGTACTTCGGCGAGAAGGTCCCCGCGACCGTCGCCGAGGAACCCCTGTTCGACCCGAAGATGACCCGCATCCGCCGCTAGGCGAGCGAGACCCCCAGGAGACAGCCATGTCCCCCACCTACGACGTCGTCGTCATCGGTCTCGGCGGTATGGGCAGTGCCGCCGCCCACCACCTGTCCGCGCGCGGCGCCCGTGTCCTCGGCCTGGAGAAGTTCGGCCCGGTGCACAACCGCGGCTCCAGCCACGGCGGTTCACGGATCACCCGCCAGTCGTACTTCGAGGACCCGGCCTATGTGCCACTGCTGCTGCGCGCCTACGAGCTGTACGAGGACCTGGCGCGGGCCACCGGCCGGGAGATCGCGATCCTGGGCGGCGGGGTGATGATCGGGCACCCCGACTCCCGTACCGTCGCCGGGTCGCTGCGGTCCGCGCAGGAGTGGGACCTGCCCCACGAGATGCTGGACGCGAAGGAGATCCGACGCCGCTTCCCGACGCTCACCCCGCGGGACGACGAGGTGGCGCTGTACGAACGCAAGGCGGGGCTGCTCCGGCCCGAGAACACCGTCGCCGCGCACCTCCAGCTCGCCACCCGGCAGGGCGCCGACCTGCACTTCGAGGAACCCATGACGCGCTGGGAGCCGTACCGCGACGGCGTGCGTGTGCACACCCACGAGAACACCTACACGGCACGCAGACTGGTGATCTGCCCCGGCGCCTGGGCGCCCCGGCTGCTCGCCGAACTCGGGGTGCCGATCACGATCGAGCGGCAGGTCATGTACTGGTTCCAGCCGCGGCACGGCGTGGAGCCGTTCCTCCCCGCGAACCACCCGATCTACATCTGGGAGGACACGGCCGGCGTGCAGGTCTACGGCTTCCCGGCGATCGACGGCCCCGACCGTGGCGCCAAGGTCGCCTTCTTCCGCAAGGGCGACGTCACCACACCGGAGACCATCGACCGCACGGTCCACGACGACGAGGTACAGGCCATGGCCGACCACATGGCGGGCTGCATCCCCGATCTGCCCGGCACCTTCCTCAAGGCCGCGACCTGCATGTACTCCACGACCCCCGACGAGCACTTCGTGATCGCCCGGCATCCCGCGCACCCGGACTCCGTGACGGTGGCCTGCGGTTTCTCCGGACACGGCTTCAAGTTCGTGCCCGTGGTCGGCGAGATCCTCGCCGACCTCGCGCTGAACGGCACCACCGAGCACCCCATCGGCCTGTTCGACCCCTCCCGTCTCGCCGCCGCGCCCGCCTGAGGAGCCTCCCCCGTGACGACGACCCCGGTCTCCCCCAGCCTCATCACGACCCTGCCGGGCCTCTACTACACCGACCCGGAGATCTTCCGGCAGGAGCAGGAACACCTCTTCGAGTCCATGTGGTTCTGTGCCGTGCGCAGCGCCGACCTGGCCACACCGGGCGCGTTCCGCACCGTCCAGGTGGGCCGCGAGAACGTCCTGATCACCCGTACCCGCAAGGGTGTGCTCCGCGCCCACCTGAACATCTGCCGGCACCGCGGGGCCCGGCTCTGCACGGAGGAGTCCGGCGAGGTCCGCCGCAACATCCAGTGCCCCTACCACGCCTGGACCTACGACCTGGACGGCCGGCTGATCGCCGCGCCCAACCTCGTCAAGATGCCCGACGTCGACCGGGACGCCCACGGCCTGCACAAGGTCGCCCTGCGCGAGTGGCTCGGGTACGCCTGGGTCTGCCTGGCCGACGAGCCGCCCTCCTTCGAGGAGACCGTGATGGGCGCCGCCGTCGAGCGGCTCGGCGATCCCGCGGCGATCGAGCAGTACGGCACACAGGACCTGGCGCTCGGAAAGCGCATCACCTACGACGTGAAGGCCAACTGGAAGCTGATCGTCGAGAACTTCATGGAGTGCTACCACTGCGCGACGATCCACCCCGAACTCACCGAGGTGCTCCCCGAGTTCGCGGACGGCTACGCGGCCCAGTACTACGTGGGCCACGGCGCCGAGTTCGGCGAGGGCGTCAAGGGCTTCACGGTCGACGGCAGCGCCGGGTTCGCGAAGCTGCCGCGGGTCACGGAGGACCAGGACCGCCGCTACTACGCGATCACCGTCAAGCCGACGGTGTTCGTGAACCTCGTACCGGACCACGTGATCCTGCACCGGATGTTCCCGCTCGCCGCGGACCGCACGGTCGTCGAGTGCGACTGGCTGTACGCGCCCGAGGTCGTCGAGTCGGGGGCGGACGTGTCGCGGTCGGTGGAGCTGTTCCACCGGGTGAACGCGCAGGATTTTGAAGCCTGTGAGCGGACACAGCCTGCCATGGCGTCGCGGGCGTACCGGGATGGTGGTGTGCTGGTCCCCAACGAACACCACATCGGGATGTTTCACGAGTGGCTTCTGGGGAAGCTGCGGCACACGAACGACCTGGGAGACGATCATGCCGGACCTGTTCATTGACGGCGAGTGGCGAAGCGCCGCGGCCGGCAGCACGCGGGAGATCCGCTGCCCGGCCGACGGCTCACTCGTCGCCGTGGTCGACGAGGCGGACGGCACGGACACCGTGGACGCGATCACCGCCGCCCGCCGCGCCTTCGACGACGGCCCCTGGCCCCGTACGACCGCCCAGGACCGCGGTGACCTGCTGCTGCGCGTCGCCGGTCTGCTGCTGCGGGACAAGGCGGCGATGGCCCGCGCCGAGTCGCTGGACACCGGCAAACGGCTGGTCGAGAGCGAGTACGACATCGACGACGTGGCGAACTGCTTCCGCTACTTCGGCCGGCTGGCCGCCGCGGAGGACGGGCGGGTCGTCGACACCGGCCGCCCCGAGGTGGACAGCCGGGTCGTGTACGAGCCGGTCGGGGTCTGCGCACTGATCACACCCTGGAACTATCCGCTGCTCCAGACCGCGTGGAAGGTCGCCCCGGCGCTCGCGGCAGGCAACACGTTCGTGCTGAAGCCGAGCGAGCTGACCCCGCACACCGCGATCCACCTGATGCGGCTACTCACGGAGGCCGGGCTGCCGGCCGGGGCCGGGAACCTGGTGCTCGGCGCGGGTCCGCAGGCGGGCGCCCCGCTCGGCGACCACCCGGACGTCGATCTGGTCTCCTTCACCGGCGGCCTCCAGACCGGCCGGCACCTGATGGCGGTCGCGGCCCCCACGGTCAAGAAGGTCGCGCTGGAGCTCGGCGGCAAGAACCCCAACATCGTCTTCGCCGACGCCGACTTCGAGACGGCCGTCGACATGGCGCTCACCGCGGTGTTCCTGCACTCCGGGCAGGTCTGCTCGGCGGGCGCGCGGCTGCTGGTGGAGGACTCGCTGCACGACCGGTTCGTGGACGAGGTGGTGCGCCGGGCGCGGGAGATCCGGATGGGCGGGCCGTTCGACGAGCGGGCCCAGACCGGACCGCTGATCTCCGCCGCCCACCGCGCGAAGGTCGAGGCCTGTGTGGAGCAGGGCGTCAAGGAGGGCGCCATACTGCGCTGCGGTGGCGAGCGCCCCTCCGACCCCGCCCTCGACCAGGGCTTCTACTATCCGCCGACCGTCCTCGACGAGTGCTCGGCCGGGATGTCGGTGGTGCAGGAGGAGTCGTTCGGACCGGTGCTGACCGTGGAACGCTTCACGGACGAGGCCGAGGCCGTACGGCTCGCCAACGGCACGATCTACGGCCTGGCCGGCGCCGTCTGGACCCGCGACGAGGGCCGCGCGGCACGGGTCGCGGCGGCGCTGCGGCTGGGCACGGTGTGGATCAACGACTACCACCCGTACGTCCCGCAGGCGGAGTGGGGCGGCTTCAAGCAGTCCGGCTTCGGCCGTGAACTCGGCCCCGCCGGACTCGCCGAGTACCGGGAACCGAAGCACATCTGGCGCAATACCGCTCCCGCCCCCCAGGGTTGGTTCTCCTGATCGCCGTGCCGGCCGGCTGACCGCCGTGCCACCCGGCCGCACGAGCCGCTCCCCCAGTCCCCGTCCGCCCACAAGGAGAGTCCGCTCTTGACCAAGACCGCAAGACCATCGGACACCCAGCAGAACGACGATTCCGAACTCGCCGAGTTCGGATACAAACCCGAGCTCAAACGCAGCCTGGGCAACTTCCACACCTTCGCCGCCGGTATCAGCTACATCTCCATCCTCACCGGCACCTTCCAGCTCTTCTACTTCGGCTACGCGAGCGGCGGCCCCGCCTACTGGTGGTCATGGCCGATGGTCTTCGTCGGCCAGTTCATGGTCGCCCTGTGCTTCGCCGAACTGGCGGCCAAGTACCCCATCGCGGGCTCGGTCTACAACTGGTCGAAGCGGGTGGGCAACCAGCATCTGGGCTGGCTGGCCGGCTGGATGATGCTGACGGCCTCCATCGTCTCCATCGCGGCCGTGGCGCTGGCCTACCAGCTGACGCTGCCGCAGATCTCCGCCGTGTTCCAGTTCGTCGGCGACGGCACCGGCAAGTACGACGTGGCGACCAACGCGGTCATCCTGGCCGCGGTGCTGATCCTGTTCACCACGCTGGTGAACGCCTTCGGTGTGAAGCTGATGGCACGGATCAACACGGCGGGCGTGTTCATCGAGTTGATCGCCACCGTTGTGCTCATCGTGCTGCTCGCCGCGCACTTCACCCGCGGTCCCGGTGTCGTGATGGACACGCAGGGCACGGGCGACGGCCAGCCGGCCGGCTATCTCAGCGCGTTCCTCGTGGCGTCACTGGCGTCGGCGTACGTCATGTACGGCTTCGACACCGCGTCCTCGCTCGGCGAGGAGTGCCTCGACCCGTCGCGCAACGCGCCGCGTGCCATCCTGCGCGCGATCATCGCGTCGTTCGTCCTCGGCGGTCTGATCCTGCTGTTCGCGCTGATGAGCGTGTCCTCGCTGAACGGCGGCAAGCTGTCCACGGACGGTCTTCAGTTCGTCGTCCTCGACGTGCTCGGCTCGACGGCCGGCAAGGCGATGCTGTGGTGTGTGCTGATCGCGGTCACGGTCTGCGCGCTGGCCGTGCACACGGCGGCGATCCGGCTGGCGTTCGCGATGGCCCGTGACAACAACCTGCCCGCGTCGAGCCTGCTGGCCAAGGTCAGCCCCCGCTTCCACACGCCGGTCCTGCCGGCCGTGATCATCGGCATACTGGCGCTGGCGATCCTGGTGGTCAACATCCGCCAGCCGCAGATCTTCACCGTGGTCACCAGCATCGGCATCATCATGATCTACCTCGCCTACCTCGGTGTCACCGCGCCGATGCTGGTCGCCCGGCTGCGCGGCCGGTGGCAGCCGGCCGAGGGCCGTTTCTCGCTGGGCCGCTGGGGTCTGCCGGTCAACATCCTCGCCGTGCTGTGGGGCCTCGGCATGACGACCAACCTGATCTGGCCCCGGTCCGCGGTCTACAACGCCGCCCCGCCGTACCACTGGTACCTCCAGTGGGGCGCGGTGCTGTTCGTCGGGGTCATCGCGGGTGGTGGCTTCGCCTACTACTGGTTCGTGCAGCGGCACCGCACGGGTGTGCTCGCCGAACACCGCCTGGAGGCCCCCGCGCAGGCGGCCGGTGCCGCCCCGGCGACCGACTGAAGGAGGTCAACCGCGCATGAACGGCGATGAGTTCGACTATGTCGTGGTCGGCGGCGGCACCGCGGGCAACGTGGTCGCCGCCCGGCTCTCCGAGGACCCGTCGGTCACCGTCTGTGTGCTGGAGGCGGGCCCGAGCGACGTCGGCGACGACGACGTCCTGCGACTGGACCGCTGGATGGGCCTGCTGGAGTCCGGCTACGACTGGGACTACCCGGTCGAGCCGCAGTCCGACGGCAACAGCTTTCTGCGGCACGCGCGTGCCAGGGTGCTCGGCGGCTGCTCCTCGCACAACTCCTGCATCGCCTTCTGGGCACCGGCCGAGGACCTCGACGCCTGGGCCGCGGGCGGCTGTACGGGGTGGAGCGCGGCCGACGTCTTCCCGCTCTACCGGCGGCTGGAGTCCAACGACGCGCCGGGCGACCACCACGGCCGCACCGGCCCGGTGAAACTGCGCACCGTCAAGAGCGAGGACCCCTGCGGCGCGGCCCTGCTCCGGGCGTGTGCGGAGGAGGGCATCCCGACGGTCGGCTTCAACACCGGCACGACCGTGGTGCGGGGCGCCAACTGGTTCCAGATCAACTCCGACGAGAACAACATCCGGCAGTCGTCGTCGGTGGCGTATCTGCATCCTGTGCTGGGCAGGCGGCCCAACCTGGAGGTGCGGACGGGCGTCCGCGCCAAGCGGCTGGTGCTGGAGGGGCGGCGGTGCACCGGCGCCGAGTACCTCGACCCGGACCTGATCCACACCCGGACGGTACGGGCCCGGCGCGAGGTGATCGTCTCGTGCGGGGCGATCGACTCGCCGAAGCTGCTCATGCTGTCCGGCATCGGACCCGCCTCGCACCTCCGGGAGGTGGGTGTGGAGGTCGTCGTGGACGCCCCGGGCGTCGGCGAGAACCTCCAGGACCACCCCGAGGGCGTCATCATGTGGGACGCGAAACAGCCGATGACCACCACGTCCAGCCAGTGGTGGGAGGCGGGCGTCTTCTACGACACCGAGCCGGGCCTGGACCGGCCGGACCTGATGTTCCACTACGGCAGCGTGCCGTTCGACATGAACACCGCGCGCTGGGGCTATCCGACCTCGGAGAACGCGTTCTGCCTCACGCCGAACGTCACGCGGTCCAGGTCGCGGGGCACGGTACGGCTGCGCACCCGGGACTACCGGGACAAGCCGAAGGTGGACCCGCGGTACTTCACGCACGAGCACGACGTGCGTGTGATGACGTACGGTCTGCGGCTCGCCCGGAGGATCGCGGCGCAGCCGGCGCTGAGCGGCTGGGCGGGCGCGGAGCTGGCCCCGGGCCCGGACGTCCGGACGGACGCCGAGCTCCTGGACTACATCCGCAAGACCCACAACACGGTCTACCACCCGTCCTGCACGGTCAAGATGGGCCCCGGCGACGACGCTCCTCTCGACCCCCGCCTGCGGGTCAAGGGTGTCGAGGGCCTGCGGGTGGCGGACGGCTCGGTGATGCCGGACCTGGTGACGGTCAACCCGTGCATCACGACGATGGCGATCGGCGAGAAATGCGCGGACCTCTTGAAAGAGGACGCCTAGTTGTCTTAGGGGCGCGGGGAACTGCGCGACCAGCCACAACGGCCCCGCAGTCCCCCACGCCCCTCAAGAGGCGGACGCAGCCGGGCGCTTGAACATCCGCGTAGCCGTGATCTCACTGTGCCCCTCGCCGTCGGGCGCCTGCTGCGGCAGCCCGGGACGCAGATGCTCCTCCACACTGATGTACTTGAGCCCCGCTCTGAGATCCGCGTCATTGCGGAGCCGAATGACCAGCGGAAACTCCGCGAGCGCGGTCGTGTCGAACAGCCCGGTGGTGTAGAGCAGCTGGACACCCAGCGCGTCCGACACGGCCCGCTGGAGCTCCAGCAGGTACGTGGCGTTGGCCCGCCCGATCGGATTGTCGAGGAACAGCGTGCCGGCGTGCCGGTGCTTGTCCCGCCCCCGGTCGTTGCTGCGCAGCGCGGCCATCGTGCAGTAGAGCGCGATCGCCGCCGTGAGCAGCTGGCCGCCGGAGAAGACGTCGCCCATCTGCCCGACGGGCACCCGCTCGGCGCGCAGTACGGCGTCCGGCTTGAGGATCTCCACGGCGACGCCCTTGGGCTGGAGTGCGGCGGCGACCCCGCGCAGCAGCAGGGACAGGCCGTCGCGGCGCATGTCGGAGTTCTTCTTGACGGCCGCGCGGGTGGCCTCGTCGACGACCTCGCCGAGCCGCTCGGTGAGGCTGGCCTGGTCGGGCTCCTCGAAGCGGATCCGCAGGAACTCCTGACCCGACCACTCGCCCAGCCCCTCCGGCAGCCGGGACAGGCGCTGCGCCGAGCGCAGGGTGGCCAGCGCCGACTCGACGAGCCCGCGCAGCCGGTCCACGATCGAGTCGCGGTTGCGCTCCAGCTGCTCCAGCTCGTCGGTGAGCACCCGCAGCCGGGGCGCGAACGCGTCCGCCCACTTCTGCGCGTGCTCGGGCAGCGCGGCGGCGGGCAGTTCGCGGATCTGCTGACGCGCGGGAGTGCGCACCTGCTCGTAGCGGGTGGAGTTGGCGTGCCGGACGAGTACGTCGCTCGCCTCGCGTACGGCGGTCTCGGCGGCCGAGAGGTCGGCGGCGCAGCCGCGCAGGGAGCGGCGGGCCTCGGCGGCGGAGTGCCGTGCCTCCTCCAGGCTGCCGGGGTAGGGCTCGGGCTCCTCCCGCTCCTCGTCCGCCAGGTGTTCACGGAGCAGGTCGCGGAGCATCGCGGCGGTCTCGTCGAAGCCGCCCGCGCCGTCCTCGGCGGCCCGGTGCTCGGCGAGCAGTATGGCGTGCGCCTCGCGGGACTCGGCCAACGCCTCGGCGCGCGTGGCGAGTTCGGTGGTCGCGGTACGCAGCAGCGCCTGGGCGTGTTCGGCGTCGCGCGGGACCAGCTCCTCGGGCAGCTCGGTGTGGGCCTCGCCGTCCCCGGGCGCGTGCCGTTCGGTCTCGCCGCGCAGCCGGCCCAACTGCTCGCTGGCGCTGGACATCCGCGTCTCCAGGAGCTGGACCAGCTCCTCGGCCCGCGCGGCGGCGGCCTGCCGGGACGGTCCGTCGGAGCCGTCGGGCGACTGGAGCAGCTGTCCCGCACGGGTGCGCACCTTGTTGCTCAGCCGGTCGAGTTCCGTCCGCGCGCCGCTCTCGTCGCTCTCCGCGCGCGCCTGTTCGGCCCGCAGATCGGCGCCGACGCCGACCTTCTCGTACACCTGCGACGCGGCCCGGTACGCCTCCCGCAGGGCGGGCAGGGCCGCCTTCGGCGCGCCCGTCTCCTCCTCGGGTACGTCGTCGGGGGCGCCCGCGATCTCGGCGCGCTCGGCACGCAGGGCCCGCGCGGTGCGGCGGGCGTCGTCGGCGGCGCGCTGGGCGGCGCGGCGGTCCTCGTCGGCGGCCCGCGCGCGCTCCAGGCAGCTCTGGGCGCGGGCCTCGGACTCGGCGCCCTCGTCGGCGAGTTCACGCACCTTGACCTGCCAGCCCGCGCGTTCACGCAGCCGGAAGGCGAGTCCGGCGAGGGCGTCGGCGGCGCGGCGCGCCTTCTGGGCGGCCTCCTGCCGCTCGTCGCGGACCTGGTGGGCTTCGGCGGCGGCCTCGTCGGCCTCGGTGCGCGCGGTCCTGGCCTCGGCCAGCTCGGCCTCGGCCTCCTCGGCGAACGCACGGGCCTCCACGGCCGTCTGCGCCAGTTCCACAAGGCGTCCGGCCGGGCAGCCGGTGCGCCAGGACGCCAGCCGCGCGGCCAGCTCACGGTCCTTGCCGAGCCGGGCGGCGAGCGCCCTGATCTCCTCGTCCCGCTCGGTGGCCCGTGCGCGCAGGGTCTGCCGCTCCTCGTCGGCGGCGTGCTCGTCGTGCATGGCGGGGTTCGGCGGCACGAGGAAGACGGCGCTGTCGTCGTCGGCGTCGGGTGCGGGGGTCGGGGCGAGCAGCGCGGCAGCGGTGCCGACGGCGACGGCGGAGCGTGGCAGCAGCGCGGCCTCGGAGAGCGCCTCGCGGGCGCGGGCGTAGGACGCGGGGTCGGTGATGATGACGCCGTCGACCAGCTCGGGGCGGGCGGCCAGCACGCGCGCGTGGTCGACGGGGTCGACGGCCTGGGCGAGATAGCGCCAGCCGGGCAGCGCGGGGATGCCGTGCTCGCCCAGATACTCGACGGTGGCCAGCACGTCGGGGCCCGGGGGAAGCAGGCCGCCGTCGCCGAGCGCGCCGAGGATCCGCGCGTCGTCGGCCGCGGCGGTCCGCAGTTCGAAGAGCTGGCGCTCGGCGGACGACACGCCGTCGTCGAGCAGCTCGCGCAACTCGTCGGCGAAGCGGTCGAGTTCCTCGGGGGCGAGGGTGCCTTCGGAGAGGGGGCGGGGGGTGGCGGGTGTGGTGTCGTTGGCACGGGGTCCGGGCACACCGCCTGTGCCTGTGCCGATGCCGGTGCGCGTGCCTGCGCCCGTTGCTGTACCTGTGCCTGCGCCGGTGCGTTCGCCGGTGCGCGTGCCGCCGGCACCGGGCAGGCTGAGCAGTTCGGCCAGTCGCTCCTCGGCCGCGAGCCCCTCGGCGAGGCGGCGCTCGGCCTCGTAGGACCGCTCCGCCGCGCTCGCCGCGTCCGCCGCGCGGGCGGCCGTCAGTTCGGCACGGGACTCGACGGACGCCGTCTCGCGCGCGTGCTCGCCCGCTCGGCGGGACGCCTCGCGCGCGGTGTCCCAGGCGGCCACGGCCGACTTCTCCGCGTCGCTGGCGGCGAGGGCCGCGCGGGCCGGGTCGGCGTCGGGCGCGCTGTCGTCGAGCCACCCCGCGCGGACGGCCTCGGCGGTCTCCTGCTCGACCTCGGCGAGGCGCTGCCGCAGGTGCCCCACCTCGCTGCGGGCGCGCTGTGCGTCCGTCGCGGCGGCGGTGGCGTCCCGGTGCGCCGACTCGCCGATCTCCTGGAGTGCGGCGGAGCGCTCCTCCTCCTCGTTGGCGAGGGTCTCGCCGCTCTCGGCGGCCGTGTGCAGGGCCCGTACGAGGTCGACGGCGGCCTTGGTGCGGGCGGCGAGGGCGGGGGCCGCGTCGCGTTCGGCCTCCTGGATGGCGGCGGCGACCCGCGCGACACGGTCGGCGGCGGCGCGGTGCCGGAGCACGGCCTCGGCGGCCTGCCAGGCGGCGTGCAGGGTGCGGGCGTCGGCGAGTTCGCGCTTCAGTCCCGCGGCGGACTTCTCGGCGCCGGCGAGGGCCAGGGAGGCGTGCCGGTAGGCGAGTTCGGCGGTGATCAGCGCGCTGCGCTCGCGTGTGCTCTCGGCGTGGGTGACGGAGTAGGCGGCGGCCGTGACGCGCTGGGCGAGGTCGGCGGCCCGTGCGCGCTCCTGCCCGCCGCGCGCCGACAGACGCCGGGCCAGCGTGCGGGTGCGCCGCTCGGCCGAGGCGTGGATGTCCCGGGCGCGTGCGCGCCCCTGGGCCGCCTCGACGATCCGGCCCAGCAGATCCACGGATCCGGCGGTGAAGTCCCGCTCGGCGATCAGTTCGGCGCGTCGGCCCAGCTTGTTGCCGAAGCCGCCGACGAGGTCGGCGAGCCCGTCGGTGTCGCGGGTGTCGGTGACGGCGCGCAGCAGCAGGTCGGTGAAGTCGGAGTCCTTCTTGACCGCGAAGAGGCCGGCCGCCTCGCCCTCGTCGGCGTTCATCTCCCGCTGGTAGCGGAAGAGTTCGGGGTCGAGGCCCAGGTCACCGAGGTGCTCGATCCAGCGGTCGTGGATCTCCTCCCAGTGCACCTCCAGGTGCGGGTAGGCCTTTCCGGCCTCGGTGAGCGCGTCGCGGAACCCCTTCATGGTGCGGCGCCGGCCCTGGGCGCCGGAGGCGCCCTCGACGGGCGGGCGCACGGTGGTGGCCTCGGCGACGGGCAGGTTGTCCAGCGACAGTCCGGGGCCGGGCCGGAACGAGTACCAGGCCTCGGCGAACTTCCGCGGGTCGTTGGACACCTGCCGCCCGCGCCACTCGCTGACCTTGCCGACGACGACACACTCGCCGGTCAGCACGTGCTGCCACTCCAGCGCCACGTGTCCGCAGTCGTCGGCCAGCAGGAACTTGCGCAGCACACCGGAGCTGGCGCCGCCGAGGGTGTTGCGGTGGCCCGGCAGCATCACCGAGAAGATCAGCTTGAGCAGGACGGACTTGCCGCCGCCGTTCTCCAGGAAGAGCACCCCGGCGGGTGCGGGCCGGCGCGGCGGGCCGACGGGCTCCTCCTCGAAGAACTCCGCCTGTGTGGGCGCGGGGTCGGGCACTTCGGCGCCGACGCCGCGCAGGTCCAGCACGGTGTCGGCGTAGCGCGCACCGGCCGGCCCGATGGAGTAGAGGCGGACCCTGGACAGCTCGTACATGGCGGACTCTCGTAAGTCTTCGTCAGATCGGGGTGGGGGACGTCGGCACGGGGCCGGCGGGTCAGGAGTGGAACGGCAGGCCGGCGTCGGGCACCAGCTCCCGCTCCTCACCGTCCTCGGCGGGCAGCAGGGTCGGTGTGCCGTCGCTCACCGGGACGACCCCGAGGTCGAGCAGCTCCGCCATCGCGGCGCTGCCCGCGAGGTCGCGGACCTGCAACTGGTAGCGGGCCGTGGTGCGGTAGGTGCCGCCGTGGTCGTCGCCGGTGCGCTGGAGGAAGCCCGAGTCGGTGAGGAACGCGGCGGCCTTGCCGACGATGCCGGTGGTCGATCCCGCGAGCCGGCGGGCGTCCTTGGTGGCGCCGGTCGCGCTGCGTCTGGCCCAGATCCGCCAGGCGGCCTCCAGGCCGGGTGCGTCGGTCGCCGGGTCGGTGTTCTCGCCCTGCGCGTCGGCCCGTTCCTCCAGGCGGCGGCAGGCCTGGCGGACGAAGGCGTCGACGCCGTTGACGGAGACGCGCCCGATGTACCCGTCGTCGGCGAGGTCCTCGGGGCGCGGGAACGCCATGGCGGCGACGGCGAGATGGGCGAGTCCGTGCAGGAAGCGGTCGCCCGAGTCGGCGGAGGTGCGACGCGCGTAGTCCCCCATGCGCACCGCGAACACCGAGTCCTCGGCGGCCGTCACCGCCATTCCCGCGCGCGGCGACACCTCCAGGACGACCAGACCGAGCCCGGCCGCGACAGCGTCCGCGAGACGCGCGAACGGCGGATCCTCCCGGTACCGCCGCAACAGCTCCGCGTACTCCTGGTCGCGAGCGGGCTGCAACTTCGGCTGAAGCCCGAACGCAACGAGCCGCGCCGCGTCAGCGGCATCACCGGGAGTAACGGGAGCGGGCGCCGCCGCGCCGCCGACCTCCGCCTCACTCCGTTCGACGAACTCGTTCACGGTCAGGACTCCTTGGGCTGTCGGTCGACGACGGTGGGGGTCAGGAACGGCTCTGACGAACGCGGGCAGGGCAGCTCCCTCAGGGGCGCGGGGAACTGCGCGACCGGCCACAACGAACCCGCATCCGACCACACACCCATCGGCACAGAACTCACGCGGCCTCCGTCCGATCCGCCGCCATCCCCACCGCATCCAGCAACGCGGTCCCCACAATGAGATCCGCACCCCCGAACTCGGGATCGTCCAGCTCGGTCCCGTCGTCCACGGCGAACAGCAGCTTCTCCTCACCCTGCCGATAGGCCGTCCCGACGGGCGGACTGGCGGCGTGAACCGCCATCAAAGCCACCAAGTACGGCAACTCCGGGTCGACGCGCCGTGCTTCCGCCAGCAACCCGGACAATCTGCGCGGCGCGTCGGCCGGCAGATCGAGCAGCTCCGTGGCCGCGGCCAGCTGCTCCTCGCTGAACCGGCTGTCGTCCGGCGTGGCGATGAGATCGGGCTCCGGCATCTCCGCACCGAGGTGCTCCCGCTCCACCGGAGGCGTGAGCAGCAGCTCGACGAGATCGGACACCCGTACGGACACGGGCGTACGCAGCCCGGTCCCGCGGCCGAAGAACGCGTCCGTGACCCGCACCGCGCTCTCCACCGGCAACGGCAGCAGCGGCGTGACCAGCTGGCCGTAGAGGTCTATCCCCGCAGCCGACACCGGTGTGGCGAAGGCCTGCCGGTCCTGCTCCGCGCGGAACAGCGGCCCGGCTTCCAGCAGCCGGGACTGCAACTGGGTGTGGCGGCGGATGCAGTCCTTGACGATGTCGACCAGCTCGGCCGCGCGGCGCTTCTGCTCGGGGTCCTCGGACTCGTCGCGCGCGCGGCGGATGTTGGTGAGGATCGCGTTCTCGTGGCGGTAGCGGTCGGCGACGTGGTCGAGGGCCTCGGCGATCATGTCGGGCACGGTGCTGAGCCAGTCCACCGCGCGGACGTTGCGCCGGGTCGCCTCCAGGGCGCGGCGCAGCGACTCGGAGTACTGCACGGTCCGGTACCGGGCCTGTTCGGCGGCGAGTTGGGCGTCCGCGAGCCGGCCGCGGTTGATCAGCACCTCCAGCTTGACCTCGGCGGCGATCTGGGCGCTGGTGACGTCGGTGTCGAGGGCGCCGACCAGGACGTTGACCGCCTCGTCCGTCGTACGGAGGTAGACGCTGCCGCCGGGGCCGGGGACCTCCTCGATCAGCTTGAAGTCGTAGTCCCGTCGGACATATGTGCCGTCCGGGGCGAAGGTGCCGTACACCGCGCGGAATCCGCGGTCGACACTGCCGACGTTGATCAGGTTCTCCAGGACCCAGCGGGCGACGCGCTCGTGCTCGGAGACCGGCCGGCGCGGGGCCTGGGCGGCGATGCGGGGGATCAGGCGGGCGACCACCTGTTCGTGGTCGGCGCCGGTGTCGAAGTCCATGTTGAGTGTGACGAGGTCGATGCCCGCGAGGGCGACCTCCGCCATGCCGTACACCGTGTACTCACCCGCGAGGTTGGCCTTGCGGGCGTCGAGGTCGTGCAGCGGCGCCGTGCAGGCGAGCGCGCGCAGCCGCCGGGCCAGGCCCTCGTCGGCCGCGGGGCCGACCGCGGGCCTCGGCCCGGGGCTGAGCTGGGGCGGAGCACTGTCCGTCGATGCGGGTGAAGTCACGATGCACAGACTAGGTCCTGGGTCTGACAACGACCCAAACGCACGCGGGGGCCCTCCGGGCGTGGCGAGGGTGTCCGTCGGGGGCGGCGCCGGTCGCGCGTCGGGTGCGGGTACATCGCTCCCCGCGTCCCCGGAACGGTTGGTCCGGCTTCTCGGTGTGGGGGCTACGGGGTGTCCGTGACTCGGCGTCCGTAGACCTCGACCACTCGTTTCAGGGAGTCGTCCAGGTAGACCTCCAGGAGGTGTTCCGCGCCGGACCGGTCGCCGGCCTCCAGTGCCTGGAGAATCTGCTGGTTCCGGGCCAGGTACGGCTCGTGCAGGGCGTGCGGGTCGTCGACGACGTGGAAGGCGAGGCGCAGTTCGGCGAAGACGCTGCGCATCAGCTCGTCGGTGCGCTCGCTCGCGGCCAGTGCGACCAGTTCGCGGTGGAAGTGGATGTTGGCCGTGCCGAGCCCTTTCCAGTCGCCCTCACGCGCCGCCCGCTGACCCTCGGCGACCGCATCGGCGAGGCCCGCCACGCCGTACGGCGGCTCGCCCAGGCCGCGTACGACGGCGCACTCGACGAGCCGGCGGGTGCGGTAGATGTCCTCTACGTCCTCGACGCTCAGGACCCGGACGAAGACACCCCGGTTCAGCTCGTGGACCAGCAGGCGTTCATGGGTGAGCAGGCGGAACGCCTCGCGCAGGGTGTTCCGGGAGACGCCGAGCGCGCCGCCGATGCCGTCCTCGGAGAGCCGCGTTCCGGGCGGGAAGAAGCCCTCGGCGATACGGCTCCTGAGGATGTCCGAGACCCGCTCGGCGGTGCTGGTGCGCCCGAGGAGCGCCCGGTCGTCGGCCAGTCCCGTCAGCTGCTCTGCCATGCCCGGAATTCAAGCGCAGATACCAGAACGAAACAACACGGGTATTGAAGGATCGTTCAACGATCCTCTACCTTCCAAGGAACGGCACCGCCCCCCGTCCCTCAGGTGGCGCCCCCCCGCACAGCGCTGTCCGCTCCCGAAAGCACCCTCCGTCCTCCCTCTGCGAGGTGCCCATGAGCTCGACTCCCCCACCGCAGGCCCTGACCACCGACGCAACTCCCCGGGCGGGTGAACGGCCCGAAGACGACGGCGCGCTGGGCTGGCTGCGCGCCCTCGGCCCGCGGGGCCGCAAGGCCTTCGCCGGCGCGTTCGGCGGCTATGCGCTGGACTCCTACGACTACTTCACGCTGCCGCTGAGCATGGTCGCGCTGGCCGCCTACTTCGGTCTGGACAGCGGCCAGACGGGCCTGTTCACCACCGTCACGCTGGTGGTCTCCGCGATCGGCGGCGCGGCGGCCGGCGTACTCGCGGACCGCATCGGGCGGGTCAAGGCGCTGATGATCACGGTCATCACGTACGCCGTCTTCACGGTGGCCTGCGGTTTCGCGCCCAACTACGAGACGCTGCTGGTCTTCCGCGCGCTACAGGGCCTCGGCTTCGGCGGTGAGTGGGCGGTCGGCGCGATCCTGGTGGCGGAGTACGCGAGCGCCAAGCACCGCGGCCGTACCCTCGGCGCGATCCAGAGCTCCTGGGCCGTCGGCTGGGCGCTGGCCGTGATCGTGTACACGCTGGTCTTCTCGTTCCTCGGTGACGACCTGGCGTGGCGGGTGATGTTCTGGACCGGCGCACTGCCCGCGCTGCTCGTGGTCTGGTTGCGCCGCAGCGTCAAGGACGCGCCCGAGGCCGAGGCGGCACGCGAGCGGAGCACGGGGAAGGGCTCCTTCACGGCGATCTTCAAACCCGGCCTCGCGCGCACCACGTTCTTCGCGGTCCTGCTGTCGACCGGCGTCCAGGGCGGCTACTACACGCTGGCTACCTGGGTTCCGACGTATCTGAAGACCGAGCGCGACCTGTCCGTGGTCGGCACCGGCGGCTATCTCACGTTCCTGATCTCCGGTGCCTTCCTCGGCTATCTGACCGGCGGCTATCTCACCGACCGGCTCGGCCGGCGCCGGAACATCTGGCTGTTCGCACTGCTGTCGGCGGTGTGCATCCTGGCCTACGCGAACATCCCGAGCGGCGCGAACACCGTGATCCTCGTGCTCGGTTTCCCGCTCGGCTTCTGCATGTCGGCGATCTTCAGCGGCTTCGGCTCGTTCCTGAGTGAGCTCTACCCGACCGCCGTGCGCGGCACCGGACAGGGCTTCACGTACAACACGGGCCGCGCCGTGGGCGCCGTCTTCCCCACCACGGTCGGCTTCCTGGCAGACAGTTGGGGTGTGGGCGGCGCGCTGGTCTTCGGCGCGATCGGCTACGGTCTCGCGGCACTGGCGCTGCTGGGCCTGCCGGAGACGCGCGGAAAGGAGCTGGTGTGAACCGCACGGACGACCGCGCGCTGACCCTCGTCGACCCGCACGCGCACGCGTGGAGCCCACAGACCGCGCGGGAGCGGTTCCGCTCGGGCGTGTCGGGCCCCACGGCCGGGATCGCCGCCGGTCACACACAGGCCAATCTGATCTCGGTGCCCGCCGACTGGGCGTACGACATGCTGCTGTTCTGCCAGCGCAATCCCAAGCCCTGTCCGGTGCTCGACGTCACGGACGCCGGTTCGTACTCCACGGTGCTCGCGGCAGGGGCGGATCTGCGCACCGACCTGCCGCGCTACCGGGTGTGGCGGGACGGCGAGCTGGTGGACGAGCCGACGGACGTGGTGGCGCACTGGCGGAACGACCTGGTGTCGTTCCTGATCGGGTGCAGCTTCACCTTCGAGTGGGCGCTGGCCGGGGCGGGGGTGCCGATCCGCCACATCGAGCAGGGCCGCAACGTGCCGATGTACGTCACCGCGCGGGAGTGCCGTCCGGCGGGCCGGCTGCACGGTCCGATGGTGGTGTCCATGCGCCCGGTGCCGCCCGAGCATCTGGCGGCGGCGATCCGGGAGAGCAGTCTGCTGCCGGCGGTGCACGGCAGTCCGGTGCACTGCGGCGATCCGTCGGCGCTGGGCATCGCGGACCTCGACCGGCCCGACTTCGGCGATCCCGTGACCGCCGGGAAGGACGACATCCCGGTGTTCTGGGCGTGCGGAGTCACTCCGCAGGCGGCGGTGATGGCCTCGCGGCCGCCGTTCGCCATCACCCACGCGCCGGGCCAGATGTTCCTCACCGACGCCCGCGACGAGCAGTACCGCGTGACCTGAGAGACGGCACGAGAAGGAGATACGACACCAGCATGACCGCGATCGATCTGAACGCCGACCTCGGCGAGGGCTTCGGCCGCTGGCACCTGACGGACGACGAGCAACTCCTGTCCGTCGTCACGAGCGCCAACGTGGCCTGCGGTTTCCACGCCGGGGACCCGGCGACCATGCGCCGGGTCTGCGACCGGGCCGCCGAGCGCGGGGTGACGATCGGCGCCCAGGTCTCCTACCGGGACCTGGCCGGTTTCGGGCGGCGCGCGATGGACGTGCCGCCCGCCGAGCTGACGGCCGAAGTGGCCTACCAGATCGGCGCCCTTGAGGTGTTCGCACGGGCCGCGGGCGCCCGCGTGGCGTACGTCAAGCCGCACGGCGCGCTGTACAACCGCGCGGTGCACGACGAGGAGCAGGCCGCCGCGGTCGTCGAGGGCGTGCGTCTCGCCGGCGTCACGCTGCCGGTGCTCGGACTGCCCGGTTCACGGCTGCTGGAGCTGGCCGCGCGGGCCGGACTGCCCACCGTCACCGAGGCGTTCGCGGACCGCGCGTACACCGAGCAGGGCACGCTGGTGCCGCGCGGGCAGGAGGGCGCGGTCGTCACCGACCCGGACGCGGTGGTGGCCCGGTCCCTGGATCTGGCCCGCTCCGGCACGGTCGTCACGCGGTCCGGCGTGTCCATCGGGATGCGGGCGCGTTCCCTGTGCCTGCATGGCGACACGCCCGGGGCCGTGGAGCTGGCCCGCCGCGTGCGGCGGCAGTTGGAGGAGTCGGGTGTGCGGGTGGAGGCGTTCGTATGAGGGCCCTTCCCGTCGGTGCGGACGCGCTGCTCGTCGAGGTCGGCTCGGGCGAGGAGGCCGAGGCGCTCCACGCGGAGCTGCTGCGGCGCCGCGCGCAGGGCACGCTGGCGGTACGGGAGATCGTGCCGGCCGCCCGTACGGTCCTCCTGGACGGGCTGGCCGACCCCGCGCGCCTGGCCGACGAGCTGAGCGCCGCGGACGTGCCGCCCGCTCCCCCGCGCACGGGAGAGGCCGTTGAACTGCCTGTGCGCTACGACGGACCGGACCTGGCCGAGGTCGCCGCGCAGTGGGGTGTGTCCGCGCGGGAGGCCGCCCGCATCCACGCGGAGACCGAGTTCCACGTCGCCTTCTGCGGGTTCGCCCCCGGCTTCGGCTATCTGACGGGCCTGCCGGACCGTCTGCACGTCCCGCGCCGGGACACTCCGCGTACGTCCGTCCCGGCGGGCTCGGTCGCCCTGGCGGGGCCGTACACCGGCGTCTACCCGCGCTCCTCGCCGGGCGGCTGGCAGCTGATCGGTACGACCGACGCGGTGCTGTGGGACCACACGCGCGTGCCCGCCGCACTGCTGTCGCCCGGCACGCGCGTGCGCTTCGTCCCGGTGGGCGCCGTATGACGGACCGTGCGCTCGCCGTCGTCCGGGCCGGTGCGCTGACCACCGTCCAGGACCGGGGCCGGCCCGGCCACGCGCACCTCGGCGTGCCGCACTCGGGCGCGCTCGACGCGCCGGCCGCGGCCCTGGTCAACCGGCTGGTCGGCAACCGGGCCGGCGCGGCGGTCCTGGAGACCACCCTCAACGGCTGTGCCCTGCGCCCGCGTTGCGGACTCACCGTGGCGGTCGGCGGCGCCCCCTGTGCCGTGACCGTCGACGGACGCCCGGCGCCCTGGGGCGCACCCGTCCGGGTTCCCGCCGGCGCCCTCCTGGAGGTGGGTCCGGCCGTCGCGGGTGTACGCAGTTACGTGGGCGTCGCCGGGGGCATCGCCGTCGAGCCGGTCCTCGGCAGCCGTTCGACGGACCTGCTCTCGGGGCTCGGCCCGCCGCCGCTCACGGACGGCGCGGTGCTGCCGCTGGGCCCGGTCGTCGGCCCGCACGCGCGTGTGGACGTGATTCCGCAGCCACGCCCGCCGGCCGAACTGGTGCTGCGTGTGACCCCCGGCCCGCGCGACGACTGGTTCACCCCACAGGCGCTGCGGATCCTCACCTCGCGCGCGTACCGGGTGTCGGCCGCGAGCAACCGCATCGGGCTCCGCACGGAGGGGCCCGCCCTGGAGCGGGCCGTCCCCGGTGAACTGCCCAGCGAGGGCATGGTCCTGGGCGCGGTCCAGGTCCCGCCGGACGGCAGGCCGGTGGTGTTCCTCGCCGACCATCCGACGACCGGCGGCTACCCGGTGATCGCGGTGGTCACCCCGACCGACCTCCCGGCAGCGGCCCAGGCGGTCCCGGGAACGCCCCTGCGCTTCGTCCGCACGGCACGCGGAAGGCGCTGAGCGGAGGCCGCGCGGACGCCATCCCGATGCGACGCGCGGCCGTAGGGACCCGGGGGCCGGTCCAGGAGGACGCCTCCTGGACGCCTCGGCCATGCGCCCAGGGGCCGCCAGGGGCAGGCCGAGTCGCACGCCCCCAGCCACACACCGCGTCAGCCCTCGGCGGTCCGACCGGAACTGGCCCGTGGCGGACGTGGGGACCTCGGTGCAGCGCACCCCTTGAGCCGCCCGCGCAGTTCCCAGGAGCCGGCCAACCCACACGCCCCCAGCCACACGACTACAGCCGTGGCCGGTCCAGCAACGCCCCCCTTGAGCCGCCCGGCGGCACCCCTCGACCGGCCAAGCCGCAAGCCCCTGGGCAGCCTGCCTGCGGTGCAGCCCGCCTGCCGGGATGTCCAGCCGCCCGCCCCCATGGATCGCCGCAGACATGCCCCGGCACGCGTTCCCGCGGCTACGCACCCGCGGGCGGGCGGCCCACACCACCGGCGTGGGTCCGCCCACGCCCTCAGGCCGCCTCCGCCTCCGCGGGAGCACCCGGCATCGCGGACAACGGCGGCAGCGACGCCAGCGCCGCCGCGCACGCCTGGGACGCGCTCAGGTCCAGCCGCTTGCTGGTCCCCCGCGCCCGGTGCCGCAGCTCGTCCGTGGCGAGCCGAAGCAACTGCGGCAGCAGATCGCCGCAGCGCCGGACCACCCAGGCCGTGCCCGCGGTGGCCAGCCACCACACGCTCGCCCGCCGCGTCGGCACCGCGAACTCCGGCTCAGCGGAGGGCGCGTGCCCCATCCGGACCCCGACCTTGGTCAGCAGCGCGTGCGAGCGCAGCGCCAGCTGCCGGTGACCGCGCTCGCTGGGGTGCAGCCGGTCCGCACTCCACATCGCGCGGTCCATGGTCCAGGCACCGTCGCACGCGTGCAGGTGCACCGCCCCGTACCGCTCCGACAGCGCGTGGACCACCGTGTTGACCGCGCGCTGCCGCCGCGCGAGCGGGTTCGCCAGCGCGGCCGGCAGTCCGAGCATGGTGCCCGGGTCGGGCAGGCACACGGTCAGCAGCAGCGTGCCCTGCTCGGCGAAGGCGGAGTACACCCGGTCGAGCCGGGCCGCGACGGCGTGTATGTCGAACGTGGCGCGCAGGGTGTCGTTGACCCCCACGACGACGGACGCCACGTCCGGCCGGAGGTCCAGGGCGGCGGGCAGCTGCCGCTCCAGGACGTCACGGGTCTGCGCCCCGCTGAACGCGAGGTTGGTGAAGTCGCCGCGATGGTCGGCGAGTCCGCCGGCGAGCAGCGCGGCCCAGCCGCGCCACCCATTCCCGGTGGGGTCTCCCACCCCCTCGGTCAGTGAGTCCCCGAGTGCCACGAAGCGTGCGGGTCTCATGCCACGCCTCCCGGCAGGTAGGACCCGCGCGGAGAGCGAACGGTCGTGTCGTGGGCGGCGAGAAAGGCCTCCACCGCGGTGCCCCAGCCGAAGCACTCGGCACGCGCGCGTGCGGCCTCCCGGCGTTCGGACTCGGGGCGCTCCAGGAGCGTCGTGACGGCGTCGGCGAACGCCTCGCCGGTGTCCGCCGCGACCGCGCCGGCCGAGCCGACCACCTCCGGCAGCGCGGAGGAGGCGCTCACCGCGACGGGCGTCGCGCACGCCATGGCCTCCAGCGCGGCGAGCCCGAAGGTCTCCGCGGGCCCCGGCGCCAGCACCACGTCGGCGGTCGCCTGGAGCGCGCCGAGCAGTCCGCGGTCGGAGAGGTGCCCGAGGAAGGTGACCGGCAGGTTGCGTTCGACGGCCCGCTGCTCCAGGCGACCGCGCAGCGGCCCGTCACCGGCCACCACGAGCACGGCCCGCACTCCGCGGCGCCGGAGCGCCTCAACGGCGTCCAGGGCCGTCCCGGGCCGCTTCTCGACCGACAGCCGGGAGCACATCACGAGCAGCGTCTCGTCCGCGCGGGCGTACCGCGTGCGCAGCGCGGGCGCCCGGAGGGCCGGGTGCCGCTCCATGAGGTCGACGCCCAGGGGCGCCCGTACGACGTTGCGGGCGCCGATCCGGACGAACTCCCGCTCCGCGAACTCCGTGGTGCACACGACCCGTGAGTAGGTGTGCGCGGTGCGGACGTTGAGCGCGTCGGCGGTGCGCCGGGACATGTTCTCCGGCATGCCCCATGTGCGCAGCACACCGTCGGCGGTCTCGTGGGAGACCATCACGGCGGGCACGCGCGCGCGGCGGGCCCACTTGCCGGTCCACCGCAGTGTCGTACGGTCCGACACCTCCAGGCGGTCCGGGCCGAGTTCCTCCAGCAGGCGGGCGACGCGCCGCCTGTCGGCGAGGACGCGGTAGCCGCCGGTGCCCGGCAGCACCGGGCCCGGCAGGGTGATCACCCGGCCCTGTTCGGTCTCCCGGTCGGAGAACCGGTCGCCGGGCACGATGAGCACGGGCTCGTGGCCGGCGGCCTTGAACCCCCGGCCGAGCTCGCGCAGTGCGGTGCGCAGCCCGCCGGAGGAGGGGGCGACGAAGTTCGCCAGCCGCACGATCCTGAGGGACTCGCCGGTCATGCCGCCAGCACCGCCTTCCGCGCGGCGAGGACGTCCTCGTAGTGGTGGATGAGCTGGTCTCCGACGGCGGCCCAGGTGCGGCCCTCGACGGTGGCCCGCGCGGTGGCACCGAAGGCGGTGCGCATCGCGGGGTCGACGGCGAGCGCCCGGACGGCGTCGCGCATGGCGTCCGCGTCGCGCGGCGGCACCAGGAAGCCGGTGCGGCCGTGGTCGACGAGGTCGAGCGGTCCGCCCGCCGCGGGGGCGACCACGGGGACGCCGCTCGCCATGGCCTCCTGCACGGTCTGGCAGAAGGTCTCGAACGGGCCGGTGTGCGCGAAGACGTCCAGCGAGGCGAAGATCCGCGCGAGGTCGTCGCCGGTGCGCCGGCCCAGGAAGACCGCGCCCGGCAGGGTCTCGGCAAGGCTCGGCTCACTGGGCCCGTCGCCGACGATCACGACACGCACACCGGGCAGTCCGCACACGCCGGACAGCAGCTCGATCTGCTTCTCCGGGGCGAGGCGTCCGACGTAGCCGACGATCAGCTCGCCGTTGGGGGCGATTTCACGCCGCAGGTCCTCGTCCCGCAGGTCGGGGCGGAAGCGTTCGGTGTCGACTCCGCGGGGCCACAGCCGGACACGGGGCACACCGTGGGTTTCCAGGTCGTTCTGGGCGGCGCTGGAGGGCGCCAGGGTGAGATCGGCGGCGGCGTGCACGGAGCGGATCCGACGCCAGGCGGCCGCCTCGCCCGCGTGGACGTAGGTACGGGCGTAGCCGGCGAGGTCGGTCTGGTAGACGGCGATGGCGGGGAGGCCGAGCCGGGCGGCGGCGGACATGCCGCGCACCCCGAGGACGAAGGGACTTGCCAGGTGAACGATGTCCGCGCGGTGTGCGGTGAACGCCGCGGCGACGCGTCGGCTGGGGAGAGCGACGCGGACCTGGGGGTAGCCCGGGAGCGGAAGGGACGGGATGCGGACGACGGGGCACGGCGCGCCCGCGTCGGGCTCCGCCCCGGCGGCGGTGGCCGGGGCGACGACGAGGGGAGCGTGACCGCGATCGACGAGGTGCCGGGCGGTCTGGAGCGCGCAGTGGGCCACGCCGTTCACATCGGGGGGAAAGGATTCGGTCACGATGACGACACGCATACGGGTGTTGTCGCCGTACTGGACGTGGCCGCGTCAACGTGGATCTTTCCGGACGAGGAACGTCCCATGAGCATCGCGCTGCGCACCCGAGCAGGCCAGGCCGCGTCCATGCGCGCCTGACCTGCGGGTCACTCCTCGTTCACTCAACGGGCGCGAGTCCGCGCGGAATCGTACGTAAGCCGCTCATGGGGTGGTGTCGGGCCCGATCCGGCTGCGTACGGCCGTCTGGACCTCGGCCTCCTCGGCCGGATCGGCGGCGAGCCGGCGCAGCCGGTCCACTACGCGGTTGTCTCCGGTCGCGGCGTGCCGGGCGGCGACCTCGCGGGTGGTCTCCTCGCAGTCCCAGAGGCACTCGACGGCGAATCCGGCGGGGAAGGAGGGATCGGTGGCGGCGAGGGCGCGGGCGGCCCGGCCGCGGAGATGGGACGAGGCGGTCTCCCGGTAGACGTGGCGCAGAACCGGCGCCGCGCAGGCGATACCGAGGCGGCCCGTGCCGTCCACGAGGGTCCACAGGGTGGGTGCGTCGGGGCCTTCGCCCCGGACGGCCTCACGGAGGGCGCCGAGCACCGCGTCGCGGTCCTGTGCGCCGCCCCGGCAGGCCAGCATGCGTCCGGCGGCGGCCCCGAGCGGATCGGGCCTGCGCACCCAGCGGCGCGCCCGGTCGACGGCAGCCACACTGCGCATACGTTCGAAAGCGTCGACGGCGGCGTCCACCACGGCCGTCGAGCCAGTGATCACGGCGGCCTCGATCAGGTCGAAGGCCTCGTGATCGTTGCTGTCGGCGAGGTAGCGCAACGCCGTGCAGCGGGCGCCCTCGTCGCCGTCCCTGGCGGCCCGGACGATCTCCGGCCGGTCCTCGGGTCCCGCGACGGCGGTCAGACAGCGGGCGGCGGGCACATGGAGGGCGGCGCCGCGTTCCACCCCCTGCTGCGCCCATTCGAAGACGGCCTGCACACTCCAGCCCGGACGGGGTCCGGTCGGCCGCATCTGCCGTTGCCATCGGTCGAAGCAGCCGGTCTCCTGGGCGGCCCGCACGCGCGTGGCGACCGATTCGCGCGCGTCCTCCGCCCACAGCCGCCAGGGCCGTGGCTCGAAGGCGTCACGGACGGCCGCGGCCAGTTCGGCGTCGCCCTCCGCGTCGGCCGGGAACCTGGCGAGGGTCGGCGCCGCCAGGGCCCGCAGGCCGGCGTCGTCGTCGCGCAGGGCCAGTTCGTCGAGGGCCCAGGCCCAGTTGGTGCCCCGGGCGGCGTACCTGCGCAGCAGTTCGAGCGCGTCCCGCCTGCCGTACGAGGCGAGATGGCCGAGGACCGCGAGGGCCAGCCCGGTGCGTGACTCCTCGGTGTCGAGGACGTCCTCGGGGTCGAAGAGATGAGCCTCGACGGCGTCGAGGTCACCGCCCAGGTCGAGATAGAGCCGGGCGTAGTAGAGGGAGCGGTTCTCCACCTGCCAGTCGTGGCGGGGGTCGCGCAGCACACACTGGTTCAGTGCCGCGAGCGCTTCGGGGCGCGGGGCGGTGAGCGCGTGCAGTGTGCCGTCGCCACGGCCCCGCTGGAGCAGGCCGAGCAGCGTACCGCTGGGCGCTATGACCGGATCGAACATGGGAAACAGCCTCACATCAAGCGTCGACGCAACCGGGATCTTGCTCTACCTGGCCGCGTGACAACACGTCGGGGCGCCCGCCGTTTCCTGCTTGCTGTAAGCCATCTCTCTCTGCCTCTCGTTGGTGGCCCGTGCGGACCGCATCACGGCCCGCGCGGTGCGGCAACACCTGCCCAGCCATCGCGTCCGTGAATCACGACGTCATGATGACCCGGCGCTTTGCGATGCCGCGACCGAAATTTCCGGCGGCCAGATACCGCCTCCCCCGTTTTCCGTGTCCTGCCTGGCCAGGCGGTCTGTTCCGACCGGTCAGGGTGTTCGGTTCAGTGCGCGCCGAACAGGTCGAGCAGATCCGCCTTGCCGAACATCCGGGCCGTGTCGACGGCCGACGGGGTCCCGGCGGCAGGGTCGGCGCCGGCCTCCAGAAGGGCCCGGATCACCTCTTCCTCGCCCTTGAAGACGGCCCCGGCGAGCGGGGTCTGGCCCCGGTCGTTGATCCGGTCCGCCTCGGCGCCCCGGGCGAGCAGGGCACGTACCGCCGCGGCGTGGCCGTGGTAGGCGGCGAGCATCACCAGGGAGTCACCGCGGTCGTTGGTGAGGTTCGCCGGAACGCCCGCGTCCACATACGCCACGAGCTCCTCGGTCCCGCCCTGCCGGGCCAGATCGAAGATCTTGGTCGCCAGCTCCACGACCTCGGGGTCGGGGGCTTCACTCATCGGCGGGACCGCCTCTCACTGCGAGCTCGGGGAACGACGGGGTGCACAACGCCAGCGTACGGCGGCGAGCGGTGCCGCCGTACGGGTGAATCGCCAGCGTACTGGCTGTACGGATACATGAGCGGCCCCGCCGGCGGCAAAGATCACCGTTGGGCCGGTCCGGTACATCAGCGCTGCTCAGGGGGCCCGTCAGCACTCTGCCGAGCGGGTGAAATCAGCCGGATTTCACCCAGTTGCACCTTTAATAGTATGGATACATGCTGTGATCCTGGAAGTACTCATGGTGACTGTCCCCCTCGACACCAGGAGACCTCATGATTCTCTCCATCTCAGGCGTCGTCCTGCTCGGCATCGTTGTGTTCATCTTCTTCCGCAAGGACGGACTGAAGGCGTCACACGCGCTGATCTCGGCCCTGTTCGGCTTCTACCTGGCCAGCACGGCCATCGCGCCCAGCATCAAGGCCGGCGGCGAGAGCCTCGCGAGCCTCCTGGGCGGCATCAAGTTCTGACGCCCCCCATCGCAGGCACCCGCACTTCCGCACGCACCTTCAGGAGACAGCAGTGGCCCGGCGCCCCCTCCCCACGATTCTGAGCAACGGCAGCGCGCAGCTCGCCCGGAGCCGGGACCTGGCCCGGACGGCCGCCGACAGCGCCACCGACGTCCTCCATCCGCTGATCACCATCACTCGCGGACTGCGCCGGCTGGCAGCGGCCGGGCGGCGCAGATGGGCTGCCACCCCCAAGGACAAACGCGGGCCACTGCTGTTCTTCGTGGCCTCCGTGATCCTGGTGGTGGCGCTCGTCCCCTACGGCCCGCTGCTCGCCGTCATCACCCTGATGGCGGCGGCGGCATGGCACGGCCGCGAGCGCAGCGAACCGGCCCCCGAGGGCCCCGACGAATCACAGACCCAACGCCTGCGGTCGCTGTACGAGGCCCTGGTCCCGTACTTCTCGGCCGCCGAGGACCCCGCTCCGATGTACGCCCACGGCGGCGACTGGGACAAGGCCCTCACGGCGTACGACTTCGACGACTCCGGCCGGATCACCCGCCTGGTGATCCACTACCCGGCGTACTTCACGGACGGCGAACCGGCCGCCCGCGCGCGTATCGAGCAGTTGCTCACCGCGAAGTCGGGCCGGGGCCGTGAGTACCACTTCACCTGGGACGAGGAGGGCAACCAGCTCACGGTCGCCGTCCTCGCACCGCTCTCCACCGACATCGCCGCCCAGCGCTTCGTCACCACGCCGGGTGAGACGGTGCTCGGATTCACGGACCCCGCCGAGGTCCAGCGCACGCTCCCCCTCGCCCACGGGGAGGAGCAGCGCGACGTCCCGCCGGTCGTCTGGCGCACCGGCATCCGCTCCACCGAGCCTCATCTGCTCGTCGTCGGCCGGCCCGGCAGCGGCACCTCGACCCTGCTCCGCTCCATCGCCCTCCAGGCCCTCCAGCACGGCGACATCCTGATCGTGGAGGGCGGCAGCACCGGCGAGTACGCGTGCCTGACCGGCCGTGACGGTGTGCTCGCCGTCGAGTGCGCGCTCGCCGGCGCGATGGCCAGCCTGGAGTGGGCCGCGCACGAGACGGAGCGCCGGCTCATCGCCCTCAACCGGGCCCGCCAGGCGGGGCATCCGCCGCCCGAGGACACCAAGCGGCCGCTGTGGATCTTCCTCGACCGGCCGTCCATGCTCGGCCATCTCGCCGCCGCGGACGGGCACAAGGACCCGCAGTCCCTGCTCCAGGTTCCGCTCCGGCACGGTCGTGCGGCGGGGGTCACGGTGGTCGTGGCCGAGCACTCCGACACGCTCGACGCGCTGAGTGAGCCGGTACGGCAGCACACACGTGCGCGGGTGTTTCTGGGGCCGGCGACCGTGGAGCAGCTCGAAGCGGTGCTCGGCGCTCCGCCCCGCACCACGCCGGTCAGCGATGTCCCTCCCGGGCGGGGGTATGCGCGGCTGGGTACCGGGCCCGTGCTGCGTCTTCAGGTTCCGGCGACTCCGGATCCCTACGACGACGCGACGACGGACACGCATCGGGAGGCGGTGACGGCGCTGTTGCCTCCGCGCACGACGCCGGCGGACGCGGAGCCGGCCCCCGAGCCGGAGCCGGCCAAGACGCTCGCCGCGGAAACGTCGTGATCACAGCGCGGCCCGGCGGGGGCTGATCGCGCCCCGCGGCGGAGCCGCACATCGATACAGTCCCGCGCCCCCGAAAGCCTCGTCACCCGGCCGCGGGCAGTCGTGCCGCAGGGCGGCACGGGTGGGCGCGGCGGCACACCCGTCACGCCGGGCTGCGCAACGCCCCCGCCCCAGCCACCACGCCCCCCGCTACGCCACGAACGTGCGTGGGGCCTCGCCGCCGCCCGCGCCGCCGCGTTCCACCACCCGGGCCGCCGCCGCCAGCCGTACCGCCGCTTCCTCGGCCACCGCGCCGCCGACCGTGAACGGCAGCCGGACGTATCCCTCGAAGGCGCCGTCCACCCCGAAGCGCGGTCCCGACGGCACCCGCACCCCGACCCGCTCCCCCGCCTCGGCCAGCCGTGACCCGGACAGGCCGCCGGCCCGCACCCACAGGGTCAGACCGCCCGCCGGCACGGCGAAGTGCCACGACGGCAGCTCCCGCCGCACCGCCGCGACCAGCGCGTCCCGGTTCTCCCGCGCCTGCTCCCGCCGCACGGCGACCGCCCGCTCCCACCCCCCGGTGCTGAACAGCCAGTTCACCGCGAGCTGCTCCACGACCGGCGTCCCCAGATCCGCGTACGCCCGCGCGGCGACCAGGCTGCGGATGACGTCCGGTGCCGCCCGCACCCACCCGATCCGCATGCCGGCCCAGAACGCCTTGCTCGCCGAGCCGACGGTGATGACCGTGGACCCGGCCGGGTCGAAGCCGCACACGGGCCGCGGCATCACCACGTCGTCGTCGAGCCAGAGCTCGCTCATCGTCTCGTCGGCCACGAGCACCGTGCCCGCCGAGCGCGCCGCCTCCACGAGCCGGCGCCGCTGGTCGTCGTCGGCGAGGGCGCCGGTGGGGTTGTGGAAGTCGGCGACCACGTAGGCGAGCCGGGGCGCCGCCTCGCGCAGCACCTGCCGCCAGCGGTCCATGTCCCATCCGGCGAGCCCCTCCGCCATGGCGACCGGCACAAGCCGCGCCCCCGCCTCCCGCATGAGCTGAAGGATGTTGGCGTAGGAGGGCGACTCGACGGCGATCCGCTCCCCGCGCGGGGCGAAGAGATGGCAGATGGCGTCGATGGCGCCCATCGCGCCGGTCGTCACCATGATCTGCTCGGGCATGGTCGGTATGCCCCGCGCGGTGTAGCGCTCGGCGATCATCGCGCGCAGGGCGGGCAGCCCGGCCGGATAGTCGCCGTGGGTGTGCGCGTACGGCGGAAGGTCCTCCAGGGCGCCCTGGACGGCACGGGTCAGCCAGGGTTCGGGCGCGGGCAGTGCCGCGCAGCCGAGGTCGATCATCGAGCCGAGCGCCTCGGGCGGGAGCGGTTCGAGTCCCCGCGCGGGAAGTGGGTTACCGGCAGGTACGGCGGTCCAGCTGCCGGCGCCGCGCCGGGACTCCAGGAAGCCCTCGCTGCGCAGCGCCTCGTAGGCGGCGGCGACGGTGGTGCGGCTGACGGAGAGGGACAGGGCCAGTTCCCGCTCGGCGGGCAGCCGGGCGGCGACCGGGACGCGGCCTTCGAGGACCAGCAGCCGGACACCGTCGGCCAGCGCCCGGTAGGCGGGCGGGCGGCGGGTGCCGGGTCCCGCTGGGCGGTCCTGTTGCGACTGGAGCAGCCGGGCCAGCTGTGCCGGGCCCACCGCCGAGGTCCACTGCGCCATGACGACCAGTCCACCTTCCTCGAATTGGCCATGGATGGCCGTACTTCTCAAGCCACAGAGTGGCACGCGGCAGTCCACGAGCACCACATCAGGGGGAAAAATTGTCCGCAAAACCGCCCGAAGCGCCGGATCGGACACCAGTCGACCCGCCTCCCGCGCGGCGGCTCACCCGGCGTCTGTTCCAGCTCTACGCCGGTCTCGCCCTGTACGGCGCGAGTTCCGCGCTGCTGGTCGAGGCGGGCCTCGGGCTCGAACCCTGGAACGTGCTGCACCAGGGGCTCGCCGAGCGGACAGGGCTGACGATCGGTGTGGTGTCGATCGTCATCGGCGCGGCCGTACTGCTGCTGTGGATCCCGCTGCGCCAGCGCCCCGGTCTCGGCACGGTCTCCAACGTCTTCGTGGTCGGCGTCGCCATGGACGGCACACTCGCCGCGCTGCCCGCCGCGCACTCGCTCACCGCGCGCGTGCCGCTCATGCTGGCGGGGATCGTGCTCAACGGGGCCGCCACCGGCCTGTACATCGCCGCGCGGTTCGGACCGGGCCCGCGGGACGGCCTGATGACCGGCCTGCACCGGCTCACCGGACGCTCGATCCGTCTGATGCGCACCGCGGTCGAGGTGGCCGTGGTCGGCACCGGTTTCGCGCTCGGCGGCACGATCGGTGTGGGCACCCTGCTGTACGCGGTGTCGATCGGACCGCTCGCGCAGCTCTTCCTGCGGGTGTTCGCCGTCCCGTCGGCATCGAGCGGCAGCACGGTCGTTGCCGAGGGGTCACCGGGGCGGGCGATACTGCGGCGGTGAGCACGCTGATACGCCACCCCTACCTCGACCACCCGGGCCCCATCGCCTTCGCCCACCGGGGCGGCGCGGCGGACGGCCTCGAGAACACCACGGCGCAGTTCCGGCGTGCCGTGCAGACCGGCTACCGGTACATCGAGACCGATCTCCACGCCACGCGGGACGGCAGGCTGGTCGCCTTCCACGACTCCACCCTGGACCGGGTGACGGACGGCGCGGGCCGGATCGCGGACCTCGCCTGGGACGACGTACGGCAGGCGCGGGTGGCGGGCAAGGAGCCGGTGCCGCTGTTCGAGGAGCTCCTGGAGACCTTCCCCGAGGTGCGCTGGAACGTCGACATCAAGGCCGAGCCGGCCCTCCACCCGCTGCTCGGCCTGCTGGAGCACACGGGCGCCTGGGACCGTGTCTGCGTCGGCTCCTTCTCCGAGGCGCGGGTGATACGCGCCCAGCGGCTGGCGGGACCGCGCCTGGCCACCTCGTACGGCACCCGGGGGGTGCTCAACCTGCGGCTGCGCTCCTGGGGTGTGCCCGCGGCGCTGCGGGCCTCGGCGGTCGCCGCGCAGGTCCCGGAGACGCAGTCCGGCATCCAGGTCGTCGACCACCGCTTCGTACGGACCGCCCACGCGCGCGGGCTCCAGGTGCATGTCTGGACGATCAACGAACCGGAGCGGATGCACCGGCTCCTGGACCTCGGTGTCGATGGCATCATGACCGATCACATCGACACGCTGCGCAGGGTCATGGAGGACCGGGGCGTCTGGGTCTGACGGACCCGCGCCGGCGCCGCGGCCGCACGGGAAGACGAGGGCACGGGTGGGCACCGACACCCTGCGGGAACAGCCGGCCGACGAGGCCGCAGGGCGCCGCCGCGAACAGCGCGCCTGGTACATGTACGACTGGGCGTGCTCGGTCTACTCCACGAGTGTGCTCACGGTGTTCCTGGGGCCGTATCTCACCTCGGTGACGGAGTCGGCCGCCGACGCCGACGGCTTTGTGCACCCCCTGGGCATTCCGGTCCGCGCGGGCTCCTTCTTCGCGTACTCGGTGTCCCTGTCGGTGGTCGTGGCGGTGCTCCTGATGCCGGTGGTCGGCGCGATCGCCGACCGCGCGGGCAACAAGAAGCGGCTTCTCGGTGTCGCCGCCTACGTCGGCGCGGCGGCCACCACGGGCATGTTCTTCCTGGACGGCGACCGCTATCTGCTGGGCGGGCTGCTGCTGATCGTGGCGAACGCCGCGCAGTCCGTGGCGATGATGCTCTACAACTCCTACCTCCCGCAGATCGCCCCACCCGAGGAACGCGACGCGGTCTCCTCGCGCGGCTGGGCCTTCGGGTACGCGGCGGGCGCGCTGGTGCTGGTCGTGAATCTGGTGCTGTACCTGCGCCACGACGACTTCGGCGTCTCGGAGTCGACGGCCGTGCGGATCTGTCTGGCCATGGCGGGCCTGTGGTGGGGCGCGTTCGCGATCATTCCGCTGTGCCGGCTGCGCGACCGCAGGAGACCGCCGGGCGAGGTGACGGGCCCGGGTGGGCTGCGGCAGCTCGCGGCCACCGTCCGGGACATGCGCCGCCACCCGCTGACCCTGTCCTTCCTGCTCTACAACGACGGCATCCAGACCGTGATCAGCCAGGCGTCGGTGTACGGCTCGGAGGAGCTGGGCCTCGGTCAGGCCACGCTGATCGGCGCGGTGCTGCTGGTGCAGGTGCTCGCGGTGGCGGGCGCGCTGGCGCTCGGCCGGCTGGCCGCGCGGTACGGGGCCAAGCGCACGATCCTCGGTTCGCTGGTCGCGTGGACGCTGACGCTGTCCGCCGGGTACTTCCTGCCCGCCGGGGAGCCGGTGTGGTTCTTCGCACTCGCCGCGGCGATCGGTCTGGTCCTCGGCGGCAGCCAGGCGCTGTCCCGGTCGCTGTACTCCCATCTGGTGCCGCCCGGCAAGGAGGCGGAGTACTTCTCCGCGTACGAGCTGAGCGACCGGGGCATGAGCTGGCTCGGACCGCTGCTGTTCGGTCTGACGTATCAGCTGACGGGGAGCTACCGGGATGCGATCATCTCGCTCGTCGTCTTCTTCGTCCTGGGATTCACCCTGCTCGCGCGGGTACCCGTACGGTGTGCCGTCGCGGACGCGGGCAACGCGGTTCCGGAACGGATTTAGCACTGACGGCGAAAGGGCTGTAGTGTACGCGTTTGGCCTGCCAGGCGTACCGTTACTGCGCGTCAAAGATGCACAAACGCTGGGTGACATCTCCTAGCAGAGGTGACAAACCGGGCGACGGTGGGTACTGCACTGGTTGACAAGGCTGCGGCTACGACGGCGACGCACGACCCTGAACGGGACACGGGACGGGAATCTTTACCGCCGACCGGACGTTGACCGGATGACGACGACAGCGACACCTGTCCTGTGGGCGACAAGCCCGGGAGGCACGATTCATGAGTGAGCGAGCTCTTCGCGGCACGCGCCTCGTGGTGACCAGCTACGAGACGGACCGCGGCATCGACCTGGCCCCGCGCCAGGCCGTGGAGTACGCATGCGAGAAGGGGCACCGCTTCGAGATGCCCTTCTCGGTCGAGGCGGAGATCCCGCCGGAGTGGGAGTGCAAGGTCTGCGGTGCGCAGGCACTCCTTGTGGACGGCGACGGCCCGGAAGAGAAGAAGGCCAAGCCTGCGCGTACACACTGGGACATGCTGATGGAGCGGCGCACCCGAGAGGAACTCGAAGAGGTCCTTGAGGAGCGGCTGGCCGTTCTGCGCTCGGGGGCGATGAACATCGCGGTTCACCCCCGGGACAGCAGGAAGTCCGCATAACAGGCACCAGAGCACACAGCACGCACATGACCGCGGGCGCCGTACGTGAGAGTTACGTACGGCGCCCGCGGTCGTTCGCGTGTCAGCGGTTCAGCGGCGGTCGCGGGCCCTGTGGGTCCTGCGGGGTGTCGCCGGGCTCGTCCCGGACGACCTCGCCCTGGACGACCTTGCCGTCCGGGCGGTGCATCCGGGCCTGCTGGAACGCATCGCCGAGACTTCCTGGGTTCGCGGCGCGCAGCCTGCGCTCGAAGGTGCGCTCCGCGTAGTTGCTGAGGGCCTTCTGGACCGGCGGGATCAGCAGGAGCAGTCCGATCGCGTCGGAGATCAGACCGGGGATCAGCAGCAGCAGACCGCCCAGCATCAGCAGGCCGTTGCCCCCGCCGCTGGTCGGGGTGCCACCCCGCTGCATCGCCTCGTTGAGGTTCTGGAAGGCCCGCCGGCCCGCCTTCTTGATGACCGCGGCGCCGAGCACGAACCCGGCGACCAGCAGCAGGAACACGGTGAGACCGCCGGCGCTGCCCGCGACCACGGTCAGCAGCCAGATCTCCAGCACCACCCAGGCGGCGACACCCAGCGGCAGGAAGGTCCGCAGCCGGGAGCGCCTGGGCCGTGCGGGGTACGAAGGGGTCGATGCGCCAGTCGTCATACGTCCAGTGTGCCTGGAGCAGGCTCAGCGCGGGATAAGCCCACGGTCAGCCGGACCTGTGCGGCCCCGTGGGACTGCCGAAGGTCCGTACGGCGGGCTAGGGACGGGACGGGCGGTCGCCGCGGCCGATCACCTTGCCGACCCGCTCCCCCACACCCCAGGTCGTCACCCGCCACAGCGCCTCTACGAGGATGTCCCGGCTCATCTTGGAGTCGCCCAGCTCGCGCTCGACGAAGGTGATGGGGACCTCGACCACGTGGTAGCCGGCCTTGACCGCGCGGCGGGCGAGGTCGACCTGGAAGCAGTAGCCCTGCGAGGAGACCTCGGTCAGGCCGAGGCCCTCCAGCGTCTCGCGGCGGAAGGCGCGGTATCCGCCGGTGACGTCCCGGATCGGCACGTCCAGCAGGACACGGGAGTACATGCTGCCGCCGCGCGAGATGAACTCCCGGGTCCGCGGCCAGTTCACCACGCGCCCGCCGGGCACCCAGCGCGAGCCGAGCACGAGGTCGGCCCCCTTGAGCGCGGTGAGCAGCCGGGGCAGCTCCTCGGGCTGGTGGGATCCGTCGGCGTCCATCTCGATCAGTACGCCGTAGTCGCGCTCCAGGCCCCACTGGAAGCCCGCGAGATAGGCGGCGCCGAGGCCTTCCTTGCCCTTGCGGTGCAGTACGTGGACCCGGTCGTCCTCGGCGGCCAGCTCGTCGGCGAGCTTGCCCGTGCCGTCGGGGCTGTTGTCGTCGGCCACGAGGACGTGCGCCTCGGAGACCGACTCACGCACCCGGCCGACGATGGACTTGATGTTCTCGGCCTCGTTGTAGGTCGGGATGATCACCAGGGCCGTGCCGATTGGGCCGAAACGCCCGCTCTGGGCCGGTGTGCCCAGCACCCCGTCGCCGTCGTTCACTACTGCCCCTTCGAGTCCCGTACGCAGACGTCCACCATAGTGGCCGCGGCCTGCGATGACGTGACAGCACGTTCGTATGCTCGTCCCGATTGCACAAGAGAGGGGCAAGAGTCCGTCGTAAATTCTCGACAGGAATCCGCGGAATCTGCGGATGGGGGCCCGGCGCCCTTCGGGCCGACCTGGGACCCGCTGGCTGCGGATCGACCAAAAGCCGTTGTCTACTGAGCACCCGGGCCCCATCCGGGTCACACCTGCCGACCGGCTGGAACGTTCCCTCGCCGTGGCGCGGGCGCTGAGCCTGGCTCCCAGTGGCGGTGCTCCGGTGCGGTGCACCGTCCCTGACCCAGCAGCGCCGCGACGAGCGCGCGGACGTTCGCCGGTCGGGCGTCCGGTGGTGGACTCGGCCGAACCTACCGGCCCCGGACCGCCGCGTGTCAACACTTCGCCCGACCTGCGGGTCCGCCACGATTCCGGCGGCCGTGGCGGAGGATGCCCAGGTCGCGAGACGGGGCGGCGGGCGGGGACCGGCGCCGCGCCGCCCCGGGAGATCACTCGCCCGGCCGTACGAACACCGTCCGTCCGCCCACGACCGTGCGCAGACAGACCGGAAGGCCGTTGCCCGGGGTCAGGTCGGGCAGTCCCGGGGTGCCGGAGCGCGGGTCGGTGGACCAGCGCGCGACCCGGTCGTCGGGGGCCTGGACCACCAGTTCGCCGGTGCGCCACACGGCGTAGTCGGCGGGTGCTCCGGGGACCAGGACGCCGGCGTCGTCCCGGCCGACGGCCCGCCAGCCGCCCCGCGTGTGCGCCGTGAACGCGGCGCGGACGGAGACCCGGTGCTCGGGCGTGTGATGGAACGCGGCGGCGCGGACGGTGCCCCAGGGGTCGACCGGGGTGACCGGGCTGTCCGACCCGAGGGCGAGCGGGACGCCGGCCTTCAGCAGGGCCGCGAAGGGGTTGAGCGTCCGGGCCCGCCCGGCACCCAGGCGCCGCGCGTACATACCGTCCTCGCCGCCCCACAGGGCGTCGAAGGCGGGCTGCACGGACGCGGTCAGGCCGAGTTCGGCGAACGCGGCGACGGTGTCCGGGGTGAGCATCTCCGCGTGTTCGACGCGGTGCCGGGCGGCGCGGACGCGGGCGAGCCCGACCTTCTCGGCGGCGGCGCGCACGCCCTCCACCACGGTCGTCACGGCGGCGTCGCCGATCGCGTGGAAGCCCGCCTGGATCCCGGCCTCGGTGCAGGCCACGACATGGGCCGCCACCGCGTGGGCGTCGTGGTAGGCGATGCCGGTGTGGTCGGCGTCGGCGTACGGCTCGCGCAGGCACGCGGTGTGCGAGCCGAGGGCGCCGTCGACGAAGAGGTCACCGGCGGCGCCCGCCGCGCCCAGCTCGCGCGCCCTCGCGACCCCCTCCTCGGCCCACTCGGCCCAGTACCCGACGACCCGCGGGCCGGCCTCCTCGGCGGCGAGCCGCAGCAGGCCGGCGAAGTCGTCCTCGGAGGAGATGTCGGGTCCCGCGCACTCGTGCAGCGAGCCGATGCCGAGCGAGGCGGCGTGCGCGAGGGCGGCGCGCTGCGCCTCGGTGCGCTGGGCCGGGGTGACGGCGCCCAGGGCGGCGGCGCGGACGGCGTGGTGGGCGTCCGCGGTCAGCGGGGCGTCGCCGCGCGGGACGGCGCCGCCGACGAGGTCCAGGAGGGCCGTGCTCACCACCGCCGAGTGGACGTCGATCCGGCTGAGGTAGAGCGGGCGGTTGCCGGTCGCCTCGTCGAGCTCCGCGCGGGTCGGGGGGCGGCCGCCGGGCCAGCGGGCCGCGTCCCAGCCGTGGCCGAGCAGGACCCGGTCGTCCGGGCGGGCGGCCGCGAAGTCCCGTACGAGGGCGAGGGCCGCGTCCAGGGTGGGGGCCGTGGTCAGGTCCAGGCCGGTGAGGGCGAGGCCGGTGGCCGTGGTGTGTACGTGGGCGTCGGTGAAGGCCGGGGTGACCAGGGCGCCGTCGAGGTCGACCACCTCGTCCGCGCCGTCCGCGAAGGCGTCTGCGGCGCCCTCGGAGCCGACCCAGGCGATGTGGCCGTGTTCGACGACCATCGCGGTGGCGAAGGGGTCGGCGGGGCTGTGGACCTCGCCTCGGCGGAGGAGGACCGTGTGGTCGGGGGCGGGGCGGGCTGTCATGCCGACAGTTTCTCGTGTCGTCCACTCTGCGTTGCGCCTGGGGCCGGTTTCGCCGCGCCCGGCGTTGTGGGCTGTGCCCGCCCTCCCCCGTCGCACTGCGGAACGCCTGCCCACAGCCAGGCGGGGTCAGATGCGTGGGGGGCGGGACTCGTACGGGGTGGAGAGGACGACTGTGGTTCTGGTGGAGACGCCGGCCAGGGAGCGGAGGCGGGCCAGGAGTTCTTCCAGTTCGTGCGGGGTCGAGACGCGGACCTTGAGGATGTAGTTCTCGTCGCCGGCGACGCTGTGGCAGGCCTCGATCTCGGGGACGTCGGCCAGCCGGTCGGCGATGTCGTCGGGGGCGCTGGGGTCGAACGGCTTCACCGAGATGAAGGCGGTCATCGGCAGCCCCACGGCCTCGGGGTCCACCACCGCGGCGTACCCGCGGATGACGCCACGCTGTTCCAGCCGCCGCACCCGCTGGTGCACGGCCGACGTGGACAGGCCGGTCGCCTTGCCCAGGTCTGTGTAGCTCATCCGCCCGTCCTTGACGAGCAGCTGCACGATTTGACGGTCCAGCTCCTCCATGAAGTTGAAACTACCGTGCTCTTGATCTCCACGGATACCTCGAAGGCCCGGTGAGTCACCCGGAGGTCACCCGTGGGTCGTTTCCGCGGGTTCGGGCACCTGCGGACGGCATGTGACGAACGCCACAACACCTGGGCGGCCTTCGTGATGGTCTCGTGATTACCCCGGAGAGCGGACGGGAAGTGCTTGCTGTGGTCGAGGCCGCAGTGCCTTCACGGCCCAGCCCTAGGGGGAGTACCCATGCAGAGTCTTAAGCGCCCAGGTCGCACCGCGTCCAAGCGGCAGCCGGTCGTCGAACTCGTTCCGGAGGGCGTCGAATCCGACGACCTGACCGCCGAGGAGTTCGACGCGTACGACACCTTCGAGATGTACCGGGTCTTCTGCCCGGACTGCGCGCAGCCCATCGCCCTGCTGGCGGACGAGGAGTTCCTGCCGGAGCACGCGCTGTGCGCCTCGCCGTGGAACCCCTTCGGGCTCACGGTCTGTGCCGGCACCGGCCGGCAGGCCGTCGACGCCCGTCCCGCCGACGAGTCCGTCGAGCCCCAGGAGCAGGACACCGCCCTGCTGTTGACGCTCCCTCAGGGCCTGGACTGGCGGACGCAGCCCTTCTCGCACGTGGGCGGTCCGGGCTCGCGCCCGATGCGCGTCCCCGTGATGCGCGGTCACGCCGCCTGAGGGCTCGGACGCGGCGTCCCGCCGTAGGAGCGGGCGTTGTGTTGGCCGTCGCTCAATCCCAGTAGCTGCCCTGCACCATGGCTCGCAGGCTGCCGTGGTGCAGGATCAGTGTGTCCGGGTCCGCCGGGACGGCGACCTCGCCGAAGTGGACCTGGCGGTAGGCGATCCGCAGCATGACGATCGCGTGCCGCAGACAGGCGTAGAGCGTGTAGAAGTCCATGTCGCGGGGTGTGTGTCCGGTGAGTTCGGCGTAGCGGGCCTCGATCCGGTCCCGGCGCAGGAACTCGGGCAGTCCTGGCTGTCCGGTGGAGGCGGTCAGGTCCTGGAAGAAGCGGTGCAGGTAGACCGTCCAGCCGAGGTCGACCTCGCGCGGGGCCGGTGCCGCCATCTCCCAGTCGAGGACGGCGGCGGGGCGGAAGCCGTCGTAGACGATGTTCCCGATGCGCGCGTCGCCCCAGTTGAGCACCGGTGTGCCCGGGTCGTCCGGCCAGAGTTCCTCCAGGTGGTCGAAGGCCGTCTCGATGAGCGGTGAGCGGGCGAGTCCGTCCACCACCCAGGCGTAGTAGGCGCGTTGGGCGGTGACATGGCGGCGCAGTGCGTCGCCGGGGCCCGGCAGGGAGAGGAACTCGGCCTCCTTGACGGGCACTTGATCGTGGAGGCGGGCCAACAGACCGATGCTGGCGGCCTCCAGCTCCTCGCGTTCGGCATCGGTCGCCGCGTGCAGCCAGTTGCCCTCGTAGGTGTACGGCATGACGTCCGGCGGGACGCGGCCCTCGACGCGCTCCATGACGAAGAAGGGGGCGCCGAGCGGCTCCGGATCCTCCTCCAGCCACAGCACGCGCGGTACCGGTACGTCGGAGTGCTCGGCGACCAGCCGCAGGGTGCGGTACTGGCGGGTCATGTCGTACTCGGGGAAGACCGTGTACGCCGCCGGGTCGGCCGCGAGCCGCAACACGCAGGCGCGCAGCGGGGGTTGTGGGTGGTCGACGGCGAAGAGCAGGGTCTCGCTGGACAGGCCGTTGGAGGCGGGCACGGTGACATCGACGGCGCGGGCGCCGGGCAGCCTGGTGTCGAGCCAGGCGGTGAGCCGGTGGGTGAGATGCTCAGGGATGGGGGTGCCCCCGCGCGAGCGAAGCCGAGCGTGGGGGAGGTTTGTCGTACGGGGACGGGGTGCCGTGGCCATGGTATTCCCCCCTCTTGGGCGTGCCGTCAGGGCGCGACGGAGTCGAAGGCGCTGAAGCCGCTCGGGTCGTGCCGGCCGAAGCTGCCGTGCTCGAAGATGCCGTGGCCGACGCGCCCTTCGAGGCGGAAGCGGGCCGCGTGGTCGGTGACGCCGTATCCGGCGAGGGGGTGGGCGGCCGGGTCGGAGAGGTCGTAGGTGCGGCGGTCGGTCCAGCCGCGGCCGCGCCAGGTGCCGTGCTGCCAGTCGTCGGCAGGCGGATAGCCGGCGCCGATCGCGAGTGGTGAGGAGATGAGGATCTCCGCCTCGAGCTCGACGGGTTTGCGCAGGTCGCCGAGGAGGATCAGGGCGCGTTCAGGGTGCCGGGTGCCGGAGCGGTAGGCGATCTCCGGCTGGGGCCAGCCGAGTTGGCGGTCGCGGTGGCCGGGACGGACCAGGGTGGCGTCGTTGAGGGTGCGGTGGCCGTCGGCGTCCTCCTGGACGACGACCATCAGGAACCGGTCCTCGAACCGCACCGGGCACCAGATCCAGTGGAAGCCCTCGGTGGGCCGCTCCTCGGCGAACCGTCCGCCCTCCTCCCCCGGCACCGGCCGCACACCCCAGCTGCGGTCCCGGGTGCCGGTCCAGCCGTCCGCGGTGACGTCCAGCTCGCGGCCCGCCGCCCGGATCACCCCGCTCACCCCGCCCGCCTGGACGAACCGCCGCCCCTCCAGCGTGAGCCGGTCGCCGCGCCGCTGGACGTGGTGGGGCTCCCAGAGCGCGGGGAACTCCGCGGTCCAGGTGAGGTCGTACGACAGCAGGTCGTCGGTGCAGCGCAGGTGCAGCCGGCGCAGGGGTTCCTCGACGTCGATGGTCAGCGGACCGACGGTGAGGCGCATGCGGTCGTCGCCGAGGGCGTCGGAGGCGCGGACGGCGTGCAGGGGGTCGCCGAGGCGGAGGGTGGCGTAGGCGTCGATGACCCCGAGGTTGGGGTAGACGCCCAGGCCGAGGATGAGCAGTGCCTCGCCGTGGTGGTCGAGGACGTGGAAGATGCAGCGGTCGTAGGCGTTGCGGTCGCCGGTGGCCACGTGCTTCATCGACAGGGGCACCTGGTGCACGGGGTACTCGTCGAGCGGTACGGGACGGTCGTCGGCCACGGCAGCCCTCCCTGGAGACGGAGTGGGCTGACGGTACGTCAGATGCCGTGAGTCGGCCAGAGGCGCGGCGCGAACTCACGGTCGAATCCGGCAGGGGGTGACCTGTCCGCGGGCGGGCGCGTTGCCCTGGTATGACCCCCACATATTCCCGCACCGGGCGTCAGCGCCAGCTCTATGTGCCGGCCCCCGCAGAATCGGTTCGGCCCGCGCCGCCCGCGTACCAGGACCCGCCCATCTATCGGGAGTTGATGCGCGCGTGGGCCCACCGCGGGCGCACCCTGCCGGGGCGCCACGACCCGGAGTGGGTCCGGCTCGCGGCGCCGATGGTGAGACCCGGGCAGTTCAGCGCGTCTCTGGACCCGCTAGGTGGCGGGCGATGACCATCCGCTGAATCTGGTTGGTGCCCTCCACGATCTGTAGCACCTTGGCCTCGCGCATGTAGCGCTCGGCCGGGAAGTCGGCGGTGTAGCCGTAGCCGCCGAGGATCTGTACGGCGTCCGTGGTGACCTTCATGGCCGTGTCCGTGCAGTGCAGTTTGGCCATGGCCGCCTGCTTGGCGAACGGGCGTCCGGCGTCACGCAGCCGCGCGGCCGCCAGATACAGGGCACGGCCCGCCTCGATCTGCGTCGCCATGTCGGCGAGCATAAAACGCAGCCCCTGGAAGTCGGCGATCGGCCGCCCGAACTGCTGCCGCTCCCGCGCGTACCCCACCGCCTCGTCGAGCGCGGCCCGGGCCAGGCCGATCGCGCAGGCCGCGATGCCGAGCCGCCCGGAGTCGAGGGCGGACAGGGCGATCGCGAAGCCCTGGCCCTCCTCGCCGATCCGGCGGGCGTCGGACACCCGGACGCCGTCGAGATGGATCTGGGCCGTCGGTGAGCCCTTCATGCCCATCTTCCGCTCCGGCGCCGCAGCGCTCAGCCCCTCGGCGTCGCCGGGCACCAGGAAGGCGGTGATCCCGCGTGAACCCTCCTCGCCGGTGCGGGCCATGACGGTGTAGAAGTCGGCGACCCCGCCGTGCGTGATCCAGGCCTTGGTGCCTGTGATCACCCAACCGTCGCCCTCCCGGACGGCCTTGGTGCGCAGGGACGCGGCGTCGGAGCCGGAGGACGGTTCGGAGAGGCCGTACGCGCCGAGCAGGCCGCCGCCGAGCATCCGGGGCAGATGCTCGACCTGCTGCTCCTTGGTGCCGTAGGCCGCGACGGCGTAGGAGGCGAGGGTGTGGACGCTGACACCGAGACCCACGGTGAGACGGGCCGCGGCGAGCTCTTCCAGGACCTGGAGGTAGACCTCGTAGGGCTGGTCCCCGCCGCCGTACTCGCTGTCGTAGGGCAGGCCGAGCAGTCCGGCGCGGGACAGGAGGGTGAAGACGTCGCGCGGGAAGCGGCCGGCGTCCTCCTCCTCGGCCGCCTTCGGGGCGATCTCGCGCTCGGCGATGTCGCGGACGAGCGAGATCAGCTCCCGGGCCTCGTCCGTGGGCAGTTGCCGGTCCACCGGCTGCGGGGCGCGGTCGGGCATGCGACGCTCTCCTCCCTTTCGGGCGCTGCGGCCGGGCCGCCCTCGGGTGGTGGCGGCTCTGCCGGGGTCGTTCCTGTGCGCTCGCCAGGGGCAGGGCTTCCGGGTCTCGGAAGCGGCTGACCAGCGGCTGCGCGCTGTGAGTATGCCCGATCGGACAGAGCAAGTCACTTGTTAACGACCGCTTACTTCAATAAATCATCTCACGCGGAAATTGGTCCGAACCATTGACCGAAGTGGTCTAGTCCTCCTAATCTTGCCGACCAGTCGACGCATCATCGCGTTCATGCCAATTGGCGCGCGGTCCCTTCCCCCACCAGGAGACACCCGATGCGAACTCTCCCCCGTCCCCGCGCCCGGTTCCGGGCGCTCGTGGCAGCGGTGTGTACCACCGTGCTCGGTGCCGGTCTGCTCGCCGGCGCGGGTACCGCCACCGCCAAGGCGGAGCCGGACGCCGCGAAGGCGCCGGCCGCCCAGGCGGCCGCCGGTTCCAAGGTGCTCGGTTACTTCACCGAATGGGGCACGTACGACCGCAAGTACCTCGTCAAGAACATCGACACCTCGGGCTCCGGGTCGAAGCTCACCCACATCAACTACGCCTTCGGCAACGTGACCGGCGGCAAGTGCGCGATGGGTGACGCCAACGCGGCGACCGACCGGATCTACACGGCCGCCGAGTCGGTGGACGGCGTCGCGGACACGTGGGACCAGCCGCTGCGCGGCAACTTCAACCAGCTGCGCGAGCTGAAGAAGAAGCACCCGAACATCAAGGTGCTGTGGTCCTTCGGCGGCTGGACCTGGTCCGGCGGCTTCGGCGAGGCCGCCAGGAACCCGGCCGCCTTCGCCCAGTCCTGCTACGACCTGGTCGAGAACTCCAAGTGGGCCGATGTCTTCGACGGCATCGACATCGACTGGGAGTACCCGAACTCCTGCGGCCTGTCCTGCGACACCAGCGGCCGCGAGTCCTTCAAGAACCTGATGCAGGCGCTGCGGGCCAAGTTCGGCACGGGCAACCTGGTCACCGCGGCGATCACCGCCGACGCCAACCCCGGCGGCAAGATCGACGCGGCGAACTACGCGGGCGCCGCCCAGTACGTCGACTGGTACAACCCGATGACGTACGACTTCTTCGGCGCCTGGGACGCGGCCGGACCGACCGCCCCGCACTCCGCGCTGAACTCGTACAGCGGCATCCCGATCGCCAACAACTACTCCTCGGCGACCATCGCCAAGCTGAAGGGCCTTGGCATCCCGGCCTCCAAGCTGCTGCTCGGCATCGGCTTCTACGGCCGCGGCTGGACCGGTGTGACCCAGTCGGCGCCCGGTGGTACGGCGACCGGCGCGGCCGCCGGCATCTACGAGGCCGGCATCGAGGACTACAAGGTGCTCAAGACCAAGTGCCCCGTGACCGGCACGGTGGCCGGTACGGCCTACGCCAAGTGCGGCAGCAACTGGTGGAGCTACGACACCCCGTCGACCATCGCCACCAAGATGACGTACAAGAACCAGCAGGGCCTCGGCGGCACCTTCTTCTGGGAGCTGAGTGGTGACACCGCGAACGGTGAGCTGATCAAGGCCATCAACTAGCGGTAGCCGCGAGGGACTTGGGGCGGGGATCGGCGGATCCCCGCCCCTTGGTCATGTCCGGACCGGTCGGGTCACGCCCGGTCCGGCCCGGTCAAGTCCGGTCGGGTGCCGTGGGGTCGTCGCGGCGGGCGGGCGCGGGGGCCGGGTGGGCGGGGTCCATCTCCTCCACCGCGCGCATGGTTCCGCCGAGTGTCTTGACCAGCAGCAGGCACATCGACTCGCGGTCGAGGCCGGGCCGGTCGATCCATTCGAGGACGGCTCCCTCGACCCCGCACACCCAGCTGAACAGCCCCATCCGGGCCACCGGTGAGATGTCCCGGCGGCCGTAGGCGCCGTCCGCGATGGTGTCCACGATCGCCTCGCGCACCCCGGACCGAATGGCCTGTACCTCGGTGTCGAAGCCGACGCCGCCACTGACGACCGTCCGGTACGCGGCGTGGTTGTGCTCGGCGTAGCGCAGATAGCCGTCGATCGTGCGGTGGACGCGGTCCACGGGGTTCAGATCGAGCCCGCCGGACGCGAAGGTGATCAGGTCGACGACCGAGTCCTGGACGATCGCCAGGTAGTAGCCGCGCTTGGACTGGAAGTAGTAGTAGATCAGTCCCTTGGCGACCTGGGCGTGGCGGGCGATGTCGTCCATCGACAGCGCGTCGTAGGACGTGTCGGCGAACAACCTCCGCCCGATGGCGATGAGTTCGGCACGACGTGCCACCGAGCGCTCCGTGCCGCGCGCCCGGGGACGGGTCGCGGCGTCGCGCTGTTGACTGATACTCACATTCGACCCTGGTCTCCGGCGGGCGGGAGTTGGCAGTATGCCAGGTCGGTGCATGGGTGGGGCCGCGGAGGCCGAATGGGGCGGATCACACGTCCCGGACGGGCAACCGCCGCTCAGAGGCCCCGCGACGCCGGCGGGACGCGCCGGACGAGAGGGGCGGAACGGTTCCTCACCCGGGCGACCGGAGCCGCGCGGCGGGTCCGGCACCGGCGGAGCGCCGGGCGGCGAATGGCTGGATCAGGTCGGTCGGACCGAGGCGGTCAGACCAGTCCGAGCTGGGTGATCAGCATCGCGACGACCACCACGAGCGTCCAGCCCATGAGGTGCTCGACGAGCTTCGGGCCGTCTTCCTTCGGGCCGCCGGTGCGGACGCGGGTGGCGGTGGCGGAGTTCGTGGTCATAGGTGTCTCGCAGAGGTCGTGCGTGCGGTGGATCCCCCTCGGCTGCTCGCCGACCCGTCCACCTTGCCACCGGTCGCGGCTTTTGCGGCCGAGACCTTGGTCACAGGCACCGGGGCACAGGCACGGGGTCATCGGCACCGGGTCATCGGCACCGGGCCACTAAGGAACGGCCCCCGACCGGAGCCGGGGGCCGTGGGAGTGCGCGGTCGGCGCGCGCCGCCGTCAGCGCACGCCGACCGCCGTGAGTGCCGCGCGCTGGCGCGCGGTCGGAGCGGCCGGGAAGTAGAGGTAGCAGACGCCGCCGGTGCCCGAGGCCACCGCGCCGGAGGCGTTGTACCGCTTGGTCCGCAGCCAGATGTTCTCCCACTCCCGCCGCTTGTAGACCCGCCGCACCGCCGCGTTGCTGGGTGAGTTCGGGTCGTTGGCGATCACGTCGCCCGCGGCCGTGAAGCCGATCACGGTCATCAGGTGCCCGGCCGTGCCGTACCCGGCGCCCGTCAGCTCCTTCTCCAGGAACGACTGGGACGTGATGACCGGGATGCCGGCCGCGATCAGCGTCTCGACGTCGGTGAGGGAGCCCAGCCGGGTCACCACACCCTGGAGGTTCTTGAAGGTGGCCGCGTAAGCCGCGTTGAACGGCCAGTTGCCGCAGCCGGAGTACTGGTAGTCGAAGGTATGGCGGGCCGCGTGGCACACCTGCGGGTCCGCGAAGGCCGGGTCGACCCAGGCCAGCTGGTCCTCGGTGAGCCGGCCGCCCCAGTACTCGATGATCATCTGCGAGGAGGTGGGGCTGCACCAGGCCTCCCCGCCGTTGTCGTACTCCGGGTACTGGCCCTTGTGGATCTCCTGCGAGTACCTCGGCACACCCAGCTCCGCGGTCACGCCGGGCGTGGAGGCCGGGACGGTGAAGCGGTCGGGGACGTCGGAGCCCATCGCGCCGGTGCGCCAGACGGTCGGGGTGAGCTTGGTGCCGGGCTTCCGGTGGAGCGTGAGGCGGAGCCGGTAGGAGGCGAGGCGCAGCCCGGACGCCGGGTCGTCGATCGCGAACGTGTCGGTCCAGACACTGCTCTTGTCGTCGCTCTGGTCGTCGACCGAGGTCCGGCGGATGTCCCCGTCGCCGGCGGCCCAGCGGCCCATGACGTACCAGGGTGTCGCGGTGCCGTCCGAGTAGGTGCCGTTCAGCTCGATCTGGAGCCAGGTGCCGGCCGGGGTGTGCGCGTTCCAGGAGGCGATGACCTCGGTGGCGGGCACGGTGAGCCGGTGGACGGGCGAGGTCCAGGTCCCGTACTCCCAGGCGGCGGTCGTGCCGGTGTGCGGGTCGGTGTAGTCGCGGGTGCCGGTGGGGGTCGCGATCACCACGCCCGGCCGGGCACCCGCCACGGCCTTGGTGCCGCGTGCCGTTCCGCCGCACCAGTCGGTGTACGAGGTCCAGGCGCGGTTGTCGACGGGGCGGGCCGGGGCCCGGCCGCGGCGTCCGGTGCCGGTCACGGGCGCGGCGTCCGCGGGCCCCGCGCCGCCCACGACGGCGGCGGCGACGGTCGCGGCCAGCAGCGTGCGGCGGGACGGCTGATCGGCTCTGCTCATGGGCGTGGAACCCCCCAGGTGTCCGGGTCGGGCGGGCGGATACGTGGCTGTGTGGGCCAACTATGGACGCGGGCGCGTGGTCCTGCCAGCACTTGCGCCCGTGCCGCGGAAAGCAATATTGGTCCACTCCATTGGCACGGCCCGCTCCCCCGGCAACCCTGCCACCAGCGCCCTCGCCACGATCCGCTCCCCCGGCAACCCTGCCACCTGCGCCCTCGCCGCGATCCGCTCCCCCCGGCAACCCCTGCCACCTGCTTCCTTGCGCGGACCGGCGAAGATGGAGGGATGTCCAGCAACCGCGCCGCCGGCTCCGGCGCCGACGCCCTGTCCGCCCTCGCCCGTGGTCTGCGCGCCCTGCCGCCGTCCTGCGGTCCGGTGCGGCTGGTCGCGGTCGACGGGCACGCCGGCTCGGGGAAGACCACGTTCGCCGGGCGGCTGGCCGCGGAACTGGGCGGTGCGCCCGTACTCCACCTCGACGACCTCGCGAGCCACGCCGAGTTGTTCGCCTGGACGGGGCGGCTGCTGGAGCAGGTGGTCGCGCCGCTCTCGCAGGGCGAGGACGCCCACTACGCCCCCTACGACTGGCGGACCCGGCGCTTCGGCGCGCCCCGGGTGCTGCCGTCCGCGCCGACGGTGCTCGTCGAGGGGGTCGGGGCGGGGCGGGCCCGGCTGCGGCCGCATCTGGCGGGGCTGCTGTGGATGGACGTACCGCGGGAGGAGGCCTGGGCGCGCGGGAGGTCGCGGGACGGCGCGGAGCAGCGGGAGTTCTGGGAGGGGTGGGTCGTCGAGGAACGCCGACACTTCGCCGTGGACCCCTCGCGGCCCTTCGCCGACGTGTTGGTGCAGCAGGGCGCACAGGGGTACGTGATGCTCCCGGGGCCCTCGGGAATCGCAGGTACAGACCAGCCCGTGACACACGGTGACGGGCCATCGGCAATGTGCTGAACCTGTGAAGACCCCTGCACGCCAACTTAACCGAGTGCCTCAACTCGGCTTGACCCGGGGGCCGTACAGGACTTACGTTCTCAATGTGCGGCCAATCGAGGCCGCCCCAGGACGCGAAGCCCCCGGTTGTTCCCCCGTGATCGGGGGCTTCGTTCTGCCCTCAGCCCCCTTTTTGTGGCGCCCAGAGACGCTGTTCGCTCACCCTCGGTCACCGTGCCGCCGTGCGCCCCGTCTGCTCCCACCTCGTCAAACGGCCTGTGCGGCACCCTTCGGTGCGCCCCACCGCCGCAGGTACGATGCCCTCGGTGCGAACCTACGGACGGCTGCTTCGCGCACCTTTCAACTCCGGTCCGCGGCCCAGTGGTTGACGAAGGCGGCCGCCGGGCACCGGCCCGGTGGGACACCGACGGGGGCACGGTTTGTGGGGGGACGCGATGGACTTCGGCACGCAGGGCCCCGAGGCCCCGGCCGACCTGGCCTGGCTGCGAGGTGTGGACGCCTACACGATGGGCGCCTATCCGCAGGCGGAGGACGAGTTCCGCACCGCGGTGCGGATCGACCCCGGGATGGCCGACGGCTGGCTCGGACTGCACGCGCTGCGGGTCGACACCACGACCGCGCTGCTCAGGATGTTCCGGCACCGCGACCGCTTCGGGGAACAGCGCAGCCGACACCGGCGCACCCTCAACTCCTGGTACTGGCTGGGCTGGTGGGTCCAGCCGGTGCTGGAAAGCCCGCGTGATCTGCTGCTCGCGCACGCCTCGCACTGGCTCGACGGGCGGCACGTACCGGAGTTGGACCGCGCGCTCGCCGGTCTGCCACCGGTCGACGCCGACGCGCAGGTGCGCTTCCTGCACGCGTGCCGCTCCTATCTCGTCAAGGACTGGGAGCAGTTGGTACGGCACACCGACCCGCTGCTCACCGATCCGCTGCTCGGTATCGAGGCGGGGCTGTTCGGCGGGATGGCCCGGGTCCGCCTGGAGATGTACGGACAGGCCGAACCACTGCTGTCCGGCGCCCTGATGCGCTGCCGCAGCGAGCAGCCGCAGCGCAAGGAGCTGCGGTACTGGCTGGCGCGGGCGCACGAGGGCACCGGCCGCAGTGCGGCGGCGCTGCCGCTGTACCGGGCGGTGCACCGCGTCGACCCGGCCTTTATGGACACCTCGGCCCGGCTCGCCGCGATCTCCGAGGGCGACGGCTACGACGACGCCGACGGCCTCACCGCCCTCACCCTCGCCGGCGCGGCCGGGGACGGTATCGACGGGCCGGACGGCCTCGACCCGCTGTTCGACTCCGAGGACCGCAATCTGAAGCTGTCGGAGCCCGGCCTGCCGCCCACCGGGCCCATGCCGTCCGTACCCGACCCGACGGTACGGATGAAGACCGTGCCCGAGCAGTCGCTGCCGGCCGGTCCGACCGATCCGGCGCTCCTTGAGGAGGCGCTCGCCGAACTGGAGCGCATGGTCGGCCTTGAGCCGGTGAAACGCCAGGTGAAGGCGTTGTCGGCACAGCTGAACATGGCGCGGCTGCGGGCCGGTCAGGGGCTGCCGGTGCAGCCGCCCAAGCGGCACTTCGTCTTCTCCGGCCCCTCCGGGACGGGCAAGACGACCGTCGCCCGGATCCTGGGCCGTGTCTTCTACGCCCTCGGGCTGCTCGGCGGCGACCATCTCGTGGAGGCGCAGCGGGCCGATCTGGTCGGCGAGTATCTGGGGCAGACCGCGGTCAAGGCCAACGAGCTGATCGACTCCGCGCTCGGCGGGGTGCTCTTCGTCGACGAGGCGTACTCGCTGTCCAACTCGGGCTACGGCAAAGGGGACGCGTACGGGGACGAGGCGCTCCAGGTGCTGCTGAAGCGGGCCGAGGACAACCGGGACCATCTGGTGGTGATACTCGCCGGGTATCCGGAGGGCATGGACCGGCTGCTCGCCGCGAACCCCGGGCTGTCCTCGCGTTTCACCACCCGCGTGGACTTCCCGTCCTACCGGCCGCTCGAACTCACCTCGATCGGTGAGGTGCTGGCGGCGGAGAACGGGGACGCGTGGGACGAGGAGGCGCTGGACGAACTGCGGTCGATCGCCGGGCATGTGGTCGATCAGGGGTGGATCGACGAGCTCGGGAACGGGCGGTTTCTGCGGACGCTGTACGAGAAGAGCTGCGCGTACCGAGATCTGCGGTTGTCGGCGTATCCCGGGGCGTTGTCCCGCGACGACCTCGCCACGCTCCGGCTCCCCGACCTGATGCAGGCCTACGGCGAGGTCCTCTCAGGCCGAGGCCCCCAGGACCCCTCACCGATGTGACCTGCCGGTACGGCGGTGGTGCGGGCGGGGGACGTTGCGCAACCCGGCGCGACGGGGCGCCGCCACGCCCACCCGTGCCGCCCCAGGCGGCACGCATGCCCGCGGCGGCGGTGGGTGAGAGCGAGCAAGCTTCGCGCAGCGGCACACACGCCCGCGGCTGCGACACGTGGGAGGGCAGCACCCTGCGGCACGCCTGCCCGCGGCGGTGGGTGAGGGTGCGTGGGTGGGCAGCGTGCCGCGGTGCGCTTGCAGCGTGGGGGAGCCGCAAGGCTTTTAGGGGCGCGGGGAACTGCGCGACCAGCCCCCACCGGGCCGCAGCCGAATCCGCGCCCCCGCCGGTAGGCGTTACGTGGCCAGGGCCTGTTCCGGGACCTTCACCTCCCGGTGGGCCGGGTCGGTTACCTCGCCGACCAGGAGTTCGAGGACGTCCTCGAGGGCGACCAGGCCCAGTACCTTGCCGGAGGCATCCGCCACCTGGGCGAGATGCGTCGCCGCACGCCGCATGACCGTCAGGGCGTCGTCCAGCGGCAGATCCGGACGCAGCGTCGTCATCGGGCGCCACACATGCTGCGGCACCGCCCGGCCCGACTCCTCCAGATCGAGTACGTCCTTGACGTGGACGTACCCCATGAAGGCACCGCTGTCCGCCGCGACCGGAAAGCGGGAGTACCCGGTCCGGGCCGTCAGCTCGACGATACGGCCGGGCGTGACCGACGGGTCGACCGTCACCAGCGACTCCCGGCCCAGGAGCACGTCGGTGACCGGACGCGACCCCAGTTCCAGCGCGTCCTCCAGCCGCTCCTGCTCCTCGGGGTCGAGCAGTCCCGCCTGCCCGGAGTCCTCGACGAGCCGGTTGAGCTGCTCGCTGGTGAAGACCGCCTCGACCTCGTCCTTGGGCTCGACCCGGAAGAGCCGCAGCACCCCCTGGGCGCAGGCGCCGAGGGCCACGGTGATCGGCCGGCACAGCCGCGCGAACGCGACCAGACCGGGGCTGAGCCACAGCGCCGCCCTCTCGGGCGCGGCCATCGCGAGGTTCTTCGGAACCATCTCGCCGATGACGAGGTGGAAGAAGATGACCGTCGCGAGGGCGATGACATAACCCAGCGGGTGGATCATCGCGTGCGGAAGATGCACCCACTCGAAGACCGGCTCCAGCAGATGCGCCACCGTCGGTTCGGCGACCGCGCCGAGCGTCAGCGAGCACACCGTGATGCCGAACTGGGCCGCCGCCATCATCTGCGGCAGCCGCTCCAGGCCGTACAGCACCTGGCGGGCCCGCGCGGTGCCGAGCGGTTCGATCTGGCTGCGGCGGACTGAGACCAGGGCGAACTCGGCGCCGACGAAGAACCCGTTGGCGAGGACGAGCAGCGCGGCGAACAGGAGTTGGAGCACGCTCATCGGGCCGCCTCCAGGACGGATGCGGTCCTGACCAGCCGTACCCGCTCGGCGCGGTAGTGCCCGACCTGGCGCACGGCCAGCTTCCAGCCGGGCAGCTCGGTGCGGTCGCCGACGGCCGGGATACGGCCGAGCAGGTCGGCGACGAGTCCGGCGACGGTCTCGTAGGGCCCCTCGGGCACGTCCAGGCCGATGCGCCGCAGGGTGTCGACGCGGCAGCTGCCGTCGACGTCCCAGGCCGGCCTGCCGTCCTCGGGCGGCGCCGGGGAGAGTTCGGGCAGGTCGTGCCCGTCGTGCTCGTCACGGACCTCGCCGACGATCTCCTCGACGATGTCCTCCAGGGTGACGACCCCGGCCGTGCCGCCGTACTCGTCGACGACGACGGCGATGGGCTGCTCCTTGCGCAGCCGGGCGAGCAGCGGCCGTACCGGCAGGGTCTCCGGGACGAGCAGTGCCGGGCGCGCGATGTGCGAGACCGGGGTGCGCAGCCGCTCGTGCGCCCGTACCGCGAGGGCGTCCTTGAGGTGCGCCATGCCGACGATCTCGTCGATCTTCTCCCGGTAGACGGGGAAGCGGGACAGGCCCGTGGCGCGGGTCAGGTTGACGACGTCCTCGGCGGTCGCCGAGGCCTGGAGCGCGCTCACCTTCACGCGGGGGGTCATGACGTGCTGCGCGGTGAGCTCACCGAGGGACAGGGTGCGTACGAAGAGGTCCGCCGTGTCCTGTTCCAGGGTGCCGGCCTGCGCGGAGTGCCGGGCCAGGGAGACGAGTTCGCCGGGGGTGCGGGCGGAGGCCAGCTCCGCGGTGGGTTCGATGCCCAGGGCGCGGACCAGCCGGTTGGCGACCGCGTTGAGGCAGGCGATCACCGGCCGGAACACCCGCGCGAACACATGCTGCGGGCCGGCCACGAACCGGGCGACCTGGAGCGGGCGGGAGACCGCCCAGTTCTTGGGCACGAGTTCGCCGACCACCATCTGCACGGCCGAGGCCAGCAGCATGCCGACGACCACGGCGACGCCCGACACGGCGCCCTCGGGCAGTCCGGTCGCGAGCAGCGGGCCGTCGAGGAGCTGGGCGAGGGCCGGTTCGGCGAGCATGCCGACGACGAGGGAGGTGATGGTGATGCCGAGCTGGGTGCCGGAGAGCTGGAAGGACAGCTCCTTGAGCGAATCGACGACCTTGGCGGCTCGTCGGTCGCCGTCGGCGGCGGCCCGTTCGGCGTCGGGGCGCTCGACAGTCACGAGGCCGAACTCGGCGGCGACGAAGAAGCCGTTGGCGAGAATCAGCAGGAACGCGGCTGCGAGCAGCAGCAAGGGGATGGTCATGATGCCGCCGCCTCGACGCTGTGTCGGCAGGGGGCGGCGCAGGTACTACAGGACGATCCGTCCATCGCCGGAGGGGGTCACTCCTCGGGTAGCAGGAACCCCCGTGCGCCGGGCGGCGCCACAGGGGCGGAGGCGCAGCGACACACCTCCGCCACCAGATTAATCAAGACACCGGCGACTGCGGCAGGGTGGACGCCCCCGAGTCAGTCGCGGTCTTCTCCGGCGGCCCGTCCGGAGCGGGCCTCGACGAGGGCGCGCAGGGCGCGCGCGTCGGCGATGGCGTGCTGCTTCGCGATGCCCGGCTGGATTCCGATGACGGCAAGGCTGGTGCCGTCGCTCAGGTCGAGGAAGACCCAGGGATCGCCGACGCGCAGATTGACCCGGACGATCTGGGCCCAGTCCAGCCGGCGGCTGCTCGCGAAGTTGGTGACGGTGACCCCGGACTCCTCGGCGACGACTTTCGGCCGCGCGAGGACCAGCACCACCCCGGACAGCAGCAGCGCCGTGAAGACGAAGCTGATCCGCTCGGGGGTGCTGAGCCGGTCGAGGAGCAGCGCCATCACCGACACGACCACGAAGATCGCGGCCGCGGCGGTGAGCAGCACGGCCCGGGTGCGGCCCGGTCGGAAGGTGACGGGCAGTGTGGGCGGTTCGTCCGGTACGGACGCTTCCGGTGCGGGCGTCGGCACGGTGGTCTCCTCCGGCATCGGTACGTCCCTCAGAGCCGGCAGGCGTGGATGGCGGTGGTCAGGATGGCGCGGGCGCCGATCTCGTAGAGGTCGTCCATGAGCCGCTGGGCGTCCTTCGAGGGCACCATGGCGCGTACGGCGACCCAGCCCTCGTTGTGCAGCGGGGAGATGGTCGGGCCCTCCAGGCCGGGTGTGATGGCGACGGCCTCTTCGAGGTGCTCGGCGCGGATGTCGTAGTCCATCATCACGTAGGTCCTGGCCACCAGGACTCCCTGGAGTCGGCGCAGGAACTGCTGCACCTTGGGCTCGTCGGCCTCGGCCCCGCTGCGGCGGATGACCACGGCCTCGGACTTCATGATGGGTTCGCCGATGACCTCCAGGCCGGCGTTGCGCAGGGAGGTGCCGGTCTCGACGACGTCCGCGATGACCTCGGCGACGCCGAGTTCGATGGCGGTCTCGACGGCGCCGTCGAGGTGGACGACGGAGGCGTCGATGCCGCTGTCGGCGAGGTGCTTGGCGACGATGCCCTCGTAGGAGGTGGCGACCGTCATGCCGCCCAGGTCCTCGACGCCCTGGGCGGTGCCGGGCTTGGTGGCGTAGCGGAACGTGGAGCGGGCGAAGCCGAGCGGGAGGATCTCCTCCGCGTTGGCGGCGGAGTCGATCAGCAGGTCGCGGCCGGTGATGCCGATGTCGAGGCGGCCGGAGGAGACGTAGATCGCGATGTCGCGGGGGCGGAGGTAGAAGAACTCGACCTCGTTGACCGGGTCGACGATCCGCAGTTCCTTGGACTCGCGGCGCTGCTGGTAGCCGGCCTCATGCAGCATGTCCGCCGCAGGGCCGGAGAGGGAACCCTTGTTGGGGACGGCGATGCGCAGCATGAGGTCGGCTTCCTTTGTTCGGAGGGGCGTGCGGGGGGAGTGTGCCGGCTTACAGGTGGGCGTAGACGTCGTCGAGGGAGATCCCACGGGCGACCATCATCACCTGGACGTGGTACAGCAGCTGGGAGATCTCCTCGGCCGCGGCGTCCTTGCTCTCGTACTCGGCGGCCATCCAGACTTCGGCGGCCTCCTCGACGACCTTCTTGCCGATGGCATGGACGCCCTTGTCGACCAGTTCCGCGGTACGGGAAGTGGCGGGGTCGGCGTGGGCGGCCTTGTGCTGGAGCTCGGTGAAGAGCTCCTCGAAAGTCTTCTTGGGCATGGTGAGGACCACCCTATGACAAGAGGTGCTGTCCCTATCGCCACGGTTCGGATACTGAGCGGAGGGTGGCCGCGGTGGCCACCGCGGCGGTCACCGCCTCGTGTCCCTTGTCCTCGTTCGAGCCCGGCAGGCCGGCGCGGTCCAGGGCCTGTTCCTCGGTGTCGCAGGTCAGTACGCCGAAGCCGATGGGGACGCCGGTGTCCACGGAGACCTGGGTGAGGCCCTGGGTGACGCCCTGGCACACGAACTCGAAGTGCGGGGTGCCGCCGCGGATGACGACACCGAGGGCGACGACCGCGTCGTAGCCGCGGCCCGCGAGGACCTTGGCGACGACCGGGAGCTCCCAGCTGCCGGGGACCCGGAGCAGGGTCGGCTCGTCGATGCCCAGGTCGTGCAGGGCGCGCAGGGCGCCGTCGACCAGACCGTCCATCACCTTCTCGTGCCACTGCGCCGCGATCACGGCGACCCGCAGGTCGCCCACGTTGCGTACGGACAGTTCCGGTGCGCCCTTGCCGCTCACGTTCTTCTTCTCCTCGGGGAATCGCTGTGTTCGGTGTACTGGATGGCTGTGCGGTGACTACTGGTTTCCGCAGCCGGCCGGGGTGGCCGGTGTGACGGTCTCGGCGGCGGGGGTGTCGAGCCACGGCAGGTCGTGGCCCATCCGGTCCCGCTTGGTGCGCAGGTAGCGGAGGTTGTCCTCGCCCGCGGTGACGGGCATCGGCTCGCGTCCGTGGACGTCCAGGCCGTGCCGGACGAGCGCGTCGGTCTTGTCGGGGTTGTTGGTCATCAGCCGTACGCTGCGCACGCCCAGGTCGCTGAGGATCTGCGCCCCGGCCGCGTAGTCGCGGGCGTCGGCGGGCAGGCCGAGTTCGAGGTTGGCGTCCAGGGTGTCGCGGCCGCGCTCCTGGAGCTCGTAGGCGCGCAGCTTGGACAGCAGGCCGATGCCGCGGCCCTCGTGTCCGCGCAGGTAGACCACGATGCCCCGGCCCTCGGTCCGGATCCGCTCCAGGGACGTCTGGAGCTGGGGGCCGCAGTCGCAGCGCAGGGAGTGGAAGACGTCGCCGGTGAGGCATTCGCTGTGCAGGCGGACGAGGACGTCCTCGCCGTCCCCGATGTCACCGTGGACGAGCGCGACGTGCTCGACGCCGTCGACGGTGGAGCGGTAGCCGTACGCGGTGAAGGTGCCGTGCGCGGTGGGCAGCCGGGTCTCCGCCTCGCGGCGGACGGTCGGCTCGGCGGTGCGGCGGTAGGCGATCAGGTCCTCGATGGAGATGATCGTCAGGCCGTGCTTGCGGGCGAACGGGATCAGCTCGGGCAGTCGCAGCATCCTGCCGTCCTCGCCGGCGATCTCGACGATCGCGCCGGCCGGGCGCAGCCCCGCGAGACGGGCGAGGTCGACCGCGGCCTCGGTGTGGCCGTTGCGGACGAGGACGCCGCCGGGCCGGGCGCGCAGCGGGAAGATGTGGCCGGGGCGCACGAAGTCGCCGGGCCCGGTGTCACCGCTCGCGAGCAGTTGGAGTGTGGTGGCGCGGTCGGCGGCGGAGATGCCGGTGGTCACGCCGTGCGCGCCGGAGGCGTCGACGGAGACGGTGAACGCGGTCTTCATCGACTCGGTGTTGTCGTCGACCATCTGCGGCAGCCGCAGCCGGTCGAGCTCCTCGCCCTCCATGGGCGCGCAGATCAGACCGCGGCACTCGCTCATCATGAAGGCGACGATCTCGGGGGTCGCCTTCTCGGCCGCGATGACGAGGTCGCCCTCGTTCTCGCGGTCCTCGTCGTCGACGACCACGACCGGGCGGCCGGCCGCGATGTCGGCGATCGCCTGTTCGACCGGGTCGAGTGCCAGGTCCTCGTAGCCGTCGGTGCTGTAGAGGGTCGGTGCCGTGGTCATGCCGGCGCTCCTTCCAGGACGGGCCGCGTGTCCCTGCGGGAGCGCAGCCACCAGTCGCGCATGCCCCACAGGACGAGTGCGCCGTAGATGACGTAGACGAAGCCGGAGAAGGCGTAGCCGTTGGCGAAGTTGAGGGGGACGCCGACGAGGTCGACGAGCAGCCACGCGAACCAGAACTCGACCATGCCGCGGGCCTGCGCGTACATGGCGACGACCGTGCCGACGAAGATGTAGGCGTCCGGCCAGGGGTCCCAGGACAGGCTGGGGTAGGCCGTGAAGAGCAGGGCGACCGCGACCGTGCCGGCGGCGGCCGCCGCGACCATGGCCGCCCGCTCGCGCCGGCTGGCGAACCGGACGGATATCCGGCCGTCGGCGGCCCGGCCCCGGCCGCGGTTCCACTGCCACCAGCCGAAGAGGGCGACGGCCATGACGACGGCCTGCTTGCCGGCGCTGCCGGTGAGGTGGCCGTAGAACGCGCCGAAGAGGATCAGGCCGGACAGGAACTGGACGGGCCAGGTCCACAGCGAGCGGCGCCAGCCGAGGGCGAGCGCGATCAGGCCGAGGGTGTTGCCGATCATGTCCGACCAGATGATGTGCTGGCCGAAGAGGACGAACGCCTCGGAGTTCAGCGAGTTCACCGGTCCGCTCCCCGGCCCGACGCGAGCAGCCGCTCGACGTACTTGGCGATGATGTCGACCTCGAGGTTGACCGGGTCGCCGGGCTGCTTGCGGCCGAGCGTGGTCAGGTCGAGCGTGGTGGGGATGAGGCTGACCGTGAAGTAGTCGGCGCCCGCCTCCACGACCGTGAGGCTGATGCCGTCGACGGTGATGGAGCCCTTCTCGACGACGTAGCGCGTGAGGTCGGCGGGCAGGGAGATCCTCACGATCTCCCAGTGCTCGGAGGGGGTGCGGTCGAGGACCGTGCCCGTGCCGTCCACGTGGCCCTGCACGATGTGGCCGCCCAGGCGGGCACCGACGGCGGTGGGGCGTTCGAGGTTGACGCGCGAGCCGACGGCGAGGGCGCCCAGGCTGGAACGCTTGAGGGTCTCGGCCATCACGTCGGCGGTGAACTCGTCGCCCTCGTGGTCGACGACCGTGAGGCAGACTCCGTTGACGGCGATGGAGTCGCCGTGCTGTGCGCCCGCGGTGACGACGGGGCCACGCAGTCGGAAGCGACAGGCGTCGTCGAGGTTCTCGACGGCGGTGATCTCGCCCAGCTCTTCGACGATTCCGGTGAACACTTCCCGGGTCCTCCTGCCTCTTCGGGCACGGACTCCGGGGCTGTCGATGACGACAGGATCTACGGACGAGAACACCGCTGGCGACGCCGGAAGCGACCCGTCCGTCGATCATGGACGAGCCCGAATACGGCGACGCGCACGAATGCCCGTCCGCCGCGCACTGCCTCCCATCCGGACTTTAACCGTCGGTCCAGGAATTTCACCTGGTCAACCGGTCGCTGGAGGCGACCGGGTCGCGGACTGTAACCGCCGGTTCGGACTTTCACCGACCCCGGAGTGCGCTGCTATTGGTACACGGCCAGTGTGCCACGGCCGCATGCGGTCCATACGGGTGAACGATGTGTCGTGACTCACAAGAGGGTGGGCTGGACTTCGCGGGGCCCGTGTTCTGGGGGTAACTCCCCCGCGTTGGCCTTGTGTTCAGAAAGGTCCATACCTATTGACTCAGTGGTCTAGTCCTCTTTATCGTCGGCGCACTGGTTCCATGACCGGTCCGGCGGCGGTGACGACGGCCCTTGCCCGCCGCCGGGCCTCCCAGGTGGGCCTGGGGTCTCTCTTCGGTGGGGGGCCACTGGGCCCGGGGTGGGCGGCTTTCCCGTCGTCGTGGCTTGTCGCGCAGTTCCCCGCGCCCCTTCACCGGGTTGCTCAGCCCGGTGTTTCTATGTGCCGGCTTTCGGGGCGAAGACCTCGTTCTGGGCGTGGGTTCTTGCTGTGAGGAGGGCTCCTCTCAGGACTGCCGTGCCGCCGAGGGGGCTCGGGCGGACCTCCGTGGGGAGCGGGGAGAGGGCGCTGATACGGGTGGCCACCCGGGTCGCCAGTTCCGTCGCGCCGGCCTGGCCCACTTCGCCGCCCAGCACCACACAGCCCGGGTCCAGGACGGCCACGACCGAGGCGACTCCGACGGCGATACGGTCGGCCAGCGTGTCGAGGAAGGCGCTCGCGGAGGCGTCTTCCGGGTGCTGCGCGGCGGCTCTGACCAAGGTCGCCGCTTGTGGCTCACCCGGGACCAACTCGGTTGTCGCCAGGCCGTGTTCGCGGGCCAGCCGCTCGATCGCCGCCGCTCCGGCCAGGGAGTGGAAGCCGCCCTCGCAGTCCGTCGCCGCGGGCAGACCGCTGGTGCCCGGGACCGGGAGGAAGCCGATCTCTCCGGTGCCGCCCGAGGCACCGCGACGCAGGACGCCGTCGAGGACCACCGCGGCGCCGGTGCCGTGGCCGAGCCACAGCAGGACGAAGGTGTCGCGGTCGTGGGCGGCGCCGTCGCGCTGTTCCGCGAGTGCGGCGAGATTGGTCTCGTTCTCGACCGTGACACGAGCCTGCGGCAAGCGGTCCTGGAGTACCGCCACCAGCTGACGGTGCCACTCGGGCAGACCGCTGGAGCCGCGCAGTTCGCCGGTGGCCGGGTCGATGAGACCGGGCGCCCCGATCCCGACGGTGTGCAGCCGCCCCTCCGCGCCCGCCTCCTTCGCCGTCCGCTCGACCAGCGCCGCCGCCTGCTCCACCGCGGGCCCGGTCCCCCAGTTGCCGTCGACCGGCATCGCGGCCTCCGCGAGCACCCGCCCGACCAGGTCGGAGACGGTCACGGAGACGCTCTCGGTACGCACGTCGACCGCGGCGAGATGGGCGAGGTCGGCGACGATCCCGTACAGCCGGGCGTTCGGGCCGCGGCGCTGCTCCCCCGCCTCCCCCACCACGTCGATCAGTCCGGCGGCGGTGAGCCGCTCGACGAGGTCGGCGACGGTGGGCCGGGAGAGTCCGGTCAGCTGCTTCAACTGCCCCGCCGTCAACGGGCCTTCGTCCTGTAGCAGACGCAGTGCGAGCCGGTCGTTGATGGCTCGGGCGGTGCTCGGGGATGCGGGCATGCCGGGATCCTCCCAGACGGCGGGGCCGCGCCGATCGCGGCCGCCGGTAGCCTCTATCTATCAGGAAGGGACCCTGATAGTTTACGGCGGCGAAGCGGGACCATCACCGACCGGGAGGGGCCGGAGCATGAGTGGGGCGGAGACGAAGGTCCTCGATCAGCGCACGTTGCGGCGCGCCCGGTACGCGGTGGCCGCCGCGTTTATGGTGCACGGTTCCGTGACCGGCTCGTTCGCGACCCGGGTGCCCTGGATCCAGGACCATGCCGGGGTGAGCGCGGGCCAGTTGGGACTCGCCCTCGCCTTCCCGGCGCTCGGCGCGTCCCTGGCGATGCCGCTGGCGGGCCGCCTCAGTCACCGGTACGGCGCCAGGACGGCCCTGCGTACGCTGCTCGCCCTGTGGACGCTCTCACTCACGCTGCCGTCCCTCGCGCCGAACCTGCCCACCCTGTGCTTCGCCCTGTTCGTGTTCGGCGCCACCTCGGGCATGGCCGACGTCGTGATGAACGCGCTGGGTGTGGAGGTGGAGACGCGGCTCGGCCGGTCGATCATGTCCGGCTTGCACGGCATGTGGAGCGTCGGCGCCCTGCTCGGCTCGGCGGGCGGCACCCTCGCCGCGCACCTCGGTACGGACGCCCGGCTGCATCATGTGATCGTGGCCGCCGTCCTGACCACGCTCGGGCTGGTCTGCTGCACGTGGGTGCTGGATGTGCAGGCCGCCGAGGACGAGGAGCCGCCGCCGCGGTTCGCGCTGCCGCCGAAGTCGGCGGTGCTGATCGGCGCGGTCGGGTTCTGCGCGGTGTTCGCGGAGGGCGCGAGTCTCGACTGGTCGGCGATCTATCTCAAGGACGAGCTCGGCACCTCCGCCGGGCTCGCGGCGGCCTGCACGACCGGCTTCACCCTCACCATGGCCCTGGCCCGGATCGCCGGCGACAAGGTCGTGGACCGCTTCGGCTCGGTCCGCACGGTCCGCCACGGCGGTGTGCTCGCCGGGTTCGGCGGGCTGCTGATCGTCTTCGGCGGGCATCCGGCGGTCGCCATGACGGGGTTCGCGCTGATGGGTCTCGGCATCGCGGTGGTCGTGCCGCTGTGCTTCGCCGCGGCCGGGCGCAGCGGGCCCAACCCGAGCCAGGCCATCGCGGGTGTCGCGACGATCACGTACACCTCGGGTCTGGTCGCGCCGAGCGCGATCGGCGGCCTTGCGCAGGCGACCAGCCTGGTCGTGTCGTTCGCTCTGGTGACCGTGCTGTCCGGCGGCCTCGCCGTGTTCGCGGGCGTGCTGCGCTCCGGCGACCGCGACCGCCCACGGGTGACCGCCCCGAGCCCGGCGGTCTCCGAGCCGCGGGTCTGAGCCGGAGCTACAGCTCGCCGGCGCGCCAACTTGCCTCCTCGGCGGCCAGGTTCACGGGGTCCGGCAGCCGGTCGCCGGTGGTCGCAAGCCAGTTGAGGACCAGGGCCGCCCACTCCTGCGGGCAGTGGGCGGCGAGCACGCGCCTTCCCGCCGGGTCGCAGGTACCGCACAGCAGCGACTCCCTGACGCCATGGACCGGGGTTCCGGCACGGTTGTGCCAGGTGTGCGGACGGGTGACGGAGAGGACGGCCGGGGCGCGGCAGCTCGGGCACACGGCCCTCCGGGAGATCCCCGTCACGTGAGACCCACCCATGCCTCCGCTCCGAAGGTGCCCTTGACGTCGGAGGCGAGGGCCGTGGCGTCGACGGTCGCGGGGAGGGCGTAGACCGTGGTCCTGCGGGCGCCGCGGACGGTGAGGCGGACGGGGCTGTCGCCCGGATGGTCGGCGAGCAGCCGCTTCAGCTCGACGACGGACCGTTCGGTGATCCGGTGCGCGGGGAGGGCGAGCCGGACCGGTGGCCGGCCGCCGTGTTCGGCCGCCGAGACGTCCAGTACGGCGATCTCCTTGCCGAAGACGCCGAGTGTGCCGTCGCGGTCCTCGATCCGGCCGGTGACGGAGACGACGGCGTCCTCGGCCAGGGTGTGCTGGACGAGCTGGAAGACGGCCGGGAAGAACAGCACCTCGATCGTCGCGTCCCGGTCGGCGAGCTGGACGACGGCCCAGGCGTTGCCCTGCTTGGTGAGTTTGCGCTGGACGCCGGTGATCAGGCCCGCGAGGCGGACGTCTCCGCCGGTGCGGCCGGAGGTGAGCAGGTCGGTGACCGTGCGGTCGCGGGCGGCGGCGAGGAGGTGCTCGGCGCCGTCCAGCGGGTGGGCGGAGACGTAGAGGCCGAGCATCTCGCGTTCGATGGACAGGAGTTGGCGGCGTGGCCATTCGGTGCTGTCGTCCACGGGGAGGTCCAGGCCCGCGACGGTCTCGCGTCCGGCGCCGAGCCCCGAGAACAGGTCGTCCTGCCCGAAGCCGGCCGCCTTCTTCACCGGGGTCACGGCGTCGATCGCTGCCTCGTGGACGGCGGTCAGGCCCTTGCGGGTGTGGCCGAGGGAGTCGAAGGCGCCGGCCTTGATCAGGGACTCCACGGCCCGCTTGCCGAGGGCGGGCAGCCCGGCCTTGTCCAGGAAGTCGGCGAACGACGTGAAGCGCCCCCTGGCGCGGCGGGCGTCCACGATCGCCTCGATCACCCCGTCGCCGACGTTGCGAACCGACCGCAGTCCGAACCGCACGTCGTCGCCGACGGCCGTGAACTCGCCGACGGACGCGTTCACATCGGGCGGCAGCACCCGTACGCCGTTCTTGCGGGCGTCGGCGAGATAGACGGCTGCCTTGTCCTTGTCGTCGCCGACCGAGGTGAGCAGCGCGGCCATGTACTCGGCGGGGTGGTTGGCCTTGAGGTAGGCCGTCCAGTAGGAGACGAGGCCGTATCCGGCGGTGTGGGACTTGTTGAAGGCGTAGCCGGAGAACGGCAGCATCACGTCCCACAGCGCCCTGACCGCCTCGTCGGAGAAGCCGTTGGCCCGCATTCCGGCGTGGAACTTCTCCCACTCCGCGGCCAGTACCTCGGGCTTCTTCTTGCCCATGGCCCGGCGCAGCATGTCGGCGCCGCCGAGGGTGTACCCGGCGAGCTGCCGGGCGATGGCCATGATCTGCTCCTGGAAGACGAGGAGTTGGTGGGTGGAGCCGAGGATCGGGTCGAGGGCCTCCTTCAGCTCGGGGTGGATCGGGGTGGGTTCCTGCTTGCCGTTCTGCCGCAGGGCGTAGTTGGTGTGGGCGTTGGCGGCCATCGGCCCCGGCCGATAGAGGGCGTTGGCGGCGGCAATGTCCTCGAAGCGGGTGGGTTCCATCAGCCGGAGCAGGGCGCGCATGCCGCTGCCGTCGAGCTGGAAGACGCCGAAGGTGTTGCCGTCGGCGAGCAGCCGGTAGGTGCGGGCGTCGTCGAGCGGGATGACGACGGTGTCCGGGTCGCCGTCCAGGGGGTCGACGGTGGCGAGCCGGATGCCCCGGTTCTCCCGGACGTTGGCGAGCGCCTGGTCGATGACGCCCAGGTTGCGCAGGCCCAGGAAGTCCATCTTGACCAGGCCCATCGCCTCGCACGACGGGTAGTCGAAGCCGGTGATCCGCACCCCGTCGGCGGCCCTCATGTGCAGCGGGATCCGGTCGGTGAGGCGGGTCTTGGAGAGGATCACCGCGGCGGCGTGCACGCCGGTGCCGCGGGTGAGTCCCTCGACTCCGCGCGCGGTGTCGACGACCCGGCGCACGTCGGGCTCGGTGTCGTAGAGCCGGCGGATCTCGCCGGTCTCGGCGTGCCGCGGGTGGGCGGGGTCGAAGAGGGCGTCCAGCGGGGCGGAGTTGCCGTTCTGGTCGGGCGGGAGGGCCTTGGTGATGCGCTCGCCGTGGGCGTAGGGGTAGCCGAGGACGCGGGCGGAGTCCTTGATGGCGTTCTTGGCCTTGATCCGGCCGAAGGTGTTCACGAGGGCCGTGTACTCGTCGCCGTACTTCTCGGTGACGTAGCGGACCATGCGGTCGCGTCTGCGGTCGTCGAAGTCGAGGTCGACGTCGGGCGGGTTGATGCGCTCGGGGTTGAGGAACCGCTCGAAGAGCAGGCCGTGTTCCAGCGGGCAGAGTTCGGTGATGCGGGTGGCGTAGGCGACGAGGGAGCCGGTGGCGGAGCCGCGTCCCGGGCCCACCGGGACGCCGTTCTCGCGGGCGTACCGGCAGATGTCGGCGACGACCAGGAAGTACGAGCTGAAGCCCATCGGCCCGATGACGGACATCTCGGTCTCGAAGCGGTCCATGACCCGGTCCGGGACGGGGTCGCCGTAGCGGAGCGCGAGGCCCTTGAGGACCTCCTTGCGCAGCCAGGACTCCTGGGTCTCGCCCTCGGGCACGTCCGGGAAGCGGGGCATCTCGTCGACGTGGTCGAAGACCTCGTCGTAGGACTCGACGCGCTCGGCGATCAAAAGGGTGTTGTCGCAGGCCTCGGGGAGTTCGGCGAACAGGGTCCGCATCTCGGCGGCCGAACGCAGGTAGTAGCCGGAGCCGTTGAAGCGGAAGCGGGCGGGGTCGTCCTTGTTCCTGCCGACGCCGATGCAGAGCAGGCTGTCGTGGGCGTCGGCCTGGTCCTCGGTGATGTAGTGGGCGTCGTTGGTGGCGAGCAGCGGGATCGCGAGGTCGCGGGCGAGGCGCAGCAGGTCCGCGCGGACCGTGCGCTCGATGTCGAGGCCGTGGTCCATCAGCTCCAGGAAGTAGTTCTCGTGGCCGAAGATCTCCTGGTAGGCGCCCGCCGCCGCCCTGGCCTCGGGGTACTGGCCGAGCCGCAGCCGGGTCTGGATCTCGCCCGAGGGACAGCCGGTGGTGGCGATGATGCCCTCGGGCCGCTCGGCGATCAGCTCCCGGTCCATCCGCGGTTTGCCCGCCGGGAACTGGCCCTCGTAGCTGGCCCGGGTGCTGAGCAGGAAGAGGTTGCGCAGCCCCTGCGCGTCGCGTGCCCACATCGTCATGTGGGTGAAGCGTCCGCCGCCGGAGACGTCCTTGGAGCCCTCGCCGTCGTCGCCGGTCGCCCGGCGTCCGCCCAGCCCCCAGAACTCCCGCTTGCGCGCGAACCGCGACGACGGCGCCACATACGCCTCGATGCCGATGACCGGCCGCACTCCGGCGAAGTCCTTGGCGACGCGGGCGAATTCGTGGGCGCCGAACATGTTGCCGTGGTCGCTCATCGCGATCGCGGGCATACCCTGCCGGGCGACCTCGCCGAACATCGGCCGCAGCTTCTGCGCGCCGTCGAGCATGGAGTACTCGGTGTGGTTGTGCAGATGGACGAAGGAATCCGGCACGGGACTCATCACCTCCGGGGACGTACAACCAGGGGTTGACCGGAGAGCGGATCGTTCCGGTCGCGCTCATCAAAGACGCTGGTGGATGGTGAGATCAAACAACCGGTCCCCCGTCGTGCCACAACCACCTGTTGTACGTCTAGGGTGGGCGCCGTGGATCTCAACGCCGTGCGCACCTTTGTCGCCGTCGCCGACGCCGGGCAGTTCCAGAAGGCGGCCGTCGACCTGGAGCTGACCCAGCAGGCCGTCTCCAAGCGGATCGCCGCGCTGGAGCGGGAGCTCGGGGTGCGGCTCCTGACCCGGGCGCCGCGCGGCGCCGAACTCTCCATCGACGGGCAGGCGTTCCTGCCGCACGCCCGCGCCCTGCTGCTCGCCGAGGAGCGGGCCGCGGCGGCCGTACGGCCCGGCAGCCGTGCCCTGCGGGTCGATGTGATCGGGCGCCGGATCTCGCTCGCCGGCGCGCTGCGCGCCTTCCACCGGGACCGGCCCGAGATCCCCCTCGACGTGGTGACGCTGTCCGGCGCCGAGGCGGCCGTCGCCGCGTTGCGGGACGGGTCCATCGACGCGACCTTCCGGGCGGTGACCATGCCGGGGATGCGGCTGCCGGACGAGATCGAGACCGAGCCGGTGCTGGACGAGCCGCTGCATCTGTTCACGGGGCCGGACCACGAGTTCGCGGGACGGCCCTCGGTGCCCCTCGCCCAGCTCGCCGGGCACCGGATCTGGATGCCCGGCAACGCGCCCGGGACCGAGTGGACCGCGTACTACGACGCCCTCGCCGCGGACTTCGGGCTGACCATCGACACCATCGGCCCCAACTGGGGCGTCGAGGCCCTCATCGACACCATCGCGAGCTCCTCGACGCTGGCGACCTTCCTCGGCCCGCAGACCCCGCTGGTGTGGCCCGCCGGCTACGACATGCGCCTCGTGCCGCTGCGCGACCCGGCCCCGGTCTACCCGCACTCCCTGCTCTGGCACAGGGACAACCCCCACCCGGCGCTGGCCGCGCTGCGCGCCCATCTCGCCACGGTCCAGCCGGACCGCGACGAGACGGGGACGTGGCGCCCGGCATGGGCCCGCCGCCCGCGCGGCTCGCGGGGCTGATGGTCCGGATCACGCCACCCCACCCCGGACAATGGTCCGGACCCGCACGCTCGACGAAAGCGACACCCCATGGATCTCGGCGTCCGCTGGAAACTGCACGGCGACGGACGCACCCCGGCCCCCGGCGCGGTGGTCCGGCCCGACGAACGGCTCTCGTGGCCGCGTACCGCCGGACTCGGCGCGCAGCACGTGGTGGCGATGTTCGGCGCCTCGTTCGTGGCGCCGGTGCTGATGGGTCTCGACCCCAACCTGGCGATCATGATGTCGGGTGTCGCGACCGTCGTCTTCCTGCTGGCGACCCGCGGCAAGGTGCCCAGCTACCTGGGCTGTTCCCTGTCGTTCGTCGGCGTCGCCGCGGTCATCCGCGCGCAGGGCGGCAGCAGCGCCACGGTGACCGGCGCGGTCTTCGTGGTCGGTGCCGCGCTGTTCCTGGTGGGGCTCGCGGTGCAGCGGTTCGGGGCGCGGATCATCCACGCGGCGATGCCCCCGATCGTCACGGGCGCGGTCGTGATGCTGATCGGCTTCAACCTCGCCCCGGTGACCGCGTCCACGTACTGGCCCCAGGACCAGTGGACGGCCCTGCTCGTGATGGCCTTCACCGGTCTCGCGGTGGTCTGTCTGCGCGGCTTCTGGTCCCGCATCGCGATCTTCCTCGGCCTGCTCTTCGGCTACGGGATCTCCTGGGCGTTCGACAGGATCTTCGGCCGCATCCACTCGGTCGACGCCTCCGGCAAGCTGACCGATCACTGGCGGCTGGACCTGACCGCCGTCGGCGACGCCGACTGGATCGGGCTGCCCTCCTTCCACGGCCCGTCCTTCGAGTGGTCGGCGATCCTCGTCGCGCTGCCGGTGGTGATCGCGCTGGTCGCGGAGAACGCGGGACACGTCAAGGCGGTCGGCGAGATGACCGGCGACAACCTCGACGGCAGGCTGGGTACGGCGATCTCCGCGGACGGCGTCGGTTCGATGCTGTCCACCGCGCTGGGCGGGCCGCCCAACACCACGTACTCCGAGAACATCGGTGTGATGGCCGCGACCCGGGTCTACTCCACCGCCGCCTACTGGGCCGCCGCCGGTTTCGCGCTGCTCTTCGGTCTGTGCCCGAAGTTCGGCGCGGTGGTGGCCGCGATCCCGGGCGGCGTCCTCGGCGGCATCACGGTCATCCTCTACGGCATGATCGGCCTGCTCGGCGCGCAGATCTGGATCAACGCCAAGGTGGACCTGCGCAATCCGCTCAACCTGGTGCCGGCCGCCGCGGGCATCATCATCGGCGTCGGCAACGTCTCCCTGGAGATCACCGACACCTTCTCCCTCAGCGGCATCGCGCTGGGCACGCTGGTCGCCGTCATCGGCTACCACACCCTGCGCGCCTTCGCCCCGGCCCACCTCAGAACGCAGGAGCCCCTGCTGGACGAGGGCACCAGCTCCTACGACGGCGATGGTTCCGGCGCCGACGACGGCACCGGCTCCGGCGCCCACGACGATCAGACGCCGCGCGCCAGGTCGTAGGCGTAGGACGGGGTGAAGGTGCCCGGTGTGCCCTTGCAGCCGTCGGACTCGCCGGGCAGCTTCACCCACAGATAGGCGTCGATCCGGTCCTCGCCGGTGTCGAGGGTAGGCGCCCGCCCGATCCGCCGCCCGGCGGGATCGCACCACTCGCCGTCCGGCGGGGCGCCGTTGCCGTTGCGGCTGGTGTCGATCACCGCGCCGAGGGAGTCCGGGCCGCCGAGCGCGTCCAGTACCCGGCGGTCGTAGGCGATCTCGTCGGCCGTGTGGTGGAAGTTGGAGACGTTGCTGAAGATTCCGTCGGAGGAGGCGGGTGAGGCGGCGCCCGCCTGCCGCAGCAGGGCGGCCTGTTCGGCGGGGGTGTGCCAGCCGGAGTGGCCGGCGTCGTAGTAGACGCGGGCCCTGGGGTTGGCGGACTTCAGCACCCGGCCCGCGCGGGCCAGCGCGGCGAACCGGTCGGCCCGCTGCCCTTCGCTCAGACAGTCGGACTGGGCTATCGAGTCCGGCTCCAGGATCACCACGACCTCGCCGGAGCCGAGTCCGGCCGCGAACGCGTCGATCCAGGCACCGTAGGCCGCGAGGTCCGGTGCCCCGCCCTGGGAGTGGCCGCCGCAGTCGCGGTCGGGCACGGCGTAGGCGACAAGGACCGGCACCCGGCCCGCCCCGGCGCCGCCCGAAGTCACCGCGCGCACACGGCCGGTGAGGGTGTCCGGCGAGTGGTCGGCGAACCAGACCGCGGCCGGACGATCCGCGATCCGGGACGCGATCAGGTCGCCCCGCGGGTCGTCGGGGTGGTCGCGGACCCAGTCGAGGACCTGGGACTCGGGGTGGCGGTAGAGCCGGCCGCCGGCCGGGGCGGAGCGCGGCCGCGGCTCGGTCGTGCGCGGCGCGGGCGTGGGAGTCACCGTCCTCCTCGGGGTGGGCCGGATCAACGGGGAGGCGGTCGGGGACGGTGTGGCGGAGGGCGCCGGGAGGACCGGGAGCCGTTCGACGCGCGGGGTGCCGGTGACCTCGGGCCTCGCCCGGTCCGAGCCGCGGTCCCGGTCGCCCGCGGCGACCAGCCCGGCCACCGTCGCGACCGTCACCACCACGGACGCGACCGCCACCATGGCGCCCCGTCCGACGGCGCGTCTGCGCGCGGACCTGCGTGCGGCGAGCCGCCGCGCACGTAGCCCTGCCACCGTGCTGTTCCCCCCCCCAAAGGCCGTCCGGCACGACCGCGGCTCACCCCACCGCGGTGACCCGTTCCCCCGTTCTGGGGAAGCGACGGGCTCGCCGGCACCCGGGCCAGCCTAGGACTGGGACCCTGCCTCCATGGCGCAGTTGGAACACTTCACCACCCCCGTCGACACCGTCGTCGCCCGGATGCGCACGCTCGACGAGACCCTCCCCGCACGTGACGGGGTCGCGGTCTTCAACCGTGTCTACCTCGCCGTCACCGAGGCCGTGGACCGGCGTATCGACAGCGGCCGGTTCGCCGACCCGCGGGCCGCGATCACGCTGGACGTACGGTTCGCGGAGCGCTATCTGGCGGCGGTCGACGCGGCCGTGCGCGAGGGCCGCCCGCCGGCCTGCTGGCGCCCGCTGTTCCAGCTGCGCAGGCATCCCGGCGTACGACCGCTTCAGTTCGCGCTGGCCGGTATCAACGCGCACATCGGCCACGACCTGGCGCTCGCCGTGGTGGACGCCTGTCGTACGCTCGACTGCGAACCCGCCGACCTGGAGGACGAGTTCGACCGCGTGGGTGATCTCCTCGTGACGCTGGAGGAGCGGGTCCGCGAGGAGCTGATGCCGGGGCCCGATCTGCTCCAGATCGCCGACCCGCTGACCCATCTGCTCGGCGCGTGGAGCCTGGACCGGGCGCGGGACGCCACCTGGTCGGCGGCCCGGGCCCTGTGGGCGCTGCGCCGGATGCCGGACGTGGCGGGCGAGTTCACCGACCGGCTGGACGCGGCCGTCGGCTTCGCGGGCCGCATGATGCTCACCCCGCTGCCGGACTGAGCGGGGCCCGTGGGCCGGGCCGTAAGCCGGGCCGTGGGCGGGGTGAGCAGTGAGCGGGGCCGTGGGCCGGGCTCAGTCCTCCGGCAGTTCGACCGGTGCGATCTCGTCGTAGACGTCACCGGGGCCGGGGTTGGTCCGGTCGGTGGCCCCGCCGAAGTGGTGCATCACGCCCCAGACGGCGTTCAGCGCGGTCTGCACGGCGCCCTCGGCCCAGCCCGCCGTCCAGGAGATGTCGTCGCCGGCGAGGAAGACGCCCCGCTTGTCCTCGGGCAGCCGGTCCTGCATGAAGTGCGTGAACAGGCGCCGCTGGTAGCGGTAGTGGCCGGGCAGGTTGGCCTTGAACGCGCCCATGAAGTAGGGCTCGTTCTCCCAGGACACGGTCACCGGGTTGCCGATGATGTGCTTGCGGATGTCGACCCCGGGATAGATCTCGCCGAGCGACTTGAGCATGACCTCCATCCGCTCGTTCGCGGACAGCGGCAGCCACTTCAGACTGTCGTCGCACCAGGTGTACGAGAGACAGATGACGGCCGGCTTGTCGGGACCGTCGTCGAGGAGGTAGGTCCCGCGGGTCATCCGGTCGGTGAGGGTCATCGACATCACGTCACGACCCGTCGGATTTCCCCTGTCGTCGACGGCCTTGTCCAGCCAGAACGGCCGGTCCACGGGGACGAACAGCTTCGACGACTCCATGTAGTGGGTGCGCTCGATCGCCGTCCAGTGGTCGATCGGGAAGAGCGAGTCGTCGCACTGGATCTTGGAGAGCAGCATCCAGGACTGGGCCGTGAAGACCGCCGCCCGGTAGGTGCGGATGTCGCCGTTCGCGTCCGTCACCGTGATGTGGTCGCGGGCGGTGCGGTGCAGCCGGGTCACGGCCGGGCGCGGCTCGCCGCCCTCGTGCAGCGCGGCCAGCGACGTGCCGAGCGCCCAGTGCACGATCTTCTGCGGCTCACGCTCCCACAGACGCAGCGGCAACTGCTGGGAGCCGCCGACGATACCGCGGTGGTGGTCGTCGGCCTCGGTGTAGACGACCCGCAGGATCTCCAGGATGGAGTTGGGGAAGTCGGTGTCCCAGCCGCCGGTGCCGAAGCCGACCTGGCCGAAGATCTCGCGGTGCCGGAACGACTTGAAGGCCTCCGAGTCGCAGAGGAAGCCGTAGAAGGTCTGGTTGTCGAGCTTCTCCACGAGCCGGGACCAGATCTCGCGGATGCGGGGCACGTCCCGCTCGCGCAGGGCACGGTTCATGTCGGTGAAGTCGGCGCCCTCTTCGAGGCACCGGTTCCAGGCGTCGGCGACATCCCGGTAGACCTGCGGGAGGTCGCCGACCGTCTCGGCGTAGTGCGACTCGCCCTTGAGGTCGACGACCGTCGAAGGGGTGGTCTCGGCAAGGGGGTTGGGGAACGGGCTGGTCTCCAGTCCCACCAGGTCGATGTAGTGCTGGAGGGCCGTCGAGGACGGCGGGAAGCGCATCGCGCCCATCTCGGCGGTGAGTGAGGGGTCGCAGCCGTCGAAGCCGACCGTGCGCAGCCGTCCGCCGATCCGGTCGGCCTCGTACACGACCGGCTTGAGGCCCATCTTCATCAGCTCGTACGCGGCGACGATGCCGGAGAGTCCGCCGCCGATGACGGCGACCTCGGTGCCGTGCTCGGTGGCGGGTATCTGGCCGAGGCCCGCCGGGTGCGCGAGGAAGTCGTCGTACGCGTAGGGGAAGTCCGGGCCGAACATGGTGATCGGCGGCTGCTGCCCGTCGGCGTGCTCGACGGCGTTGGGCACGGTGGACGTCATGGGGTACGGACTCCTTGCGCAATGCGGAAGATCAGGGGGCGGGTGTCAGACCAGGGACCCGTAGAGGCCGGGGCGACGGTCCCGCAGATACGGGTTGGCCTCGCGCGAGGCGGCGAGGAAGGCCGGGTCGACGTCGGCGAGGACCAGCTCCTCGCCCCGGCCGGCGCGGGTGCGCGCGATGCCGTCGGGGCCGGCGAGGGTGGACAGGCCGACGAACTCGAACTCGCCCTCGGGACCGACCCGGTTGACGTACGCGACGTACATCTGGTTCTCGAAGGCGCGCACCGGCACCAGGGACTCGGCGACGAACTGGAACGGGTGCATCTGCGCGGTCGGCACCAGCAGCAGATCGGTGCCGGCGAGGGCGTGCGCGCGGACGTTCTCCGGAAACTCCACGTCGTAGCAGATCATCAGGCCCACGGTGAGGCCGTGCAGCCGCGCCTGGACGACCGGCTGCTCGCCGGGGGTGAAGTGGTCGCGTTCGAAGCAGCCGAAGAGATGGGTCTTGCGGTAGTTCGCGAGCCGGGTGCCGTCGGCGGAGATCAGCTGGGCGGAGTTGAAGACGGCGTCGCCCGCGCGCTCCGGGTAGCCGTAGGCGATCGCCAGGCCGTGCCGTGTCGCGATGTCGGCGACCGCGTCCGCGCCGTCGCCGTCGGCGGGCTCCGCGAGCCGGGCGATGTCGTCGCCGATCGCGTAGCCGCTGAGGAACATCTCCGGCGCGGTGAGCAGCGCGGTCCCGGCCGCGGCGGCGCGGCCCGCGGCCTCGTCGAGGACCTTGAGGTTCTCGACGGTCGAGCCGGGGCGGCCGGAGCTCTGGAGCAGGGCGGTGCGCATGCGGGGTCCTCGCCGGAGGGGTGGGTGGGTGTGGGGGCCACCTAGACGGTACGGGGGGTTGTCCTGGGCGGACAAGGAGGAGCCGTTGCGCGTCGGCGGAGCGTTTGTTGCGCTCGGGGCGCGGGGGGCGACGATTCGTTGCGTGCGATGGTCGGGGCGCTTGGCCGGGGTGCTTGGCCGGGCCAGGAGGGGGTTCGTCGTCGTGTGCGGGACGGTGGGGGCCGATCGCGCAGTTCCCCGCGCCCCTGAGGGGGTGCGGGTGGGGTCTCGCCCTGGAGGTGGACGGGGCTGCGAGGCCTCCCCCCGCGCGGCGGAGGACGGGTGACGTCCAGGGTGCGATGTGGTGCGGGGTCCCGGGCGCGAGAGTGAGGGATGTCCGTCCGACCTGCTGAAAGGAACGCGATGAATCGCCGTACGAAGATCGTCGTGCTGGGCTCCGCCGTGCTGCTCACCGCCGGAGCGGCCGCCACGGCCTCCGCCGCCGGGTCCCACGGGCCCCGCGAGGGCGCGGCCCTGACCGGTACCGCCAAGCTGTACCGCTCCGCCGGGGACGACATCACGTTCTCGTTCGACGCGCATCTCGCCGCCGCCGACAAGGCCGACCCGATGAAGGCGACCGGCACCTTCGAGTGGAGCCACTATCTGGACGGCGAGGGCGCCTACGGGAAGGCGAAGGTCGACTGCCTCGTCACCGGCGGCAAGGTCGCCGTGGTCTCCGGCATTGTCACCGACACGGACCTGCCCGGCGAGAAGGGCAAGCGGGTCGGCATCTCGGTGCACGACCTCGGCCGCTCCGACCGGCTGGGCTACAGCTGGGCGACGACCGAGGACCTGGGCCCGAAGGACCTGCCGAAGTGCATCAGCTCGGCGCCCTTCGAGAAGGTGAAGAAGGGGACGGGGGACTTCAGGGTCGTCCCCTGGCAGCCGGAGTTCTGAGCCCCCCGCACTCCCCCGCACTCCGCCCGCGCTCCGCACTCCGCCCGCACCCCGCGAGCCGCCCGTCAGCCGGCGCCCGGCAGCGCGAAGGTCGTGACCACCGCCGCGTGGTCCGACGGCCAGTCGTTGCCGGCCACGTCGGGCCAGGCACGCGGTGTACCGGCCACATGGGTGCGGGAGTCCAGCGTCCGCAGGCCGCGGTGCAGGACGTAGTCGATCCGGTCCTGCGGCTCGACGCGGCCGCCGGCGTCCTCGTGGAGGGGATGGATGGGCGACCAGGTGTGGCCGGGGGCCTCGGCCGGGTCGGGGTGTGCCTCGCGGTAGGAGTCGCACAGGCCCGCCTCCTCGGCCGCCTCCGTCACCGGCCACCGGACGTCCGGCCAGTCCAGGTGGGAGGGGCAGTTGAAGTCGCCGACGAGCACCACGGGGACGCCGTCGTCGCCGGACCGCGCGATCCACCGCAGGGTCTCCCGCATCTGGGCGAGCCGGACCTCCTCGTGGGCGATCAGCGCGGGGGCGGCCAGCCCGTCGAAGGCGGACTCGTAGGGCCCGTACGGCGTGTAGTGCAGATGGGCCGTCCATACGTCGATCTCCAGGCCGGGGCCTACGAGGATCCGGGCACCGGCCGCCCCGTAGAAACCGACGTCCGGGTCGCCGTGGCGGGCGGTGATGGGGTGGCGGCTGATGATGCCGAGGTTCTCGCCGGCGGTGTGGTGGTGCCAGCCGAGGGCCTCGGCGAGTTCCCGGGTCGCGGTACCGGCGGTCTCCTGGAGTCCGACGACGTCGACGCCCGTGTCGAGCACGGCCTTGACCTGCTTGGCCCGGTGATCCTCGACGGGACTGCCACCGAGCCAGAGGTTCCAGCTCATGACACTGAGTTGGGGGGTGGTCGGTGTCTGCTCTCGTACGACCATCGCCTTGAGCTCCTCCGTCGTGACGCCGACGAGGCTGGACCGTACCCGGCGGCCCGGGGCCGGTGCTATCGGTGCCAGTGACGGTACCGCGAGGACCGCGCAGCCGGCCGCCTCGGCGGAGGTGACGCCGGTCTGGGTGTCCTCGACGGCGACGCAGGCGGCGGGCTCGGCGCCGAGGGCGTAGCAGGCGGCGAGGTAGGGGTCCGGGGCGGGCTTGCTGCGGGCGGTGTCGTCGGCGGTGACGGCGACCGCGAACCGGTCGGCGCCGAGCACGGCGAGGACACTGCCGGCGACCGCCCGTGGGGAGGCGGTGACCAGCGCGGTGGGGACACCGTCCCGGGCGAGCGCGTCCAGCAGGTCGAGGGCGCCGGGACGGGGCACGATGCCGGTGCGCACCCGCTCGGCGAACTCCCGGTGCAGCGCGGCGGACAGGTCGTCGAGCGGACGGCCGGTGGTGTGTGCCAGCCAGTCGGCCGTGTACTCGACGGGCCGGCCCAGTACCTCGGGCCGGTCGGCGTCGGTGAGCGGCCGCCCGGCGACGTGCTCCACCGCCTCCCACCACAGCCGCTCGGTGTCGACGAGCGTTCCGTCCATGTCGAACAGGACGGCCTGGAGCGGGAGTCGGGGGTGGGGGGTCACGTGTGGTTCTCTTTCGGTCGTGGGTGGATTGCCGGTGCGGGGAACCGGACCAGGAGGGTGCCGCGGTCCGCTCAGTCGGCCTTGCGCCCGGCGACCAGCACGGCCCGCTCCGGCAGCGACACGCCGACGGGGGCTCCGGTGCCGAGCCCGGCCGCCTCGTGCGTGGGCAGGTCGGCCTTGACCTCGGTGCCGTCGGCGAGCCGTACGCTCACCCGGACGACGGCGCCGAGGAAGGCAGTCGCGACGATCCGCGCCGTACCGCCCGCGTCGGCCGTGACCCGCACGGCCTCGGGCCGCACCAGCACGTCGACGTCCGTGGCGCCGTCGGCCGGCAGGGGCCCGTCGACCGGCAGCCTTTGCCCGAGCACCTCGACGTCCGTGCCCCGGAGCGTGCCCGGGATCCGGCTCATGGTGCCGACGAACTCGGCGACGAACGGCGTCGCGGGACGGCCGTACAACTCGGCGGGCTCGGCGCACTGTTCGAGCCGTCCGGACCGCATGACCGCGACCCGGTCGGAGACGGAGAGCGCCTCCTCCTGGTCGTGTGTGACGAACAGTGTGGTGATGCCCAGCTCCTGCTGGAGCCGCCGGATCTCCTCGCGCAGCGACAGCCGCACCTTGGCGTCGAGCGCGGACAGCGGCTCGTCGAGGAGCAGGACGCGTGGGCGCAGGGCGAGGGCGCGGGCCAGCGCGATGCGCTGCTGCTGGCCGCCGGACAGCTGGTGCGGGAACCGCTCGCCCTTGTCGGCGAGCCCGACCAGCTCCAGCAACTCGGCGGCGCGGGCCCGGCGTTCAAACGTACGGACCTTGCGCATCCGCAGTCCGAAGGCCACGTTGTCGAGCGCGCTCAGATGCGGGAAGAGGCTGTACGACTGGAAGACCATGCCGGCGTCCCGGCGGTGGGCGGGGACGCGGGTGACGTCCTGCCCGTCGACGAGGACGGCACCGGAGTCGGGATGCTCGAACCCGGCGAGCATCCGCAGGGCGGTGGTCTTGCCGCAGCCGGACGGGCCGAGCAGGGCGAGGAACTCACCGGGACGCACGGTCAGGCCGAGCCCGTCGAGGGCGACGGTGGGCCCGAACTCCCGGCGCAGGTCCCGGAATTCGACGGTGGCGGCCTGGTTGGCGGCGGCCTTCTCAAGGGTGGAGGCGGTCATGGTCATCCCCGGGATGCGGTACGGGTACGTCCGCCGGCACCGGCGAGCGCGAGAAGCAGGACCCATGTCACGAGCAGACTGAGCACGGACACGGCGACGGACAGCTGGGCCTGGGAGCCGCTGATGTTCACGATCCACACGGCGAACGGCTGGAAGCCGAGCAGCTGCGCCACCGTGAACTCGCCGAGGACCAGGGCGAGGGTGAGGAACGCGGAGTTGAGCAGCGCGCCCCGCAGGTTCGGCAGGACAGCCTGGACCAGGGCCTGCGGCCAGCCGGCCCCGCAGGAGCGGGCGGCCTCGACGAGGGTCGGTACGTCGACGGCGCGCAGTCCGGCGTCCAGCGCCCGATACACGAACGGCAGTGCCATCACGACGTACGCGAGCACCAGCACGAACGGGAAGTCCGGGTTCTGGATCGCCACGAACGTCTGGAACAGCGGGGTGGTCGACAGGTGTTCGGGTCCCCACTTGAGGACGGTCCCGATGCCCGCGACGAACGCGATCGGCGGGACGACCAGTGGCAGCGAGCAGACCACCTCGACCACCGGCCGCAGCCGGGGCGCGCCGAGCCGCAGCGCGACCATGGCGGGCACCATGAGCAGCAGCACGATCGCGATGGTGGCGGCGGCCAGGCCCAGCGAGAGCAGCAGGCTGGTGGTGAAGCCCTCGGTGGAGAAGATCTGTGTGTAGGCGTCGAAGGTGACGCCCTGGCCGGGCACGTCGACGGTGAAGACGACCGACGCGGCCAGCGGCACCAGGAAGTACAGTCCGGCGAGGCCGAGCACGCCCCACCGCCACAGGACCGGGCGGGCGGCGGCCCGCGGTCCGGCCATCGGGTTCAGGCGAGCCATCGGGCACTCCGGCGTTGCAGGGGCAGGTACACGGCCATGACGAGTCCGGCGACGAGGACCATGTCGAGGCTGAGCGCGAGCGCCACGTTCTCCTGGCCGACCAGGACGTTGCCGGAGATGGCGTCGGCGATCTGAAGGGTGACGAGGGGGACCGAACTGCCCACCATGGCCGCGGCGGTGGCGTACGCGGCGAACGCGCTGCCGAAGAGCAGCACCAGGCCGCCGAGCAGGGAGGGCAGCAGTACGGGCAGGGCGACGTGGCGCCAGTACTGGACGTTGGTGGCGCCGTTGTTCTGGGCGGCCTCGCGCCACTGGGAGCGCAGTCCGTCCAGCGCCGGGGTGATGGTGAGCACCATGAGCGGGATCAGGAAGTACAGGTAGACGAGGACGAGTCCCCAGAAGCTGTACAGGTTCCAGCCCGTGCCGCCCAGGCCGAAGTGGCGGGTGAGCACACCGGCGTTGCCGAGCGTGGCGACGAACGCGAAGGCCAGCGGGACGCCGCCGAAGTTGGCGAGCACCCCGGACGCGGTGAGCACGGCCTCGCGCAGACCGCGGAACCGGGAGGTCACCACGGCCTGCGCGATGGGCAGGCCGAGGAGCGCGCCGAGGGCGGCGGTGACGGCGGACAGCTTGACGCTGCCGAGGAGCGCGGTGAGGTAGGCGCCCTTGAGGGACGCCGACAGGTTCTCGCCGCTGTAGCCGGTCGCCCCGGTCGCCGGGTCCTTGACGGTGAAGGCGCCGTTCAGCATGGCCACGGCGGGCAGTCCGAAGGCGACCGCGGTGAAGACGAGCAGCGGGAGGACGGCGAGCCATCCGGGGGCGCGGCGCCGCCGCTTCTGGGAAGCGGCGGGCACCACGTCCGCCCGCGTGAGGGTGGCGGTCATCCGGAGACGGCCTTCGCCCAGCCCTCGGCGAGCACGGTCTTGGCCGTGCTCTGCTGCTCCTCTGTCGGGAAGGTCGGCGTGCCGGAGACCTCGGGCAGCTTGGCGGCGGCCGTCTTGTCGAGGGTGCCGGCCTTCTCCATGGAGGTCATCAGCGCGGGCCGGGCGTAACCGGCGAGCCACAGGTTCTGGCCCTCGGCGCTGTAGAGGTACTCCTGCCACAGGCGGGCGGCCGCGGGGTGCGGGGCGTCCTTGTTGATGGCCTGGGAGTAGTACTGGGAGAACTGGCCGTCGGCCGGGACCGCGACCTTCCAGTCGACGCCCTTGGACTTGAACTCCTCGGCGTAGCCCGCGTTGAGGTAGTCCCAGTCGATGCTGATCGGCGTCTCGCCCTTCTCGACGGTGGCCGGGGTGGACTCGACGGGCGTGTAGTTGCCGTTCTTCTTCAGCTCGGCGAAGAAGTCGAGGCCGGGCTGGATGTCGTCGAAGGAGCCGCCGTTCGCGAGGGCGGCCGCGTAGACGCCGCCGAAGGCCGCGGCGGACTTGGTGGGGTTGCCGTTGAGCGCGACCTGGCCCTTGTACTCGGGCTTGAGGAGGTCGTCGAAGGTGGTCGGGCACGTCTTGACGCGGGCCGCGTCGCAGCCGATGGAGATGTAGCCGCCGTAGTCGTTGTACCAGCGGGCCTGCGCGTCCTTCTGCGACGCGGGAATGTCGTCGAACGCCTCGACCTTGTAGGGCGCCAGCAGGTCCTGCTGGGCGGCGCTGATGGCGAAGGAGGAGCCGAGGTCCAGGACGTCGGGGGCGCGGTCCTGGCCCTTGCGCGAGGTGACGGCGTTGATCTCGTCCTGGCTGGAGCCGTCGGGGTTCTCGACCTCGATCTTGATGCCGTACTTCTTCTGGAAGCCGTCTATGAGGGCGCCGTAGTTGGCCCAGTCGCGGGGCAGCGCGATGGCCTGGAGCTTGCCCTCCTTCTTGGCGGCTTCGACCAGCTTGTCCAAGCCGCCGAAGTCGGCGGCGGAGCCGGCGGTGGCCGCGGACTTGCCGTTGGCGGTGGTGGACGCGTTGTCGGGAGCGGCGCCGCAGGCGCTGAGGGCGAGCGCGGCGACGACGGCGAGGGAGCCGCCGAGAACGGCTGATCGCGGCAGGGGGACGGACACGGTCTCTCCAGGGGTGCGCACGAGGGTGGGTGCTGCGGAGTATGGGGCCGCGAAGCAGTCCGCGGCAAGAACTTGTCTGAACAAGTCGGCCCCAGTACGCCCGGCCCGTATGACGCGAAGGTGAACGTAAACCGAATGAGAGCCCGCTGTTGCCTGCACAATTTCGGCCCGCCCGATCCGCTGCGGATATCGATTAGGCTGCTCACGCTGTGCACACCAATCAATGCAGAGGGGCGGCATGACGGCGCGACACGAGGAGATCGCCGAGGCACTGCGACGGGCGATCGACCACGAGGAGTACACAGTCGGCAGCCGGCTGCCCTCCGAGACGGATCTCGCCGCGCAGTACGCCGTCTCGCGCGGCACCGTCCGCCAGGCCGTCGCGAGCCTCACCGCCGAGGGTCTGATCGGTTCCCGGCAGGGCGCGCGCCGGGTGGTGCTCGCCAGCCGCCGCAGCCAGAGCTTCGCCGAGCTGCGCAGCTTCGCCCAGTGGGCGCGCGCGATGGGCCGCGAGGCGACCGGACACGTGGTGGAGCAGGGGTACCGCCCGGCCACGACGGAGGACGCGGTCCGGCTGCAACTCCCCTCGGGTTCAAGGGTGTTGCACGTCCTGCGGGTGCGCGGGCTGGACGGCGAGCCGGTGTTGCTGGAGCGGACGGTGTACGCCGACTGGATCTCACCGGCGGTCGAGGACATCGAGCCCGACTGTCCCTCGGTCACCCAACGCCTTTACGAGGCCACCGGGTTGGTGTTCGCCTACGGCGAGCATCTCATCGACGCGGTGGCGGCGGGCGCGCAGGACGCCGAGTTGCTGGGGATCCGCCGGACCGGTCCGCTGCTGCGGGTCCGCCGGGTGACGACCACGCACGAGGGGCGCCCCGTGGAGTGGTCGGACGACCGCTACCGGTCGGACGCGGTGAGCTTCAGTGTGCACAATTCGATAGGCAACAACGCGCTGGCCCGGAAGACGGCGGAGTAGCGCTTCGGGGGCCGCGGCACGTGGAGCGCCGGTTCAGGTGGGCGAGCCCGACGAGAAGCGCCTGAGCAGCGGGGACAGCACCAGCACGGACTTGGTGCGCTCCACGAACGGCTCCCCCGCGATGCGCTCCAGGACCTGCTCGAAGTGGCGCATGTCGGAGGCGAAGACCTGGGCGACCGCGTCCGCCTCACCGGTGACGGTGGAGGCGGCCACGACCTCCTGGTAGCGCTCCAGGCCCCGCCGGATGGTCTCCGGCGAGGTGTTGCGCCGGCAGTGGATCTCGACGAACCCCTCGGTCTCCCAGCCGAGCGCCGACGGGTCGACCCGTACGGTGAAGCCGGTGATGGCGCCGGTGGCGCGCAGCCGGTCCACGCGCCGTTTGACGGCCGGCGCGGACAGGCCGACGAGCTGCCCGATGTCCGCGTAGGAGCGGCGGGCGTCCTCGGCGAGGGCGTGCACGATGCGTTCGTCGAGATCGTTCAGCACTGCGGGTGGTTCACTTCACTTCTGGTGTGGCAAGGGCGTCCGGCGCGTTGAGCCGGGAGCGGCGATGGCCGTACAGGAAGTAGACCACGAGACCCGCGGCCATCCAGCATCCGAAGACCACCCAGGTCACGGTGTCGAGGCTGAACATGTTGTACGCGCAGAAGGCGAAGCCGAGCAGCGGCAGGACCGGTCCGAACGGCACCCGGAACGTCCGTTCCAGCTCGGGCCGGCGCCGGCGCAGCACGATCACCGCGATGTTGACCAGGGCGAACGCGAACAGCGTGCCGATGCTGGTGGCGTCGACGAGCTTGCCGAGCGGGATCATCGCGGCGAGCACACCGCAGAAGAGGGACACGATCACGGTGTTGAGCCGGGGCGCGCCGGTCCTGGGGTGGACCTTGCCGAGCGCCTTGGGCACCAGTCCGTCGCGGGACATCGCGAAGAGGATGCGGGTCTGGCCGTAGAGCACGGTGAGGACCACGCTGGCGATGGAGATGACCGCGCCGAGCGCGAGCAGGGTGCCCCAGAAGCTCTGGCCGCTGACGTCGTTCATGATGGCGGCGAGGGAGGCCTCGGAACCCTCGAACTTCGTCCAGTTCCAGGCACCGACGGCGACCGCCGCGACCAGCACGTACAGCGCGGTCACGATGACCAGCGACAGCATGATGGCCCGCGGCAGGTCCTTCTTGGGGTTCTTCGCCTCCTCACCGGCGGTGGAGGCGGCGTCGAAGCCGATGTACGAGAAGAACAGCGTGGCGCCCGCGGCGCTGACCCCGGCCATGCCGAGCGGCATGAAGTCCGCGTAGTTGCCGGACTTGAACCCCATGAAGCCGACCGAGCAGAACAGCACCAGCGCGGCGATCTTCACGGCGACCATCACGGTGTTGGCGCGCGCGGACTCGCGGACCCCGCCGAGCAGAAAGACCATCGCGAGCAGTACGACGATCAGGGCGGGCAGGTTGATGATGCCGCCCTCGCCGGGCGCCGACGACAGCGCACCGGGGATGGTGACGCCGATCGTGCCGTCGAGCAGTTCGTTGAGGTACTCGCCCCAGCCGACGGCGACGGCGGCCACGGACACGCCGTACTCCAGGACCAGACACCAGCCGCACACCCAGGCGACGAGTTCGCCCATCGTTGCGTACGCGTACGAGTACGAGGAGCCGGCGACCGGGATGCTGCCGGCCAGCTCGGCGTAGGACAGGGCCGAGAAGAGGGCCGTGAGTCCGGCTATGACGAAGGCCAGCGTGACGGCGGGACCGGCCTCCGGGACGGCGTCGCCGAGGACGACGAAGATGCCGGTGCCGAGCGTGGCACCAATGCTGATCATCGTCAGCTGCCACATCCCGAGGGAGCGCCGCAGCGAGCCTCCCTCCCCCTGGCCACCCTCCGCGACCAGGAGTTCCACGGGCTTGCGGCGCAACAGGCGCGCGCCGACACCCGGGGGCGCGGGGGCGGTCGGCCTGTCGTCGTGCGGGGGTGCGCCTTGGTCGAGCACGCGCTGGCTCCTTCATCGCTGCCGGTCGGGGCGACGGGGACCGGCAGCACCCCTTCGGACAGGGGACCCACCGAGCGGGGTCCCCGCCACGCCACGTACGAGGCGACAGCCTACGAGCTCTGACGTTGCCGCTGTAATGCAGCAACCTTGCGTATGCCCGCAAGATCATTGCGTTCCGGGGGTACGGGCGCGTGATCGTTGCACAACGGCTGTGGACCGTTGCGCGAGCCGTCCCGGAAACGCCGAAAGCCCCCGTGCTGCCCGGCGGGCGGGCAGCGGGGGCTTCGGAGAGGGGGACGGCGGCGGGGAGCGCGTCAGCTCCAGCTGGCGTGCAGTGGCTTGCCCTCGGCGTAGCCGGCCGCGCTCTGGATGCCGACGATGGCCTTCTCGGCGAACTCCTCCAGGGAGCCCGCGCCGGCGTAGGTGCACGAGGAGCGGACGCCCGCGATGATCGAGTCGATCAGGTCCTCGACGCCCGGGCGGGCCGGGTCGAGGAACATCCGGGACGTGGAGATGCCCTCCTCGAACAGCGCCTTGCGGGCCCGGTCGTAGGCCGACTCCTCGGACGTGCGGTTGGCCACCGCGCGGGCGGACGCCATGCCGAACGACTCCTTGTAGTAACGGCCGTCGGCGTCCTGCTGGAGGTCGCCGGGCGACTCGTAGGTGCCCGCGAACCAGGAGCCGACCATCACGTTGGAGGCGCCGGCGGCCAGCGCCATCGCGACGTCGCGCGGGTGCCGGATGCCGCCGTCGGCCCACACGTGCTTGCCGTACTTCTTCGCCTCGGCCGCGCACTCCAGGACGGCCGAGAACTGCGGCCGGCCCACGCCGGTCATCATGCGCGTGGTGCACATCGCGCCGGGACCCACACCGACCTTGATGATGTCGGCGCCGGCCTCGATCAGGTCCTTCACACCCTCGGCGGAGACGATGTTGCCGGCCACGACCGGCACCCGCGGGTCGAGGTCGCGGACCAGCTTGACCGCGCTGATCATCGACTCCTGGTGGCCGTGCGCGGTGTCGATGACCAGTGTGTCGACGCCCGCCGCGAGCAGTTGCTCGGCCTTGCTCGCGACATCGCCGTTGATACCGACGGCGGCGGCGATGCGCAGCTTGCCGTCCGCGTCGACGGCCGGGGTGTACAGCGTGGCGCGCAGGGCGTTGGTGCGGGTGAGGATGCCGGCGAGCCTGCCGTCCTTGTCCACCGCGGGCGCGTAGCGCCGGTTGGCGGCGTCCAGGCGGTTGAAGGCCTCGCGCGGGTCGATGTCCGCGTCGAGCAGCAGCAGGTCCCTGGACATGACCAGGGCGAGCTGTGTGAAGCGGTCGACGCCGGTCAGGTCCCGGTCGGTGACGACCCCGACGGGCCGGTCGTGCTCGTCGACGACGACACCCGCGTTGTGCGCGCGCTTGGGCAGCAGGGCCAGCGCGTCGGCCACGGTCTGGTGGGGGGCCAGCACGATCGGGGTGTCCAGGACGAGCGGGCGGCTCTTCACCCAGGAGACGACATCGGTGATCACGTCGATCGGGATGTCCTGCGGGATGACCACGAGCCCGCCGCGACGGGCCACCGTCTCGGCCATCCGCCGGCCGGCGATGGCGGTCATGTTGGCGACCACGAGCGGAATCGTGGTGCCCGTGCCGTCCGGGGAGCTGAGGTCCACGCCCTGCCGCGAGCCGACCGCGGAACGCCGCGGCACCATGAACACGTCGTCGTACGTCAGGTCGTACGAGGGCTGGATGTCGTTGAGGAAACGCACGTGCTGCACATCCCAGTCGATCAGAGGTGGCCCCCGGACAGGTCAGCCAGGGGGAAGAGCACGTACTTCATTGTCCCACGCCACCCGGAACGCGCTGCCCGGTCACATCGTCCAGGCTGGTCAGGGGCGTCTTAGGAGGTTCCTCCAAGGGCCAGTGCCACGGTCAGCGCGGGGGCCGTGTCGGCGGACTGCCCGAAGACCTCAAGTGCGGTCTCCCACTCGGCGGGACGCGCGGCGGCGTACGCCCGCCAGTTCCGTACGACGACGAGCAGCCCCCGTTCGACGGAGTCGCCGGGCCACAGGTCGTGGTCGGTGAGGCTGTCGGCGAGCGCGTCCCAGTTCCGGCCGAACCAGTCGGGCAGTGCCAGGTTCGTGACGCAGCGGTCCATCAGTCCCGCCTTGTCCGTCACCCCGTCGAGGTCCAGCGTGACCACGACTTCCGTCATCTCAGTACCGCCCTGAAGGATTCGTAGTGATCGTCCGTGTAGTAGATCTCGCCGCCGTCCCCGGTGACGATCCGCCGGGCCCCGCGATCGCGCGAGCCGGGCGTGGGGACGGTGTACTCGTGGTAATACCCACGATCGCGCGCGGGCAGCAGTCCTTCGAGGTTCCCGAAGACCGCTCCGTCCTTGGCGTACGGGAACGGCCCGCCGGCATCGATGAGCCGGAGCGTCTCACGCGCTTCGGCGGGCAGGTCGGCCACCGGGACGGTGGCCGTGTCGCGGGCCCACGAGGGCGTCGCGGGACCCGACGCGGCACCGGCCGTCTCCGTGACGTCGGCCGCGTCCGTGGTGGCGCATCCGGCCACGAGGACCAGGACCGCACAGGCGAGCATCCGGAGGACCCACCGCAGCAGCATGTCGCCCACGCTGCCACGGCGGCCCCCTCATGACCCGCTGTCAGGGGCCGTCCGGGTCCGCCCGGTTCAGCGCCGGCCGCGGCGCGGGGCCGGCCGTCATCAGGTAGTCGGCCGCGGAGGTGTCCGTGACCAGGCTGGTGACGAGACCCGACCGCAGTACGGCGTCGATCGCGGCCGCCTTGCGCTGTCCGCCGGCGATCGCGACGACCTCCGGTACGCGGCGCAACTGGTCGGTCTTGACCGTGATGCAGCGTTCCCCGAGGTCCCGCCCGACCCGGCGGCCGTCGGAGTCGAAGAGGTGCGCGGACATCTCGGCGGCGACACCGAGCGAGGCGTAGTGCGCGCGCTCCTCGTCGCTGAGCATGTCGTGCACGGTCGAGATGCCCGGCTCCCAGGAGCCGATGGAGACACAGGCGACCGTGACCTTGTCGAAGTAGCCGAAGGCGCGGGCGATGCCGGTCTGGTTGCGCAGCGCCGCCGCGGTGGCCGCGTCCGGCAGCAGCATCGGCGCGTAGATCGGGTGGGCGTCCCCGCCGGACACCTCGGCCGCGCGCCGGACGGCCTCCACCGAACCGCGCTCGGCGGTCCCGGCGTCGTACACACCCGTCAGCTGCACCACCGTGCACGGCGGCAGCTTGTCGAGCGCGGCGGCCATGTGGATCGTCGACCGGCCCCACGCGAGGCCCAGTACGTCGCCCTCGTCGAGGAGTTCACCGAGCAGGTCCGCGGCGACCTCGCCGAGGTTCTCGGGATCGGGGGTCTCCTCCGCGTCGGCCGGGGACTCCACGACCACGGCGTGCCGCAGTCCGTACCGGGCCCGGAGCGCGTCGGAGCGATCCGCGTCCAGTTCGGCAGGGACCCGGATCTCGATACGTACGAGATCCCGTTCGAGGGCGGTCTCCAGGACGCGGGCCACCTTGAAGCGGCTGACGCCGAACTCCTCGGCGATCTGGATCTTGGACTTGCCCTCCAGGTAGAAGCGGCGGGCCATGGCCGCCGCCTGCACCAGCTCAGCGGGTCCCATCCGCATGGCTGACCGGCCCGCCGACATACCCGACACGGCGATCTCCTCACTGCTGTTCACACTCTGGATTCGCCGTTCATCCTTGCAGATACGGCGGACTTGATCGCCCCTGATGGGAGCCGTTCACGTTCCCTTGGCCCGGTGTCTGCCCGCTCGGGCAAGCCTTGGCCGAAGGCTTCGACCTTAGTGATCTCAGGCCAAAGAAGCACGGACCGTTGCCTCCTCCGCCTGTGTGCGCAATGCACGTACCGCCGCTGCCGGGTCCGATGCGCCGTACACCGCCGATCCGGCGACGAAGACGTCGGCGCCGGCCTCGGCGCACTGTTCGATGGTGGCCGCCGAGACCCCGCCGTCGACCTGCAACCACAGCTCCAGACCGTGCTTGCTGATCAACTCGCGGGTCCGGCGAATCTTCGGGAGCATGATGTCGAGGAACGCCTGGCCGCCGAAGCCCGGCTCGACGGTCATGATCAGCAGCATGTCGAGCTCCGCGAGCAGATCCTCGTACGGCTCGATCGGGGTCGCGGGCTTGAGCGCCATCGAGGCGCGGGCGCCCTTGGCCCGGATCTCACGGGCCAGCCGGACCGGCGCCGCGGCCGCCTCGACATGGAAGGTGACGGAAGAGGCACCCGCCTCTACGTACTGCGGGGCCCATCGATCGGGGGCCTCGATCATCAGATGGCAGTCCAGCGGAGTGTCCGTCGCACGGGCCAGCGACTCTACGACCGGCACCCCGAGCGTGAGGTTCGGGACGAAATGGTTGTCCATCACGTCGACGTGGAGCCAGTCGGCTCCCTCCACCGCCTTGGCCTCGTCGGCGAGACGGGCGAAGTCGGCGGACAGAATGCTGGGGTTGATCTGCGCGGCCATGCCCTAAGCGTCCCATGCCGCCCGGGGGTGGGCCCAATGGGTCCCGGATGCGGGCGCCCGCGCCAAGGGGAAGCACCACCCACCCGCGCCGCAGGGCCCCTCCGTACCGACCCGGCACGGCCCCCGCGTACCGGCACCGCACAGCCGGACAGTTCGACGCCCCGCGCCCCTGTCGGCCCGGCCCGCGGCATGCCATGCTTTTCGGCCAACCGGCTACGGGGGTGGCCATGACCGGCAACAGAGGCATCGGGCATCTGGTCTGCGGACGGCGGGCCAAGTGGGTCGTACTCGCCCTGTGGGTCGCGGTGCTCTTCGTCGCCGCGCCCTTCGCGCAGAAGCTCACCGACGCCCAGGACAACGACGCGGCCTCCTGGCTGCCCGGTTCGGCCGAGTCCACGCAGGTACTGGAGATCTCCGAGGACTTCCGGCCCGAGCAGATCCCGGCGATCGTCGTGTACGCGCGCGAGAGCGGACTGACGGCCGCCGACCGGGAGCGGATCGCCGACGACGTACAGGCACTCAAGGAGCTGCGGGACCACGGGATCCGCGGCACCGAGACCCGCGGCCCCGTCTTCGACCGCGAGGCCGACCCTCGCGCGGCCCAGGTCTTCGTGCCGATCACCATGGACGAACAGGGCTGGGAGCGGATCGGCCCGGCCGTCGACTCGATCCGCGAGGACGTCGGGGACAGCGAGGGCGGCCTCGCCGTCCACATCACCGGCCCCGGCGGCACCTCCGCCGACTTCGCCGAGGCCTTCGAGGGCATCGACTCCACCCTGCTCCTCGCGGCCATGGGCGTCGTCGTCGTGATGCTGCTCATCACCTACCGCAGCCCGACCCTGCTGCTGGTCCCGGTCCTCGCCGTGGTCTGCGCGCTGTTCACCGCCCAGGCCCTGATCTATCTGCTGGCCGAGCACGCGGGCCTGACGGTCAACGGGCAGAGCGCCGGCATTCTCACCGTGCTCGTCTTCGGCGCGGGGACGGACTACGCCCTCCTCCTGGTCGCCCGCTACCGGGAGGAGCTGCGCCGCCACGAGGACCGGCACGAGGCGATGGCCCTCGCCCTGCACCGCGCGGGACCGGCCGTGATCGCGTCCGGCGCCACCGTCGTCCTGAGCATGCTGGTGCTGCTCGCCGCCGAGATGAACTCCACCAGCGGCCTCGGCCCGGTCGCCGCCATCGGCGTCGCCGTGGCCCTGCTCGCCATGATGACCCTCTTCCCGGCCCTGCTGGTGATCTTCGGCCGCTGGATCTTCTGGCCCGTGATCCCGCACAACGGCTCGCCCGACCCGACCGAACGCGGCCTGTGGGCGCGTGCCGGGCGGCGTATGTCGCACCGGCCCCGCATGGTCTGGGGTGTGACGGCGCTGATCCTGGCGGTCTGCTCACTGGGGCTGATCCAGCTGCGCGCGGAGGGCATCGGCAACGCGGACGCGTTCACCGGGAAACCGGACTCGATCACCGGCCAGGAGATCTCGGCCCGCTACTTCGCGGCGGGCAGCGGCGACCCGCTCGTCGTCATCGCCAACCAGGCGCAGGCGCAGGAGGTCGGCCGGGCGGTCGCCGGCACCGACGGTGTGGTGCCCGAGTCGCTCGGGCTGCCACCTGGCGCAAAACCGTCGTTCGAGGGCCGGGTGATGTTCGAGGCGACGATGTCCGACCCGGCCGACAGCGAGGCGGCGAAACAGACCGTGGAGCGGGTCCGTGACGCCGTGCACGCGGTGCCGGACGCCGACGCGCTCGTGGGCGGCGGAACAGCGGCGCTGCTCGATATGGACGAGGCGACCACCCACGACAACATCCTGATCATCCCGCTGGTGCTGGTCGTGGTCCTGCTGATCCTCTGTGTGCTGCTGCGCGCCCTGATCGCCCCGCTGCTGCTGATCGGGACGGTGATCCTGTCCTTCGCGGCGGCCCTGGGCATCAGCGCGCTCGCCTTCCGGTACGTGTTCGACTACGCCGGCGAGTCGACGGACTTCCCGCTCTTCGTCTTCGTCTTCCTGGTTGCCCTGGGCATCGACTACAACATCTTCCTGACCACTCGCATCCGGGAGGAGGCGGCCCGTCTGGGCACCCGCAAGGGCGTGGTCACCGGCCTCGCGGCCACCGGCGCGGTCATCACCTCGGCCGGCCTGGTCCTGGCCGGCACCTTCGCCGCCCTGGGCACCCTCCCCATGGTCGCCTTCGCGGAGATCGGCTTCGCGGTGGCCCTGGGCGTACTCCTCGACACCTTCGTCGTCCGGTCCGTCCTGGTCACGTCCCTGTTCCTGGACGTCGGCCCAAAGGTGTGGTGGCCACACCGGCTGGCACGGGAGGACGGCGAGGGCGTGCCCCGGGAGCCCGAGCCGGCGGGCCCACCGGACACCTGACGACCGGGAAGCGCCCCTCGGCGCGCGCCCGGGCCCCCGGACACCGCCTCCGGGCCGGCCGGCCGGCCCGAGGGACGGTGCGTGGGCGGACAGCCGACCCGACCGACGGTCCGTGGGCGGACAGCCGACCCGACCGACGGTCCGTGGGCGGACAGCCGGCCCGACCGACGGTCCGGGAGCGGACAACCGGTCCGAGGGACGGTCCGGGAGCGGACAGCCGGCCCCGAGGGACGGTCCGGGAGCGGACAGCCGGCCCGACCGACGGTCCCGCGGCGGACTGCCGGTCCGACGGACAGTCCCGGAGCGGACTGCCGCTCCGCCGGACCTCCGGGCCGTCAGGCGGTGCGGCGGAAGTCCAGGCCGTCGGGCGGTGCGGCGGAAGTCCGGGCCGTCGGGCGGTGCGGCGGAAGTCCGGGCCGTCGGGCGGTGCGGCGGAAGTCCGGGCCGTCAGGCGGTGCGGCGGAAGTCCGGGCCGTCAGGCGGTGCGGCGGAAGTCCGGGCCGTCAGGCGGTGCGGCGGATCAGGGCCAGGTACATCGCGTCCGTGCCGTGCAGATGCGGCCACAGCTGGATGTCGGGACCGTCGCCGAGGTCCGGTACGCCGGGCAACAGGGGCCGCGCGTCGAGGAGTTCGGCCTGCGGGAACTGCTTGAGCGCGTCGGCCACCACCGCACGCGTCTCGGCTAGATGCGGCGAGCAGGTCGCGTAGCCGACGACCCCGCCGACGCGCACGGACTCCAGCGCGGTCCGCAGCAGCCCCCGCTGAAGCGGCGCGAAGCCCTCCAGGTCCTCGGGACGGCGGCGCCAACGGGCCTCGGGACGGCGACGCAGCGCACCGAGCCCGGTGCACGGTACGTCCATCAGGACCCGGTCGAAGGTGCCGGGCCGCCACGGCGGCCGGGTCCCGTCGGCGGTGATCACCTGATACGGACCGGGGTTGCCCGCGAGCGCCTTGGCGACGAGCCCGGACCGGTGCGGCTGCCGCTCGGCGGCCAGCAGCGTGGCGCCCCGCTGCGCGGCGAGCGCGGCGAGCAGCGCGGCCTTGCCGCCGGGACCCGCGCAGCCGTCCAGCCACTTCTCGTCGGGTCCGTCGAGCGGCGCGGCGGCGAGCGCCAGCGCGACGAGCTGACTGCCCTCGTCCTGCACCCCTGCCCGGCCCTCGCGCACGGCACCGACCGCGCCGGGTTCCCCGCCCTCGGCCATCCGCACGGCATACGGCGACCAGCGCCCCGGCACGGCGGACTCGACGTCCAGCAGCTCCTCGGTCGTGGCCCGCCCCGGCCGCGCGACCAGCGTCACCTCGGGCCGCTCGTTGTCGGCGGCGAGCAGTTCCTCGATCCCGGCGCGGCCACCGCCGAGCGAGTCCCACAGCGCGGAGACGACCCAGCGCGGATGGGAGTGGACGACGGAGAGATGGTCCTCGGGGTCCTCGTCGTAGGGCGGCGCGACCTTGGCCAGCCATCCGTCGAGATCGTCCTGCGCGACCTTCCGCAGCACGGCGTTGACGAACTTCGCCCGCCCGTCACCGAGCACCACCCGGGCCAGCTCCACGGTCGCGGACACCGCCGCGTGGGAGGGGATCCGGGTGCCGAGCAGCTGGTGCGCGCCGAGACTCAGCACGTCGAGCACCGGCGGGTCCACCTCGCGCAACGGCCGGTCCACACAGGCCGCGACGATCGCGTCGTACGTCCCCTGCCGGCGCAGCGTCCCGTACACCAGTTCCGTCGCCAGCGCCGCGTCCCGGTCGTCGAAGTCGCCCTTCGCGCGCGCCTTGCGCAGCAGCGGCGGCAGTACGAGGTTGGCGTACGCGTCCCGCTCGTCCACCGCCCGCAGCGCGTCGAACGCGAGGATGCGGACGGGGTCCTTCTTGGGACGGCGATAGGGCTTGTGGGGCCGGCGGGCGGTCTCGCTCACGAAAAGGTGCTCCGGATGTCTGAAAAACAGTGTGCGTTCAGCGTACGTCGGGAGGCGCGGACCGGGGTCCCGGCGGACACCCGGCTGCCGTACGCCGGCGGAGGGCCCCTGCGGGCTCCCGCGGGCTCCCCGCTCAGCTCCCGAGAACCTCGGCGTCGGCGATCCGCACCCCGCGTGCCCAGTCCGCCGCCCGCATCGGCTTCTTGCCCTGGGCCTGGACCCACAGCAGTTCGACGGCGTGCGACCCGGTGCCGACATGAACGGTGTTCTTGCCCACCGCCAGGTGACCCGGCGCGAGGTCCTTGCGGTCCGGTGTGAGGGTGACCTGGATCAGCTTCAGCCGCTCACCGCGGAAGACCGTCCAGGCGCCGGGCGCCGGCGTGCAGCCGCGCACCACACGGTCGACGCGCAGCGCGGGCGCCGCCCAGTCGACGTGCGCGTCCTCGACGGAGATCTTGGGTGCGACGGTGACGCCGTCGGCGGGCTGCGGTACGGCGGTGAGGGTGCCGTCCTCGATGCCGTCCATGGTCGCGGCGAGTAGCCCGGCGCCCGCGAAGGCGAGCCGGGTCAGCAGGTCGCCGCTGGTGTCGGTGGGGCGGATCTCCTCGGTCACCGTGCCGTACACCGGGCCGGAGTCCAGCCCCTCCTCGATGAGGAAGGTGGACGCGCCGGTGATCTCGTCGCCGGACATGATGGAGTGCTGCACGGGCGCGGCACCGCGCCAGGCCGGCAGCAGCGAGAAGTGGAGATTGACCCAGCCGCGCGCGGGCACGTCGAGGGCGACACGGGGCAGCAGGGCGCCGTACGCCACGACCGGGCAGCAGTCGGGAGCGATCTGCCGCAGCCGCTCCAGGAAGTCCGGGTCCCTCGGCTTCGCCGGCTTCAGCACCTCGATACCGGCCTCCTGCGCCCGCTCGGCCACCGGTGAGGCGACCATCCTGCGACCCCGCCCGGCCGGTGCGTCCGGCCGCGTGACAACGGCGGCGACCTCGTGCCGCCCGGAGGCGAGCAGGGCGTCCAGGGCGGGAACGGCGACCTCGGGGGTACCGGCGAAGACAAGCTTCATAGGTGGGTTCGGGCCTCTCGGGCGGGGGTTGCTACGGGCAGCGCACCAGTCTATGGGGCGGTACCGCCCGCGCGCGCGGCGCCATCGGGGGCGTACGCATATGCCCTTACGCCCCTGGAGCGTGACCCGGGGCCCGAAGACGCGTTGGTCAAGAAAGAGTTGACTCAACGGGCCGCGGTCGCGGCCCGGTCCTTTCTCCTCAACGCCGGTTCGAGAGGCTTGTTCATGGCCGACCACGCAACCCACGACGCCCAGGCTCGGGCCAGCCTGCACCTGCTGGTGCGGGACATCGAGCGGGTCCGCCGGCAGGTGGACGCGCTGCGCACGCTCACCGCCCAGCTGGGCAACGTCTACCGCCCGCGCCGCTCCGGCTCCTCCACGGGCTTCGTCGTCTACGGACGCGCTCCGGCGCCGACGGTCCGTCTCGCCCAGGAGCTGCGGGACAGCGTCGAGACCCTGGTCACGGCAGCGGTCGACTTCGACCGCTCGCTCGGGTTCTCGTGGGACGCGGTGGGCTCCGCGCTCGGCGTCACCAAGCAGGCCGTCCACCGTCGTTACGGGTCGCGCCGGGCCACCGCCCAGGCGGCCGCCGAGGCCGAGCGCGCCACGGACACGTCGGGTACGCGCGCGGTCAACGTCCCCGCCGGTCTGCCGACCGTACCGGCGGCCAGGACGATGCCGACGCAGCCGACGGGCAGCCCGACCCTGCGCGAAGAGGTCCGCCCAACGGCCTTCCCCGGCCCCCGCAACGGCTGACAGCCCCCTCCTGCCCTCCCGCCCACCATCCGGGAGGGCAGACATCTGTCCACACCCGGCCCGGCCCACATCACCCGCCCCGCGCAGCCCGCACCACGCGCGCCCCTCGCACACCACACCCACCAAGCCGCGAGCACGCACGCCACACCCACCAAGCCCGCGGGCACCCGGACGCCGCCGCTCCGCGTAGACCGCGGGCATGCGTGCCGCCTGGGGCGGCACGGGTGGGCGCGGGCGGCACCCGGCCAACGCCGGGCAGTGCAACACCCCCCAGCACAACGCCGGGCACCCGACACCCGACGGACGCGAAACGCCGACGCCCCGTCAGCCGATGTCCCCGGGGTCCACCCGCACCCGTACCGCCCCCGCGTCCCCACCCCCCCGAGCCATCCGCGCAGCCTGCGCAGACTTCAACGCGGCAGCCAACGCCGCCCCACTCCCCGGCGGCACCCGCACCAACGCCCGCTCCCACCGCTCCCCCGCCGGCGGCGCCCCCGTCCGACGCGGCCGGCCGGTCGGCGTCACCGGCAGCGGCACCGGCCCGAGCACCTCGGCATCCCCCGGCAGCGAGGCCGTACCGAGGAACTCGGCAACCGCCTCCGGCGGACCGGACACCGACGCCATCCGCGACACCGGCGGAAACCCCAGCTCGGCCCGCTCGGCCAGCTCGCGCACCGCATGCCCCACGGGATCCCACCGCACCAACGCCTGCACGGGCCGCAGCGTCGGCTCGGCGACGACCACGACCGTCCCCCCCGACGGCTGATCCCGGACCAGCGCCGCAGCCGCGATCCAACGCCGCAACGCGTCCTCCCCCGCCCGCAGATCGGGCCGCCCCACCATCGCCCACCCGTCGAGCAGCAACGCCGCCGCGTACCCGCCCTCGGCGACCGGCTCGGCCCCCGGCGTGCTCACCACCAGCGCGGGCGCCCCCGGCACGGTGTCCAGCACATGCTCACGCCCCGACGTCCGCACCGGCACCGCCGGAAACGCCCGCCCCAGCTCCTCCGCGGTCCGCCGCGCGCCCACCACCTGCGCCCGCAGCCGGAACGACCCGCACTCCGGACAGTGCCAGCCGGTCTCCTCCCGCCCGCACCACCCGCACGCCAACGCCCCCGCGTCGCGCCCCTCCAGCGGCCCGGCACAGTGCCGGCACCGCGCGGGCTCCCGGCACTGCGCACACGCCATCCGCGGCACATACCCGCGCCGGGGCACCTGCACCAGTACCGGCCCGTGCTTCAGCCCCTCCCTGACCACCTGCCAGGCGAGCGTCGGCAACCGGGCGGCACGCGCGGCCTCGTCACGGGCCAGATCGCCGTCCCCGACGGTCCGTACGAGCGGCGCCGCGGCCCGCACCCGTTCCCTGGACGCGACAATCGGCCGGGCCCAGCCACTCTCCACGAGCTGCGCGGCCTCGACCGTGCAGCTCCAACCGCCCAACAGGAACGCACACTTGTCCTGCGCCGCCCGCAGCAGCAGCACCTCGCGCGCGTGCGGCTGCGGGGCATGCAGTTCGCTGTGGCTGTCGTCGCCGTCGTCCCAGATGGCCACCAGCCCGAGATCCCGGACCGGCGCGAACATCGCGGCCCGCGTCCCGACCACGGCCCTTACGGAGCCGCGCCGCACGGCCAGCCACTCCCGGTACCGCTTCTCGGGCCCGGCCTCAGCCGTGAGCACCGCGTGCCGCCCCGCCCCCAGCAGGTCGGTCAGCGCGGCGTCGACCCGGGCGACCGCCCGCCCGTCCGGTACGACGACCAGCGCGCCGCGCCCCGAGGCGAGCGTGGCGGCGACGGCCCGGGCGATCTCCTCGCTCCACAGCGGGCCCGGCAGCGCGTTCCACACGGCGCGCGGGGAGCCGCCCGAGGCCAGTGCCTCGACGAACGCCGTCCCGTTCTCGTACCGCCCCCAGGACCCCGCCTCCGGCGCCTCCGGCGGGGGCAGCGGCTCGGGTGACGGCCGGCCCTCCGCCCGTGCGTTGCGCGGCGGTACGGCGAGCTGGAGTACGTCGGCGAGGCTTCCGGCGTAGCGGTCGGCGACGGCACGGGTCAGTGCGAGCAGTTCCGCGTCGAGGACGGGCTCGGGGGAAACGACCTGTGCCAGTGCGGCCAGCGGCCCGGAGTAGTCGGACTCGGCCCGCCGCTCCACGAGGAACCCGTCGATGAGCCCTCCGCCCTCGCGGCGCCCTTCCCGCACCCGGTGCCGTCCGGCCCCGAAGCGCACGCGCACCCGCACGCCGGGCTGCGCGTCGGCGTCCAGCTCCTGCGGGACCGCGTAGTCGAAGTACCGGTCGAGGTGGAGTACGCCCTTGTCGACGAGCACGCGCGCGACGGGCAGCTCCTCGGCGAGATCCGCCCCACGCCACGTCCGTGGCTTCGCTTTCGGCGTTTTGGCCTGTCGCACGCTCTCCCGAATGAGCGCGAGCTGTTCCGGCGGCGCCCCCGCGGCCCCACCGTCCACTGACTCATCCTCGCTGCTCACGCCAACATTTCTACCAAACCCCACCGACAACGCCCCCGCCCACAGCCGCGTAGCCCAGTAGCCGCGCGGCCGCACAGCGGCGGCAGCCGCACAGCCGCGGGCAGTCGTGCCGCTGGGGCGGCACGGGTGGGCGCGGCGGCACCCCGCCAACGCCGGGCCGCGCAAACGCCCCACCCCGCACCCCCACGCCGTGTGCGGCCCCAGTGGGGGCTGAGCGCGCAGTTCCCCGCGCCCCTCCCGGGAGACCGCCGTCGTCACAGCCCGGGCCCGGTGGGGGCCAAGCGCGCAGTTCCCCGCGCCCCTCCCGGGTAACCGCCGCCGTCACAGTCCGGGCCCGGTGGGGGCTGAGCGCGCAGTTCCCCGCGCCCCTCGGGGGTGACCGTCGTCGTCACGGCTTGGGCTCTGCGGGGTTGGGCGCGCAGTTCCTCGCGCCCCTGGCGGGGTTGCCCATGGGCGGCACAAGTTCGGCCCGCGAGGGGGCCGGTGCCGTGTCGGTCGGGGCGGCGTCGCGGATCGCACCGCGCCCCACGCCCCGCACCCCGCACCCCGCACCCCGCACCCCGCACCCCGCACCCCGCACCCCACAGGGATCCCCGCACGGGTGCCACCCACACACAGACCCCCCGCCCGGAGGGCTGACGCAGTGAGGCCCGGCTCCCCACCAGGAAACCGGGCCTCGACCAACTCGCGCGGGCTCGCCCGCGAACGTCCCTACAGGCCCGCGGCCTTGCGCAGCGCGTCCACCCGGTCAGTCCGCTCCCACGTGAACTCGGGCAGCTCACGCCCGAAGTGACCGTACGCGGCGGTCTGGGCGTAGATCGGGCGCAGCAGGTCCAGGTCACGGATGATCGCGGCCGGGCGCAGGTCGAAGACCTGCTCGATGGCCTTCTCGATCTTCTCGGTCTCGACCTTGTGCGTGCCGAAGGTCTCGATGAAGAGGCCGACCGGCTCGGCCTTGCCGATCGCGTACGCGACCTGCACCTCGCAGCGGGAGGCCAGACCGGCCGCCACCACGTTCTTCGCGACCCAGCGCATCGCGTACGCCGCCGAACGGTCCACCTTGGACGGGTCCTTGCCCGAGAAGGCGCCGCCGCCGTGGCGGGCCATGCCGCCGTACGTGTCGATGATGATCTTGCGGCCGGTGAGGCCCGCGTCACCCATCGGGCCGCCGATCTCGAAGCGGCCGGTCGGGTTCACCAGCAGGCGGTAGCCGTCGGTCTCCAGCTTGATGCCCTCGTCGAGCAGCGCCTTGAGCTCCGGCTCCACGACGAACTCGCGGATGTCGGGGGCGAGCAGCGACTCCAGGTCGATGTCGGAGGCGTGCTGCGAGGAGACGACGACCGTGTCGAGGCGGACGGCCTTGTCACCGTCGTACTCGATGGTGACCTGCGTCTTGCCGTCGGGGCGCAGGTAGGGGATCGTGCCGTTCTTGCGGACGTCCGACAGGCGCTTCGACAGACGGTGCGCGAGGAAGATCGGCAGCGGCATCAGCGTCGGCGTCTCGTCCGAGGCGTAGCCGAACATCAGGCCCTGGTCGCCGGCGCCCTGCTTGTCGAGTTCGTCATCCTTGTCCCTCTGGGAGGCACCCTCGACCCGGGACTCGTACGCCGTGTCGACGCCCTGCGCGATGTCCGGGGACTGCGCGCCGATCGACACCGACACACCACAGGACGCGCCGTCGAAGCCCTTCTTGGAGGAGTCGTAGCCGATCTCCAGGATCTTCTCCCGGACCAGCTGCGGGATCGGCGCGTAAGCCTTGGTGGTGACCTCACCGGCCACATGCACCAGACCAGTCGTGATCAGCGTCTCGACCGCGACCCGGGAGGTCGGGTCCTCGCGCAAGAGCGCGTCGAGAATGGTGTCACTGATCTGGTCAGCGATCTTGTCGGGGTGGCCCTCGGTCACAGACTCCGAGGTGAACAGACGACGGGACACAACGCTCCCTGGGGTTGCAGCGGCTGCTGGCTGATCATTGGATGATCATTGGCGGACGGGCCGGGAGCTGCGCCCGGCCCGCGTCCGAGAACAGTTTATCGGTCGCGCTCCACCACAGGCCCATCCGTCTCGCCTCTCGGGAGCGCTGTGACCTGCGGCACGGGCATTCTGCCCAATGGCGGGCGGCATTGGCCAGGGGCGCCACGCGTCAATGTGCGAGGGACGAAGATCCCGCAAAACGCCTGAAACATTCAGCGCAGGCGTCCCACGACCAGATCCCACACGATGTCGGCCAGGGCTTCCTTGGGCCCGTGCGGCACCGGGGTCTCCGAGCCGTCGGCGCCCAGCACCACGGCCTCGTTCTCCTCGGAACCGAAGGTCTTGCGCTCCCCCACCTCGTTGACGACGAGCAGGTCGCAGCGCTTGCGCTCCAGCTTGGCGCGGCCGTGGGCGAGGACGTCGTCGGTCTCCGCGGCGAAGCCGACGACCACCTGGCCGGGCCGGGCGCGGTCGGCGGAGATCTCCGCGAGGATGTCCGGGTTCCGTACGAGCACGATGGGGTCGGGCTCGTGGTCGTCCCGCTTCTTGATCTTCCCGGCGGCGTAGGCGGCCGGGCGGAAGTCGGCGACGGCGGCGGCCATGACCACCGCGTCGGCGTCCGCTGCCGCCTTCAGTACCGCTTCACGCAGTTGTACGGCCGTGCCGACCCGGACGACGTCCACGCCGGCCGGGTCGGGCAGGGAGGTGTTGGCGGCGAGCAGCGTGACGCGGGCGCCGCGGGCGGCGGCGGTGCGGGCGAGGGCGTAGCCCTGCTTGCCGGAGGAGCGGTTGCCGAGGAAGCGGACCGGGTCGAGGGGTTCGCGGGTGCCGCCGGCGCTGATCACGACGTGCCGTCCGGCGAGGTCGGGCCCGGCAACGCCGCGGGCGAGCACCCGGCGGCAGACCTCGAAGATCTCCGCGGGGTCGGGCAGCCGGCCCTTGCCGGTGTCGACGCCGGTGAGGCGGCCGACGGCGGGTTCGACGACGACGGCGCCACGGCGGCGCAGTGTGGCCACGTTCTCCTGGGTGGCCGGGTGTTCCCACATCTCGGTGTGCATCGCGGGTGCGAAGACGACCGGGCAGCGGGCGGTGAGCAGGGTGTTGGTGAGCAGGTCGTCGGCGAGGCCGTGCGCGGCCTTGGCGAGCATGTCGGCCGTGGCGGGGGCGACCACCACCAGGTCGGCGTGCTGGCCGATGCGGACGTGCGGGACCTCGTGGACGTCGTCCCAGACCTGGGTGGAGACGGGGTTGCCGGAGAGCGCGGACCAGGTGGCGGCGCCCACGAAGTGCAGCGCGGAGTCGGTCGGGACGACGCGGACGTCGTGCCCGGACTCGGTCAGTCTGCGCAGCAGCTCACAGGCCTTGTACGCGGCGATGCCACCGCTGACCCCCAGCACGACCTTGGGCTTGGACACCGTCTCTCCCCGGACTCGACCAGTTTCGCGTGCGCGGCGACGACACCGCGTACGGGTCTATGACACACCACAGGCCCGGCGGACGCGCCGCCGGGCCTGTGGACAAGTCTGCTGCGAGCGGAGAAGCACGCAGAGAGAACGACTACTGCGCCGGGCCCTCTACGGCCTCGGACGTCAGCAGCCCCGCGTTGATCTCGCGAAGGGCGATCGACAGGGGCTTCTCGTGCACGTGGGTGTCCACGAGCGGACCGACGTACTCGAGGAGGCCCTCGCCGAGCTGCGAGTAGTACGCGTTGATCTGGCGAGCCCGCTTGGCCGCGTAGATCACGAGGCTGTACTTCGAGTCGGTGGCTTCGAGAAGCTCATCGATCGGCGGGTTGATGATGCCCTCGGGCGCGGAGATGGAAGAGGACACGCTCTACCTTCCGATGGGTGGGAAAAGATCGGTCGTGATCACATCACTCGTGATCACACAACATCCATCAAGGCTAGCAGCTCGCGCGACACATCCTCGACGGAGGTGTTGACCAGGGTCATGTCGAACTCCGGCTCGGCCGCCAGTTCGATCTTCGCGGCGTCCAGCCGGCGCTCGATCACCTCGGGCGGCTCGGTGCCCCGCCCGGTGAGTCTGCGCACCAGCTCCTCCCAGGAGGGCGGGGCCAGGAACACCAGCTGGGCCTCCGGCATGGAGTCACGGACCTGCCGGGCGCCCTGGAGGTCGATCTCCAGCAGGACGGGCTCGCCCGCCTCAAGACGCTGGAGCACGGCCCCGCGCGGCGTGCCGTACCGGTTGCCGGCGAATTCCGCCCACTCCAGCAGCTCGCCGTTGGCGATCAGCTTGTCCATCTCCTCGTCGCTGACGAAGAAATAATGGACCCCGTGCTTCTCACCGGGGCGTGGCCTGCGGGTCGTCGCCGACACCGAGAGCCAGACCTCGGGGTGTTCCTTGCGCATATGAGCGACGACCGTGCTCTTGCCGACCCCTGAGGGGCCGGAGAGCACGGTCAGCCGCGGACGTACGTCCGGGGGCTCGGGGGTCGTCCCCCGGAATGTTGCAGCCATGCAGCGATTATTCCAGCAAACCCGGAGTGGTCCGGACTCAGCTGCCGGTGCTGCCGAACTCGCGCTCCAGCGAGGCGATCTGGTTGGAGCCGAGGCCGCGCACGCGGCGGCTCTCGGAGATGCCGAGTCGCTCCATGATCTGCTTGGCACGGACCTTGCCCACGCCGGGCAGGGATTCGAGCAGGGCGGAGACCTTCATCTTGCCGATGACGTCGTTTTCCTGGCCCTGCTTGATGACCTCGTGAAGGGAGGCGCCGGAGTGCTTGAGTCGATTCTTGACCTCGGCCCGCTCCCGGCGAGCCGCGGCGGCCTTCTCGAGCGCGGCTGCGCGCTGTTCGGGGGTAAGGGGCGGAAGAGCCACGCCTACGTCACCTCGGATGTCGAACTGTCGGATACGGACCGGTGAGGAACCTAGTCGCCCCACACCTGGGGAGCCACGAGCAACACGCTCTGCCCGTTGACTCTCGTCGGAGACTAGCGGTCAAGTCCGCCAGAGTCAGCGAGAACAGCGGAAAAGTCCTGGTCAGCCTTGGCCAGCACTGGACATTTCAGTCATATTGCCCCGGATTTGAGAATGTATCCAGCCTCAAGCGCGTTATCGGGCAGTCGTCGGAGGTTTATTCGGCCCTCACAACGGCTGCCTGGACCTCCTTCGCGAACCGCTCCGCGGCCGTCCGCAGGGCGCCCGTGTCCGGCCCGTGCCGCAGCACGCCCCGGCTCACGTTCGGCACCACGTTGTGCACGGCGGCGCCGAACACGTTCGGCAGATCGGCGGGCGTGGCGCCCTGGGCCCCGATGCCGGGCGCGAGCAGCGGACCGTTGACGGCGAGGTCGTACGAGGAGAGGTCGCCGAGCGTGGCGCCGACCACCGCGCCGAAGGAGCCGAGCGGCTCCTCCCCCGCGTTCTCGGCCGCCAGATGGGCCAGCATCGTCGCGGCCACGTCCCGGCCGTCCGCGCGGACGGCGTGCTGGACCTCGCCGCCCTCCGGGTTGGACGTCAGGGCGAGCACGAACAGTCCCGCGCCGTTCTCGCGCGCGAGCGCGACGGCCGGGCTCAGCGAGCCGTAGCCGAGATACGGCGAGACGGTCAGCGCGTCCGAGAACAGCGGCGCGTCCTTGTGCAGGAAGGTCTCCGCGTACGCCGCCATGGTGGAGCCGATGTCGCCGCGCTTGGCGTCCATCACGACCAGGGCGCCGGCCGCGCGGGCCGCCGCCACCGTCCGCTCCAGCACCGCGACACCGCGCGAGCCGAACCGCTCGAAGAACGCGCTCTGCGGCTTCAGCACGGCGACCCGGTCGGCCATGGCCTCCACGACCGTGCGGCTGAACCACTCCAGGCCCGCCACGTCGTCGTTCAGTCCCCACTCGGTGAGCAGCGAGGCGTGCGGGTCGATGCCGACGCAGAGCGGTCCGCGTTCGTCCATGGCGCGGCGCAGCCGGGCACCGAAGGGTTCGGGTGAGCTCATGCGGCCTTCCTCACGTCGGCGCCGACCGCGTCGGCGAGGGTCTTGTACGGGCTCGTGCGCAGCCGGGCGGCCAGGCCCTTGTGGATCGCGCGGGCGTAGAAGGGGCCCTCGTAGACGAAGGCGCTGTAGCCCTGGACCAGGGTGGCGCCGGCCATGATGCGCTGCCAGGCGTCCTCGGCGTTCTCGATGCCGCCCACGCCGACCAGGGTGATGCGGTCGCCCACGCGCGCGTAGAGGCGGCGCAGCACCTCCAGGGAGCGGGCCTTGAGGGGGGCGCCGGAGAGGCCGCCGGTCTCGGCGACCAGAGCGGGTTCGGACGTCAGACCGAGTTCCTCGCGCGCGATGGTGGTGTTCGTGGCGATGATGCCGTCCAGGCCCAGCTCCACGGCGAGGTCGGCGACGGCGTCGACGTCCTCGTCGGCGAGGTCGGGTGCGATCTTGACCAGCAGCGGGACCCGCCGTGCGGTGACTGTGCGGTCGGCGGCCTCGCGGACGGCGGTCAGCAGCGGTCGCAGCGCCTCGGTGGCCTGGAGGTTGCGCAGGCCGGGTGTGTTCGGCGAGGAGACGTTCACCACGAGGTAGTCGGCGTGGGGCGCGAGCCGCTCGGTCGACTTCACGTAGTCGGCGGCGGCCTCGGCCTCCGGTACGGCCTTCGTCTTGCCGATGTTGACGCCCACGACGGTCCTGAAGACGGCCGTGCGGGCCGCCAGCCGGGCCGCCACGGCGAGCGAGCCGTCGTTGTTGAAGCCCATGCGGTTGATGAGCGCGCGGTCCGGCACGAGGCGGAACAGCCGCGTCCTGGGGTTGCCGGGCTGTGCCTCGCCGGTGACCGTGCCGATCTCGACGTGGTCGAAGCCCAGCATCGACATGCCGTCGATCGCCACGGCGTTCTTGTCGAAGCCGGCGGCGAGCCCGAAGGGGCCGTGCATCCGCAGTCCGAGGGCCTCGGTGCGCAGCTCCTCGTGGCGGGGGGCCAGCGCGGCGGCGAGGAAGGTGCGCAGCACGGGCACCCGGACCGCGAGGCGGATCCAGCGGAAGGCCAGGTAATGGGCCTGCTCGGCGTCCATGCGGCGGAAGACGAGCCGGAAGAAGATCTTGTACATGGTGTCCTTGACCGAGAGGGGTCCTTCGCGCCGGAGCGCGAAGGGTGTGCTCAGCAGGAGGGGAACACCGTTTCCGGTGTCCCCCTCGGGACTGCTAGTCGCGGGCCGCGGTCAGATGTTCCGCGTGTTCCTGGAGGGAACGCACGCCCACGCCGCCGTGGTTGAGGGCGTCGATGCCCTGCACGGCCGCGGCGAGCGCCTGGACCGTGGTCAGACAGGGCACGGACCGGGCCACCGCCGCCGTACGGATCTCGTAGCCGTCGAGGCGGCCGCCGGTGCCGTAGGGGGTGTTGACGATGAGGTCGACCTCGCCGTCGTGGATGTACTGGACGATGGTCTTCTCACCGTCTGGGCCGGGGCCCTCGGACTGCTTGCGCACGACGGTGGCGTTGATGCCGTTGCGCTTGAGGACCTCGGCGGTGCCGGAGGTGGCGAGCAGCTCGAAGCCGTGGGCGACCAGCTCGCGGGCCGGGAAGATCATCGACCGCTTGTCGCGGTTGGCGACGGAGATGAAGGCGCGGCCCTTGGTGGGCAGCGGGCCGTAGGCGCCGGCCTGCGACTTGGCGTAGGCCGTGCCGAAGACCGAGTCGATGCCCATGACCTCGCCCGTGGAGCGCATCTCCGGGCCGAGGACGGTGTCGACGCCGCGCCCGTGGATGTCCCGGAAGCGGGACCAGGGCATCACGGCCTCCTTGACGGAGATCGGCGCGTCCAGCGGCAGTTCGCCGCCGTCGCCGGTGGCCGGGAGCATGCCCTCGGCGCGCAGCTCGGCGACGGTCGCGCCCAGCGAGATACGGGCCGCTGCCTTGGCGAGCGGCACGGCGGTGGCCTTGGAGGTGAAGGGGACCGTGCGGGACGCGCGCGGGTTGGCCTCCAGGACGTAGAGGATGTCGCCGGCCATCGCGAACTGGATGTTGATCAGGCCGCGCACTCCGACGCCCTTGGCGATGGCCTCGGTCGACGCCCGCAGCCGCTTGATGTCGAAGCCGCCGAGCGTGATCGGGGGCAGGGCGCACGCCGAGTCGCCGGAGTGGATGCCGGCCTCCTCGATGTGCTCCATGACCCCGCCGAGGTACAGCTCCTCGCCGTCGTACAGGGCGTCGACGTCGATCTCGATGGCGTCGTCGAGGAAACGGTCCACCAGCACCGGCCGGGAGGGGCTGATCTCGGTGGACTCGGCGATGTAGGACTCCAGCCGGGTCTCGTCGTAGACGATCTCCATGCCGCGTCCGCCGAGCACGTAGGACGGCCGGACCAGGACCGGGTAGCCGATCTCGTCGGCGATGGCCTTGGCGCCGGCGAAGGTGGTGGCGGTGCCGTGCTTGGGGGCCGGCAGACCCGCCTCGGCGAGGACCTGGCCGAAGGCGCCGCGGTCCTCGGCGGCGTGGATGGCCTCCGGGGGGGTGCCGACGATCGGTACGCCGTTGTCCTTGAGCGCCTGGGCCAGGCCCAGCGGGGTCTGGCCGCCGAGCTGCACGATCACGCCCGCGATGGGGCCGGCCTTCGCTTCCGCGTGGACGATCTCCAGCACGTCCTCCAGCGTGAGCGGCTCGAAGTACAGCCGGTCGGAGGTGTCGTAGTCGGTGGAGACTGTCTCCGGGTTGCAGTTGACCATCACCGTCTCGTACCCGGCGTCGCTCAGCGCGAAGGAGGCGTGGACGCAGGAGTAGTCGAACTCGATGCCCTGGCCGATCCGGTTCGGCCCGGAGCCGAGGATGATGACGGCCGGCTTCTCTCGCGGCGCGACCTCGGTCTCCTCGTCGTAGGAGGAGTAGAAGTACGGCGTGCGGGCGGCGAACTCGGCGGCGCAGGTGTCGACCGTCTTGTAGACCGGGCGGATGCCGAGCGCGTGCCGCACCTCGCGGACGACGTCCTCACGCAGCCCGCGGATCTCGCCGATCTGCTGGTCCGAGAAGCCGTGCCGCTTGGCCTCGGCGAGCAGTCCGGCGGTCAGCTCGGGCGCCTCGGCCAGTTCGTCGGCGACCTCCTTGATCAGGAAGAGCTGGTCGACGAACCAGGGGTCGATCTTCGTGAACTCGAAGACCTCCTCGGGGGTGGCACCCGCGCGAATGGCCTGCATGACGGTGTTGATCCGGCCGTCGGTGGGACGGACCGCCTCCGCCAGCAGGGCGCCCTTGTCTCCGGGCTCGCCGACGAAGGTGAACTGGCTGCCCTTCTTCTCCAGCGAGCGCAGCGCCTTCTGGAAGGCCTCGGTGAAGTTGCGGCCGATGGCCATGGCCTCGCCGACCGACTTCATGGTGGTGGTCAGCGTGGAGTCGGCCTGCGGGAACTTCTCGAAGGCGAACCGCGGCGCCTTGACGACGACGTAGTCCAGGGTCGGCTCGAAGGAGGCCGGGGTCTCCTGGGTGATGTCGTTGGGGATCTCGTCGAGCGTGTAGCCCACGGCCAGCTTGGCGGCGATCTTGGCGATCGGGAAACCGGTCGCCTTGGACGCCAGGGCGCTCGACCGGGACACGCGCGGGTTCATCTCGATGACGATGACACGGCCGTCGACCGGGTCGATCGCGAACTGGATGTTGCAGCCGCCGGTGTCGACGCCGACCTCGCGGATGATGGCGATGCCGACGTCGCGCAGCACCTGGTACTCGCGGTCGGTGAGCGTCATCGCGGGCGCGACGGTGATGGAGTCGCCGGTGTGCACGCCCATCGGGTCGAAGTTCTCGATGGAGCAGACGACCACGACGTTGTCGTTCTTGTCGCGCATCAGCTCCAGCTCGTACTCCTTCCAGCCGAGGATGGACTCTTCCAGGAGCACCTCGGTGGTCGGGGAGAGCGTGAGGCCCTGGCCGGCGATGCGGCGCAGCTCGTCCTCGTCGTGGGCGAAGCCGGAGCCGGCGCCGCCCATGGTGAAGGAGGGACGGACGACGACGGGGTAGCCGCCGAGCGTGTCGACGCCCGCGATCACGTCGTCCATGGTGTGGCAGATGACCGAGCGGGCGGACTCGCCGTGCCCGATCTTGGCGCGGACGGCCTCGACGACGTCCTTGAAGAGGTCGCGGTCCTCGCCCTTGTTGATGGCCTCGACGTTGGCGCCGATCAGCTCGACGCCGTACTTGTCGAGGGTGCCGGACTCGTGCAGCGAGATCGCCGTGTTGAGGGCCGTCTGGCCGCCGAGGGTGGGCAGCAGGGTGTCCGGCCGCTCCTTGGCGATGATCTTCTCGACGAACTCCGGGGTGATCGGCTCGACATAGGTGGCGTCGGCGATCTCCGGGTCGGTCATGATCGTCGCCGGGTTGGAGTTGACGAGGATGACGCGCAGGCCCTCGGACTTGAGCACCCGGCACGCCTGGGTGCCGGAGTAGTCGAACTCGGCTGCCTGGCCGATGACGATCGGGCCGGAGCCGATGACCAGGACGGACTGGATATCGGTGCGCTTAGGCACGCTGGCCCTCCATGAGCTTCACGAAGCGGTCGAACAGATAGGCGGCGTCGTGCGGACCGGCCGCCGCCTCGGGGTGGTACTGGACGCTGAAGGCCGGCCGGTCGAGCAGCCGCAGCCCTTCGACCACGTTGTCGTTGAGGCAGACGTGGGAGACCTCGGCACGGCCGTAGGGGGTGTCGGAGACGGCGTCGAGCGGGGCGTCCACGGCGAATCCGTGGTTGTGCGCGGTGACCTCGACCTTGCCGGTCGTCCGGTCCTGCACGGGCTGGTTGATGCCGCGGTGGCCGTACTTCAGCTTGTAGGTGCCGAAGCCGAGGGCGCGGCCCAGGATCTGGTTGCCGAAGCAGATACCGAACAGCGGGGTGCCGCGGTCCAGTACGGCCCGCATGACGGCCACCGGGTGGTCGGCGGTGGACGGGTCGCCGGGCCCGTTGGAGAAGAAGACGCCGTCGGGCCGGACCGCGTAGACGTCCTCGACGCTCGCGGTGGCGGGCAGCACGTGCACCTCGATGCCGCGCTCGGCCATCCGGTGCGGGGTCATGCCCTTGATGCCGAGGTCGACGGCGGCGACGGTGAACTTCTTCTCGCCGACCGCGGGGACGACGTACGTCTCCTCGGTGGCGACCTCGGCGGAGAGGTCGGCGCCGGTCATCTCGGGCGCCTGGCGGACCTCGGCGAGCATGGTGGCGTCGTCGGGCAGGGCGTTGCCGGAGAAGATGCCGACGCGCATGGCGCCGCGCTCGCGCAGATGGCGGGTGAGGGCGCGGGTGTCGATGCCGGAGATCCCGACGACGCCCTGCTCGGTCAGCTCGTCGTCCAGCGAGCGCCGGGAGCGCCAGTTGGACGGCACGCGCGCGGGGTCGCGCACCACGTAGCCGGCGACCCAGATGCGGCGGGACTCGGGGTCCTCGTCGTTGACGCCGGTGTTGCCGATGTGCGGGGCGGTCATCACCACAACCTGGCGGTGGTACGACGGGTCGGTGAGGGTCTCCTGGTAACCGGTCATGCCGGTGGAGAACACGGCCTCGCCGAAGGTCACCCCCACGGCCCCGTAGGCACGGCCGCGGAAGATCCGGCCGTCCTCAAGGACGAGTACGGCGGGATCCGCCTTTGTCCTCTTCGAGGGGCTCCCCGGATTGGAGGTCGTCATCGCTCGGCGCCTTCCGTGCTGCTCGTGTTGATCATGGAGTTGAGTGCCTCGACCCAGTCGGTGTGCTCGGCCGCGTGGTCGGAGCGGAAGCCGGAGTCGATCAGCCGGTCGCCGTGCGCCCAGGTGACGATCAGCAGACCGCCCTCGGTGAGCACCTTTCCGGCGATGCCCTTGTCGAGCCGGGCCTCGCGCAGCCGGTCGGCCGGGACGAAGAAGTCGGTCGCGCCGGGGCGTACGACGTCGAGTCCCTCGTCCGTCAGCGTGAGCTCGACCCGGCTGCGGGAGCCGAGGCCGTGCGCCACGATGCGGTCGAGCCACTGCCCGGCGGTGGTGGAGCCGTGGTAGCGGCCACTCAACACGGCCAGTTTCGCCGGGCCGGTCCCGTCCGGCGCGGTGGGCAGCTCGGGGAGGTCGCCCTGGAGGGTGCCGCGCCACTTCCAGCCCTCGCGCATCAGCCAGTAGACGAGCGCGATGAACAGGGCGAGGCCCACGACCCAGCCGACGCGGGCGGCCCAGTCGGTCACTTCGGCCGACTTCTGGTCGGCGGCCAGAACTTGCAGAGTTGTCACGTGAGCTTCCCGTCGACGAGCGTCGCCTTGCCCCGGAGCCAGGTGTGTGTGACACGGCCCGGCAGCTCGCGTCCCTGGTAGGGGGTGTTGCGGCTGCGCGAGGCGAAGCCCGCGGGGTCCACCTGGCCACGGTATGCCGTGTCGACGAGCGTGATGTTGGCGGGCTCACCCACCGAGACGGGACGGCCCTGGTTCTCCGCCCGGCCGATACGGGCGGGCGCGAAGGACATCCGGTCGGCGACTCCGGCCCAGGTCAGCAGGCCGGTGTCGACCATCGTCTCCTGGACCACCGACAGCGCGGTCTCCAGACCGACCATCCCCATGGCGGCCGCGGCCCACTCGCAGTCCTTGTCCTCGTGCGGGTGCGGGGCGTGGTCGGTGGCGACGATGTCGATCGTGCCGTCGGCGAGCGCCTCGCGCAGGGCGAGCACGTCGCGCTCGGTGCGCAGCGGCGGATTGACCTTGTAGACCGGGTTGTACGACCGCACCAGCTCGTCGGTGAGGAGCAGGTGGTGCGGGGTGACCTCGGCGGTGACCTGGATGCCGCGGGACTTGGCCCAGCGGACGATCTCGACGGACCCGGCGGTCGACAGGTGGCAGATGTGCACGCGGGAGTCGACGTGCTCGGCGAGCAGGACATCGCGGGCGATGATCGATTCCTCGGCCACCGCGGGCCAGCCGCCGAGGCCCAGCTCGGCGGAGACGACCCCCTCGTTCATCTGGGCGCCCTCGGTCAGCCGCGGCTCCTGGGCGTGCTGGGCGACGACCCCGCCGAAGGCCTTCACGTACTCCAGCGCGCGGCGCATGATCACGGCGTCGTCGACGCACTTGCCGTCGTCGGAGAAGACGGTGACACCGGCCGCGGACTCGTGCATGGCGCCGAGCTCGGCGAGTTTGCGGCCCTCCAGGCCGACGGTGACGGCGCCGATGGGCTGCACGTCGCAGTAGCCGTGCTCCTGGCCGAGCCGGTAGACCTGCTCGACCACGCCGGCGGTGTCGGCGACGGGGAAGGTGTTGGCCATGGCGAAGACGGTGGTGTAGCCGCCGGAGGCCGCCGCGCGGGTGCCGGTCAGTACGGTCTCGGAGTCCTCGCGGCCCGGTTCGCGCAGGTGGGTGTGGAGGTCGACGAGGCCCGGCAGCAGCACCTTGCCGGCCGCCTCGACGACCGTGGCGCCCTCGTCGGACAGCCCCTCGCCGACGGCGGCGATCTGGGAGCCGTCGATCAGCACGTCCTGCGCGTCGCCGCCGAGCACCTTCGCACCACGGATAAGGATCTTGCTCATCTGTCTTACTTCTCCTCGGTGGTGCGGGCGGGGGTGACGGCGGGCTCGTTGCCGCCGAGCAGCAGATAGAGAACGGCCATCCGGATGGAGACTCCGTTTGCGACCTGCTCGATCGCGGTGCAGCGGTCGGAGTCGGCGACCTCGGCGGTGATCTCCATGCCGCGGACCATCGGACCGGGGTGCATCACGATGGCGTGCTCGGGCATCCGGGCCATCCGGTCGCCGTCGAGTCCGTAGCGGCGCGCGTACTCGCGCTCGGTCGGGAAGAAGGCCGCGTTCATCCGTTCGCGCTGGACGCGGAGCATCATCACCGCGTCGGACTTGGGCAGCGTGGCGTCGAGGTCGTAACTGACCTCGCAGGGCCAGGCCTCGACGCCGACCGGCAGCAGGGTGGGCGGGGCGACGAGGGTGACGTCGGCGCCGAGCGTGTGCAGCAGATCGACGTTGGAGCGGGCGACCCGGCTGTGCAGGACGTCGCCGACGAGCGTGATCCGCTTGCCCGCCAGGTCCTGGCCGAGCCCGGCGTCCCGGCCGACGAGCCGGCGCCGCATGGTGAAGGCGTCGAGCAGCGCCTGCGTCGGATGCTGGTGGGTGCCGTCCCCGGCGTTGATGACGACGGCGTCGATCCAGCCGGAGTTGGCGAGCCGGTACGGGGCTCCGGAGGCGCCGTGCCGGATGACGACGGCGTCGACGCCCATCGCCTCCAGGGTCTGGGCGGTGTCCTTGAGGGACTCGCCCTTGGAGACGCTGGAGCCCTTGGCGGTGAAGTTGATGACGTCCGCGGACAGCCGCTTCTCGGCGGCCTCGAAGGAGATCCGGGTCCGGGTCGAGTCCTCGAAGAACAGGTTGACGACGGTGCGGCCGCGCAGGGTCGGCAGCTTCTTGATCGGCCGGTCGGCGACCCGGGCCATCTCCTCGGCGGTGTCGAGGATCAGGACGGCGTCGTCGCGGGTGAGGTCGGCGGCCGAGATGAGATCACGCTGCATCTTTCAGGCTCCGTAAGGCAGTTCAGTATCGGGAGAATCCGGGCAGGCCGGGGCGCAGTCGCGCGGGCGTACGACCGGGTCGTACGCCGTCGGCTTCGCTACTGCTGCTCGCCCGGGGAGGCCGGCTTGACGCCGAGCAGCACGGTGTCGCGACCGTCCTCCTCGGCGAGCTGGACCTTGACCGTCTCCCGCAGCGACGTGGGGAGGTTCTTGCCGACGTAGTCGGCGCGGATGGGCAGTTCGCGGTGGCCGCGGTCGACGAGGACCGCGAGCTGTACGGCACGCGGGCGCCCGATGTCGTTCAGCGCGTCGAGCGCGGCACGGATGGTGCGGCCGGAGAACAGCACGTCGTCGACGAGCACCACGAGTCTGCCGTCGATGCCGTCGCCGGGGATCTCGGTGCGGGCCAGCGCACGCGGCGGGTGCATCCGCAGGTCGTCGCGGTACATGGTGATGTCCAGCGAACCGCAGGGGACTTTGCGCTCGGTGATCTCTTCGAGCTTGGCGGCGAGGCGCTGGGCGAGGAAGACGCCCCGCGTCGGAATGCCGAGGAGCACCACGTCGTCGGCGCCCTTGGCGCGCTCGACGATCTCATGTGCGATACGGGTCAGAACCCGCGCGATGTCGGGGCCCTCGAGAACGGGCCGGGCATCGGAAGCTGCTGTGTCCATACGAAACGGACCTCCTTCTCCGCCTCACGGGACGGACCTTAAAGGACGTCGAGATTGCGCCATACACGTTAGCAGGCCCTGGAGACACCCCCGATCGCCCCCCTGTCACTCTTCTGGCTCAACGGGTCGCCACTACCACGGAAGAGTCGGTGCGGACCATTCGGCTTGACGCGCCGGAGTAACGCTGCGTAACCTCACAGTGAGTTACCAGCCGCGCGGCATGGCACCGAGCCAGTCGCGTCGACACAGTGCCGGGGAGCTATATGTCCAGCGAATACGCCAAACAGCTCGGGGCCAAGCTCCGGGCCATCCGCACCCAGCAGGGCCTTTCCCTCCACGGTGTCGAGGAGAAGTCCCAGGGCCGCTGGAAGGCCGTGGTGGTCGGTTCGTACGAGCGCGGTGACCGCGCCGTCACCGTGCAGCGCCTCGCCGAGCTTGCGGAGTTCTACGGCGTGCCGGTTCAGGAGCTGCTTCCGGGCACCACGCCCGGCGGTGCCGCCGAGCCCCCGCCGAAGCTGGTCCTCGACCTTGAGCGGCTGGCCACGGTGCCGGCCGAGAAGGCGGGCCCGCTACAGCGCTACGCGGCGACGATCCAGTCCCAGCGCGGCGACTACAACGGCAAGGTGCTGTCGATCCGCCAGGACGACCTGCGCACACTGGCCGTCATCTACGACCAGTCCCCCTCGGTCCTCACCGAGCAGCTGATCAGCTGGGGCGTCCTGGACGCGGACGCCCGCCGAGCGGTCTCCCACGTGGAGGACTGACCCTCCACAGGCCAAGCAGAAACGTGCCGCCGCCGAGCGGCCAGGCACATGGAAGGGCCCCCAGCGACACGCTGGGGGCCCTTCGACGATCAGGCGTGGCTCCTGGCAGCCCCGGGTACGGCAACGCCGCCAGGGGCGCGGGGAACTGCGCGAGCAACCCCCACGAACCGCCGGCCGACCAACGACCCGTTCCGCCCCTTGCCGCGAAGCCGTACGCGCTACACCTCGCGGCGAAGCGAAGGCTTCAGCTCCTTGAGGCGGCCGAGCAGACCGTTGACGAACGACGGTGAGTCGTCCGTCGAGAACTCCTTCGCGAGCTGCACCATCTCGTCGAGCACCACGGCGTCCGGGGTCTCGTCGACCCAGATCAGCTCGTAGGCCCCGAGGCGCAGGATGTTGCGATCCACGACCGGCATCCGGTCCAGCGTCCAGCCGACGGCGTACTGCGCGATCAGCTCGTCGATCCGGGTCGCGTGCTGCGCGTACCCCTCGACGAGCTGCATCGTGTACTCGCTCACCGGCGGCTGCCGCGTGTCGGTCCGGGAGTGCCGGATCCAGTCCGCGAGGACCGTCTGGACGTCGGCGTCGCGCTGGTCGCCCTCGAAGAGGATCTGGAAGGCACGCTTGCGGGCCGTGTTGCGGGCAGCCACGGTTAGCTGTTCACCCGGCCGAGGTAGTCGCTGCTGCGCGTGTCGACCTTGATCTTCTCGCCGGTGGTGATGAAGAGCGGGACCTGGATCTGGTGGCCGGTCTCCAGGGTGGCGGGCTTGGTGCCGCCCGTGGAGCGGTCGCCCTGGACGCCGGGCTCGGTCTCCTGGACGACGAGCTCGACGGCGGCCGGCAGCTCCACGAAGAGCACCTCGCCCTCGTGCTGCGCGACGGTGGCCGTGAAGCCCTCGATCAGGAAGTTGGCGGCGTCGCCGACGGCCTTGCGGTCGACCATGAGCTGGTCGTAGGTCTCCATGTCCATGAAGACGAAGTACTCGCCGTCCATGTAGGAGAACTGCATGTCGCGCTTGTCGACAGTGGCCGTCTCGACCTTGACACCGGCGTTGAAGGTCTTGTCGACCACCTTGCCGGAGAGCACGTTCTTGAGCTTGGTGCGCACGAAGGCCGGGCCCTTGCCGGGCTTGACGTGCTGGAACTCGACGACGGACCAGAGCTGGCCGCCTTCGAGCTTGAGCACCAGGCCGTTCTTGAGGTCGTTCGTGGAAGCCACGGTTGCGGAATCTCCTGGACTGACGTGGACGACCCCGGGGCACGCCGCTTCCTAGAGGGCGAGCAGCTCCTTGGTCGTGATGGTGAGTAGCTCGGGTCCGCCGTCCGCCTCGGGGCGGACGACGAGCGTGTCATCGATCCGGACGCCGCCCCGCCCGGGGAGGTGGACCCCCGGTTCGACGGTGACCGGCACGCAAGCGTCCAGTTTACCCATGGCCGCGGGGGCAAGCTGCGGGTCCTCGTCGATTTCGAGTCCGACCCCGTGTCCGGTGAGGCTCGGCAGCCCCGCTCCGTACCCCGCGGAGTCCAGTACCTGGCGGGCCGCGCGGTCCACGTCACGATAGGCGGCACCGGGCATCAGCATCTCCCGGCCGGCCCGCTGAGCGGCGAAGACGAGGTCGTACAGCTCGATCTGCCACTCGGCGGGCGAGGTGCCGATGACAAACGTACGACCGATCTCGCAGCGGTATCCGCGGTACGTCGCGCCCAGGCAGACGGAGAGAAAGTCGCCCTCCTCGACCCGGCGGTCGGTGGGCCGGTGGCCCCGGCGCCCGGAGTTGGGGCCGGTGGCGACGGAGGTCGCGAAGGCGGGGCCGTCGGCGCCGTGGTCGACGAGCCGGCGCTCCAGCTCCAGCGCGAGGTGGCGTTCGGTGCGGCCGACGAGGATCGACTCCAGCAGTTCGCCGAGGGCCTGGTCGGCGATCTCGGCGCCGATGCGGAGGTACGAGATCTCCTCCTCGTCCTTCACGACCCGCAGCTGCTCCACGGCTGCGCCGACGTCGGCCAGCCGCAGCCGGGGCGCGACCGAGCGGATGGCGCGGTGCCGGGAGACGGTGAGGTGGTGCTCCTCCACGGCGAGGGAGTCGGCGCCCTGGCCGACGGCGAGGTCGGCGGCCGCTACGGCGGGGTCGCCGCCGGGGCCGGGCAGGGTGTGCAGGGACAGGTTCTCGTCGGGGCGTCCGTCGCCGGCTCGCTCGTCCGGTGGACCGGCGCAGACCAGCAGGTCCTCGCGCTTGCCCAGCAGCAGCACGGAGCCCTGGGGGGCCGCGCCGGCGAGGTAGCGCACGTTGGCGGGGCGGGTGACGAGCGCCGCGGCGCTCCCGCCGGCGTTGCTGCGTTCCCTCAGCCGGTTTCGCCGGCTCGCGTACACCTCTGACATGAGACGAGCGTAGGAGCGTTGGGGGGATCGTGCCGTTCGACGAGGGCCGAATGGCTCCGCCGGTCAGCGAGGTCGAGCGCGGGCCGGTGGGGGCTGGTCGCGCAGTTCCCCGCGCCCCTGAGTGGGCTGAGGTGGGTGGTGCTGGTGACGCGTGGCGATATGGACACCGCGCAGTGGACCCACCTGAGGGGCGCGGGGAACTGCGCGACCAGCCCCCACGCACCCGCACCCGGCGATGGCGCTCTTCAGACCCCCGACACGGCCCACCTCAGGGGCGCGGGGAACTGCGCGACAAGCCCCCGCCGACCCGCGCGTCACCACTTCGGCGGGCTCGCGATCGACCGTGCCAGCACCTCGTCCAGCACCCGCGCCGTCTGCGCGACATCAAGCTGCGAGTTGTCGATGATGGGCAACCCCGACCCGTACCACCCGGCCATCCGGCCGTGGATCCGGGCGACCTCCTCGTCACTGAGCCGGCGGTTCCCGCTGCGCTCTGCGTTCCGCTCCAGGACGATCTCGAGCCCCGGCAGCAGCACGACCGGCAGCAGACCGGGCCCCACGTGCCGCTTCCAGCCGCCGAGGCCCACCACGGGCCGGTCGGGGAAGACGGCGTCGTCGAGGATGCACGAGATGCCGTTGGCGAGGAAGTTGCGCGCGGCGAACCCGCAGGTGCGGCGCGCCAGCCGGTACTGAGCCTCCGAGTGGTCGTTCCACCCGGACTGCGGGTCGGCGAAGCCGGAGCGGACCCATTCGCGGACGTCGTCGAGGCTGATGTGGGCGGTGGGCACACGGCGGTGGTCCGCCCAGTACTTGGCGACGCTGGTCTTGCCGGCTCCGGCGGGGCCGATCAGGAGTATCGCGAGTGTGGTGATCCCGGGATCCGGCAGGGCCGCGGCGGGCGGTGCGCTGGGCATCCCGACGGGCCCGCCGGGCGGCAGCGTCATGTGACCGGTGGTCTCCGGCGCGGGCGGGGCGTGGTGCGGGGCCGGCCGGTGCGAGGCGGGCGGCACCGGCCCGGGCGGCGGCGCGTTGAACCCCGGCGCGGGCGGTGGCGGAGGTACCGGGGCGGGCGGTGGCGGCGGCACGGGCGCGGACGGCGGCGGGGGTACGGGCGCGGCCCCGGTGCCGTGTGGCGGGTGCGGGGGCACATGAGGCGCCCCCTGCGGGCCGCTGCCTGGACCGTGCGGAACCGGGTGGTGTGCGGACGGCGGCGACCATGCGGCCGGCCCCTGCCCCGGCCGGGGTCCTTCTCCCGGCTGATGGGGCGGCAGCGGAGACCCCACTGCGTGCTGCATCCGGTGCCACTCCGTCTCGTCGTTCTCGGCTCGCTCGCCTCCGGGCGGTTTCCGTCGCCCTCCGGCTCACTCGCGACAGGCAATTGGCGCTGGCGGCGGGGCGCGAACCCCGTCGCTACCGAACGGTACCGTCCCCGGCCACCGTTTGGTGAACGGCCGGGGACGGCCCCGAGTGCCCATCGCCACAAGGAGAAACGGACGGAAGGAGCACGCGAGGACTTACTGCCCCACCTCGCCGTACGCGGCGAGCAGCACGGCCGGATCGGGCCCTTCCAGCACGGTCGGCTTGGCCAGTCCGTCGAGCACGATGAAGCGCAGCAGGTTGCCGCGCGACTTCTTGTCGACCTTCATGGTCTCCAGCAACTTGGGCCACTGGTCGTGCCGGTAGTACAGAGGCAGCCCGACCGACTCCAGGACCGTGCGGTGCCGGTCGGCCGTGACGTCGTCAAGGCGGCCCGCGAGCCGCCCGAGTTCGGCGGCGAAGTGCAGGCCGACGGAGACGGCGGCGCCGTGCCGCCACTTGTACCGCTCGTTCTTCTCGATGGCGTGGGCGAGCGTGTGACCGTAGTTGAGGATCTCCCGCAGGCCCGCTTCCTTCAGGTCGGAGGAGACCACCTCGGCCTTGACCTTGATGGACCGCTCGATCAGTTCGGCGGTGTGCGGTCCGGCCGGGGTGCGCGCCGCCTCGGGGTCGGCCTCGATGAGCTCCAGGATCGCCGGGTCGGCGATGAAACCGGCCTTGATGATCTCGGCGAGCCCGGAGACGTAGTCGTTGACCGGGAGGGAGTCCAGCGCCGCCAGGTCGCACAGCACTCCGGCCGGCGGATGGAAGGCGCCGACGAGGTTCTTGCCCTCGGCGGTGTTGATGCCGGTCTTGCCGCCGATGGCCGCGTCGACCATGCCGAGCACGGTGGTCGGTACGGCGATCCAGCGCACCCCGCGCAGCCAGGTCGCGGCGACGAAGCCGGCCAGGTCGGTGGTGGCGCCGCCGCCGACGCCGATGAGGACGTCGGAGCGGGTGAAGCCCGACTGCCCGAGCGCCTTCCAGCAGTAGGCGGCGACCTCGGCGGTCTTGGCCTCCTCGGCGTTGGGCACCTGGACGGCGATGGCCTCGTAGCCCTGTCCGGCCAGGTCGGCGCGGAGCGCCTCCCCGGTCTCGGCGAGTGCCTCGGGGTGCAGCACGGCCACCCGCTTGGCCTGCTCGCCGATCAGCCCGCCGAGTTCGCCGAGCAGCTGACGGCCCACCAGGACCTCGTAGGGCTCGCTGCCCGCCGTACCGCCGACCTGGATCCGTGTGACCGACTCGCTCATGCTTCCTTCAACTCCAGGACGTTCAGCACCTCTTGGGCGACTTCTTCGGGCGTACGGTCGTCGGTGGCCACGACACAGCGGGCCACCTCCTCGTACAGATGGCGCCGGGCGTCCATCAGTTCCCGCCACTGCTTGCGCGGGTTCACGGCGAGCAGCGGCCGCGCGGTGTTCAGGCCCGTGCGCTTGACCGCCTCCTCGACGTCCATCGCCAGGTAGACGACCTGGTGGCCCGCGAGCAGGGCGCGGGTGCCGGCGTCGAGGACGGCGCCGCCGCCGAGGGCGAGGATGCCGGTGTGTTCGGTGACAGCGGTGCGCACGGCCTGCTTCTCGATCGCACGGAAGGCGGCCTCGCCCTCGTCGACGAAGATGTCGGCGATCTCCCTGCCCTGCGCGGCGACGATGTCCGCGTCGCTGTCGCGGAAGGCGGTACCGAGCCGCTCGGCGAGCAGCTCGCCGACGGTGGTCTTGCCGACGCCCATGGGGCCGACGAGCACCACCAGGGGGCCGCTCACCGGATCGCCAGGTGCTCGAGGTACGAGGTCACGTTGCGGCGGGTCTCGGTGACGTTGTCGCCGCCGAACTTCTCGGCCACCGCGTCCGCGAGGACGAGCGCCACCATGGCCTCGGCGACGATGCCCGCGGCCGGCACGGCGGAGACGTCGGAGCGCTGGTGGTGCGCCTGCGTCGCCTCGCCCGTCGACACGTCCACCGTCTGGAGCGCGCGCGGCACGGTCGCGATCGGCTTCATCGCGGCCCGTACCCGCAGCAGCTCACCCGTGGTCAGACCGCCCTCGGTACCGCCGGAGCGGCCGGAGACCCGGCGGATGCCCTCGGGTGTGTTGACGATCTCGTCGTGCGCCTTGGAGCCCGGCACCCGGGCCAGCTCGAAGCCGTCGCCGATCTCGACGCCCTTGATCGCCTGGATGCCCATCAGGGCACCGGCCAGACGGGCGTCCAGCTTGCGGTCCCAGTGCACGTGCGAGCCGAGGCCGACCGGCACGCCGTACGCCAGCACCTCGACCACACCGCCGAGGGTGTCGCCGTCCTTGTGGGCCTGGTCGATCTCGGCGACCATCGCCTTCGACGCGTCGGCGTCCAGGCAGCGCACCGGGTCCGCGTCCAGCTTCTCCACGTCGGCCGGGATCGGGTACACGCCGTACGGGGCCTTCGCGGAGGCCAGTTCCACCACGTGGGAGACGATCTCGATCCCCGCGGTCTCCTTCAGGTACGACCGGGCGACCGCGCCCAGCGCCACCCGGGCCGCCGTCTCGCGCGCCGAGGCCCGCTCCAGGATCGGCCGGGCCTCGTCGAAGCCGTACTTCTGCATCCCCGCGAGGTCGGCGTGGCCGGGCCGGGGCCGGGTCAGCGGGGCGTTGCGGGCGAGGCCGGCCAGGACCTCCGGGTCGACCGGGTCGGCCGCCATGACCTGGTCCCACTTCGGCCACTCGGTGTTCCCGACCATGATGGCGACGGGCGAGCCCAGCGTCAGACCGTGCCGGACCCCGCCGAGGAAGGTGACCTCGTCCTTCTCGAACTTCATCCGGGCACCGCGCCCGTAGCCGAGCCGGCGCCGCGCCAGGTGGTCCCCGACCATCTCCGTGGTGATCGGCACGCCGGCGGGAAGGCCCTCCAGCGTCGCGACGAGTGCGGGACCGTGGGACTCCCCCGCGGTCAGCCAGCGCAACCTGCTCAACGGTGCTCCTCAGTGCTCGCGCCTGGTACTGCCCTGCGTACACGCGTCCTCGCGTACGGCGACGGCGCGTCCGGGTGCGCGGCCCGAGCCCGCCACCCCGATCCTCCCATGTCCGGGAGGCGATCCCGGCCGCCGGTCCATCTGGCGGACGGACAATGTCAGGTGCGGCACACCGGCCGCGTCACCCCGCCCCCTCAGACCGCCCCGTCCCGCCGGGCCTCCGGCGCGTAGGACCCGAGGAAGTCGGCCCCGCTCGGCTGCGGCTGTGCCGGTGCCTGCGTGCGCTGCGGGGCGTACTGCCCCAGGTGGTCCGCGCCGCTTCCCTGCCCGTACTGGGCCGCCGCGTTGACCGGCTGCCCGCCGCGCACGGCACGGCGGCGGACGATCCTGCGCCTGATCTTGAGAACCCAGGACGCGACGACGGCGAGCACGATCAGCCCGAGCACCGCCATCTGCACCCAGTCCGGCAGGAACCACAGGACCGCTTCGAGTATCTCGCCCTTGCCGGACGCCACGGACATGCCCATGGACATGAAGATGTTTCCCCTCCCGAGCCCCGCCCCCTGCGGAACCCAGCGGATCTTAGCGTTCGGCGAGCGCCCGTTCTCCCGCTTTTCGCATCGCCGCCAGCGGGGCCGGGGCACGGCCCGTCATCTGCTCGACCTGGAGTACCGCCTGGTGCACGAGGAGGTCGAGGCCGCTGACGACGGCGCCGCCGTACGCCGACCAGCGGGCGGCGAGGGTGGTGGGCCAGGGGTCGTAGAGAACGTCGAAGAGGGCGGCGGGGCGTTCCGGGAGGGCTGGGGCCAGTTCGTCGGTCGCGCCGGCGGGGGTGGTGGCGATCACCAGGGGGGCGCGCAGGGCCTCGTCGGCCTGGGACCAGTCCGCCGTCCGTACGTCCACCTGGAGCCGCTCGGCCCATTCGCGCATCTCGGCGGCGCGGGCCGCGGTGCGTACGTAGACGGTGATCTCGCCGGTGCAGATCCGGGCGAGCGCGGCGAGCGCGGAGGAGGCGGTGGCGCCGGCGCCGAGGATCGCGGCGGAGTCGACCGTGTTGATGCCGTGCTCGGCGAGGGCGGCGATCATGCCGGGGATGTCGGTGTTGTCGCCGGTGCGGCGGCCTTCCTCGGTGAGGACGACGGTGTTCACGGCGTCGACCGAGGCGGCGGTGTCGCTGATCTCGTCGAGCAGGGGTATGACCGCGCGCTTGAGCGGCATGGTCAGCGAAAGACCCGCCCACTCGGGACCGAGGCCGTCGAGGAAGCCCGGCAGCGTCGCCTCGTCCACCTCGAAGCGGTCGTACGTCCACTCCTCCAGGCCCAGCTGGGCGTACGCGGCACGGTGCAGCACCGGGGAGAGGGAGTGGGCGATCGGAGAGCCGAGTACGGCGGCCCTTCGAGGTGCGGTCATCAGTTGTCGTCCCTCGACGCGTTGAACTCGTCGACCAGCCGCTGGTGTTCCTCGATCGTCTTCGCGAACTCGGTGTTGTTCACACCGTCGGTGGCGACGAAGTACATCCAGCCGTCCTTCGTCGGGTTCAGCGCGGCCTTCAGGGCGTCCGCGCCGGGGTTCCCGATCGGTCCCGGCGGCAGTCCCGTGTTGGTGTACGTGTTGTACGGGTCCTGGTTGCTGTTGATCTCCGACTCGGAGATGTCGATGTTGCTCTGGCCCTTGAGGTAGTTGAACGTCGAGTCGAACTGGAGCAGCTGGTTCGTCTCGGTGTTGGTCGGCTTCAGCCGGTTGTAGACGACCTCCGCCATCTTGCGGTAGTCGTCGTGCGTCTTGCCCTCGGCCTGGACGAGGCTGGCGACGGTGATGACCTGGAGCGGCGTCTTGAGTTTCAGCGTCTTCGCCTTGGCCGCGAAGTCGTACTTGTCGTACTCCTCGTTGGCCTGCTCGACCATCGCCTTCAGCACCGCCTCGGGCTTCATGCCCTTGGCCGCGGGATAGGTGCCCGGATAGAGGAAGCCCTCCAGCGGGTCCTTGATCTCGTCGTTGTCGTCGGCCCAGTCCGGGAGTCCGAGACTGCCGCTGCGCTCCTCGGCCACGTCCGCGGTGGAGCCGTCGTCCAGGCCGAGCTTGGCGTCGATCGCCGCGTAGACGCTCGCGTTGCGCTCGCCTGGCCTGACCAGCACGTTGTTCTGGCTCTTGGGGTCGAGCATCATGTCGACCGCGCTCTCGGCGGACATCTCTTTCTTGAGCAGGTAGGCGCCGGCCTGGATCGACTCGCCGTCGGGATTCTGCACCTGCGCGGCGACGAACGCGTCCACGCTCTTGACGACGCCGGCCTCCTTGAGCCGGCGGCCGATCTCGGCTCCGCTCGCGCCCTTGGGTACCTCGATGGTCACCTGCTGGCTCGTGCCGTCGCCCGCGAAGTCCGGGGCCTCGCCGAAACGATCCTGGTAGAACTGGTAGCCGAAGTACGCGACGCCCGCGAGACCGCCGCCGAAGACCAGCACGACCACCAGGCACGCGGCGCCGTTGCGGCCCTTCTTGCCTTTGCCCTTGCCGCCTTTGCCGCCGGCGCGCCCCCGCCGGTCGCCACGGCCGCGCCGGTCGCCCGGACCGTCGTCATCGTCCTCGGCGTCGTCGTCGGAGAAGAACGCGTGTTCGCCCTGGTCGGGGCCCGGGTCCCAGTCGGTCTCCGGTTCCGGTTCCGCGCGCCGCCTGCTCGGCGGCTCGGGCGGCGGATAGGCGTCCGGCGTGTTGTAGAAGTCGGGCTGTTCACCGCCGTACGCCGGCGCCTGCTGCCCGTAGGGGTCGACGGGGTCGGCGGGATACGGCATCTGCTGGTGGTTGCCGGTGCCCCACTGGGGGTCGTACTGCTGCTGGTGCTGCTGGCCCTGACCGGCGTACTGCTGCTGCTCGTACTGCTGCTGGTACTGCTGTTGCTGGTGAAGCTGCTGGTCGTACTGCTGCTGCGGGTACTCGCCCTGCTGCTGGGCGTAACCGTTCCCGCCGTCGTTCCACTCGCCGTACTGCTGCTGCGGCTGCTGCGGATAGTGCTGCTGCTGGCCGCCGTAGGCAGGCTGCTGGGCCACATGGGCCTGCTGCTGCTCTCCCCATCCGCCGTCCCCGTACAACGGGTCCTCCGGATGCCACGGTTCGGAGCCTTGGCCCCGGCCATACTCAGTCATCAAACCCCTTGAGCCGCGAGGTGGTGGTGGCGCGGCCCGAAGGCCCCGGTCCCGTTCCGCCTCTTGCTGTGCGGAGGCTGTTCGAATGCCGCCGCCCGCGCGGAACGTTACCGTATCGCGATCAGATGACCACTTCGACGCCCTCGCCCGGGGCTTTACCTGACACCCGTTCGGATTCCAAGGCCTGCTGGAGGATGATCACGGCGGCTGCCTGGTCAATGACCGATCTGCCCTTTTTTGTCTTCACCCCGGAAGCGCGCAGTCCCTGACTGGCCGTCACCGTGGTCATCCGCTCGTCGACCAATCGGACCGGGACGGGCGCGATGCCCTTCGCCAGCTCCCCGGCGAAGCCGCGGACCTTGACCGCCGCCGGACCCTCGCCCCCCTTGAGGGAGCGAGGGAGGCCGACGACCACCTCGATCGGTTCGTACTCCTCGACCAGCTGCTTCAGCCGACGATGGGCCGCCGGGACGTCCCGGCCGGGGACCGTCTCGACCGGTGTGGCGAGGATCCCGTCGGGGTCGCACGAGGCGACCCCGATCCGGGCGTCCCCGACGTCGATCGCGAGGCGGCGTCCTCGTCGCATTACTTGGCGGTCTCCGCGACCAGGCGCTCGACGGCGTCGACGGCGTCACCGACGGCGGCCGCGTTCTGGCCGCCGCCCTGGGCGACGTCCGGCTTGCCGCCACCGCCGCCGCCGAGGGTCTTGGCGGCCGTACGGACCAGGTCGCCGGCCTTCAGACCGCGCTCGCGGGCGGCCTCGTTGGTGGCGATGACCGTGAGCGGCTTGCCGTTGGCCACGGTGAACAGGGCCACCACGGCGGCCCGGCCGCCCTGGATGCGACCGCGGACGTCGAGCACCAGCCGGCGCAGGTCGTCGGGGGTGGTGCCGTCCGGGACCTGGCCGGTCACCAGGGCGACACCGCGGACGTCCTTGGCGGACCCGGCGAGCCCGGCGGCGGCCTGGAGGACCTTCTCCGCGCGGAACTTCTCGATCTCCTTCTCGGCGTCCTTCAGCTTGCCGAGCATGGCGGAGACCTTCTCCGGAAGCTCCTCGGGACGGCCCTTGATCAGCTCCTGGAGCTGGGCGACGACCGTGTGCTCGCGGGCCAGGAAGTTGTAGGCGTCCACACCGACGAGGGCCTCGATACGGCGTACGCCCGAACCGATCGACGACTCGCCGAGCAGCTTCACCAGGCCCAGCTGGGAGGTGTTGTGCACATGCGTGCCGCCGCACAGCTCCTTGGAGAAGTCGCCGATGGTGACGACCCGCACCCGGTCGCCGTACTTCTCGCCGAACTCGGCGATGGCGCCCTGCTTCTTGGCGTCGTCGATGCCCATGACCTCGGCGTGCACGTCCAGGTCGCGGGCCAGCACCTCGTTGATCTTCTGCTCGACGTCGGTCATCACGGCCGTCGGGACGGCGGCGGGCGAACCGAAGTCGAAGCGGAAGCGGCCCGGCTGGTTCTCGGAACCGGCCTGGGCGGCCGTGGGGCCGAGGGCGTCGCGCAGGGCCTGGTGGGTCAGGTGGGTGGCCGAGTGGGCGCGGGCGATGGCCGTGCGGCGCCGGTTGTCGATCGAGGCCTGGGCCTTGGCGCCGACGGTGACCTCGCCGACCTGGACGACGCCCTTGTGGACGTACACCCCGGGGACCGGCTTCTGGCAGTCGCGGACCTCGATGACGGCGCCGGTGTCGACCCGGATGCGGCCGGTGTCGCCGATCTGGCCGCCGCCCTCGGCGTAGAACGGGGTGCGGTCGAGGACGATCTCGACCTCGTCGCCCTCGGTGGCGGCGGGCGAGGAGAGACCGTCGACCAGGATGCCGACGACCGTGGACTCGCCCTCGGTGTCGGTGTAGCCGATGAACTCGGTCTCACCGGCGCTGTCGGCGATCTCCCGGTAGGCGCCCATGTCGGCGTGGCCGGTCTTCTTGGACCTGGCGTCGGCCTTGGCGCGCTCCCGCTGCTCCTTCATCAGACGCCGGAAGCCGTCCTCGTCCACGGACAGGCCCTGTTCGGCGGCCATCTCCAGGGTGAGGTCGATCGGGAAGCCCCAGGTGTCGTGGAGCAGGAACGCCTTGTCGCCGGCCAGGACGGTGCCGCCGGCGGACTTGGTGTCGGTGACGGCGGTGTCGAGGATGTTGGTGCCGGCCTTCAGCGTCTTGAGGAAGGCGTTCTCCTCGGCGACGGCGACCTTCTCGATGCGCTCGCGGTCGGTGACCAGCTCGGGGTACTGCCGGCCCATCATCTCGATGACGACGTCGATGAGGTCCTTGACGACCGGGCCGGTGGCACCGAGCAGGCGCATGTTGCGGATGGCGCGGCGCATGATGCGGCGCAGCACGTAGCCGCGGCCCTCGTTGCCGGGGGTGACGCCGTCGCCGATGAGCATCACGGACGTCCGCATGTGGTCGGTGACCACGCGCAGGGAGACGTCCGAGCCGTGGGCGGCGCCGTAGTGGACACCCGTCAGTTCGGTGGCCTTCTTGATGACGGCCATGGAGGTGTCGATCTCGTACATGTTCTGCACACCTTGCAGAATCATGGCGAGCCGCTCCAGGCCGAGGCCCGTGTCGATGTTCTTGCTCGGCAGGTCGCCGAGGATCTCGAAGTCCTCCTTCGAGGTGCCCTCGCCCCGCTCGTACTGCATGAAGACGAGGTTCCAGATCTCCACGTACCGCTCGTCGTTGACGGCCGGGCCGCCCTCGACACCGAACTCGGGACCGCGGTCGTAGTTGATCTCGGAACACGGGCCGCAGGGGCCCGGGACGCCCATGGACCAGTAGTTGTCCTTCTTGCCGAGGCGCTGGATGCGCTCCTTGGGCACGCCGACGACGTCGTGCCAGATGCGCTCGGCCTCGTCGTCCTCCAGGTACACGGTGATCCAGAGCTTCTCCGGCTCCAGACCGTAACCGCCCTTGTCCTGGGGGCTGGTGAGCAGCTCCCAGGCGTACTTGATGGCGCCTTCCTTGAAGTAGTCGCCGAAGGAGAAGTTGCCGCACATCTGGAAGAACGTGCCGTGCCGGGTGGTCTTGCCGACCTCTTCGATGTCCGGTGTGCGCACGCACTTCTGCACGCTGGTGGCGCGGGCGTAGGGCGGCTTGACCTCGCCCAGGAAGTAGGGCTTGAAGGGGACCATGCCGGCCGGGACGAGGAGCAGAGTCGGGTCGTCCGCGATGAGCGACGCCGAAGGGACGACGGTGTGCCCGCGCTCCTCGAAGAAGCTCAGCCAGCGACGGCGGATCTCAGCCGACTCCATCAGTGGTCCTCATTCCGGTTGTACGAGTTCTTCTTGTACGCGTACGACGTGCTGTCGATGACGTACGTCTTGGGGTTGCTGCGGTTCTCGATGGCGGGGTAGCGCCGGGGTGCGGGGAGTTCGGGGTCCTCGCGGATCCCCAGGGCGTCGCCCAGCTCGGCCTCGCGCTGGGCCATGCCGTCGCGGACGTCGAGCGCGAATCCCACCGCGCGGTCCTTGAGCTGACGGCCGGTCTCCAGCGCCTTGTTCGCCGCGGACGCGGCGAGGTTCTCCGGCGTGAGCTGCTTCAGCTTGCGGTTGACCTTGGTGGTGGCCCACACACCGGCGGCGACGCCCGTGGTGAACCAGAACGTACGACGGAACATCGCTGGGTCTCAGTCCTTCTTGTCGCGGAGGTCTCGCCTGCCCCACCGCGAGGCCGAAACCGTGCGGCCCACGATGACGGTACGCCGGGACGCCCTGGCGGGCGCCTCGTCCTTGCGGCCGCCCAGTGCGCGCCGCACGCCGTACCCGAACGCGGCGACCTTGACCAGCGGGCCGCCGAAGGTGGAGGCGACGGTGGTGGACAGCGCGGAGGCGTTGGAGGTGACCTCCTGGACGTCCGAGGCGATCGCGTCGACCCGCTCGATCTGGGTCTGTGCGGAGCGCACCGCCGCGGAGGCGTCGGCCAGCAGCGGGACCGCCTGGTCGGTCACGTCCGCCACGAGCTTGGTGGTCGCCCTGAGCGTCTGGGCCAGCCTCGCGAGTGCCACCGCGAGGAAGGAGACCAGGATCGCCCAGAAGACGGCCACCAGGATCCCGGCCACCTCTCCACCGGACACTGCGCACCCGCTCCCTAAACGTGCCTGAACATCGAAAAAGTCGTGCACCGAGCCTATCGCGCCGGGCGCGCGGCTCCGTACCGGATTACGGCCCGCCGTGCAGGGGAGTTCGCGAAGCGATTGTACGCAGTGAATACGGTTCAGTACGCTCCGTGTCTCATGCGACCCGATCAGTCCGGCGGTGACCGAGTGGACGGCAATCTTCCTCTGGAGGTCGACGCGTTCGTGGGGCGCGCGGCCGAACTCGCCGGGCTGGCGCAGGCGCTCGCGGACACACGGCTGGTCACCGTGACGGGGCCGGGCGGGGTCGGCAAGTCCCGGCTGGCGGCCCGCGCCGCGCCGCTGTCGGCGCCGCGCGACGGGGTCTGGCGGGTGGAGCTGGCGACGCTGCGCGATCCGGAGTTCGTGGAGTACGCGGTCGTGGAGGCGCTGGGCCTGACCGACCACACGACGCGGCTGCCGCGCGAGACGCTGCTGGCCCGGCTCGCCGACCGTCAACTCCTGCTGGTGCTGGACGGGTTCGAGCATCTGGTGGACGTGTGCGCGCCGCTGGTGACCGAACTGCTGCGCCGGCTGCCCGGACTCCGGGTGCTGGCCACGGGGCGCAGGCCGCTGGGCGTCGCGGGCGAGCGGCTGTTCCCGCTGGCGCCGCTCACCGAGGACGACGCGGTCGCCCTGCTCGTCGACCGGGCCGCGCAGCGGGCAGCGGCTCCGGACGACGAGACGGTCGTACGGGAGGTCTGCCGGCGTCTTGAGGGGATTCCGCTGGCGATCGAGCTGGCGGCGGGGCGGCTGGGGGCGCTGTCGGCCGGGCAGCTGCTGGAGCGGCTGGACGACCGGTTCCGGCTGCTGACCGGTGGTGGGCGGGACGCGCTGCCCCGGCACCGGGCGCTGCGGACGGCGGTCGGCTGGAGCCACGAGCTGTGCGCGCCGGAGGAGCGGCTGCTGTGGTCGCGGCTCTCGGTGTTCGCCGGGTCGTTCGACCTGGAGGCCGTCGAGTACGTGTGCAGCGGCGACGGCCTGCACGCCGACGACGTCCTCGACGTCCTGACCCAGCTGGTGGCGCAGTCGCTGGTGGGCCGGGAGGAGACGCCGGCCGGGACGCGCTACCGGATGCTCGACACGGTCCGGGCGTACGGCGCCGACTGGCTGGAGGCCATGGGCGACGCGACGCGGATGCGGCGGCGGCACCGCGACTGGTATCTGGGCCTGGCGACCTGGTGCGAGCTGGACTGGTTCTCGCCGCGCCAGGCCGAGGTGGCCGCCCGCGTCGAGGCGGAGCTGCCGAATCTGCGCTGGGCGCTGGAGTACTGCCTGACCGATCCGGAGGACGCGCATCTCGCGCTGTGTCTGGCGGGCTGCCTGTGGTTCTGCTGGGTGGGCTGCGGCCGGCTGTCGGAGGGGCGGCGCTGGCTGGAGCGGAGCCTGGAGCTGCCGCCGGAGGACCTGGTCCATGAGCAGTCCCGGCTGAAGGCGCTGTGGGTGCTCGGCTATGTGGCGGTGCTCCAGGGCGACCGGGTGCCCGCGCTGGCGGCGCTCCAGGAGTGCCGGGACGAGGCGGAGCGGCTCACGAGCGCCACGGCCGTGGCGTACGCGGAGCACCGCACCGGCTGTCTGGCGCTGGTCACCGACGACATGCCGCGTGCGGAAACGCTGCTGCGCTCGGCGCTCGAGCGCTATCAGAAGATCGGGGAGCTGAACAGCAACGTCCTGATGGGCCAGGTCGAACTGGCGATGGCCCGCGCCTTCCGGGGCGACCTGGCGGAGGCGGTGCGGCTGTGCGAGGACGTGCGGCGGGTCTGCGAGGACCACGGCGAGCGCTGGGCGCGGGCGTACGCGCTGTACGTGCTCGGCTACGCCGCCTGGAGCGAGGGCGATCTGTCCGTCGCGCGGAGTCTGCTCAGCGACTGTCTCGGCACCGCCCACACCTTCCACGATCTGCTGGGCTCGGTGCTCGCGATGGAGCTGCTCGCGCTGATCACGGTCACGGAGGGCGATCCGGCGGAGGCGGCGGTGCTCCAGGGCGCGGCCGCCGCCGTCTGGCCGTCGGTGGGGCTGCCGCTGTTCGGCTCGGCGTACTACAACCGGCCGCACGAGCTGTGCGAGGCGGCGGCCCGGGAGCGCCTGGGCGACGAGCGGTACGAGGACCGCGTACGGCTCGGCGGGCGGCTGGACCGGGAGGCGGCGGTGGCACGCGCGCTGGAGCGGTGTCCGGCGCGCTCGCCGGAGCTGCCGCCGGCCCCGCGCGGTCCGGCCCGGCACACGCGTGGCGCCGCCGACATGCACAGACCCGCCGCCTCCCCCACCCGGAAGGGCGGGGAGACGGCGGGCTGAGTACCGCGGGAAGTACTGCGTCCGGCTGGGGTCAGCGGGCGTAGTACTCGACGACGAGCTGCTCGTCGCAGATCACCGGGATCTCCTTGCGGTTCGGCTCACGGTCCAGGCGGAACGCCAGGGCCTTGAGGTTCACCTGGAGGTAACGCGGGGTCTCGCCGTCCGGGGCGAAGCCGCCCTCGCGGGAGATCTGGAACAGCGTCTTGTCCTTGCTGCGGTCACGGACCTGGACGACGTCGTCCGGGCGCACGACGAAGGACGGCTTGTCGACCTTCGTGCCGTTGACCTGGATGTGACCGTGCACGACCATCTGGCGGGCCTGGTAGATCGTGCGGGCGATGCCCGAGCGCAGGACGAGGGCGTCAAGACGCTTCTCGAGCTCGACGATCAGGGCCTCACCGGTCTTGCCCTGCACCTTGGACGCGCGGTCGTAGGCGCGGACCAGCTGGCGCTCGGAGATGTCGTACTGCGCGCGCAGACGCTGCTTCTCCAGCAGACGGACCTTGTAGTCCGAGTTCTGCTTGCGGCCACGGCCGTGCTCACCCGGCGGGTAGGGACGGGCCTCGAAGTACTTGACGGCCTTCGGGGTCAGCGCGATGCCGAGGGCACGCGACTTCTTGACCTTGGGGCGGGACTGGTTCGCCATGAACCAAACACCTCGTTCTGTGTACGAATACGGCTTCACCAGGGTTAAGGGAGGTCGCATCCGCAGCCGGGGAAACCCCGCGGGTCCGTGACGGACCTGCCGGGCAGCCGCTCCCTGGTCTGGGCACATACGTGCAGCACGCGAGTTGCCCACCGCCGGTCCCGGGAATCCGGGGGGTGGTGGGCTGCCCGCGACACCTATCGACGGTGCGCGACGCTCCTGGAATCCTGCGCCTTGCGGCGACGGGGTTCCGGCTGGATGTCCCGTTCTGGTGGTGCCGGCTGCCCTTTCGGGTGCCGGACACGGGACTCAGCGCTTCGAGGGATTCTACAGGGTGCTCAGGACCGCTTTCGACCGAGGTGCTTTCTGGTCCACTCCACGGCGTCCGCGTACCGCGCCTCGGAGCCGTGCCGGGTCGGGGTGTAGTACTCGCGGTCCTTGAGGGCGTCCGGCGCGTACTGCTGCTCGGCGATGCCCTCCGGCACGTCGTGCGGGTACACGTACCCCTGCGCGTGGCCCAGCTTGGCGGCGCCCTTGTAGTGACCGTCGCGCAGATGCGGCGGCACGGACCCGGCCAGCCCCTTGCGTACGTCCTCCAGGGCGGCGCCGATCGCGGTCGTCGCGGCGTTGGACTTGGGGGCGAGCGCGAGGGCGATGGTGGCGTGGCTGAGGGTGAGCGCGGCCTCCGGGAAGCCGATCATCGCGACGGCCTGGGCGGCGGCGACGGCGATCGGCAGGGCGGTCGGGTCGGCGAGGCCGATGTCCTCGCTGGCGGAGATCATCAGACGGCGGGCGATGAACCGGGGGTCCTCGCCGGCCTCGATCATCCGGGCCAGGTAGTGCAGGGCGGCGTCGACGTCGGAGCCGCGGATGGACTTGATGAGGGCGCTCGCCACGTCGTAGTGCTGGTCGCCGTCGCGGTCGTACTTGACCGCCGCGCGGTCCACGGTCTCTTCCAGCGTGGTGAGCGCGATCTCCGCCTCGCCCTTGTCGAGGGCGGCTCCGGCGGCCGCCTCCAGGGCGGTGAGGGCGCGGCGGGCGTCTCCGCCGGCGATGCGCAGCAGATGGTCCTCGGTGTCCTCGGGGAGGGTCACCGTGCTCTTCAGCCCGCGCTCGTCGGTGAGCGCGCGGCGGAGCAGGCCGCGCAGGTCGTCGTCGGTGAGGGGTTCGAGGGTGAGCAGCAGGGAGCGGGACAGCAGCGGCGAGATGATCGAGAAGTACGGGTTCTCGGTGGTGGCCGCGATGAGGGTGACCCAGCGGTTCTCGACGGCCGGGAGGAGGGAGTCCTGCTGGGCCTTGCTGAAGCGGTGGATCTCGTCGAGGAAGAGGACGGTCTCCTTGCCGTACCCGCCGGTCGCGCGGCGGGCGCCGTCGATGACCGTACGCACCTCCTTGACGCCGGCGGTGATCGCGGAGAGCTCCACGAACCGCTTGTTGGTCGCCTTGGAGACGACGTAGGCCAGGGTCGTCTTGCCGGTGCCGGGCGGGCCCCAGAGGATCACCGAGGACGGGCCGGCCGGGCCGCCGGCACCCTCGCCGACCAGCCGGCGCAGCGGAGAGCCGGGCTTGAGCAGGTGCTGCTGCCCCACGACCTCGTCGAGGGTGCGCGGGCGCATGCGCACCGCCAGGGGACTCGCGGAGGGGTCCTTCTCCTGGCGTTCTTCTGCTGCGGCGGTGAACAGGTCGGGTTCCACTCTGAAACCCTAAGTCACGGCACTGACAACGCCGGACGGGTGCCGGTCCGCGGGGCTCAGGCCCAGAGGTCGGCGCCCCAGCGGGTGAGGATCAGCATGGCGATGATGCCGATGTGCGTGGCGGGCAGGACCCAGGTGAACTCGGCGAGGAACCGCTTCACGGCGCCGGGGGCGCGCAGGAATCCGTTGCGGATGTTGAACGACGTGACGTACCAGAACATGACGATGGTGGCGACCCACGCGAGCGAGCACCACAGGCACAGGGCGTTGATCCGGTACAGCGACTGGAACTGGAGCCAGGTGCAGAAGCCGACCCCGAAGAGTGTGCCGAAGTTGAAGGTCAGCCAGTACCAGCGCGGGAAGCGGGCGCGGGCGAGCAGGCTCATGCCGACGCAGATCACGATGCCGTAGGCGACGAGACCGAGCATCGGGTTGGGGAAGCCGAAGGCCGAGGCCTGGTCGCTCTCCATGACGCTGCCGCAGGACACCACGGGGTTGACGCTGCACCCGGGGACGAAGGTCTCGCCGGCCACCTTCGCTTCGAGGATCTTGAACTTGTCGATCGTGATGACCCAGGAGGCCAGCAGTCCCAGGGCGCCCGTGATCACCAGCAGCAGCGCGAAGGCGCGGCCGCCGCCGAGGGTGCGCGGCTCGGCCGACGACGGGCTCAGCGGTTCGGGCTCGGGGTCCGTCGAGACGTCCTTCACTGTCGTCTTGCTCATCACGCCGATCCGTCACTTGAGAGTTTGACCATCTTCGGGCAGGGCCATTGTGCCGCACCCGCACGCGTGCTCACCGTTCACTTTGCATAAGGTTGTCCAGGCTCTCACCCGGGAGCATGGGGTTCCGGACACGTCTTCGATCACGCTCTGCGGCCCGCCGCCAAGACAGCGGGGCGCCCGGTGCCGTACGACACCGGGCGCCCCTCGCACTGTCCGGCACGTCAGCCGAGCCGGGACTCCAGCTCCGCGACGATCTCGCCCACGCCGATCGCCGACTGCTCGCCGGACTCCATGTCCTTGAGCTGCACGACGCCCTCGGCGAGATCGCGTTCACCGGCCACGATCGTGTACCGGGCACCACTGCGGTTGGCGCTCTTCATCGCGCCCTTCAGACCCTTGTGCCCGTACGAGAAGTCGGCGGCGACGCCGACCTTGCGCAACTCGGTGACCTTGGCGAACAGCACCCGTCGGGCCTCCTCGCCGAGCGGCACCGCGAACACACTGGTGGTGGCGGGGAGTTCGAGCTCGACGCCCTCCGCCTCCAGGGCGAGGACCGTGCGGTCGACACCCAGCGCCCACCCGACGGACGGCAGCGCGGGGCCGCCGATCATCTCGGAGAGCCCGTCGTAGCGGCCGCCGCCGCCCACCGCGGACTGCGCGCCCAGACCGTCGTGGACGAACTCGAAGGTCGTCCGCGTGTAGTAGTCCAGGCCGCGGACCAGCTTCGGGTCGTCCTCGAAGGAGACGCCCGCCGCCGAGATCAGCTCACGGACCTCCTCGTGGTACGCCTTGCAGGCGTCGCAGAGGTAGTCGCGCAGCAACGGGGCGTCGGTGAGCTGCTTCTGGACGTCCGGGCGCTTGTCGTCGAGGACGCGCAGCGGGTTGAGCTCCGCGCGGCGCAGGGTCTCCTCGTCGAGGTCGAGGCCGCGCAGGAAGTCCTGGAGCGCGGCCCGGTAGACCGGACGGCACTCCTGGTCGCCCAGGCTGTTGAGCAGGATGCGGAAGTCGCGCAGGCCCAGCGAGCGGTACGCCTGGTCGGCCAGGATGATCAGCTCGGCGTCGAGCGCCGGGTCCTCGGCCCCGATCGCCTCGGCGCCGACCTGCGAGAAGTGGCGGTAACGGCCCTTCTGCGGGCGCTCGTAGCGGTAGTAGGAGCCCGAGTACCAGAGCTTGACGGGGAGGTTGCCCGCCTTGTGCAGGTTGGCCTCCAGGGCGGCGCGCAGGACGGACGCGGTGCCCTCGGGGCGCAGCGCCAGCCGGTCGCCGCCCTTGGTCTCGAAGGCGTACATCTCCTTGCTCACGATGTCGGTGGACTCGCCGACCCCGCGCGCGAACAGCTCGACGTTCTCGAAGCCGGGTGTCTCGACGTAGCCGTAGCCGGAGTTGCGCAGCGGGGCCGCGATGGCCTCGCGGACGGCCAGGAACCTGGCGCTGTCCGGCGGGATCAGGTCGTACGTGCCCTTGGGGGCCTGAAAGGTACTCACGGAAGGTTCTCTCGTCACATTCCTCGTCGGGGAGCGTCGACGTCCGCTCCCTGGCCGGGCGCCGCCACCTGCCGCAGATACGGGTTGGTGGCGCGCTCCTGGCCGATGGTGGTCTGGGGGCCGTGTCCGGACAGCACCACGGTCGAGTCGTCGAGCGGCAGGCACACGCGGGCCAGCGAGTCGAGCATCTCGGCCATGTCACCGCCGGGCAGGTCGGTGCGTCCGACGGAGCCGGCGAACAGCAGATCCCCGGAGAAGAACACCGACGGCACGTCGGAGGTCTCGGGCATCCGGAAGGTCACCGACCCCTTGGTATGCCCCGGCGCGTGCGCCACGGAGAAGTCCAGGCCCGCCAGCCGCAGTCTCTCGCCGTCGGCCAGTTCTCTGACGTCGTCCGGTTCCCCCACGGTCAGTTCGCCCATCAGCGGCATCCCGATGGAACGCCCGATGCCCTTCTCGGGGTCGCTCATCATGTAGCGGTCCGCGGGATGGATCCAGGCGGGCACGTCGTGCGCGCCGCACACCGGGACGACCGAGGCGACATGGTCGATGTGACCGTGGCTCAGGACGACGGCGACGGGCTTGAGCCGATGCTTCTTGAGCGTTTCCTCGACTCCGGCGGTGGCCTGGTGGCCCGGATCGATGATCACGCACTCCTCACCGGCGGCGGGGGCGACGAGATAACAGTTCGTCCCCCAGGCCCCGGCGGGGAACCCGGCAATGAGCACGATCGTCCTTCGTTGTGTCGGTTTCGGGAGGGGTCGCGAGCGGCTGCGCCCGCGGTCAGAGCCTACCGGCGCTGCCGATTCCTCAGGTAACCCATATACGGTACGGGGCACACGCAGGCGGTCGGCTCACCAGACGCACGTGCACCCGCGCCGACGTTCGAGACGTATGAGGAGAAACCCGGTGGTCAGCCAGGAGCAGCGGCGGCGTCAGCTCGCCCGGGAGAAGTTCTTGCGCCAGCAGCAGAGGCGCACGGACGCACGACGCAAGACACGTACGCGCACCGCGGCCATAGCTTCGGCGGTCGCCGTGGTGCTGATCGGCAGCTTCGCCCTGTACACGACGGACGCCTTCAAGAGCGACGACGACAAGGCGAACGCGAGCTCGGAGACGACGCCCAGCGCGACGCCCACGAGCAAGGCGCCCGACCCGTGCGACAAGCCGGCGGACGGCAAGGCGAAGACGGAGACATGGAAGAAGGAGCCGGCGATGTCCATCGACAAGTCGGCCGACTACACGATGAAGCTGGCCACGACCTGCGGCGACATCGACATCGACCTGAAGGCGTCGGCGGCACCGCGCACGGTGAACTCGTTCGCGTTCCTCGCCGGCAAAGGCTACTTCGACCACACGAACTGCCACCGGCTCACCAACAGCGGCATCTTCGTGCTCCAGTGCGGCGACCCGCAGGGCACCGGCATGGGCGGTCCCGGCTACACGATTCCGGACGAGAACCTGAAGGACACGACCCTCAAGGGCGACGTCTACCCGGCCGGCACGGTCGCGATGGCCAACCAGTACAACTCCCAGACGAAGGAGGGCCGCAACACCGGCGGCAGCCAGTTCTTCCTCGTCTACCAGGACAGCCCGCTGCCGCCCGACTACACACCGTTCGGGACGGTCACCGAGGCCGGCATGAAGGTCCTCAAGAAGATCTCGGACGCCGGCGCCCAGGCGGCGGACCCCACGACCGGCAACACCGCACCCAACGCGACGGTCGTGATCAACAAGGCAACGGTCGCGAAGTCCTGACGACCAGGGCGGCCAACTGCGAAATTTCGGTCGTGCGGGATGCGGACAGGCAACCCGCTGGTCGCCTATGTTGGCCGTGACGAAACTGTGGACGATGCCCGGGGGCGCCGAAGCCTCACGGCGGCATCATGTGGAGGAGGCGCTGTGAGCAGCGACCCGTGGGGCCGCGTCGACGAGACGGGGACCGTGTACGTGCGTACGGCCGACGGCGAGCAGGTCGTCGGTTCCTGGCAGGCCGGCTCTCCCGACGAGGCACTGGCCTACTTCGAGCGCAAGTACGAGGGCCTGGTTGTCGAGATCGGCCTCCTCGAGAAGCGAGTCAAGACCACCGATCTGTCGGCCAAGGACGCCAAGCTCGCCGTGGACCATCTGCGCGAGCAGGTGGACGCGCACCACGCGGTGGGTGATCTGGACGCGCTGCGGGGCCGCCTCGACAAGCTCGTGGAGCAGGTGGAGGCCCGCCGCGAGGAGCGCAAGGCGCAGCGGGCGAAGCAGACCGACGAGGCCCGGCACGCCAAGGAGGCCCTGGTCACGGAGGCCGAGGAGCTGGCCCAGTCCGACCAGTGGCGGGCGGCCGGTGAGCGGCTGCGCTCGCTGGTCGACACCTGGAAGGGTCTGCCCCGGCTCGACCGCAAGTCGGACGACGAGCTGTGGCACCGCTTCTCGCACGCGCGGTCGGCGTTCTCCAAGCGGCGCAAGGCGCACTTCGCGCAGCTGGACGCGCAGCGCGAGGACGCCCGCAAGACCAAGGAGCGGCTGGTCGCCGAGGCCGAGGCACTGTCGAACTCGGTCGACTGGGGTCCGACGGCGGCCCGCTACCGCGAGCTGATGTCGGAGTGGAAGGCGGCGGGCCGCGCCCAGCGCGAGCACGAGGACGACCTGTGGAACCGCTTCCGCGGCGCCCAGGACGTCTTCTTCGCCGCCCGCAGCTCGGTCTTCGCCGAGCGGGACGCGGAGCAGACGGAGAACCTCAAGCTCAAGGAGGAGCTGGCCGGGGAGGCCGAGAAGATCCTCCCGGTCACCGATCTGCGCACCGCGCGGGCGGCGTTCCGTACGGTCAACGAGCGCTGGGAGGCCATCGGCCACGTACCGCGTGACGCGCGGCCGAAGGTCGAGGGCCGGATGCACGCGGTGGAGCGGGCCATCCAGGAGGCCGAGGAGGCCGAGTGGCGCCGGACCAACCCGGAGGCACGCGCGCGTGCCGAGGGTCTGACCGGTCAGCTCCAGGCCGCCGTGGACAAGCTCCACCAGCAGATCGAGCAGGCACGCGCCCAGGGCAACAACTCCAGGGCCGACAAGCTCCAGCGGGAGCTGGACGGCCGCCAGGCGCTGCTCGACCAGGCGCTGAAGGGCCTCCAGGAGTTCGGCGGCTGACCCAACGGCCGGCCGTCGCCTGTCGCACGTGAAAGGGGCTCCCCGCGCGGGGAGCCCCTTTCGTGTGCGGCCGTGGTGTGCCGGCTACGACCTGCTGCGCGCCGACGTCACGCGGTACACGTCGTACACGCCCTCCACTCCCCTGACCGCCTTCAGGACGTGGCCCAGGTGTTTCGGGTCGCCCATCTCGAAGGTGAAGCGGGACGTGGCGACACGGTCGCGGGACGTCTGGACGGCCGCCGAGAGGATGTTGACGTGCTGGTCGGACAGGACGCGGGTGACGTCGGAGAGCAGCCGCGAGCGGTCCAGCGCCTCGACCTGGATGGCGACGAGGAAGACCGACGACTGGGTGGGCGCCCACTCGACCTCGAGGATGCGCTCGGGCTCCCGGGACAGTGACTCCACGTTCACACAGTCGCTCCGGTGAACCGATACACCACTACCGCGGGTGACGAACCCGATGATCGGGTCACCGGGTACGGGCGTACAGCAGCGGGCCAGCTTGACCCAGACGTCGTCGACGCCCTTGACGACCACACCCGGGTCGGCGTTGGAGCGGCGTTTGCGGCTGCGTCCGGTGGTGGGCGGGACGCTCTCGTCGATCTCCTCGGTGGCGGCCTCCTCGCCGCCGAACGCCTGGACGAGCTTCTGCACGACGTTCTGCGCGGAGACATGGCCCTCGCCGATCGCCGCGTACAGCGCGGAGATGTCCGGGTAGCGCATCTCGTGGGCGAGCGTGACGAGCGAGTCGCCGGTGAGGATCCGCTGGATCGGCAGGTTCTGCTTGCGCATCGCGCGGACGATGGCGTCCTTGCCCTGCTCGATCGCCTCGTCGCGGCGCTCCTTGGAGAACCACGCCCGGATCTTGTTGCGGGCACGCGGCGACTTCACGAACCCGAGCCAGTCCCGGGAGGGTCCCGCGCCGGCCGCCTTGGAGGTGAAGACCTCCACCAGGTCGCCGTTGTCCAGGGTGGATTCGAGGGGTACGAGCCTCCCGTTGACCCGTGCTCCTATGGTGCGGTGGCCGACCTCGGTGTGGACCGCGTAGGCGAAGTCCACCGGAGTGGCGCCCGCGGGCAGCGCTATGACGTCGCCCTTCGGGGTGAAGACGAAGACCTCGTTGCGCGACAGGTCGAAGCGCAGGGACTCCAGGAACTCGCCGGGGTCCTCGGTCTCCTTCTGCCAGTCGAGTAGCTGGCGCAGCCACGCCATGTCGTTGAGGTGGTCGTCCTTGCCGGTGCTCCTGGGGGCGTCCGAGCGCACCTTGGAGGCGCCGGCGACGGCCTCCTGCTTGTACTTCCAGTGCGCGGCGATGCCGTACTCGGCGCGGCGGTGCATGTCGAAGGTGCGGATCTGGAGCTCGACCGGCTTGCCGTTGGGTCCGATGACCGTCGTGTGCAGCGACTGGTACATGTTGAACTTGGGCATCGCGATGTAGTCCTTGAACCGGCCGGGGACCGGGTTCCATCGCGCGTGCACGGTGCCGAGCGCCGCGTAGCAGTCGCGGACGGTGTCCACGAGGACGCGGATGCCCACCAGGTCGTAGATCTCCGCGAAGTCACGGCCGCGGACGATCATCTTCTGGTAGACGCTGTAGTAGTGCTTCGGGCGGCCGGTGACGGTGGCCTTGATGCGGGCGGCCCGCAGGTCCTGCTGGACCTCGTCGGTCACTATGGCCAGGTACTCGTCACGCTTGGGTGCCCGCTCGGCCACCAGCCGGACGATCTCGTCGTACATCTTGGGGTAGAGGATCGCGAAGGCGAGGTCCTCCAGTTCCCACTTGATGGTGTTCATGCCGAGGCGGTGGGCGAGCGGCGCGTAGATCTCCAGCGTCTCGCGCGCCTTCTTCTCCTGCTTCTCGCGCTTGAGGTACCGCATGGTGCGCATGTTGTGCAGCCGGTCGGCGAGCTTGATGACCAGGACGCGCGGGTCCTTCGCCATCGCTACGACCATCTTGCGCACGGTCTCGGCCTGCGCGGCCTCGCCGAACTTGACCTTGTCCAGCTTGGTGACACCGTCGACGAGCAGGGCGACCGAGTCCCCGAAGTCGCGGCGGAGCTGGTCGAGGCCGTACTCGGTGTCCTCGACGGTGTCGTGCAGCAGGCCGGCCATAAGAGTCGCCGGGTCCATGCCCAGCTCGGCCAGGATCGTCGTCACGGCGAGCGGGTGCGTGATGTACGGGTCGCCGCTCTTGCGCTTCTGGCCGCGGTGCCAGCGCTCGGCGACCTGGTAGGCCTTCTCGATCTGGCGGAGGGTGGCGGTCTCGATCTTCGGGTCGTTGCTGCGGACTATCCGCAGGAGCGGTTCCAGGACCGGGTTGTACGGGTTGGAGCGCTGGACACCGAGGCGGGCGAGGCGGGCACGGACGCGGTTGGAGGAGCCGGTGCGGGCGGGCTGGGGCGCGGCCGGGCGGATCGCGGGGGTCGCCGGGCGCTCGGCCGGGTCCGGCTTGGGGCGGGCCGCCTCCGCGGGCCGGTCGGCCGGCGCGGACTGGGCGTGCTCGACCGCCCCACGCGTGGTGTTCTTCGTGTCCGGCGCGGGCTTGGCCGCGGGCTCCGAGGGCTCCTCGGGCTTGGCGGCGGTCAGGTGCTGGGCCTCGTCTGGCAAGAGGGCTCCTCGTGCGCGATCCGGGTCCCCCGGTCAGGCTCCGGAGCCCCCATGGTAGCGATCCTGGGCTCCGGGATCGTCTTCAGGACGATCTGTGAACCTTTGCACGGAAAACACCGGCGGCCCGCCGCGGATTCCTGCCGGGCCCGCGGGGGCGGCGCACATCACCCGCCGCACATGCGAGAACGGGCGCCCCGGGCCGAAGCCCGGGGCGCCCGTCAGGTTCCGCGATCGCGCTCAGACCGTGAGCAGGACCTCCAGCGGAGCCCCCTGGAGGGAGGGCTCCAGGCGCCGGCGGCCACCGAGGAACGACAGCTCCATGAGGATCGCCACACCTGTCACCTCGGCTCCGGCACGGCGGATCAGCTGCACGGACGCCTCGGCGGTGCCGCCGGTGGCCAGGACGTCGTCGACGATCAGGACCCGGTCGTCGGCGGTCAGGTCCTCGGCGTGCACCTCGATCTCCGCCGAGCCGTACTCCAGCTCGTAGGACTGGCTCAGGGTGGCTCCGGGGAGCTTGCCCGCCTTGCGGACCGGGATGAAGCCGAGGCCCGCCCGGACGGCGACGGGGGCGCCGAGGATGAACCCGCGGGCCTCCAGACCGACCACCTTCGTGGCGCCCTGGCGGACGGCGATGTCCGCCAGGGCGTCGGTGAGGGCGCCGAACGCGGCGGGGTCCGCCAGGAGCGGGGTGATGTCCTTGAACACCACACCCGGCTCCGGGTGGTCCATCACGTCACGGATACGGCTGAGCAGCAGCTCCTTGAGGTCCGTCATCGGCGCTTGCCGGACGGGCGGCCCCGGCCGCGGTTGCGGGACGCCGGCTGGTTGCGCGGGCCCACCACCGCGGGAGTCGCGTCCTCCGGCACCTCGTCGTCGTAGGACTCCTCCTCGACGCGGGTCTCGGGGGCCTCGTTCTGGTCGGCGCCGCCCTGGGCCCGCTTGGCGAGGACCCGCTTGCGCAGCGCCTTCATCTGCGGCTCGAGCTCCTTGAGGTCGGCGACGAGCGGCGTGGCGATGAAGATCGACGAGTACGCGCCGGCCGCGAGGCCGACGAACAGCGACAGCGAGATGTCGTTGAGCATGCCGGCGCCCAGCACACCGCCACCGATGAACAGCAGGCCGCCGACCGGCAGCAGCGCGACCACCGTCGTGTTGACCGAGCGGACCAGGGTGCTGTTGATGGAGCGGTTGGCGATGTCGCTGTACGTCCAGCGGGTCTGTTTGGTGATGTCCCTCGTCTGTTCCTTGAGACTGTCGAACACCACGACCGTGTCGTAGAGCGAGTAACCGAGGATCGTCAGCAGACCGATGACCGTACCGGGCGTCACCTCGAAGCCGACCAGGGCGTAGATGCCGACCGTGATGGTGATGTCGTGGATCAGCGCGACCAGGGCCGCGATGGCCATCCGCCACTCGAAGGCGATGGCCAGATAGATCACGACGAGGACCATGAAGATCGCGAGGCCCTGCCAGGCCTTGGTGGCGATCTGGTCACCCCAGCTGGGGCCGACCAGATCGGCGCTGATCGCCTCGGCGTTCATGCCCAGGTCCTTGGCGATCTCCGTCTTGATCTCGCTCGCCTGAGCGGTGTCGATGTTGGAGATCTGGATGCGCAGCGCACCCGTGCCAAGACCCTGCACGATCGCGTCGTGGCCGGCCGCCCGCTCGGCGACCTCCTCCGCCTCGGACGAGGAGACGCTCGTCTTCGGGGTGGTGAAGACGGCTCCGCCCTGGAACTCGATGCCCATGTTCAGGCCGCGCACCGTCAGGCCGACGATGGCCGTGATGGTGATCAGGATGGAGATGCCGTACCAGAGCTTGCGGTTGCGGACGAAGTCGTAACCGACCTCGCCGCGGTGGAGCCGGGCGCCGAGGTTGCCGAGTTTCGACATCTCACGCCTCCTTCGGGTCGACAGGGGCGGCGGGGCGGCGGGTGCGGCGAAGCGGGGGCTTGGCGCCGAGCCTCTTCGGATCCAGGCCCGACCACTTGTGGCCGCTCGCGAAGAACCTCCTGCGCGCCAGCAGCGTGAGCAGCGGCTTGGTGAAGAGGAAGACCACCACGACGTCGAGCACGGTGGTCAGGCCCAGCGTGAACGCGAAGCCCTGGACCTTGCCGACGGTGACGATGAAGAGCACCGCGGCGGCGAGGAACGACACGAAGTCGGAGACCAGGATGGTGCGCCGGGCACGCGGCCAGGCACGCTCCACCGCGGGGCGCAGCGAGCGGCCCTCGCGGATCTCGTCCCGGACCCGTTCGAAGTACACGATGAACGAGTCCGCCGTGATGCCGATCGCGACGATGGCACCACAGACCGCCGGCAGGTTCAGCGCGAAGCCGATGGCCGGGCCGAGCAGCGACATGATCACGTAGGTGAGGGCCGCGGAGACCAGCAGCGAGGCGATCGCGATGAGCGCCAGGCCCCGGTAGTAGGCGAACAGGTAGATGATGACCAGCGCGAGGCCGATGGCGCCCGCGATCAGGCCGGCCTGGAGCTGCTCACCGCCGAGCGCCGGGTCGACCGTGGTGATGCTCGACTCGCGGAACGTCAGGGGCAGCGCGCCGTAGGACAGCATGTTCGAGAGGTCCTGGGCCTGCTGCTGGGTGAAGCTGCCGGAGATCTCGGCGTTGCCGCCCGTGATGGCCGTGCTGACGTACGGGTGGGAGACCACCTGGTCGTCCAGGACGATCGCGAACTCGTTGAGCGGGGAGGTCTGCGTGGCGAGCTGGCCGGTGATGTCGGCGAACTTCTTGGCTCCGGCGGAGTTGAAGTCCATCACGACCTTCCACCCGGCCGCGCTCTGCGTGTCGAAGATCGCCTCGGCCTTGTCGACCTCGGTGCCGTCGACGGCCACCGGGCCGAGCAGGAACTTCGTCCACACACCGCCGTCCTGGCCACAGGCGACCGTGGAGTCGCCGGGCTTGGCGGCCTTGCCGGCCTCGGACCGCTGGTCCGGGTCGGCGCAGTTCAGCGCGGCGTACTGGGCCTGGAGCTCGGTGTCCGACGCGGCGGCGTCACCGCTCGCGGAGGGCGAGGGGCTCCCGGAGGGGGTACCCGACGCGGAGCTGCTCGCGGACGGGGTCTCGTCGGCCTTGAGCGCGTCGGTGACGGCACGGCCCTGCGAGGTCGCCGAGGACGACGGGGACCCGGAGGAGCTGGGCTCGTCACTGCCGGACGCGGAGGTGCTGGCCGACGGGCTGCCGCTCGCCGAAGGAGAGGGGCTGCCGCTTCCCGAGGAGCTGGAGCTGGTCTCCGGCGTGGGCGCCGAGGCCTCACGCTGGAGCAGGGGGCGGAAGTACAGCTTGGCCGTGGTGCCGACCTGCTCCCGCGCCTGCTCGGAGTTGGTGCCCTTGGGGATGTTGACGATGATGTTGTTGTTGCCCTGCGTCTGGACCTCCGCCTCGGAGACACCGAGGCCGTTGACACGGCGCTCCATGATCTCGACCGCGGTGTCCATGTTGGTCTTGTTGATCGCGTTGGGCTGGCCCGGTTCGTTGACCGCCGTGAGTGTGATGCTGGTGCCGCCGGCGAGGTCGATGCCGAGACGCGGAGTGGTGTGTCCGGAGAGGAACATTCCTCCCGTGAGCGCCACGATGGCGATCAGGATCAGGACCAGCGAGCGCCCCGGCTTGCTCTGGGCGCTCGCGTTACGGCCCTTTTTAGGTGCTGCCACCTTCTCGTACTCCCTCTCGGGCCGCCTCGCCACGGGTCAGGGTGCGGGCGGCCATGACATGGTGTCGGGATGCCGTGCGAGCTGGGCGTACTCCAGGGTGTGAGGGCCGCGCCCGCACGCCCCGGCGCACGACTACTTCGCCTCGGACCCGCCGTCGGACTTCTTCGGCTCCGCGTCCGTCTTCGCCTCGGCGGCGACGTCGTCGGAGGTCTCCTCGTCGGCGTCCTTCTTGCCGAGGTCGACCGGCTTGTCGTCCTGGTCGGCGTCGGCGGCGGGCTCGTCGGTCTCCGTGAGGGAGGAGGCGTCGTCCGGGACGATGTCGGCGTCGGACTTCAGGTCGTGCTCGACACCGTGGACGATGCGGTTGTACTCGTCGTCGGTGAGAACGGCACCGATCGAGTTCTTCGCGAAGAGCAGTTCGACGCCGGGACCGGCGTCGAGGAGGACCGTGTCCTCGCCGACCTCCTTGACCGTCGCATACATACCCCCGATGGTGCGGACGCCGGAACCGGGCTGCATCTGGTTCCGCATGTCGGCGGCCTGCTGTTGCTTCTTCTTGGCCGACCGGGTCATCAGGAACATGGCCCCGATGAGCACAATGAACGGGAGGAGGGTCAGGAGACTCACGGGTCGGAACTTCCTTCGCGCGACCGCGATGTTGAACGGCCTGATGGTTGGGGGATTGTCGCCGCCGAGAATGGCGGCATCGGCGGAGTCTAAGCGAGTCCGCGCGCATGGAACAACGCTCAGCATGGCACTCGGGTTCCTGAGCGGGCCAATGCGCTCGCCGTCACGTCCCGAACAGGTCCCCTTGTCCGTTTCCCACAGGCCCCGTGCGGGGCGGTGTGAGGCCGAGATGCGCCCATGCCGCCGGGGTCGCGACCCGGCCGCGCGGCGTACGGGCCAGCAGGCCCTCGCGGACCAGGAAGGGCTCGGCGACCTCCTCGACGGTCTCGCGCTCCTCCCCCACGGCCACGGCCAGCGTCGACAGCCCGACCGGTCCGCCGCCGAACAGCTTGAGCAGCGCCTCCAGCACCCCCCGGTCCAGTCGGTCCAGGCCCCGGGCGTCGACCTCGTAGACCTTCAGCGCGGCACCGGCGATCTCGCGGGTGATGCTTCCGTCGGCCTTGACCTGCGCGTAGTCCCGGACGCGGCGCAGCAGCCGGTTGGCGATACGGGGGGTGCCGCGGGAGCGGCCGGCGATCTCGGCGGCGCCGTCGGTGTCGATCTCGACGTCCAGCAGGTTCGCCGAGCGGTGGATGACCCGCTCCAGCTCGGTGGGCTCGTAGAACTCCATGTGCGCGGTGAAGCCGAAGCGGTCGCGCAGCGGGGGCGGCAGCAGGCCCGCGCGGGTGGTGGCCCCGACCAGGGTGAACGGGGGCAGCTCCAGGGGGATCGCGGTGGCGCCGGGGCCCTTGCCGACGATCACGTCGACGCGGAAGTCCTCCATCGCCATGTACAGCATCTCCTCGGCGGGCCGGGACATGCGGTGGATCTCGTCGAGGAAGAGGACCTCGCCCTCCTGGAGGGAGGAGAGGATCGCGGCGAGGTCGCCGGCGTGCTGGATGGCGGGGCCCGAGGTGATGCGGATGGGGGCGCCCATCTCGGCCGCGATGATCATCGACAGGGTGGTCTTGCCGAGGCCCGGGGCGCCGGAGAGCAGGACGTGGTCCGCGGTGGCGCCCCGCGCGCGTGCGGCACGCAGCACGAGGTCGAGCTGCTCGCGGACCTTCTCCTGGCCGATGAACTCGTCCAGGTCCTTGGGGCGCAGCGCGGCCTCGACGGCCTGGTCCTCACGGTCGGCGACAGAGCCCACCAGCCGCTCCGCGTCGGAGCTGTCGGTCGGTTCGTCCCAGTTCACTGAAGGTCTCCTAGCAAGGGCGTGCCGGGCGGGGCCTGTCGGCCGGGTGCCGCCGCGCGGCGCCGGGTCCACGGTGGGCGCCGGGTCCCTGGTGAGCGGCGGGGCGCGCGGCGGGTGGTCAGCGGGCTCTGTTCAGGGTCTGGAGGGCCGCCTTGAGCAGGGCTCCGACCTGGGGTGTTCCCTCGGCGGCTTCGGCCTGCGGGGTGACGGCGGCGACCGCCTCGTCGGCCTCCCGTGTGGCGTAGCCGAGGCCGATCAGGGCGGCGTGCAGCTGGTCGCGCCAGCCCGAGGTGACCGGGGCGCCGATCGCGGGGGCGCCGATCGGCTCGCCGAGCCGGTCCCGCAGTTCGAGGAGGAGTTTCTGTGCGCCCTTCTTGCCGATGCCGGGCACCGCGGTGAGGGCCTTCTCGTCGGCGGTGGCGACGGCCCGGCGCAGTCCGTCGGGGCTGTGCACGGCGAGCATCGACTGGGCGAGCCGGGGGCCGACGCCACTGGCGGTCTGGAGCAGCTCGAACACCTGCCGCTCGTCGTCGTCCACGAAGCCGTAGAGCGTCAGGGAGTCCTCGCGGACGACCAGGGAGGTGGCGAGCTTGGCGGGCTTGCCGAGGCGGAGTGTGGACAGCGTGTTCGGCGTGCACTGGACGGCCATGCCGACCCCGCCGACCTCGACCACCGCGGCGTCCGGAGCGAGGGCGGCTACCGTGCCACTGACGAAGGCGATCATGCCGTACGGCCTTTCGATGCGGTGGTTGATGCGGTTGATGCGGTGTTTGATGCGGCGGCCGACGCGGCGGTGGCCGCGGCTGCCTTCGCGGTGTGCTGGGCGACGGCCTGCTGAAGGCGGTTCTGCGCGGGGGCGCGCCAGATGTGGCAGATGGCGAGCGCGAGGGCGTCGGCGGCGTCGGCCGGCTTGGGCGGTGCGTCGAGCCGCAGCAGGCGGGTGACCATGGCGCCGACCTGCGCCTTGTCGGCGCGGCCCGAGCCGGAGACGGCGGCCTTGACCTCGCTGGGCGTGTGCAGCGCCACGGGGATGCCGCGCCGGGCGGCGCACAGCATGGCGACCGCGCTGGCCTGGGCGGTGCCCATCACCGTACGCACGTTGTGCTGGCTGAACACACGCTCCACCGCGACGACTTCGGGGTGGTGGCGATCCAGCCATTCCTCGATGCCCTGCTCGATCGCGACGAGCCGGTGGCCGAGGTCGGCGTCCGGGGGTGTGCGGACGACGCCGACACCGAGCATGGTGAGCGGCCGGCCCGCGACCCCCTCGACGACACCAACACCGCACCGTGTCAGACCGGGGTCCACCCCGAGTACCCGCACCGGCCCCTCCCCTCTTCGCGGCTGAGCCGCCGCCGCTCTCGCGGACCTGGCTGAGCACCGCCAGGGTTCCTCCATCGACGGCTGGGGTCCGTGGGCGGTGATCTTCTGAGTCACGCCAGGCTATCTGCTGGCACTGACAACAGCGGCGGGCCGTGGGGACGTGTTGTCCCTCCGGCCCGCCGGATCCGCTCAGCCCGCGGCAGCGTTACGCGTCGACCTTCTCCATGACCTCGTCGCTGACATCGAAGTTGGCGAAGACGTTCTGCACGTCGTCGCTGTCCTCGAGAGCGTCGATCAGCTTGAAGATCTTCTTGGCGCCGTCCTCGTCCAGCTCGACCTGCATGGTCGGGACGAAGTTGGCCTCGGCGGAGTCGTAGTCGATGCCGTTGTCCTGGAGCGCGGTGCGGACCGCGACCAGGTCGGTGGCCTCGCTGATCACCTCGAAGTTCTCACCGAGGTCGTTGACCTCCTCCGCGCCCGCGTCCAGGACGGCACCGAGGACGTCGTCCTCGGACAGCTCGCCCTTGGGGACGATCACGACGCCCTTGCGGTTGAAGAGGTACGACACCGAACCGGGGTCGGCCATGTTGCCGCCGTTGCGGGTCATGGCGACGCGCACGTCGGAGGCGGCACGGTTGCGGTTGTCGGTGAGGCACTCGATGAGCACCGCGACACCGTTGGGGCCGTAGCCCTCGTACATGATCGTCTCGTAGTCGGCGCCACCGGCCTCAAGACCACCGCCGCGCTTGACCGCGGAGTCGATGTTCTTGTTCGGGACCGACTGCTTCTTCGCCTTCTGGATGGCGTCGTAGAGCGTCGGGTTGCCCTCGATGTCGACGCCCCCCATCCGCGCAGCGACCTCGATGTTCTTGATCAGCTTCGCGAAGAGCTTGCCGCGTTTGGCATCGATCACGGCCTTCTTGTGCTTCGTCGTGGCCCATTTAGAGTGGCCGGACATCTGCCTGTCTCCTTCGCGTAACCAATCTCTGTAGGAACGCCTGAGATCCTACAAGGACTCTGCCACCCGCTTGCCGCGCACCATCTCGACGAACAGCGCGTGCACACGGTGGTCGCCGGTCAGTTCCGGATGGAACGACGTGGCGAGCGCGTGGCCCTGGCGGACCGCGACGATGTGCCCCTCGTGCTCGGCGAGCACCTCGACCGCGGCGCCCACGGACTCCACCCAGGGGGCCCTGATGAAAACGCCCTCTACAGGATCGCCCCCGACGCCCCGGACGTCGACCGCCGCCTCGAAGGACTCGTTCTGGCGGCCGAAGGCGTTGCGGCGCACGATCATGTCGATGCCGCCGATCGTCTCCTGGCCGGAGCGCGGATCGAGGATCTTGTCGGCGAGCATGATCAGGCCGGCGCAGGTGCCGTAGACGGGCAGACCCTCCCGCACGCGCGTGCGCAGGGGCTCCATCACGCCGAAGAGCACGGCCAGCTTGGAGATGGTGGTCGACTCGCCGCCGGGAACGACCAGGCCGTCGACCTCGGCGAGTTCCTCGGGGCGCCGCACCGGCCTGGCCACGGCGCCGGCCGCGGCCAGGGCCAGCAGGTGCTCCCGTACGTCGCCCTGGAGGGCCAGGACCCCGATCACGGGTGTGCTCATCAGGGACTACCAGCCGCGGTTGGCGTAGCGCTCGGTCTCGGGGAGGGTGTCGCAGTTGATGCCGACCATGGCCTCGCCGAGGTTGCGCGACGCGTCCGCGATGATCTTCGGGTCGTCGTAGAAGGTGGTGGCCTTCACGATGGCGGCGGCGCGCTTGGCCGGGTCGCCGGACTTGAAGATGCCGGAGCCGACGAAGACGCCCTCGGCACCGAGCTGGCGCATCAGCGCGGCGTCGGCCGGGGTGGCGACACCGCCGGCGGAGAAGAGGACCACCGGGAGCTTGCCCAGCTCGGCGACCTCCTTGACGATCTCGTACGGGGCGCGCAGCTCCTTGGCGGCGGCGTACAGCTCGTTGTTGTCGTAGCCGCGCAGGCGGGCGATCTCGTTCTTGATCTGGCGCAGGTGGCGGACCGCCTCCACGACGTTGCCCGTGCCGGCCTCGCCCTTGGAGCGGATCATCGCGGCGCCCTCGGCGATACGGCGCAGGGCCTCGCCGAGGTTGGTCGCACCGCAGACGAAGGGGGTGGTGAACGCCCACTTGTCGGAGTGGTTGACCTCGTCGGCCGGGGTCAGCACCTCGGACTCGTCGATGTAGTCGACACCGAGGGACTGGAGGACCTGGGCCTCGACGAAGTGGCCGATGCGGGACTTGGCCATCACCGGGATCGAGACGGCCTCGATGATGCCCTCGATCATGTCCGGGTCGGACATCCGGGCCACGCCGCCGTCCTTGCGGATGTCGGCCGGGACGCGCTCCAGGGCCATGACGGCGACGGCGCCCGCGTCCTCGGCGATCTTCGCCTGCTCCGGCGTGACGACGTCCATGATCACACCGCCCTTGAGCTGCTCGGCCATCCCGCGCTTCACACGCGCGGTGCCGGTCTCGGGGGTCTGGGCGGAGTCGGGAAGCGTGGTGGACACGGGTATGACCTCACTCGGCGAAGTAGGACTGTGCTGGACCGAGGAAACGTGAGGCGAGCAGTCCACAGCAAGGGCCAATGAGGAGGCGGTGGATCGTTTTCCCGCGTGTCGCGCCGAAGTGGCCGCCCGTTCCGGTCAGGCCGCGCGGTCCACCAGTGCCGCCGGAGGCTCGTCGTCCATCTCGAAGGCCATCGGGAACGGGGCGTGGCCCGCCAGCCGGAACCAGCGCACCTTGCGGTGCTCCCGCAGCCGCCGCGCGGCGCCCACGGCGTCGTTGTGGAACCGGCGCGCCATCGGGACCCGCCGTACGGCCTCCGTCAGTTCGTGCGCCGCGGACTCCCCGCCGGGGGCCTCGCGTACGCCCTCGACCTGCTGCGGCTCCGCGAAGACGGCCCGCAGGGCCTGGCTCAGGTCGCTCTCGGCGACCTCGCGCTGTTCCTCCTCGGCCTGCCGGGCCGCGTGCGCGGACTCGTACAGGACGATCGACGCGGCCGGGTCGAGGACGCCGGACGTGGCCAACTCCTGTGCCACGGAGGCCCGGCGCAGCAGCTGGGCGTCCAGTGCGGCGCGGGTGGCGTCGATGCGCGCGTGCAGGCGGTCCAGCCTGCCGGCGGTCCAGCTCAGGTAGAGGCCGATCGCCACGAGGGCTACGAGGATCCAGATCAGGGTTGCCGTCACGGGCGGTTAGCCTATGCGCTGCCTGGGCCCTGGCGGTGCGGGTGATGTTGGCGGTGCCCTCGCCTCCGTCCGGGGGCTGCCGCCCCCGGGCCCCCGCCTCGGCCCTGGACGGGCCTCGTCCTCAAACGCGGGACGGGCTGGAAGTACCGCCCCCGGCCCGAGAAGCGGCGCCCTAGGTCTCGGTAGCGGCGCCCTCGGTCTCGGAAGCGGCGCCGTCAGTCTCGTACGAGGCCCAGCCGTGCCCTCAACCCCGTCCCCGGCGCCCGCTCGTCCGTCGCCACCGCCGCCGCGCCCGCCGTCACCGTCTCGTACACCGACAGGATGTCCGCGCCGACCGTCGACCAGTCGAAGCGGCGGACGTGGGCGCTGCCGCGTTCGCGGAGTTCGGTGCGGCGGGCCGGGTCGGACAGCAGGCGCAGGGCGTTCTTGGCCAGGGCCTCCGGGTCCTCGTTGGTGAAGAGTTCGCCGGCCGCGCCCTGGTCGAGGACCTGGGCGAACGCGTCGAGGTCGGAGGCGAGGACCGGTGCGCCCGCTGACATGGCCTCGACGAGGATGATGCCGAAGCTCTCGCCGCCGGTGTTGGGGGCGACGTACAGGTCGACGCTGCGCAGGAAGCGGGCCTTGTCCTCGTCGCTGATCATGCCGAGGAACTCGACGCGGGAGCGGAGTTCGGCCGGCAGCCCGGAGACGGCCTGCTCCTCGTCGCCGCGGCCGGCCACCAGCAGCCGGGTCTGCGGGCGCTCGGCGAGTATCCGCGGCAGGGCACGCATCAGCACCGGCAGGCCCTTGCGGGGTTCGTCGATCCGGCCGACGAAGCCGATCGTGTCGCCCTGCCAGGCGGGATTGGGCTCCGCGCGGGCGAAGAAGTCGACGTCCACGCCGTTCGGGATGACCACGGCGTCGCCGCCGAGGTGCTCGACGAGGGTGCGCCGCGCGTACTCGCTCACGGCGATCCGGGCGCTGATCTTCTCCAGCGCCGCCTGGAGGATGGCGTAGGCGGCGATCATCGCGCGCGAGCGCGGGTTGGACGTGTGGAACGTGGCCACGATCGGGCCCTGGGCCGCCCAGCAGGTGAGCAGGCCGAGAGAGGGCGAGGTGGGCTCGTGGATGTGCACGACGTCGAACGCGCCGTCGTGCAGCCAGCGCCGCACGCGCGTGGCGGACAGGAAGCCGAAGTTGAGCCGGGCCACCGAGCCGTTGTACGGCACCGGGACGGCGCGGCCCGCGGAGACGACGTACGGCGGCAGGGGGGTGTCGTCGTCGGCCGGGGCGAGGACGGAGACCTCGTGTCCGAGGCGGATGAAGTACTCGGCCAGATCGCGGATGTGGAACTGGACGCCGCCCGGCACGTCCCAGGAGTACGGGCAGACGATGCCGATTCTCACGTGCTCTCCCCGCCCGACGTACGGGGTTCGAGATCCTTGACCCACAACCGCTGAAGCATGTGCCAGTCCTCCGGATGCTCGGCGATCCCCGAGGCGAAGGCATCGGCCAGCGCCTGTGTCATGACAGACGTCTTCTCGGTGCGGGTACCTGACTCGGGTACCTCGATCGGGGGATGCACCTGCCCCCGCATGATGGGCGAGCCGTCGTACCAGAGGGTGACGGGCAGCAGGAGACAGCCTGTCTGCTGGGCGAGCAGTGCGGGTCCCGCGGGCATCCGCGCGGTCTCGCCGAAGAAGTCGACCTCGACACCGGACGCGGACAGGTCGCGGTCGGAGACCAGGCAGACCAGGCCGCCGTCGCGCAGCCGCCTGGCGAGCGTGCCGAAGGCCGTGCCGCCGCTGTGCGGCAGGACCTCCATGCCGAGGCCCTCGCGGTAGGCGACGAAGCGGTCGTACAGCGTCTCCGGCTTGAGCCGTTCGGCCACCGTGGTGAACGGGGTCTTCAGTTCGGTGGTGACCCAGGCGCCGGCCAGGTCCCAGTTGCCCAGGTGGGGCAGCGCGAGGATGACGCCCCGGCCGGAGGCGAGGCCGTCGGTGAGGTGGTGCACGTCCTTGACGGCGAAGCCGGTCCTGATCCGCTCCGGGCTCCAGGCGGGCAGCCGGAAGGACTCCATCCAGTAGCGCAGGTACGAACGCATGCCCGCGCGGGACAGTTGCGCGAGCCGCTCGGGGCCCGCGTCGGGCACCACGCGCGCGTAGTTGCTCTCCAGGCGCCTGACGCCCTTGCCGCGCCGCTTCCAGGCCAGGTCGGCGACCGCGTTGCCGAGCCGGACCGCGACGGGCTCGGGGAGCTTCTTCACGGTGCTCCAGCCGAGGCCGTACAGCGCGTCGGTCAGTCGCTCCCGTGTGCTCATTTCGCCGCCTCGCTCCCGTGGGAGGCGTTCTCCTGGGCCGTGGCGCCGGGCGCGGCGTCCTCGGCCGCCTCCGCCTCCGCCTCGGCCGACTCGCGGCGGACCGTGACGACCCGCTGGACGAGTGTCACCAGGCTGCCGACGGCCACGATCCACAGGGCGATGGGCAGCAGTACGTGGATGCCGGGCACACCGAACGTCTCGAAGCCGGCGAGACCGGCCGCGACCAGCGAGATCACCAGGCGCTCGGCGCGCTCGACAAGACCGTTGACGGCGACCGGCAGGCCGATCGACTCGCCGCGCGCCTTGGTGTACGACACCACCTGGCCGCTGGCCAGGCAGAAGATGGACACCGCGCACAGGACGTTGTTGTCCCCGTTGCCCGCGTACCAGAGGGCGAAGCCGCCGAAGACGGCACCGTCGGCGACCCGGTCGAGGGTGGAGTCGAGGAACGCGCCCCAGCGGCTGGAGCGGCCGAGCTGGCGGGCCATGTTGCCGTCGACCAGGTCGGAGAAGACGAAGAGGGTGATCACGATCGTGCCCCAGAAGAACTCTCCCCTGGGATAGAAGACCAGCGCGCCCGCCATCACGCCGGCGGTGCCGATCAGCGTGACCGTGTCGGGGCTCACGCCCCGCCGGATCAGAAACGCGGCGAAAGGAGTGAGGACACGCGTGAAGAATGCACGCGCGTACTTGTTCAGCATGGCCTTCCCGAGGGTCTCTGGCGCCGCCCGGCCCTGCTGGCCGCCGGCTGGCCCATCGTAGCCACGCGCGCGCTTGTACGACCGCCGGGCACCCACAGCGGGTGACGGTGTGCGGCGAGTGGCCCGCAGGGGGCGCCCGGAGGCGGGTTCGCGTCGCTTGTATGGACGCACCGTGACGGGAGTGGAAAGCTCGAAGGACCGCGGGCGTCGAAGGAGCCGCCACCGCACGCGGCCCCGCGTGTCCGCGCCCTCGACGACCTCACCGCGCACGGGAGGCAAGGCCATGGGCGACAAGGCGAACGCACATCCCGGAGCCGCCGGCAGAGCAGCGGCGGCCGACCACCCCACATCCGTACGGAATGTCGTGCTGGTCGGCCACTCCGGCTCGGGCAAGACGACTCTGGTGGAGGCTCTCGCGCTGACGGCGGGGGCACTGAACCGGGCGGGCCGCGTGGAGGACGGCGCGACCGTCTCGGACTACGACGAGATCGAGCACCGTCAACAACGCTCGGTACAGCTCTCCCTGGTGCCGGTCGAGTGGAACGGCATCAAGGTCAACCTCCTCGACACACCCGGATACGCCGACTTCGTCGGGGAACTCAGGGCCGGTCTGCGAGCCGCGGACGCGGCCCTTTTCGTTGTCTCCGCCTCGGACGGCGTGGACGGCTCGACCCGCATGGTGTGGGAGGAGTGCGCGGCCGTCGGTATGCCGCGCGCCATCGTGGTCACGCACCTGGAGTCCGCGCGGGCGGACTTCGGGGAGATGACGCGGATCTGCGCGGAGGCCTTCGGCGCGGACGACCCGGACGCCGTACTGCCGCTGTATCTGCCCCTGCACGGCCCCGCCGGTCCCGACGGACACGCCCCGGTGACCGGGCTGATCGGGCTGCTGTCACAGACCCTGTTCGACTACTCGTCCGGCGCGCGTACCGAGTCCCAGCCGGGCGCCGACCAGCTGCCGCTGATCGAGGAGGCCCGCAACCGGCTGATCGAGGGAATCATCGCCGAGAGCGAGGACGAGACCCTCATGGACCGGTACGTCGGCGGCGAGCCGATCGACGTCAAGACACTCGTCGACGATCTGGAGCGGGCCGTCGCGCGCGGCATCTTCTTCCCCGTCCTCGCCGCCGCCCCCGCGGCCGCCGGCGCCCGTCAGGGCCTCGGCACGGTCGAGCTGCTCGAACTGGTCACCGGCGGGTTCCCGACGCCGCTGGAGCGGCAGGCGCCCCGGGTCACCACGGTCGACGGCAGGCCGCGCGAGCTGAAGCTGTGCGATCCGGGCGGTCCGCTGGTCGCCGAGGTCGTGAAGACGGCGTCCGACCCGTACGTCGGCCGGGTCTCGCTGGTGCGGGTCTTCTCCGGGACGCTGCGGCCCGACGAGACGGTGCACGTCTCCGGGCACGGGCTCGCCGACCGCGGACACGAGGACCATGATGTCGACGAGCGCGTCGGCGCCCTGTCGGCCCCGTTCGGCAAGCAGCAGCGGGTGCTGTCGCACTGCATCGCGGGCGACCTGGCGAGCGTGGCGAAACTCAACCGCGCGGAGACCGGCGACACCCTGTCGGCCAAGGACGACCCGCTGCTGATGGAGCCCTGGCAGATGCCGGACCCGCTGCTGCCGCTGGCGATCCAGGCGCACAGCAAGGCGGACGAGGACAAGCTCTCGCAGGGCCTGTCCCGGCTGGTCGCCGAGGACCCGACCATGCGCCTGGAGCAGAACCAGTCCACCCACCAGGTCGTGCTGTGGTGCCTGGGCGAGGCGCACGCGGACGTGGCCCTGGAACGGCTGCGCACCCGGTACGGCGTCCAGGTGGACCTCGTACCGCACAAGGTGTCGCTGCGGGAGACGTTCGCGGACCGGTCGGCCGGGCGCGGGCGGCACGTGAAGCAGTCCGGCGGGCACGGGCAGTACGCGATCTGCGAGATCGAGGTCGAGCCGCTGCCGAACGGCTCGGGGATCGAGTTCGTCGACAAGGTGGTCGGCGGGGCGGTGCCGCGGCAGTTCATCCCGTCCGTCGAGAAGGGCGTACGCGCCCAGGCCGGCAAGGGGGTCGCGGCCGGCTATCCGCTGGTCGACGTACGGGTCACGCTGCTGGACGGCAAGGCGCACTCCGTGGACTCCTCCGACGCCGCGTTCCAGACGGCCGGCGCGCTGGCGCTGCGCGAGGCCGCGTCCGACACGAGGATCCATCTCCTGGAGCCGGTCGCCGAGGTGACCGTGCTGGTCGGCGACGACTACGTGGGCGCCGTGATGAGCGATCTGTCCGGGCGGCGCGGCCGGGTGCTGGGCACGGAGCAGACCAGCGGCGGGCGGACGCTGGTCCGGGCCGAGGTGCCCGAGATCGAGATCGGCCGGTACGCCGTCGATCTGCGCTCCCTGTCGCACGGCACGGCGCGCTTCGACCGCGCGTACGCCCGGCACGAACCAATGCCCCCGCAGGTCGCCGAACGGGTCCGCGAACAGGCCGGAGACGGCTAGGAGTTGGGCCCGGACGGGCACAAGTCCCTCTGGGGCGGGGGCTCGCGGCCCCACGCCACGGGGCGCGTTCCGGAACGCTCCGCTCCTGACCGGCGGGCGGCTTCGGTCGTCCGCCGACGGATGTCAGTGGCTGGGGATACGCTGATCACGTGATCGGGTGGGGTGATCGTGCGGAACGTACGACCGGCCAACAGGTGTGCGAGGCGCGGAAGTCGGGAAGTGCCGCAGAGGCGACAGTGCGCGGCGATCGGGGGCGGGAATGACCGTTGACGGCGGTTACGCGGACATCTTCGGACCACAGGTGCCCCGCACGGGCGACGGCGGGCAGGCACCGACGTCGGCGCTGGCCTCGGCCGCCTACCGGGACGGCCCGGTGGAGGACATCAAGAAGGCCGACAACGACTGGCACCAGTCGACGGTGAAGCCGGGCCGCAAGTGGGCGGCGATCTTCCGGCCCAACCTGGGCGAGGCGTTCTCCCGCGCGGTGGTGGACCGGATGCTGGGCAAGGGCCGTGCGCCGCTGATCCAGTCCTTCGGCGCCGAGCCCCAGGTGGTCGTCGAGCACTGCCTCGCGGCCAACCGGATCCGGCGCGAGCGGGACAACAGGCTGACCGCGATCACGGTGGTCTGCGGGCTGCTGTTCCTGCCCGGCATGCTGCTGTGGCTGCTGGTCTTCCAGATCCGCGCGACCATCGACCGGCGGGACGACAAGCGGGCGTCCGCGCTCGGCACCGCGTTGCTGGTGGCCGTGGGCGTGCTGGCCGTGATCTTCCTGGTCCGGATGCCGTTCGACGGCTTCTGGGGCTGGTACGCGCGGGCGACGGTCGTGATGCCGGTGATCGGCTGGTTCTGGGCCAAGCGGATCTGCGAGTACACCGCGAAGGACCTCCGCGAGCGCTGGGACAGCCTGCTCTCCGGCGGCAGCGTCGGCGCCAAGGTGCCCGAGGCGGTGCCGACCAACCCCGGCGAGACCGCGGCCGAGCAACTGCGCCAGTCGCTGGCCCGGCTCAGCGCCGAGCAGCAGTCCAACTCCGTGTTCTACGCCGGCCCCAAGGGCATACTCGGCATGGGCACCCGCTGGGGCGCCTGGCAGCTCGCCGAGGACCTGGTGCCGAAGGACTCCGACCGGGAGATCCACCCGTTCCGCAGCTGGGACGTCATACGCTCGATCCACGACCAGCTGCGCATGCTGGAGCGCGGCCCGCTCAACACCGGCGGTTTCCCCAAGCCTTCGATACGCCACTGGATCGTGACCCCGATCGGGGAGAACGCCAAGGGTGTGTCCCGCCCGGAGGGCACGGACGTCGAGGCCTTCCAGATCAAGCAGCACGCCATACAGGACATCTGCAACAAGCAGCAGTTCGGCGCCGGCGACCGGCACTACCTCGGTGTGCAGTGGACACTGTGGGACGGGCAGTTGGTCATCACCATGCTGATCACGGTGACCGTACTGCACGCGACCCTGCGCATCGAGGTGACCGGGCACGCGCTCGGCCCGGTGAACTCCCTGTTCACGACCAAGTCCGAGGCGCCCACCAAGCAGGTCCAGAAGTCGCTCAAGCCGTGGGAGAACCGCACGGTGAAGCTGCCCCTGGTCTCGACCAACGAGGTGGTACGGCTCGCGGTCCGCGCGCCCCTGACCTGGTATCCCCCGCTGCTGAACTGGCTGGGCGGCTCGGTGGGCCTGCCCGAGCCCTTCGGCCTCCGCCACGCCTGGGCCGACCAGCCCTGGCGCCACCGCTTCATGGCCGACGACGCGCTGCGCGCCGCGACCCCGGTCCTGCGTGTGGTCCACTCCGCGGCGATCCGCGTCCTGGAGGAGAACGGCGTGGACACCGACAAGTTCGGCGCCCGCTCGGCGTTCCTGTCCTCGGCGGTCCAAGACCCGTCACCGCGGAAGGCGGACCTGTACGACGCGTAGCACGAGGGGGCCCGGCGACCGCGCCGGGCACCGGCGTACCACGGTTCGCCTCAGGCCGCGGAGGGCCAGGCATCCGCCAGCATCTTGCGGGTGTCGGCCAGCAGTTGCGGCAGCACCCGCGTATGCCCCACGACGGGCATGAAGTTCGTGTCCCCACCCCAGCGCGGCACGATGTGCTGATGCAGATGCGCGGCGATCCCGGCCCCCGCCACACTCCCCTGGTTCATCCCGATGTTGAACCCGTGCGCGCCGGACGCCGTCCGCAGGGCGGTCATCGCCTGCTTCGTCAGCTCCGCCAGCTCCGCGGTCTCCTCGACCGTCAGATCGGTGTAGTCGGCGACGTGACGGTAGGGCACGGTCATCAGATGGCCGCCGTTGTACGGGTACAGGTTGAGCACCGCGTACACCTGCTCGCCGCGCCTGACGATCAGCCCGTCCTCGTCGGATTTGGCCGGCAGCGAGCAGAAGGGGCAGCCGTCCTCGGCACCCGGACCGCTCGGCTTGTTCTCGCCCTGGATGTAGGCCATCCGGTGGGGCGTCCACAGGCGCTGGAACGCGTCCTGCGTCCCCACTCCGATCTGCTGCTCCGGCTCACTGGTCATGCAGGAGAGCATATGGCTTCGCCCGTTCGCGGCGTGTCGCCGGGGCTCGCGGAAAGCCACCCCGGCCAAGCTGGCCCGATGGACGACACCGGCCGCGCGGCCCGCTGGGAGGACCGTACCGAGTTGCCGCTCGCCGTGGCGTCACTCGTCTACCTCGCCGCGTACGCGATCCGCGTTCTGGCGCCGGGTCTGGCCCCGGTGTGGCGGGACCTGTGCCTGGCCGTGCTGCTGGCGGCCTGGGCGCTGTTCGCCGTCGACTACGCGGTGCGCTGGCGGCTGAGCGGCCACGGCCCGGGCTTCGTACGGACCCATGGCCTGGACACCCTGGTCCTGCTGTTGCCGCTGCTGCGCCCGCTGCGGATCGTCCGGGTCTACGACGCCGTACAGCGCCGGCACGGCAGACCACGCCTCCCGCTGTACGGGCGGGTGATGGTCTACGCGGGCCTGGCCACCGGCCTGGTCGGATTCGCCGGCGCGCTCGCCGTCTACCACCAGGAGCGCGGCGCCCCGGGCGCGACGATGCGGACGTTCGGGGACGCGGTGTGGTGGACGTGCTCGACGCTGGCGACCGTCGGCTACGGCGACATCGCGCCGGTGACTCCGCTGGGCCGGCTGATCGCGGTCGCCATGATGGCCTGCGGCCTGGCCCTGCTGGGCACGGTCACGGGGTCGTTCTCGTCGTGGCTGATCCAGCGTTTCGCGCGCGGGAACGAGGAGAGGCCCCCGGGACGCTGACGTCCCGGGGGCCTGCTTCCCACCGGTGGCGGATCAGACCTGCGTCCGCTCCTCCACGACCTTCGCGATCTTCTCGATGGCCGCCTCGACGGGGATGCCGTTCTCCTGGGAGCCGTCGCGGTAGCGGAAGGACACCGCGCCGTTGGCCATGTCCTCGTCGCCCGCGATGACCATGAACGGCACCTTGGCCTTCTGGGCGTTGCGGATCTTCTTCTGCATCCGGTCCGAGGAGGAGTCGACCTCGATCCGCAGGCCCTTCTTCTTCGCGGCCGCGGCGAACTGCTCCAGGTACTCGATGTGCGCGTCGCCGATCGGGATGCCGACCGCCTGCACGGGCGCGAGCCACGCCGGGAACGCGCCCGCGTAGTGCTCGAGGAGCACCGCGAAGAAGCGCTCGATGGAGCCGAAGAGCGCGCGGTGGATCATCACCGGACGCTGCTTGGTGCCGTCGGCGGAGGTGTACTCCAGGTCGAACCGCTCGGGCAGGTTGAAGTCGAGCTGGATGGTCGACATCTGCCAGGTGCGGCCGATGGCGTCCTTGGTCTGCACGGAGATCTTCGGCCCGTAGAAGGCGGCACCGCCCGGGTCGGGCACCAGGGGCAGCCCCTGCTTCTCGGCGACCTGGCGCAGCGTCTCGGTCGCCTCTTCCCAGGCCTCGTCGGAGCCGACGAACTTCTCCGGGTCCTTGGTGGACAGCTCCAGGTAGAAGTCGGTCAGGCCGTAGTCCCGCAGCAGGCCGAGGACGAAGGTGAGTGTCTTGTCGAGCTCCTCCGACATCTGCTCGCGGGTGCAGTAGATGTGCGCATCGTCCTGCGTGAAGCCGCGGGCCCGGGTCAGGCCGTGCACGACGCCCGACTTCTCGTACCGGTACACGGTCCCGAACTCGAAGAGGCGCAGGGGCAGTTCACGGTAGGAACGGCCGCGTGCGTCGAAGATCAGGTTGTGCATCGGGCAGTTCATGGGCTTCAGGTAGTAGTCCACGCCCTCGTCGAGCTGCATGGGCGGGTACATGCCGTCGGCGTACCAGTCGAGGTGGCCCGACGTCTCGAAGAGCTTCCCCTTCGTGGCGTGCGGGGTGTAGACGAACTCGTAGCCCTCCTCCTCGTGGCGGCGGCGCGAGTAGTCCTCCATCACGCGGCGGACGATGCCGCCCTTGGGGTGGAAGACGGCGAGGCCGGAGCCGATCTGCTCCGGGATGGAGAACAGGTCCAGCTCGCTGCCCAGCTTGCGGTGGTCGCGCTTCTCGGCCTCGGCGAGGAAGTCCAGATACGCCTTCAGCTCGTCCTTCGACGGCCAGGCGGTGCCGTAGATGCGCTGGAGCATCGGGTTCTTCTCGCTGCCGCGCCAGTAGGCGGCGGCGTTGCGCATCAGCTTGAACGCGGGAATCAGGCGGGTCGAGGGCAGGTGGGGACCGCGGCACAGGTCCTTCCAGCACAGCTCGCCGGTCTTGGCGTCCAGGTTGTCGTAGATGGTCAGCTCACCGGCGCCGACCTCGACGTCCGCGCCGTCGTCGCTGGACGCCGAGCCCTTCAGCCCGATCAGTTCGAGCTTGTACGGCTCGTCGGCGAGCTCCTCGCGGGCGGCCTCGTCGGTCACCACACGACGCGAGAAGCGCTGCCCCCGCTTCTGGATCTCCTGCATCTTCTTCTCGACGGCCTTGAGGTCCTCCGGCGTGAAGGGCTTCTCGACGTCGAAGTCGTAGTAGAAGCCGTCCTTGACGGGCGGGCCGATGCCCAGCTTGGCCTCGGGGAAGAGCTCCTGCACGGCCTGCGCCATGACGTGCGCGGTGGAGTGCCGCAGGATGTTCAGCCCGTCCTCGGAGGTGATCTCGACGGGCTCGACCTCGTCGCCGTCGGCGACCACGTGGGCGAGGTCCTTCAGCTCACCACCGACCCGCGCGGCGATGATCGAGCGCTCGCCGGTGAAGAGGTCGGCGGCCGTGGTGCCCGTCGTCACCGTGCGCTCTTCCCGCTCGGAATCGCGTTGGATGATCACACGGACGTCTGACACCGGTCTCTCCTGACTGAAGGGGTCCCGCGCACACACGCAGGCACGGCAATGCCTACGGATCCTACCGACCCCCCACCCGCTACCGCGAAACGGTTAGCAGGCAGCCAAGTGGCCCCCCACCCCCAGGGGCGCGGGGAACTGCGCAACAAGCCCCCACCCACCCGCACCCTCAAACCGAAGCCCAGCCCCCACCCCCCAGGGGCGCGGGGAACTGCGCGACAAGCCACAACGCACCCGCACCCGACAACGCACCCCCCGCCGGCAAACCGCTCAGTCCCCTCCGCAGGCCTCCTCGAAAAACTCCAGGTTCTCCTGAAGCGACTTCATCAGCCGATCCCGCTCCGCCTCATCCACCTGCACCGGCACCACCCCACCCGCCCCACTCAACCGCCGAAACCCACCCCGACTCTCCAACCGCCCGTGCACACGAATCGGCAGCCCCACCAGATGCGCCTGCCCGGCGATCCGGTAGTCCTCCTCGTCCAGAGTCAGCCGCACCTGCGGAATCTCGGCACCGGCCAGCACTCGCAGCCGCACCATCCCGTCCCCCCGCGGCTCCGACCGCCGCATCCGCACCACGGTCCCCGTGATCCGCACCGGCACGGACGGTTCCTCCCGCAGATACCGCGCGCCGGCCTCCCGCAGCACGGGCAGGTCCCCGGGCGAGAACTCGACGGCCTCGGCCTGCGCGACCGCCCCTTCGGGCGCCCCGGCGGCCGGCGCCCACTCGACGGCGATACGCGCCCCCTCCGTACCCCTGACCAGCGCGATGAGCGCCTCGGTGAGCTCACGGCTCACACCCGCCTCGACGGCCCCGTCGAAGGCGTCCATGCCGCCGGTGGCCCGCTGGTAGTCGATGGCCTCGCGAGCCGCGTACAACGCCTGGTGCAGCCGTTCGGACAGCGCCCGCCCGCTGTCGACGGGCACAAACGCCGTCAGCCGACGGCCGCCCGCCGCGGCCCCGACCAGCACGTTGTCGAGCATCGTGGCGGCGGGCCGCTTGTGCCGGCTGCCGTAGTAGCCCGCACGCGCGCGCGTGGCGAGCGCCGCGGCCAGCAGGGTCTGCCGGGCGGCGCCCCGCAGCTGTTCCTCGACCGTCCAGGGCGCGGCCCCGGCGGGCCCGGTCGGTACGTCGCGCCACCAGCGGATCTCGTCGCTGGGCACGCTCAGCCCGACCAGCACCTCGCGGGCCGACGGCGACGCGCTGCGGGACAGCGCGACGAGCGCCTCGCCGAGCAGGTCGTCGCTGTCGGGGAAGGCGCGGCTCTCCGGCACCAGGAGGCTGGTGCCGTGGCCGCCGGGCCCGGGCGGGGTCCACCGGCCGTAACGTCCGGCGGCGCCGCCGCGTCGCTGCCAGCCGTGCCGGTGCAGCAGGGCGCTGAGCACGGCGGGGTCGACCTGGTCCGGCTCCGGCGGACGGTGCCAGGACGGGTCGACCGGGTGTGGTCGTACGGGGCGTACGGGCTCGTCGAGCGGACGGTGCGTCATGGTCTGCCTCCCGTCCCGACGCGCGTCATGATCTCGCACAGTGCCCGGTCGTCGAAGATCCTGGCGGTCGGTATCCGTACGTTGGTCCGGTGCCGGCCCGTGATGGGGTGTCCGGCCAGGTTGACCCAGTAGCAGCAGTGGCGCAGGTCGAGCCGGTCGTGGCTGGCGCGCAGCCAGTCGTCCTGGGACCGCGGCACCAGCATCACGACGAGGATCTTGTGCACCGAGACGGGTGTGCGCGCCAGCTTCCGCAGGTGCTCGTTGTCCAGCGTGAAGGAGAAGGAGCGGCCGGGCGGGTTGGGCGGGATCTGGTACGTCGCCTTGAGCTGCACCTTGATGGTGACCTCGTCGTCGACCGTGTGCCCCGGCGCGCTGTGACTGACGTGCCAGTCGATGCCGTTGTCCGGAAAGGGCTGCGAGAGCGAGCAGCCGGAGGCCGCCGCCACGGCGTGCAAGTAGCCCACCTGCAATGTCTCCATGCAGGCGGTGGTGGCGAGTGAACCGCGAGAGAGGCCCGTGCGTTCGGGCAGCAGCCCGCCCCGCTCGGGCTGCGCTATCGCCATGACCAACAGCCTTCCAGGCAAAGTGAATGTCCCCGCGTCGGGTCGCCGACCGCGTCGCTGAACTGCGGTGACCCGTACTCCTGTTGTCTCCTTCCGGCGTAGTGCGCAAACGGCCCGGGTATCACCAAACGGGCAGAAGACGGGACGTCAGCTGCCGCGGGTGAACGAGGAGTTGTGTACGTATGACGTACTGGTACGAGGGCCCATTGGCGGCATTCGACACGGAGACAACAGGCGTGGACGTCGAGACCGACCGCATCGTGTCGGCCGCCCTCGTCGTCCAGGACGGCCCGGGGAGCCGGCCGCGGCTGAGCCGCTGGCTGGTGAATCCGGGCGTACCGGTGCCCGAAGCCGCCACCGCGGTGCACGGGCTGACGGACGATCATCTCGCGCGCAACGGCCGCTGGCCTGCGCCGGTGATGCACGAGATAGCCACGGAGCTGGCCGAACAGGCCACCGCGGGACGCCCGCTGGTGGTCATGAACGCACCGTTCGACCTGACGCTCCTCGACCGCGAGCTGCGGCGCCACCGCGCGTCGTCGCTCGCCCACTGGTTCGAGGCCACCCCGCTGCTTGTGCTCGATCCGCGGGTCCTCGACAAGCATCTGGACCGCTACCGCAAGGGCCGCCGCACCCTGACGGACCTGTGCGCGCACTACGGCGTCGAGCTGGACGGCGCGCACGACGCGGGCGCGGACGCCCAGGCGTCACTGGATCTCGTACGGGCGATAGGGCGTCGTTTCGCCGCGCGCCTGGAGCGGCTGTCGCCCGCCGAGCTGCACCCGTTGCAGGCGATGTGGCACGCGGCTCAGGCGCGCGGCCTCCAGGCGTGGTTCGCGCGCAACGGCACCGAGGAGGCGGTGGATCCGGCATGGCCCCTGCGTCCGGGCCTGCCTGCGGCGGCCTGAAGTCCCACCGGGCACACCGGGGTCGCGCGCGAACAGGTCGCACAGTGGTCGCACTGTGGCCGCACACAACAAAAGAGCGACGTGGCCCGCACTGCTGCGGACTCACGTCGCTCTCCCGGACGTGGGCGATACTGGGTTCGAACCAGTGACCTCTTCGGTGTGAACGAAGCGCTCTCCCACTGAGCTAATCGCCCGGGAACGCACTGAACAATACAGGCCTGCGCACGGTTCCTTCAAACCGCTTCGAGGTGCGCGAGCAGTCCGCGCCGCCCCGACCGCATCATCAGCGCGTGGTTGGCCCGGAACACCGGCCGCCCCGGCACCGCGAGTCTCCGCAGCAGCGGCTTGCGCACATCGACCACCTGCTCGTACCGGGCGAGCGCCCCCGCCCCCGCCCCCTGTCCATGCCCCTGCCCCTGCCCCTGCCCCTGCCCGGTGACCGTCCACCGCGCCCAGCCGTCGATGTCCCCGGCCATGGCGATCTCCAGCACCCCGGCGTCCCGGTCGCGGCGCGTCTCCCGCGCGGTGAAGACCATGTCGTACGGCAGCAAGGAGCGGATCCTGATCACTCCCGAGGTGTCGTCGACGCGGTCGACCTCGCGGACCTGGCGCCACCAGCGCGGATACTCCTCGGCGTTCTCCAGCACGTCGTAGACCGTGCCGGGCGGCGCGGGCAGCGCCCAGAGGGTGCGGAAGCGGTAGTGGGTCCAGTCCACGGCGCACGTCTCCGTCCATCGGTGGAGGTCCACCGGTCGAGGTCCACCGGTCGAGGTCCACCGGTCGAGGTCCGGCGATCGAGGCCCGGCGATCAGGGTCGGTCACGCGGTCCGGATCTGAGTACCTCCTCTGAGTATGTGCGCTCATGCCGGGTGACGTGACGCGGACCACACTCCAGGGCATGACACGGATCCCGCCCCCGGCCGAGGAGTTGCGACTCCTGGACGCCGAGCTGTCGTGGCTCGACGCGCGCCGGACCCAGTTGCTGGTGCGCCGCGCCTGGCTGGTCGCACAGCTCACCCCGGAGAAGCGGCCGCACCCGGCCGCCGCCCCGTTCCCGCAGGCCGCCGTCGCACCGCGCCCCGAGGCCACCGCACCGCGCGTCCAGAACGTGCTGCTGCTCCTCGGCGGCGCCCTGCTCACCCTCGCCGCGGCGGCCTTCACCCTGGTCAGCTGGGGCGACCTGGGCATCGCGGGACGAGCCGCGGTGCTCGGCGTGATCACGGCGGCGACGCTCGCCGTGCCGGTCCCGCTGCTGAAGCGGGGCCTGCGCTCGACGGCCGAGTCGGTGGCGGGCCTGGGCCTCGCCCTGACCGTCCTGGACGCGTACGCGCTGCACGAGGCGGCGCTCGCGGACACGGACGGCACGGCGTACACGGCGGTCGCGTCCGCCGTACTGGCGGCCCTCTGGTCGGCCTACGCGCTGGGCCTGGCCCGGGTCGCGGAACCGGCGCTGCGCCTGCCGCTCCCCGCGGCCCTGGGCGCGGCCCAACTCCCCCTGCTGCTCGGGGTGGTGGCGGCCGGCGCGGATCCGTACGGCATCACGGCCGCGCTGCTGGTGACGGCGGGTCTCGACACAATTGTGGCGCTCCGCAAGACCGCCGCGTCCGTACGCATCGTCGCGGCGGTGGGTGCGTACGGCATGGGCGGCTGGGGCGTTCTGGCGGCCGGCTGGTTGTCCCTGACGGCCACCGGCCCGAGCGCCGCCGCCCGTGCGGCGGCGCTCCTCCTCCTCGCGGCGGCGATCGCGCTGGCCGCCGCCTGGTATTCCGCGACGCCCGGCCTGCCCCTGGCTCTCTCGATCGCCGGGGGCCTGCTGACGGTCTCGGCGCTCGCCGCGGTGCCGCGCGTGACGCTGCCGGAGATGTGGACGGTCCCGGTCCATCTGGTGTGCGGAATGGCCCTGTTGGCGGTCTGGCGGACCGACCGGATCCCCGCCGCGATCCGCGGTGGCCTCACCTGGGCCTCTGGTGCCGTCCAGGGAATCGCCCTGCTGTGGACCCTGCCGATGCTCGTCCTGGTGCTCCTGGGACCGGCCGGCTGGGTGGCACGCGCGTGGGAGGGCGCTCCGGCGGACGCGCGGGCCGCGGTGACGGAGGACGTGCCGTGGCCGTCGGACACCGCGACGGCACCACTCGTCCTGCTTCTGGTCGCCGCCCTCCTCGCCCTGACGGTCCGCGCCGAGCCCTGGCGCCCGCGCGCCCTCGACACCGCACTGGCCCTCACCTGGGCGGCCCTGCTCCTGACACCCGCCACCCTGCAACTTCCGTACGCCGCCGCCCTGCTGACCCTGGCCGCGGCCACGGCGGCCCTCCTCACCCTCAAGCGGGTCACACCGGTCACGCTCGCGGTGGTCACCTCGGCGAGCCTCGCCCTTCTCTCACTCGCCTCCGAGGCGGCGACCCTCGCGGTACTCGCCTTCCTGACGGTCCTGTTCGCCCTCGGCGCCCGCCGGCCGCTCCCGGCCGTCACGGCCCTGGCGTACGCGACCGGCCTCGTCTGCGCCACCGGCGCCTCGCTGGGCTGGGAGCCGCACCACATCGCACCGCTCGTGCTGCTGGTACCGGCGGGCGCGGCGCTGTCCGCCCCGCGCGTCGAGGGCGCGACGCGTCTCGCGGTGGAGATCGCGGGCGGTACGGCGGGACTGGTCGCCGTCGGACTCGCGGTCACCGACCCGCCGATGCTGGCGCTGGTCCTGGCCCTGTGCGGGGTGATCGTCGCGGGCACGGCCGTACGCGCGGACCGGCGCTCCGCCGGATATCTCGCCGTGGCCCTGTTCGTCCTGGCCTCCTGGGTGCGCCTCGGGGCGTCGGGAGTCGACACGCCCGAGGCGTACACGCTGCCGGTCAGCGTGCCGGCGCTGCTGGTCGGCGCCCTGCGCAGGCGCCGCGACCCGCAGGCGTCGTCCTGGACGGCGTACGGCCCGGGGCTCGCGGTCACGCTGGTGCCGAGCCTGCTCGCGGCCTGGGGCGACGCGCACTGGCACCGCCCGCTGCTGCTGGGCGCGGCGGCCCTGCTCGTCACCCTGCTCGGCGCCCGTCACCACCTGCTGGCGCCCCTGGTCGTGGGCGGCTCGGTGCTGCTCCTGGACACGCTGCACGAACTCGCCCCGTATCTGGTCCAGGTGGCCGGCGTCCTGCCCCGCTGGGTGCCGCCCGCGCTCGCCGGGCTGCTGCTGCTCGCGCTGGGCGCGACCTACGAGCAGCGGCGCCAGGACGTGCGACGGGCACGGGAGGCGCTGGGGAGGATGGAGTAGAGGTGACGCCGTTTCAGATATCGGGGCGCCGATCCGATACCTGACGTTCAGTAGGATGCGACGCCCGTCACACTTCCGAAGAAATGCAACGGAGTTCCGGGGAATGCCCGGGGATTTCCGTCGGCCGCGCAAGTCCGGAAGCCTTACGGAATGAAACGGAATACCGGAAGTCCGCCTTCCCTTTGATCTTCGCGTACTTCTTCTCGAAGAGCCGGATGTCCGATTGATCAGCTTTGATCGGCCACTGGCGGGTTGCTACACCTAACGGACCGTCACCATCCGTTTCAGCGACACCGAGCGGATGGTGTGAGATGCCGACCGGATGCCGTGAGACGTCCGGCGGATGCCGTGAATCGTTCCACGCGACCGCCCCCCACACACGCCTGCGGCCCGTCTGCATCTCACAGACGGGCCGCAGGTCCGGGTGGGCGATACTGGGTTCGAACCAGTGACCTCTTCGGTGTGAACGAAGCGCTCTCCCACTGAGCTAATCGCCCGGACGCAGAGAGAAGATTACCCCATGTCAGACGGTGCCCGTGACCACCGTCGGCCGGTCCCGCGCCCCCCGGGCCCGGCTCACTGGTCCTTGATGTCCCACGGCATCGTCAGGCCGAACTTCCACAGGTAGAAGCCGCCGATGGCCGCGACGATCACCAGGCCGATCGAGGTCAGGATGATGTTCCGGCGCCGCACCTTGGGGTCCAGCGCACGCTGCGCGGCCTCGGTGACCTTGCGCTTGGTCCAGCGCAGCACCAGCTGGGCCCAGACGAACTCGGTCGCCCAGATCGCCATGCCACCGAAGATCACCACCCAGCCGGGTCCCGGCAGCGGCAGCATCACGATGCCGGCCCCCACGACCGCCAGGCCGATCACGAAAACGCCGACCTGCCAGCTGACGTGCAGCAGCCGACGCGCCTTGATGAATTCCGGCGCCCTGGACCCGAGGGCCTGCTCGCCCTTCGCCCCGCCCGTCCCGATGTCGTCAGCGGCCACGGCAACCTCGCCCGGCTCGTCACTCCCCGTATTCATACAGCCAAACCTTACCCGAGCGAAACCGGTCACCGGAATGGTCGTACCCGGCGAAGAGGTTCTCGGCCGGAAGAGTTACGTAAAGACACGCAAAACACGCAGAGGGGTTTACAACGGCACCGTAGGTGGCATGTCGATTTCGCCGACGTGCGAATCCCCGAGCGCACACTGAGCGAAAGGCCCTGGCGCTTATGAACACCACGGTCAGCTGCGAGCTGCACCTGCGCCTCGTTGTGTCGAGCGAGTCCTCCCTGCCTGTCCCCGCAGGCCTGCGGTACGACACGGCCGACCCCTACGCCGTGCACGCCACCTTCCACACCGGAGCCGAGGAGACCGTCGAGTGGGTGTTCGCCCGCGACCTCCTCGCGGAGGGGCTGCACCGCCCCACCGGCACCGGCGACGTCCGTGTCTGGCCCTCGCGCAGTCATGGCCAGGGCGTCGTGTGCATCGCCCTGAGCTCTCCGGAGGGCGAGGCACTGCTCGAGGCGCCCGCGCGGGCGCTGGAGTCGTTCCTGAAGCGAACCGACGCCGCCGTGCCACCGGGCACGGAACACCGGCACTTCGATCTGGATCAAGAGCTCTCGCACATCCTGGCGGAGAGCTAGGGGCGAGACGCACACAGAGCCGCCCGGCGCCGTCCACTCGGGGAGACGGCTCGGGCCCGGACAACCGCATACGGCACACACCGGCGTCGTCGCCGCGGGTTTCCGCGGCGACGACGCCGGTTCACTGTGTGTGTCCGGGGAACGCATCCCGGCCGCTCGGCGTTGTAGAGCCAGGCCGTAGGTGGATCCGAGGCCGCCGGTCCCGGCGGCGGAGCCACTACCATCGGCCAGCATCGGCGGGCGCCCGCCCGACCACAGGCCAGGGAGCGAAACGTGCTGATCACCCACGACACCCGGTGTGCCCTCGACACCGTGGTGGATCTGGTGAACACCGCCCCGGACGACGACGGGACCTCGGACGGACTGTCCGACATCGCGTCCCTCGAGGAGTTCGTACGAAAGCACGACATGAGCGATGTCGGTGTGCTCTCCGCGTTCGACCTCGCCGCGGTCCGCAGGATCCGTGGCCGCTTCGCCGCGATCTTCTCGGCCCCGGACTCCCGGTCCGCCGCCGCGCTGATCAACGAGCTGGTCGCCGCCGCGGGCACCACCCCCCGGCTCACCGACCACGACGGCTACGACTGGCATGTGCACTACTTCGCACCGGGCGCGTCCGTCGCCGATCACCTGGCGGCGGACTGCGGGATGGCCCTTGCCTTCTTCGTGGTCGCCGGGGAGCAGGAGCGGCTGCGGCGCTGCGAGGCGCCGGACTGCCGGCACGCTTTTGTCGACCTGTCCCGCAACCGCTCGCGGCGGTACTGCGACAGCCGCACCTGCGGAAACCGGCTGCACGTGGCCGCGTACCGGGCCCGGCGCAAGGAAGCGACCGGCTGAGGACGGGCCGGCGGCCGGAAGGAAATCGCCGCCCGAGCGGAAACTGACCGAAAGTCGACGGACGGAACCGGCGACGCGGGCCGCCCGCGCGGAGGCCGCTGACGCTCCGTCTCCGCGCCGCGATCGGGGTGGATGCTTGTCGTGGCCCCCGGCGGGTGACGCCGGAGACCACGGGTACGGCTCACAGCAACAGCAGGTCGTGCAGCGCAGCCATGAGGAACAGACACCCGATCACCGCTAGGAAGATCATCAACGGTGGCTGGGAAAGGGCGAAAAGGCACCCGCGCGGCTCGTCCTGAGGCGGCTTGGTGTCGCTCTGTGTCGTGTCCAGCATCTCGCGGCCGATGATGGCGCAATCGCCACCTTGACACACCCAACATGCCCAGATCGAGCGGTAGTTCGTCGGAAACCGTGACGCCTCGCTCCGGCCGACGTTATGCGGCGGAGAACCGGCCGGTCACCGCCGCTGTGACGTTTCAGTCGGTCATGCGGGCGTCATATGCCGTGCTTCTTCAGGATGGCCTCGATGTCACTGAAGTCCTCCGAGGTCTCACCCCGCCCGGCGTTCCTCGGCTGTGCGGCGGGCCGGGAGCCCTGCCCCAGGGAGGGTGCCGAGGCGCGCGGCGCCACGGCGTCGGTCTGCGCGGCCGCGGCGGCGGCCTTGCGCTCCTTGCGCGTACCGCCCCGGCGCCGCTCCACCGCACGGGTGGTCATGAACAGCAACCAGGCGCCGCCGAGCACACCGAAGCCGATCCAGGCCGTTGGGCTGAACGCGGTGTCGGCGGCCCATTCGACGATGCCGGTCATCACCAGACCGAGCGGCACCAGTGAGTACGCGGCGATGCGGGTGGCCGCCAGGAAACGCTTGCGGTACGCCGTGACCGCGGCGATGCCGAGGCCGGCCGCGGCGACGGCGGAACAGACGGTCTCGGCAATCATCCGGTCCTCCAGGCAGGCCGAGTCGAACAGGAGTGGTTCGTCCCTTCCATCCTGCACCGCCCGCACCCCGTGCGGCCATGCTCTGGCCGGACATCAGGGACATCTCCGGGTCGACTCCTCCGAAGGTCCCGGTCAGCGCGCACGGAAGCGGTACGGCGGCCGCCGCCCCGATACCCGCAGTACCGGGGCGGTCACAGCCCGGCGCGACCGCCACCGCCGTAGCACCGCACTTCCCGCGTGGGCCCGGATTGGGTCGCTCCGCTCCCGGCTGGGAGACTGATCGCATGAGCGACTCCCCCGCCCCGGCGACCGCGCCCGTCCTCGAGTTCTGGTGCGACCTACAGTGCCCGGACTCCCGTGCGGCCCTGGACGACGTCCGCGCCCTGCGGGCCCGCTACGGCGACCGTCTGGAGCTGCGGCTGCGGCACTTCCCGCTGGAGAAGCACAAGCACGCGTTCGCCGCCGCCCAGGCCGCCGAGGAGGCGGTCGAGCAGGGCCAGGGCTGGCCCTACGCCGAAGCGGTGCTCGACCGTGCCGAGGAACTGGGACGCCGGGGCGAGCCCCTGCTGGTCGAGGTGGCCCGTGAACTCGGCATGGACGCCGAGGAGTTCGACACCGCGCTGATCGACGGCCGGCACATCCTCGTGGTCGACGCCGACCAGGCCGAGGGCAAGGCGATCGGGGTGACCGGCACCCCGACGTATGTCATCGGCGGCGAGCGGTTCGACGGCCGCAACAGCCCCGGTGGTCCGCGCGAGCGCGTCGAGGAGATCGCCGACCGGCTGCTGGCCGGGCGGGGCTGACGGCCGGTCCGGCACCCGTTCCCGTCAGAGCAGGCTCTTGTAGAGGAAGTGTCCCGTCGGGACGTAGCCGAGGGACTCGTACAGCCGCTCGGCCGGGGTGTTCCCGGCGAAGACGTTGAGGCCGACCGCGGGCCTGCCCGCCGCGAGGGCCTGCGCCTCCGCCAGGAGCATCAGGGCACGGCCGTGGCCCCGTCCGCGATGGGCCTCGTCGGCCTCGACGCGGTAGACGAACGCCCTGTCCTCCTGGATCGCCAGCCAGAGCATGCCGACCGGGGTGCCCTCGTGCTCCAGGATGCTGAGCAGTGTGTTCTCCGTGGCACGGCCCTGGGGCAGCAGCCGCTCGTGGTCCCGTACCGACTTGCGCCGCGCCTCCTCCTCCGACACACCGCGCTGGGTCCAGCTGAGCGCGTACTCCGCGATCGCGCTCTCGACCCAGGGGCCGAACTCGGCCTCGGTCATGGGCCGTCCGACGCTGCCGGCGGGCAGTTCGGGTGCGGTGGCGCCCAGCGTCTTGCTCATCAGCCGGTTGCGTTCGACGTAGCCGAGGGACGTGACCATGCGCAGCCCGTGGCCCTCCGCGGGCACCGAGATCTCGATGCGCCGGCAGCCCCAGCCGCGGGCCACCTCCTCGGTCGCCAGCGCCGCCACCGTGCCGCGTCCGCGTCTGCGGTCGGGCTCGTCGATGCGCAGGTCGCGGATCTCGGCGACGGACGGCCCGAAGACGGCGTGGGTGGCGAGGTGGACCGCGCCGACGGGACGGCTGTTCACGCACACCCGGAAGTGGCGGGACGGCGCCCCGTCGGCGTCGCGCTGAAGCGGCTCGGTCGGCCGCAGGGTGGTGGTCATCACCGTTGTTCTACCCGACCACGGCCTCGGGCTCCGCGGAATTTTCCGCGGTCGATGCGGTCGATGCGGTCGATACGGCCGGTGCGGTGGGTCAGGGATCGAGGTCGTCGCCCGAGCGCTCCTCGAAGACACGCATGGCCTTGGCGGTCACCGGGCCCGGGGCGCCCGGCAGTTCACGGTCGTCGACGCGGTGGACCGCCTGGACGTCGCGCAGTGTGGAGGTGAGGAAGACCTCGTCGGCGCGCTCCAGCACGTCCAGCGGCAGGTCCGTCTCCCTGGCGCCGGTCCACTCGACGGTCAGGGCGCGGGTGATGCCGGCGAGGCAGCCGGAGGCGATCGGCGGGGTGTGGATCTCGCCGTCGAGGACAACGAAGACGTTCGAGCCGGTGCCCTCGCAGAGCTGTCCGACGGTGTTCGCGAACAGCGCCTCGCTGGCGCCCCGTTCACGGGCACGGGCCAGCGCGACGACGTTCTCGGCGTACGACGTGGTCTTCAGGCCGGTGAGCGCGCCCCGCTCGTTGCGGGTCCAGGGCACGGTGATCACCGCGGTGGAGTCGGGGCGTGGGGCGGCCTCGCCGACCGCGACCACCAGGGTCGGGCCGTGCTCGCCGCGGTCAGAGCCGAGCGGGCCGTGGCCGCCGGTGTAGGTGATCCGCAGCCGGCCGAGCGGCATGGGGTTGGCGTCGAGCACGGCGGCGCAGGCGCGGCGGAGTTCGTCGGCGTCCGGGTCGGGCAGGCCTAGGCCGCGCGCGGAACGGGTGAGCCGGTCGAGGTGGCGGGTGAGCGCGAAGGCCCTGCCGTCCACCGCCTTCACCGTCTCGAAGATGCCGTCGCCCACGGTCAGTCCGTGGTCGAAGACGGACACACGGGCGGACTCGGTGTCCTGGAGCCCGCCGTCGAGCCAAAGCTTCACTGGTGCCTACCTCGTATGGAGAATTCCGGGGCGTCCCCTTCGTACTCCCCCGACGCTACCGCGAGCAGCCGGGACGCCTTCAGTTCGGTCTCCCGCCACTCGTGCTGTGGATCCGAGCCCCAGGTGATGCCCGCGCCCGTGCCGAAGCGCAGCAGCCCGGCGGCTCGGTCGATCCAGAACGTACGGATACCGACGGCCAGCTCAGCGGTGCCGCGGTCGGCGTCGACCCAGCCGATGCCGCCGCAGTACGGTCCGCGCGGTGCCGTCTCCAGCGCGTCGATGATCCGCAGGGCGCTGGACTTGGGGGCGCCGGTGACGGAACCGGGCGGGAAGGCGGCGGCGAGCAGCTCCGGCCAGCCGGTGTCCTCGGCGAGTTCGCCCCGGACGGCCGACACGAGGTGGACGAGGCCGGGGTGCTTCTCGACCGCGCAGAGGTCGGGGACGGTGACGCTGCCGGTGGCGCAGACGCGGCCGAGGTCGTTGCGGACCAGGTCCACGATCATCACGTTCTCGGCGTAGTCCTTCTCCAGCAGGTCCGCCTCGGTCCGGCCGGTCCCCTTGATGGGCCCGGACTCGACGGTCCGCCCGTCCCGGCGCAGGAACAGTTCGGGGGACGCGGTGGCGATCTCGACGCCGTGCGCGGGCAGGCGGATCGTTCCGGCATACGGCGCCGGGTTGCCGCGCGCGAGCAGTGCGGTCAGGGCGTCGACGTCGGCGCCGGGCGGCACGGGCGCGGACAGGACGCGGCAGAGGTTGGCCTGATAGACCTCGCCGGCCGCGATGTGCTCCCGTATCCGCCGCACACCCGCCGTGTACGCGGTGTCGTCGAGCGACGACGACCAGTCGCCGGCGGCCGGACCGCGCCATGCACCCGGCACGGGGGCGGGCACCGGCTCCTCGCGTACGTCAGCGAACCGGGCACAGGTCAGACGGCCCTCGAAGTCGGCGCAGACCGCCCAGAAGCCGGCGGACTCCAGGGCCGCCGGATCGCTGGTCACGTCGAGGAGCCGGGTGGCTGTACGGTCGCCGAAGCGGGCGAGGGGTGGGAGGTCGAGCACGCTGTCGAGTCTAGGGTGGGTGTCCTGCGGGTGGCATCGCCGTGACCTTTCGGGTGATCGCACCCGCGCCCTGACCAGGTGCAGGGCAGCACGCTGCGCAAACGCGTTTTTGTGCTGGCACCGGAATCCGCTAGAGTTCAACACGTCGCCGGGACGTGGGAGCGGACCGAAACGACAAGCGGACGTAGCTCAGTTGGTAGAGCGCAACCTTGCCAAGGTTGAGGTCGCCAGTTCGAACCTGGTCGTCCGCTCGCAGGAACAGGGGACTTCCCGGTCCCCTACACTCCTGGTGGAGTGGCCGAGAGGCGAGGCAACGGCCTGCAAAGCCGTCTACACGGGTTCAAATCCCGTCTCCACCTCCAAGGACGATTAGCTCAGCGGGAGAGCGCTTCCCTGACACGGAAGAGGTCACTGGTTCAATCCCAGTATCGTCCACTGGTCCGCAAGGACCTGATCCGCGAGGATCTCCGCGCGATTAGCTCAGCGGGAGAGCGCTTCCCTGACACGGAAGAGGTCACTGGTTCAATCCCAGTATCGCGCACGCAGTGCCCATGACCGGCTTCGGCGAGTGAGGACGGTTCTGGTCCCGAGGACGATTAGCTCAGCGGGAGAGCGCTTCCCTGACACGGAAGAGGTCACTGGTTCAATCCCAGTATCGTCCACACAGATCGAAGCCCCCGGCCGTCTTGAACGGCCGGGGGCTTCGTCGTGGTGCGGGGCGGGTCAGCTGGAGAACAGCATGTGCCCGAAGCCCTTGTTGCGGTGGCCGTGGCCGCCGTAGTGACCGCCGTGGCCGCCGTGCTGCGGGGCGCCCCAGGCGGGCGCGGGCGCGACCGGTGCCGCGGGGTACTGCGGGGCGGCCGGCGGGGGCGGCGGGCCGGGCTGGCTCCACTGGCCCTCCAGGCGGGTCAGGGCCTCCAGCTCGCCGTAGTCCAGGAAGATTCCACGGCAGTTGGTGCACTGCTCGATCTGAACGCCGTTGCGGTTGTACGTCTGCATCTGCCCACGACACTTCGGACACTGCATGGTCGGCTCAACTCCTCGCCGGTCGGTCCTGCTTCACGTCTCGCCAGGACAGACTCCGTCCGCCTGCCGTCGGTTGCACCCTACTTCGCGGAGCTTGCACCCAACTCCGTGGGGATGTCGCCCATTCTCGCCACGGCGTCCACAACCGACTGCTCCACCTCGTCCAACGGCCGGTCCGCGGTCAGGGCCTTCGCCAGCGCGGTCGCTGCGGTCTGGACGGTGAGGGCACGGGCCGGTACGTCGAGTACGGGCCAGGGGTCGCCGTCGGGCGGGACCGCGGGGCCGCGGGCGGTGCGGTAGGCGGTGAGGAAGCGGGTCCACTCGTCGGGGGTGAGCAGTCCGCACGCGTACCAGGCGGCCGGGCGGGCCAGGTCCCAGGCCGGGACGCCCACGCCGAGATCGTCGACGTCTATCAGCCGCCACGGGCCGTCCGGGGCGGGGTGCCGGACCAGCTGGCCGAGGTGGAAGTCGCCGTGGCAGAGGGTGGTGGTGTCGGGCATGGGGGTCTCGGCGCGGGTCCAGGGCGGCAGGGCGTGCCAGGCGTCGAGGATCGCGGGGGTGGCGGGGTGCGCGTCCGCCTTGGGGGCCTGGTGGAGGCGGGCGATCGCTCTTGCCGACTTCGCGGGACCGCGCATGGGGAGGTGAGTGCCGGATGGGGCGGGTGTGCGGTGCAGGTGGGCGAGGAGGGTGGCCGCGGCTTCCCAGGGGGCGGCGTCGGGGGCTTCCGGGTCGACGGGGGTGCCGTAGGGCCAGAAGGTCACCAGTCGCTTGTCCAGGGGGACCGGGTCCTGGCGCAGTGGGGGGACGAAGATCTCGGGGAGGTGGGCGGCCGTGGCGAGGAGGGTGGTGAGGTGGGCCTCGTCGGTGGCGGGGGCGTGGGCCTTGGCGACCGTGCCGGCGTGGCGGACGACTGTGGCGTCGGGGCGGTCGGCGAGGGTTGCGGCTCCGCAGGCGCAGCGGGGGTGGGGGGTTTGGTGGGCTGCGGTTCTGACCTTCGCGGTCAGGGCGGAGAGCAGGGTCACTGGGCGTGGGCCTTTGCGGAGGGTACGTGGGTGGGAGTGGCCGGTGTGCCGCCGCGCTCGGGCTGCGGCACGCCTGTCCTCGGCTCGGGTCAGTCGCCCGAGACGCCCCAGAAGTAGATCTCCCGCGGGGCGCCCTCCGCGGTGTGGAGTACCACGCACCTGCCGTGCCAGCGGTCGTCGGTCAGCGGAGCCAGGGCCGGGACGTGCGCGCGGGTGAGGCGGTCGGTGCCCACTCGCTCGGTTGCCTCGGCGGAACCGAGTGGCCGTACGGTGCCGTAGGTCGGCGGCTCACCCGGACGCCCGATTCTGTCCATGTCCAGGATCGAGTGCGTGCCTTCCTCCTGGGTCTGCTCGTCCTCCCAGAGCTCGTCGATCGTCGCCGGACGAAAACGGGGCTCGCCGTCGTCGTCGGCGGGGTCCCAGTAGTAGTCCTGCTCCTCGAAGATCTTCTCGCGGAGGGCGGTCAGCGCCGCTCCGAGATCCTCTTGGTAGGGAACGTAGTACTCCCAGCCCGACGCACCCATGGCAGCCCGCTTCCGCATCCGGTTCCAGCTCTGGATGCGGAAGCTAGCAGCAGCCACTGACAGGGCCCTCCCGGGCCCGTCAGGGAAAAGCAATGCCGGCGCAGCTCCCCAGCTGCGCCGGCATTTGTGCCGTCCGCCGCACCCCCGTCCCCACGGGGTTATGGGTGGATGTCCCCGCCCGGACCGCTCTTCCGGGCCTGGGGTCGCCGCTCAGCGCCCCAGCATCACGCCCACGGACGACGCCTGAGTGGCCACTGTCTCCCAGCCGTCGAAGACGACCAGCAGCAGGACCGCCAGAGGAAGGGCCATCGCCGTCGCCACCAGCGGGTGGCGCCGGCCGGTACGGCGCGGGCGGAACGCTGCAGCATGTGCCCTGCGTCCCTGTTCACGGATCATCGTCCGCGGTGCCGTGTAGGCCATGGTCCCTCTCCTGACCGTTCTCAGTTGTCTTGGCAGCGGCGGGTGTCTGACCTCGGGGGACGAGTGCTGCACCCGCCGCTTGACCTCAAATCTAGGTGCGCGGCGCTGTGCGGGCGTCATGCCCTCGTACCGATTGCCGGGCCTCCCGGAGGATGAGCCACCACCTGGGGCGTACTCCTCTGGGTGGAGACCACGTCCTACGTCTCGGGGTCTTCCCGGAGGGGGCGACCGGTCTGCCCGGACTTTTCCGAGCTGTCCTCCCGCGGGACGGGCTGCTCGACCAGGGCGAGGACCCGATTCGCCATGAACCGCGCCGTACGCACCACGGTGCCGTTTCGAGTGACTTCGCTCACTTCCACCACACCTCGGCGTACCGCCGTCTCCACCCGGCGGCCCGCCCTGCTCGCCACGACCTCGTACGTCCGTGTTGTGTCCCCTGCGTCCACGACTATCTCCACACGATCACCCTTCACGCGGCCAATCCCCCTTCTGTGAAGACCCGTTGGGATCATGCGGGGCGCCAAGCCGCCCTGCTCGCACGCTCCCTGACCACCTTTCAAGTCTCCCACCCGGCACTGACAATCCGTCGGGTCGAGAGGGCGCGGCCTCTGCGCGCGGGCGGCCGGGGAAACGTAAGCTGTGGCACGTCATACGGACCGGGCAGCGGGGATGAACATGGCGATGATGCGCCTGAGGCGCGAGGACCCGCGCGTCGTCGGCTCGTTCAAGCTTCACAGACGGCTCGGCGCGGGCGGGATGGGCGTTGTCTACCTGGGCTCCGACAAGAAGGGGCAGCGGGTCGCGCTGAAGGTGATCCGGCCCGATCTGGCGGAGGACCAGGAGTTCCGCTCGCGGTTCGCGCGGGAGGTGTCCGCCGCCCGGCGGATCCGGGGCGGGTGCACGGCGCGGCTGGTCGCGGCCGATCTGGAGGCCGAGCGGCCCTGGTTCGCCACGCAGTACGTGCCCGGGCCCTCGCTGCACGACAAGGTCGCCGACCAGGGTCCGCTGACCGCGGCCGAGGTCGCCATGGTGGGCGCCGCGCTCTCGGAGGGGCTCGTCGCCGTCCACGAGGCCGGTGTGGTGCACCGCGACCTGAAGCCGTCCAACATCCTGCTGTCCCCCAAGGGCCCGCGGATCATCGACTTCGGCATCGCCTGGGCGACCGGCGCCTCCACCCTCACCCACGTCGGTACGGCCGTCGGCTCCCCCGGTTTCCTCGCGCCCGAACAGGTGCGCGGCGCGGCCGTCACCCCGGCCACGGACGTCTTCTCGCTGGGCGCGACGCTCGCTTACGCGTCGACCGGCGACTCGCCCTTCGGGCACGGCAGTTCCGAGGTGATGCTGTACCGCGTCGTCCACGAGGAGGCGCACACGTACGGCGTGCCGGACGCGCTCGGCCCTCTCATCCGCGCCTGTCTGGCGAAGGACCCCGAGGAGCGGCCCAGCACGCTCGACCTGTCGCTGCGGCTGAAGGAGATCGCCGCGCGGGAGGCACAGGGCATGCTCGACGGGCGTCCGCCGGCGCCGCGTTCCGGTGAGGCGGACCGGCCGACCGGGCGGCTCGCCGAGACGTACCCGGAGCAGACGTATCCGGAGCAGCAGCGGGTGCAGCGGCGTCCGCAGGGTCCGCGCCCGGCACAGGGGGCGACACCCGCGCCGCGGGGTCCCGCGCCGTCCCGCGGATCGACTCCCGCGCGGGGCGGGACTCCGCCACGCGGTGCCGGCACTCCGCGCGGTGGCAGCACTCCGCGCGGGAACGCGGTCGGGACGGGAACCTCCCGGACCGGTTCCGGTTCGCGCCCCGCGTCCACCGGCCGCAACACGCCCGGCGGACGCAACACACCCGCCGCGCGGAACACAACCCGCTCCAACGGCTCACGGCCCACCCAGCGCGGAAGCGGCGGGCGCCCGGCCGGCCGCGGCAACGGCAGCTGGCTGCGGCCCGCCAACCCCCGGCTGCTGCGGCAACGGCTGTTCGTCTTTGTGGTCGTCACGCTGTTGGTGGCGGTGGGGATCGCGTTGGTGCAGGGGTGTACGGGGCCCACGCGCGGGCTCGGTCCCGGCAGTGGTGGCACCGGGATGGGTGTCGGTGAGCGGCACGCGCGCGTGGAGGGGACTCAGGCCCTGCCCGCCGACCTGTGACAAGTGACCGGTGAGGCCGGTCTACAGGTCGGGGCGGCCGGTGGCCACCGCGTAGAAGGCGACCGCCGCCGCCGCGCCGACGTTCAGCGAGTCGACGCCGTGGGCCATCGGGATGCGTACCCATTCGTCGGCCGCGACCAGGGCCTGGGTGGTGAGGCCGTCGCCCTCGGCGCCCAGCATGAGGGCCACCCGGTCCATGTGGTGCGGGGCTGCCTCGTCGAGGGACTTCGCCTTCTCGTCCGGGGTGAGGGCGAGCAGGGTGAACCCGGCCTCGCGGACCGACTCCAGCCCCTTGGGCCAGGTCCCGAGCCGGGCGTAGGGCACGGAGAAGACGGCGCCCATCGAGACCTTCACACTGCGGCGGTAGAGCGGGTCGGCGCAGTCCGGGGAGAGCAGTACGGCGTCCATGCCGAGCGCGGCGGCCGAGCGGAAGATCGCGCCGATGTTGGTGTGGTCGTTGACCGACTCCATGACGACGACCCGGCGGGCGGTCTGGAGCAGGTCGGCCGCCGTCGGGAGCGGCTTGCGCTGCATGGAGGCGAGGGCGCCGCGGTGCACGTGGTAGCCGGTGACACGTTCGGCGAGTTCGGGGCTGACCGCGTAGACGGGGGCGGGGAGTTCGTCGATGACGTCGCGCATGACGTCGACCCACTTGGCGGAGAGCAGCATCGAGCGCATCTCGTAGCCCGCGTCCTTCGCCCTGCGGATGACCTTCTCGCCCTCGGCGATGAACAGGCCCTCGGCGGGCTCGCGTTTGCGGCGCAGTTCGACGTCGGTCAGGCCCGTGTAGTCGCGCAGGCGCGGGTCGTCGGGGTCCTCGACGGTGATGAGATCGGCCACAGGGTGATACTGCCTTGTCGTACGTACGGTGCCAACGGCGCGGGACGGGTTGGGTTACCCGGAGTTACTCGGGATTACTCGGAGGGATCACCGGCCGGGGCCGGCCCGACCTTCACGACCTCGCCGATGACGATGACCGCGGGGGGCTTCACGTCATGGGTCCGTACGGCCTCGGCGGCCGTCGCGAGGGTCGCGTCGACGCGGCGCTGACCGGCCGTGGTGCCCTCCTGGACCAGGGCGACGGGGGTGTCCGGGGACTTGCCGTGCGCGATCAGCGTCTCGGCGACCTTGCCGATCGTGGCGACGCCCATGAGGATCACCAGCGTGCCGGTGAGCCTGGCGACGGACGGCCAGTCGACCAGCGAGCGTTCGTCGTCAGGGGCGATGTGACCGCTGACCACGGTGAACTCGTGTGCGACACCGCGGTGGGTGACCGGGATGCCGGCGGCGCCCGGGACGGAGATCGAGCTGGAGATGCCGGGGACGACCGTGCACGGGACGCCGGCCTCCGTGAGCGCCTGGACCTCCTCCATGCCACGGCCGTAGACAAAGGGGTCGCCGCCCTTGAGCCGTACGACGGACTTGCCCTGCTTGGCGTGTTCGATCAGGGCGTTGTTGATGGCCTCCTGGGCCATGAAGCGGCCGTACGGGAGCTTGGCCGCGTCGATCACCTCGACGTTCTGGGGGAGTTCCGCGAGGAGGTCGCGCGGGCCCAGGTGGTCGGTGATGACGACGTCGGCCTCGGCGAGCAGACGGCGGCCGCGGACGGTGATCAGGTCCGGGTCGCCGGGGCCGCCGCCGACCAGGGCGACGCCGGGGGTGCGGGTGCGGTGGTGGGGGGCGACCAGGGTGCCGTCGCGCAGGCCCTCGACGACCGCGTCCCGGACGGCCGCGGTGTGGCGGGGGTCGCGGGACTTGGAGTCGGTCGTGAGGATCGCGACCGTGACGCCCTCGCTGTGGCCGGTCGCCGGGGTCCAGGCGGTGGCCCGGTCGGCGTCGTCGGAGCGGACGGCCCAGACGCGGTGGCGTTCCGCTTCCGCGGAGGCGCGGGTGTTGGCGTCGGGGTCACTGGTGGCGATGAGGGCGTACCAGGCGTTCGCCAGGTCGCCGTCCGTGTAGGGGCGCTGCGCCCAGGTGATCTCACCCGCGTCGACCATGGCTTCGACGGAGGGGGTAGCCCGGGGGGAGACGAGGACGATGTCGGCGCCGGCCGCGATGAGCGCCGGGAGGCGGCGCTGGGCCACCTGGCCGCCGCCGAGCACAACGACCTTGCGGTCGGTGAGGCGGAGGCCTACGGGGTAGGCGGGGTGTTCTGCCATGAGGGGGCTCCCTTGTGCGGTGCAGTGCCCTGACGTGCGGATTTTATGTGGTGGGGGCGTTGGTGGGTGCCGGGGGCGTGGCCGGGCGTGCCTGGTCCGGTGTGCGAAACGGCCGCCCCCCCCCGAATCCGCGGGGCGGGTGCACGGTGGCCAAGGAGCATCGCCGACTGCGGGTGGCGGGGCTCCGCCCTGTGCAGCGCCTGCCCACAGCCCCGCGAGGGTCTGCCTGGGAGCCTGAAGAGAGGGGCTACTTCTCTGTTACTCCTGCTGAGTCGAAGGTGGCCACCTCGTGCATGGCTCTGGCTGTGCTCTGGACCATGGGGAGGGCCAGCAGGGCGCCGGTGCCTTCGCCGAGGCGGAGGTCGAGGTCGACCAGGGGGCGCAGGCCCAGTTTGTTGAGGGCGGCCACGTGGCCGGGTTCCGCGCTGCGGTGCCCGGCGATGCAGGCGGCCAGCACCTCGGGGGCGATGGCGCGGGCGACGAGCGCCGCGGCGCCCGCGCTGACGCCGTCCAGGATCACCGGCGTACGCAGGGACGCCCCGCCGAGGAGGAGGCCGACGATCGCCGCGTGTTCGAAGCCGCCGACCGCGGCGAGTACGCCGATGGGGTCGGCCGGGTCCGGCTGGTGGAGTTCGATGGCGCGGCGGACGACCTCGGTCTTGCGGGCGAGGGTCTCGTCGTTGATGCCGGTGCCACGCCCCGTGACCTCCGCCGGGTCGGTGTCCGTGAACACGGAGATCAGGGCGGCCGACGCGGTGGTGTTCGCGATGCCCATCTCACCGGTGAGCAGGGCCTTGTTGCCGGCCGCCACCAGGTCGCGGGCCGTCTCGATGCCCACCTCGATGGCCGCCTTGGCCTCCTCGCGGGTCATCGCGGGACCGGTCGTCATGTCGGACGTCCCCGCGCGGACCTTGCGCGGCAGCAGCCCCGGCGTGGCCGGCAGCTCCGTGGCCACACCGACGTCTACGACACAGACCTCGGCGCCGACCTGGCTCGCGAAGGCGTTGCAGACCGCTCCCCCGCCGAGGAAGTTGGCCACCATCTGGGCCGTGACCTCCTGCGGCCAGGGGGTGACGCCCTGGGCGTGCACCCCGTGGTCGCCGGCGAAGATCGCGACGGCCGCGGGCTCCGGGATCGGCGGCGGGCACTGCCGGGACAGCCCGGCCAGCTGGGCGGAGATGATCTCCAGCATGCCGAGCGAGCCCGGCGGTTTCGTCATCCGCTTCTGCCGTTCCCAGGCCTCGCCGAGCGCCTTGGCGTCCAGCGGGCGGATCTGGGCGACGGTCTCGCCGAGCAGGTCGTGCGGGTCCTCGCCGGGCAGGGCGCGACGGCCGTACGTCTCCTCGTGCACGACCCAGGACAGGGGGCGCCGCTTGGACCAGCCCGCCTGCGTCAGCTCGGGCTCGTCCGGGAACTCGTCGACGTATCCGACACAGAGGTAGGCGACGACCTCCAGGTGTTCGGGCAGGCCGAGGGTGCGGACCATCTCGCGCTCGTCGAAGAAGCTGACCCAGCCGACGCCGAGGCCCTCGGCGCGCGCGGCGAGCCAGAGGTTCTCGACGGCGAGCGCGGAGGAGTACGGGGCCATCTGCGGCTGGGTGTGGCGGCCGAGGGTGTGCCGGCCGCCGCGGGTCGGGTCGGCGGTGACGACGATGTTCACCGGGGTGTCGAGGATGGCCTCGATCTTCAGTTCCTTGAACTGCTTCGCGCGGCCCTTGGGCAGCGACTTGGCGTACGCGTCGCGCTGGCGCATCGCCAGTTCGTGCATCGCGCTCCGCGTGTCGGCGGAGCGGATGACCACGAAGTCCCAGGGCTGCGAGTGGCCGACCGAGGGCGCGGTGTGGGCGGCCTCCAGGACACGGAGCAGCACCTCGTGCGGGATGGGGTCGCCGCGGAAGCCGTTGCGGATGTCGCGCCGCTCGCGCATGACCTTCAGTACGGCCTCGCGCTCGGCGTCGTCGTAGGCGGGCGCGGCCGGGCCGGTGGACTGACGTGCTTCTGCCACGGGGGCCGTGCTCTCTTCGTCCTGGTCGGCGGCCCGGGTGTCCAGGTCCTCCGCGTGCTGTACGACCTCGTAGTCGGGCCCTTCCGCGGGAGCGGGGTCCGCCTCGCGCGGGGCGGGGACCATGACGTACGGCTCCTGCTGGGCAGGGGCGTCGACGGCAACCGGCCGCTCCGCCGGTGCCATGGGTTCCGGCTGCTCCTCGAAGGCCTCTACCGGTACGGAGAGCGGGTGCGGCGGGGTCGGGGCGAGGTGCGGGGTGGTCGGCACCTGGCCCTCCACCGGCACGAACTCGCCCAGCGGCTGGTCCGCTTGGGGCGCCATGCTCAGCGCGCCGGGCAGTTGGGTGGTGGCGTCCGCCGGTACGGGCTCCGCCACCCTCGCGGGCGGGAACGCCTCGTCGGAGACGGGGGCGGAAGCGGCGATCGGGGTGGGGGAAACCGGGATGGGGGCGACGGCCTGGACGGGGTCCGGCCGGTCGGTCGGCTCGTCCGGTGCCACGGCGGGCAACGGCTCCTGTACGACCTCGGGCACGGGCGTCCCGGCGGCCACGTCCCGGGCCGGTACGGCGACCGGCGCGTCCGGGATCTGGGCGCCCTGCGGAGCCTGGTTGGGGTCCGCCGTGTTCACCGGCGCCTGTACGGGGTCGGCCTGCGCGGGCTCGGCGTCCGGGGCTGCGGCGTGCGGCTGCGGCATCTCCGCACCGGCGTTGGCGGAGAAGGCGGCGTCGGAGTCGGTGACGGGAGCGAAGTCGGGTGTCCCGTCGAGCGGCGGGACGGGGGCGGAGGGAGCGACGGGCATCGGACCCGCGTCCTCAACGGGCAGAGCCTCCTGGCCCTGGCCCTGGTCCTGGCCTTGGTTCTGGCCTTGGTTCTGGCCCACATCCGCGACGGGCTCGGGCACCTGGACGGGCTGCGGCTCCAGAACAGGCTCGGGCGAGTGAGCGTACTGGGCCTCCACAGCAGGCTCGGGCGAGTGAGCGGACTCGGCCTCCAGAACAGGCTCGGGCAGCGGCGCGTGCTGCGGCTCCGTCACCGGCGCGGCAGCCGGCGGCGTACCGGACTCGTCGGCGGCGACGGCGGGCACGGTCACCGGCACCTGGCCGGACTCGCCCCCCGGCTCCGTCGCGGGAGCCGGTTCCGGCTCCGGCTCCGGGAATCCACCGGGGTCGACCGGGCCCGGGGCCTCGGCGGCCGACGAGGTGGCAGCGCCCTCCACCCCGGGCATCGGAGGCAACACCGGCTCCGCAATGGCCTCGTAGGCCTCCGCGGGCTCACCCGGCCCGTCCGGCCCGTCCGTCGTAACCGCCTGCGGGCCAACCGTTTCGGCAGGCTCCGCCTCCACGGCCACCGGGGCCGGAACGGTCATCGCGGCCGGAACAGTCACCGCGACCGGAACGGCCACCGGCGCCGGCACCTCGTGGGGCTGCGGTTCGACCGGAGCCTGCACCTGCACCTGTACCGCGGCCGGGACTTCGACCGGTACCTGCACCGGGGCCGCCGGAGCCTGTGCGGGGGCCGCCGCGGCACCCCAGGGCGCCGCGTTCTGCGGCGCCGACTCGCCCGGGCGCGGGACGTCCAGGTATTCGGGGCCCGCCGACGGACCCGGCTGGCGGGGCGGCAGGCCGGCGGGGCCGCGGTCGGCGAGGGAGCGGACCGGGCTCGCGGAGGCGTCGGGGGTGGGCGGGCCGAGGTGCAGCGGGCGGCGGGGCGGGGCGGGGGCCGGCGCGGACAGCCGTACGCCGGTGAGGTCGACGTTGCCGCTGTCGCGGCCGGCGGTCTCGTGCGGGCCCGGCTCGTGCACGGCCTCGACGACGGGGACGGGCGGGGGCGGTGCCACTTCGTTGCCCCATGCGCCCTGGGCACCCGGCAGCAGCAGGTCTTCGTCCTCGGCGGGGCTCTCGGAGAGGTAGGTGTACGCGCTGGGCGTGGGGACGCCCGGCTGCTCCACCGTGCCTGCGTTCTCCGGCAGCCCCTCGCCCGGGACCTGGCCGGTGTCGGTCATGCGAACCCCTCGCCCATCGGTTAGTGCTTCTACGGCCGGCTCACCCGGGAACGGCGCACCGACCGCCCCGTAGTGAAGAACGAGCGGGCATGCCCGGCGGCACGAAGGTCCCGCCGGAAAAGACGACAAAGCCACTCGGTGGCATTGTCGCGGCCGTTCCCCCGCCGCGACAGCTTGATCCGCGACGGCCCGCTGTGGACTGCGCCACGTTGCGCGTCCCCCGGTTTGTGCCGTACCACACCCACCTCAAATCGGGTGGGTTTTCCGGACATTGGCCGACGAAGCGACGGGTGCCCGAGTGCGGTACAACGATCGGCCAGCCTACCGCGCGCAGTACGACAACAGGATCACTGGGAGCACAATGACAGCCCTTTTGTTCGGTTTCGCACTCCCGCTGTCCCGACCCGTGCGATCGGTGGGTGCCCGTGCCCTACGAGCGGGTCAGTTCCCCGCTGAGCAGGAACGCGACGCTGCGTTCCGTCTCGGTCCAGGCCCTGGTGTCGAGGTCCACGGACTGAAGGAGGGCGCACTCGACGTGGTAGCCGTGCTCGCTCAGGTCGCGGCCGACGCGTTCGGCGGCGTCGCGCGTCCCGGCGTGGGTGACGATGCGCTGCGGACGGCGGTCGGCGACGGCGGAGACCACGGCCGCTCCCCCGCCGCCGATGCGGACGACGTCGGGTTCGGGGAGGTTCTCCAGGACGTGCGGGGCGGTGCCGAGGACGATCTGGAGCTGGACGCCGAAGCGTCGGGCCGCGGCCTCGGTGCGCGCGCAGGAACGGGGGTCGAGGTCGACGGCGATGACGGCGGCGCCCGCCGCGGCGGCCTCGGTGGCGAAGGCGCCGCTGCCGCAGCCGATGTCCCAGACGAGGTCGCCGAGCCGGGGGCCGAGGCGGGCGAGCTGGGCGGCGCGCAGCACGTCCCGTTCGCCTTCGCCGAGTTCGCCGCCGTAGACCTGGGCGGGCCGGGTCCAGCCGCGGGGGCCCGCGGCCGGGTCGCGGCCGGCGATCCAGCCGCCGCCCTCGGTCGCGCCGACGGGTCCGCCGACGACGATGACGACGTTGGGGTCGCGCCAGGTGTGGTCGGCGGCCTTGTCGGAGGTCAGGACGGTGACCTGCTCGTGGTCCGTGCCGAGTTCCTCGCAGATGACGAAGGTGCGGTGGACGCCCTCCATCAGCAGGCCGAGTTCGGCGGGGCCGGCGCCGGGTGAGGTGAGAACGGCGACCTTGGTGTGGGCGCGGCATACATTCACCGCGCGTCGCAGGGTGCGCGGGTGGGCGACGACCACGTGTGCGTCGTCCCAGGGCATTCCGGCGCGGGCGAAGGCGGCGGCGACCGGGGAGACCGCGGGGACGACTTCGACCTCCAGGCCGAACTCGGGTCCGCGCAGGGTCCGTACGACGCCGAAGAAACCGGGGTCGCCGTCGGCGAGCACCACCGCGGTGCCGCGGTGGCCGGCGATACGGCGGGCGGCGAGGTCGACGCTGCCGAGCCGGATCCGCTCGGCGCTCGCGGGCACCTCGGGCAGTGCGAGGTGGTGGGCGGCGCCGGCCACCAGCGTGGCGGCACCGAGGGCGCCGCATGCCGCGGCGGTCAGTGGCGAGCCGTCCCAGCCGATCACCGTGACCCGGTCGGCCATCGTCGTCAGTCTCCAGGGGTCTGCGCAGGTCGTCGGGGTGTACCCGCGGCGGAGCGGGCTCCGTGAGCGTACCTGGTGGCGGGGCGCGGGCGGCGGGTGGTGCCTCGTCGTACGGTCAGTTCCAGTCGGTGTACGAGGTGAAGCCGCCGGTGTCGGCGAGTTCCTCGGCGGCGCCCTCCAGGTCCTCCGGCAGCAGGCTCCAGACGATGTAGTCGGTACGCACCTCGGTCCAGCGGCCGTCCTCGGTGCGGGCGCGCGCTATGCAGGCGCCGCGCAGCACCCCTTCGCTGATGCAGCCGATCTTCTGCGCGACCTGCTGGGCGGCGGTGTTGTCGGCGGCCGTGCGCAGCTCGATACGTTCGAACTTCTGGTCGCCGAAGACCCATTGGGCGGTGGCGAGCGCGGCCTCGGAGGCGTAGCCCTCGCCGCGGGCCCAGGGGGCGACGATGTAGGAGAGCTCGGTGGAGCGGACGTGCCAGTCGGTCCTGACGAGGCGGATGATGCCGACGAGACGCTGGGTGAGGAACTCGGTGACGGCGAGGTCGAGGCCGCGGCCCGCGGTGCGTTCGGCGGGCGCGCCCTCGGTGATCCAGGCGCGGGTGGCGTCCCTGGTACAGGGGTGGGGTACGTCGATCCAGGCGACGACCTGCTCGTCGTTCATCATCTCGGTCAGGGCGGGCAGGTCCTCGTCCTCCAGGGGACGCAGCACCAACCGCTCCGTGCTGATGGAGATGGTGGGGAAGGTGCTCGTCATGCGCGCTCCGTAACCGTCGAAGGAATCTTCGAAACCGTCAGGTACTGCTGAACTGCCCAGCATGCAGCATGAAAGCACTGAACCGCACCACGGGGTCCACTCCGTTCTCGGGAGCGGACCCCGGTGCGGCGGGGTGGTGCCGGGGCGGCGCCGATGCGGTGTCAGGCGGTCGTGACCGGCAGGACCGAGCCCTGGTACTTGTCCTCGATGAACTTCCTGACGTCGGCGGACTTGAGCAGCTGTACGAGCTTCCCGACCCGCGGATCGTCCTCGTTCCCGCGTTTGACGGCGAGGATGTTGGCGTAGGGGTTGTCCTTCGCCGACTCCAGGAGGACGGCGTCCTTGGTGGGGCTGAGGCCCGCGTCCTGGGCGTAGTTGTTGTTGATGACCGCCGCGTCGAGGTCGTCGAGCGAGCGGGGCAGCTGGGCGGGGTCGAGTTCCTTGAAGGTCAGCTTCTTCGGGTTGGCCGTGATGTCCGCGGGGGACGCGTCCGTGCCGGCGTCCTTCTTGAGCGTGATGACGCCCTGCGCGGCGAGGAGTTTCAGGGCCCGGCCCTCGTTGGTGGTGTCGTTGGGCACGGCGACGGTGGCTCCGTCGGCGAGCTCGGTGACGTCCTTGACCTTCTTCGAGTACACGCCCATGGGCGGGAGGTAGGCGTCCACGACGGGGACCAGGTCGGTGCCCTTGGCCTGGTTGAAGTCGTCCAGGTAGGGCTTGTTCTGGTACAGGTTGGCGTCGAGCGTGCCTTCCTGGAGTGCCGTGTTGGGCACCACGTAGTCCGTGAACTCCTGGATCTCCAGGCGCAGTCCGGCCTTCTCGGCGAGGTTGTCCTTGATGTACGTCAGGACCTCGCCGGCCGGGACGGCGGTGGCGCCGACGACGAGGGTGTCGTCGGGGCCGTCGCCGCCGGAGCCGGAACCGCAGGCGGTCAGTGCGAGGGAGAGCGCGAGGGCGCTGGTCGCGAGGGGTGCTGTACGGCGCTTCATGGGATCAGAAGGCCGCGACGACGGCGCCGTCGTACTCGTCGTTGATGAACTTCTTCACCTCGGGCGAGGTCAGCAGCTTCGCGAGCTCCTTGACCCGCGGGTCGTCCTCGTTGCCCTTCTTCACGGCGAGGAAGTTGCCGTACGGGTTGTCCTTGGGGGACTCGGCCGCGATGGCGTCCTTCGCCGGGCTGAGGTCGGCCTCCAGGGCGTAGTTGCCGTTGATGACGGAGGCGTCGACGTCGGCGAGGGAGCGCGGCAGCTGGGCCGCCTCCAGCTCCTTGAACTGAAGGTCCTTCGGGTTGGACTCGATGTCCTTCGGGGTCGCCGCGTAGCCCGCGCCGGACTTGAGGGTGATCAGGCCGTTGGCTTCCAGCAGCTTCAGCGCGCGGGCCTCGTTGGTCGTGTCGTTCGGGACCGCGACCGTGGCGCCCTTCTTCAGTTCGTCGAGCTTCTTGACGCTCTGCGAGTAGACGCCGAGCGGCTCCAGGTGAACGGTGGCGCCGGGGACGGCGACGATGTCGGTGCCGTTCTTCTTGTTGAAGTCGTCGAGGTAGGGCTGGTGCTGGAAGTAGTTGGCGTCGACCTCGCCCTGCTGGACGGCCGTGTTCGGCGTCACGTAGTCGGTGAACTCCCTGACCTCCAGGTCAAGACCGGCCTTCTCGGCGAGGTTGTCCTTGACGAAATTCAGGATCTGGCCCTGCGGGGTGGCCGTGGCGGCGACGGTGAGCGGTCCGCTCGCGTCGGAGCCGGAGTCCTGCTCGGAGCCGCAGGCGGAGAGTCCGAGGGTGAGGGCTCCTGCGGCGAGCACGGCGGTGGTGATCTTGGCGGTGTTACGCACGAAAAGTGCCTTTCCTATGGGGTGGTGCGACCCCGCGTGGGTGTGCGGGGAGTCCGGGGAGGGGTTGCGCGACCTCAGGTGGTCCCGCGGATTCAGGGGCTACGCGACCTTGCCGACGTCGGCCGCCCGCGGCTGCCTGCCGCGCAGCAGGCGGAGCCCGGGGCCGGGGCCGGAGCGGCCGCCGCGCCGGTGCAGGGAGCGGGCCGCGTAGTCGCCGGCGAACTGGATGACGGAGATAGCGACGGCGAGGACGGCCACGGTGATCCACATCAGGCCGGTCTCGAAGCGCTGGTAGCCGTAGCGGACGGCGAGGTCGCCGAGTCCGCCGCCGCCGACCGTGCCGGCCATGGCCGAGTAGCCGATGAGGGCGATGACGGTGGTCGTGGTGGAGGCGATCAGGGACGGCAGGGCTTCGGGGACCAGGACCTTGCGGACGATGGTCCAGTTGCTGCCGCCCATCGACTGGACGGCCTCGACGAGCCCGTCGTCCACCTCGCGGACGGCCGTCTCGACCAGGCGGGCGAAGAACGGGATACCGCCGATGGCGAGCGGGACGATCGCGGCCTCGCTGCCGATGGTGGTGCCGGTGACCCAGCGGGTGAAGCTCATCAGGGCGACCATCAGGATGATGAACGGCATCGAGCGGCCGATGTTCACGATCTGCCCGATGACCTTGTTCACCACGGTGTTCTGGAGCAGTCCGCCGCGGTCGGTGAGGACGAGCAGCAGGCCGATGGGCAGGCCGAGGGCGACGGCGATCAGGGTGGACCAGCCGACCATGATCAGCGTCTCGGTACACGCCTGCTCCAGCAGGGGCTGCATCTCGGACCAGGTCACTTGGCACCTTCCTTCAGCAGAACGGGCTCCTGGCCCACCACGTCGATCTGGAGGCCCTGTTCACGCAGGAAGCCGACGGGTACGACGTTGTCCTCGTAGCGGCCGGGGAGTTCGATGCGCATCCGGCCGACCTGGAGGCCGCCGACGGTGTCGATGGCCGCGCCGAGGATCGAGATGTCGATGTTGTAGGTGCGGGACAGCTGCGAGATCACGGGCCGGGTGGCGGCCTCGCCCTGGAAGGTGACGTCGAGGACGGTCCGGTCATCCGCCGAGGGCTCGCCGCCGACCGGGAAGAGCGCGGCGGCCAGTTCGGAGCCGGGGGTCGCGAGCAGTTCGCTGACGGTGCCGGACTCGACGATGCGGCCGTCCGCCATCAGGGCGGCCGAGTCGCAGACGCTCTTGACGACGTCCATCTCGTGGGTGATGAGCAGGACGGTCAGTCCGAGCTGCTGGTTCAGGTCGCGCAGCAGCTGGAGGATCGAGCGGGTGGTCTCGGGGTCCAGGGCGCTGGTGGCCTCGTCGGAGAGCAGCACCTTGGGGTCGCCGGCCAGGGCGCGGGCGATGCCGACGCGCTGCTTCTGGCCGCCGGAGAGCTGGGCGGGGTAGGCCTTGGCCTTGTCGGCGAGGCCCACCAGGTCGAGCAGTTCGAGCGCCTTGCGGGATCGTTCCTTCCCCGACTTTCCGAGGATCTCCAGGGGCAGCTCCACGTTGTCCTGCACGGTCCGCGTGGACAGCAGGTTGAAGTGCTGGAAGACCATGCCGATCCGGGAGCGGGCCTGGCGCAGTTCGCGGCTCGCGCGGCTGCCGCGTCCGGCGAGTGCGGTCAGGTCCTGGCCGGCCACGGTGACCGTGCCCGCGGTGGGCCGTTCCAGGAGGTTGACACAGCGGATGAGGGAGGACTTGCCGGCGCCGGACTGGCCGATGACGCCGTAGACCTCGCCCTCGCGTACGTGCAGATCGACGCCGTCTAGGGCGGTGACCTCGCGGCCGCGTGAGCGGTAGACCTTGGTCAGGCCTGTTGTCGTGATCACTGGGGGGTTTCCGTCACTGTCGAGTGCCGGGGCGTGGGTGTGCGCCGGGCACGGGTGCATGCGGTCGGGAACGCAGCACGGCTCTTCGCGGTGGCGATGGGAACCGGGGAGAACGTGTGCGCGGGGCAGGCTCAGTCGCGTACGGCGGCGTACGGGCGGACGTGAGCGGTCTCGCTTCGGGGCGCGAGACGCGGGGTGGTGCGGGGGCCCTCTAGAAGGCGCACATTCGACACATACAGCGAGCACCGGGCGTCATGGTCGCCTCGGTCGCAAAGGTGCGGCTGCTCGTCGTGGTCATGCGATCAGTAAACCAGACGTACGGTCCTGACAGGTCACCGCTGTCCGGATACTGGACAGCGGTGGACACCCGTGGCGCGGGGCTCAGCCGCGGACCGAGATCTCCACGCCTGCGGCTGTGACCAGCACGGACAGCGCGGAGAGATCGTTCACGACCAGATCGGCGTCGAGTTCGTGGGCCTGGTGGGTTGTGGCCAACGCCACGGTGGTCATTCCGGCGGCGCGGCCCGACGCGAGACCGGCCGGGGCGTCCTCGAAGACGACACAGCGGGCCGGGTCGACACCCAGTTCGCGGGCGGCCAGGAGGTAGGGCTCGGGGTCGGGCTTGCCGCGGGTGATGTCGTCGGCGGCGATCAGGGTCTTGGGCAGGATGCCGACGGCTTCGAGCCGGGCCTCGGCGAGCCGGCGGGTGGCCGAGGTGACGACGGCCCAGCGGTCGGCGGGCAGTGCGTCGATCAGGTCGCGGGTGCCGGGGAGCAGCCGTACGCCGTCGTTGGGTACGTCCTCCACCTCCAGCAGTTCGATCCGCGCGACCGCCGCCGGGACCGTCTCGGCGGGCAGCAGGTCGGCGGCTATCTCGACGGCGGGGCGGCCGTGCAGTTCCACACGCGCGAAGTCCTCGGCGGGGATGCCGTACTCCGCGGCCCAGCGGGTCCAGCAGCGGTGGACGGAGTCGAGGGAGGAGACGAGGGTGCCGTCGTTGTCGAAGAGCAGGGCTTCAGCGCGGATGTTCATGGCCTCGACCCTACGGGGCACGGCGGGGGTGGCCGCGGCAGGCCTTTTGGGCCGTAATAGGGTCTCAGCATGCTTGATGCCCTGACCCTGGCGACCGGCGTCGCCGGGCTGCTGCTCGCCGCGTGGTGCGGCTGGGCCGCGTACCGGGACCAGCCGACGAAGGACTGGCACTTCATCGGGATGGCGGTGGTGTCGGTCCTGGCGCTGGTCCAGCTGGTGGTCGGGATCGTGCAGCTGGCGCGGGGCGAGAAGCCGGAGCAGGGGACGACGATCTTCGTGTCCTATCTGATCGGCGCGTTCTTCTGTGTGCCGGCCGCGGGGTTCATGTCGCTGGCCGAGCGGAGCAAGTGGGGGTCCGCGACGGTCGCCGCCGGCGGGGTCGTGCTGGCCGTTCTGGAGGTGCGGCTCTATGACATCTGGGCAGGCTGAGATGACGGCCACCAAGTCCCGGCTCATCGGCGGGCCCGGGATTCTGCTGGTGTGGCTGTACGGGGTGATGGTCGTCGGGGCGGTGTCGCGGTCCGCGTACCAGATCGCCACGGAGTTCGATCGGGCGCCGCTCGCTTATTCGCTGTCCGCGGTGGCGGGGGTGGTGTACGGGTTCATCACGTACTCGCTGGTGCGGGGTGGGGAGGCGGCGCGGCGCGCTGCGCTGGCCTGTTGTGTCGCCGAGTTGGTGGGGGTGCTGACGGTTGGCACCTGGACGTTGGTGGAGCCGTCTGCGTTTCCCGACGCGACCGTGTGGTCGGACTTCGGGATGGGGTACTTGTTCATTCCGGTGCTGTTGCCGGTCACGGCGATTTACTGGTTGCGGAAGGGTCGGCAGGGCTGAGCCTCGTCGGCGGGTGCGGGTGCGGGGCCGGTGGCGGTGCCAGTGCGGGTGCGGGTGCGTGGGGGCTGGTCGCGCAGTTCCCCGCGCCCCTTGGGTGGGTTCCGGGGAACCGGCGTCACCAACGCCCCGGTGCCTGACGGAGAAGCCCTGCGCGATGGTCGCGGCCACGCGGCGGAGCCGCAAATCGATACAGCCCCGCGCCCCTTGCGTGGGTTGCGGGGAGCGGCGTCACCAACGCCCCCAGCGTCTGGAGGCGAAGCCCTGCGCGATGGTCGCGGCCGCGCGGCGGAGCCGCGGCGCGCGCCCCGCCCGCGTTCGTTTCACGCCGTCTGGGCGTACGCCCCCGCGTGCTTCTCCAGGACGACCATGGGCACGCCGTCCTTGCCCTGTTCGGTGCCTACCGTTTCGTAGCCGACCTTGCGGTAGAGGCGGAGGTTCACCTCGCTGCGGTGGCCGGTGAGGAGGCGGAAGCGCTTCGCTCCGTGCTTGTCGGCCAGGTTGGCCTCGGCCGCGCCCAGCAGCCGGGCGCCGATACCGTGGCCCTGGAGGCGGGGGTGGACGCAGAGGCGGCCGATGAACGCGGCGCCGTCCTCGGTCACCGAGCCGCGTACGGAGCCGATCACCTCGTCGCCGAGCCGCGCCACGAAGACGCAGTCGCCGGCGACCTCCTCGCGGACCGAGTCCAGGGTCTGGACGAGCGGGTCGATGCGGTAGTTGCCGTACAGCGCGGCCTCGCTCTGGAAGCACAGGTATTGCAGCTTGAAGATCTGCTCGGCATCCTGGTCGGTCGCCTCGGAGATGATCACGCTCATGCCCATGTGTGCACGCCTCCCGCTCACCTGTCGCCTGTTGTCCCTCACTCCTATCCCCGTGCTCCGTGGGCCGCAACCTCCGGCGCAAGCAATCGCCGCAGACATCCCAGACATCTGGAGCGTTCCGGGCCGAGACTGCCCTGTGAGATACCCAACTCCCCCGCGATCTCCCGGTATGTCAGGTCCCTCGGGGACAGCAGCGCCTCCAGCAGCCGGGGGCAGCGGCCGGGCAGGCGGCGTACGGCGGCCCGCAGGGTGCGCCCGCGCGCGGCGGCGAGGGCGAGGTGTTCGGGGCCCGGCGTCATGACGTCCACGGGCTCACCCTCGTACGGCCGTTCGAGCGCGTTCGTACGGCGGCTGCGGCGGGCCTCCGAGCGGACCGCGTGGCGCAGCCAGCGCTGCCAGTCGGGCGGTGGGCCGTCGGTGTCCAGGCGCTCCAGGAGGCGCAGCCAGACCGCCTGCTCCAGGTCGGCGGGCTCGGTTCCGCAGGCGACGGCCTCGGCGGAGGCCTCCGCGGCGAGCAGCGGGCGTAGGACGGTGACCAGGTCGGGAGTCATATGCAGCGGGACGCGGCCGTCCGGGCTGCGGTTGCCCGGACGGCCGTTGTTCACCCCAACCGGGGTGGTGGAGCTCAGCCGTTGACGAATGCCTCGCGGGCCAGCAGGCCGGTGTCGGGCTGGTCGGTGAAGACACCGTCGATGCCGGTCTCGAAGTACGCCTGGTAGACGGCGAAGACATCGCCGTAGGCGTCCGCGTCGCTGCCCTTGCGGAAGGCCGGCGGCAGGAACGGGTTCTCGTTGCGCATCGTGTAGGGGTGCAGGATCAGACCGACCCGGTGCGCGTCGGCGACCAGGGTGGAGGGCTTGGTGAAGTTGCCCGCCGCGTCCTTCGGGATGATCAGGTCCACGGTGGGGCCGATGCCCTGGGCGTAGGAGGCGATCTCGCGCAGGCCGGCCGGCTTGACCAGGTCGGCGGTGGTGCGCGGGTCACCGGTCTCGACGAAGTCCCAGGGGCGGGTGGAGGCGCCGGAGAGCAGCACCACGAGCGGGTTGTCGACCAGCTTGTTCATCCGCTGGATGCTGGTCGGCTCGAAGGACTGGAGGATGACCGGCGAGTTCCACTTGTTGCGGCCGTACTTGCGCAGCACCTTCGCGACCCGCTCCTCCAGGGCGAGGCCCTGCTTGCGGAAGTAGGTGGGGTGCTTGAGCTCGGGGTAGATCCAGACCTGCTTGCCGCGCTTGCGGGTCTGCTCGTCCTGCCACTGGAGCACCTCCTCGAAGGTGGGGATCTCCCAGTGGCCGTTGTAGAGCGTGTTGTGCGGGCGGTTGGCCGGGATGCGCTCGATCGCGCGCAGCGTCTTCAGCTCGGCGAGCGTGAAGTCCTCGGTGAACCAGCCGGTGGTGGCGACCCCGTCGAGCTGCTTGGTCTTCTTGCGGTCGGTGAACTCCTTGTGGTCCGCGACGTCCGTGGTGCCGCCGATCTCCGGCTCGTGGCGGCAGACCAGATGACCGTCCCTGGTGGGGACCAGGTCGCCGGCCTCGACGATGTGGGCACCCATGTCGAGGGCCAGCTGGTAGGAGCCGAGGGTGTGCTCGGGGCGGTAGCCGCTGGCCCCGCGGTGACCGATGATGGTCGGCCTGGGCAGGCTCTTCAGGCCGCTGCCTCCGTGACGCGCGTCGGCTTGCGCCGTGCCGGACAGACCGAGGACTGCCCCACCCGCGCCGAACACGGCGGCCCCCAGCAGAGCCCGTCGCCCCGTGTTCGCCTGGTTCTTCGCCTGCTCGTTCGGCTCCTGCGATGCCATCAGCGGTCTCCTTGCCATCCGCTCCGCGTCGCGCTCCGCTCCGGGGCGCGCGCCCCTCCGGCCGAGCGCCGGGTGGTGCGCGCTGATCGTAGACGTGCGAACGTGACAGAAGGGCGGCCTCGACCCGAACACCGGGGTGATGCTGAATGTCGTGCCGACGCCGAGGAGTGACGGGCTGTCGGGTTGGGGTCCGCCCGCGGGGGCACCCGGGCGGTACGGGAGCCGCGAGATCCGTCACATCGCCCGGTGCGGGTTACGGGCGTGCTACGCGGCGCCACCGCAGGTGAACAGCGGTCAACACCACGTAATACCTCGGTGAACCCGATGTGCGTCACGCCGGGAACCGCGAGTATCGTCCTCACCTGCACAGACTCATACCGATTCCCCTGACAAACCCTTGACACCGGAGGGCCCGTTGTCCCGCTTCGCGCTCATCAAGGCAGTGCTCGGACCGATCATGCGCCTGATGTTCCGCCCCCGGGTGGAGGGAGTGGAGCACATTCCGGGCGACGGTCCCGTGATCCTGGCCGGGAACCACCTCACGTTCATCGACTCGATGATCCTGCCGCTGGTCTGCGACCGTCAGGTCTTCTTCATCGGCAAGGACGAGTACGTCACCGGCAAGGGGTTCAAGGGCCGGCTGATGGCCTGGTTCTTCACCGGCGTCGGCATGATCCCGGTCGACCGGGACGGCGGCAAGGGCGGGGTCGCGGCGCTGATGACCGGGCGCCGGATCCTGGAGGAGGGGCGGCTCTTCGGCATCTACCCCGAGGGCACGAGGTCGCCCGACGGACGGCTGTACCGGGGGCGTACGGGGATCGCGCGGCTCACGTTGATGACGGGGGCGCCGGTGGTGCCGTTCGCGATGATCGGCACGGACAAGATCCAGCCCGGGGGGTCGGGGATGCCGCGGCCCAGTCGGGTGACCGTGCGGTTCGGGGAGGCGCTGGAGTTCTCCCGGTACGAGGGGATGGACCGGGATCGGTATGTGCTGCGGGCCGTTACGGACTCGGTGATGACCGAGGTCATGCGGCTGTCCGGGCAGGAGTATGTGGACATGTACGCGACGAAGGCCAAGGAAGCGGCGTAGCGTTTCCGGTTGTCGGGTGCGGCGCCGTTGTGGCTGGTCGCGCCCACGCGGCGGAGCCGCACATCGCCACAGCCCCGCGCCCCTGGAACGTCGCCCCTTGCGGGGCGTGATCACCGGCTAGAGCGGTGCGTCGGGCGGAGGACCGCCGTTCTTGTCGCTTCCCGGCTCCGGGAGCCACAGGACGAAGGTCGAGCCCTCTCCTACTCGGGAGAAGAGGCGGACCTGTCCGCCGTGGGATTCGACGATCTGGCGGACGATCGCCAGGCCCAGGCCCGCGTGACGGTCGCGGGTGCCGCCGTTGGCCTTGGCGCGCCAGAAGCGGTCGAAGACGCGGGTCTGGTCGTCGTCGAGGATGCCGGGACCCTCGTCCCGTACGGCCGTCCAGAGCCAGCCCTCCGCGTGGCCGGCGGCGACCACGATGAGGGTGCCGGGCGGCGCGAGCCGTACCGCGTTCGACAGCAGGTTGCCGACGGCCCGGCGCAGGGCGTCGTGGTCGCCGATGACGGTGAGACCACCGGGCAGCCGGCGTTGCAGGTCGAGCCCGCGTTCGACAGCGAGCGGCCCGAACTCCTCGGACGCCTCGCGGGCCGCCGCCGCGAGATCGACGTCGGCGTCGGCGAGGGCGGGCGCGTTGCGCCGGGCGGTGGCGAGCAGGTCCTCGACGAGCCGGGTCATCCGGGTCGTGGCCCGGTCCACACCGCGTACGGCGGTCCGCCGCTCCGCCTCGTTGGACTCCTCCGAGTTCAGTACGGCGTCCAGGTTGGCGCGGATGATCGCCAGCGGGCTGCGCAGTTCGTGCGACGCGTCGTCGATGAGCTGGCGCTGGGCGCGGAACGCCTCGTCGAGCCGGTCCAGCATCGAGTCGACGGTGTCGGCGAGTTCGCGCAGTTCGTCCTTGGGGCCGGTGAGGCGGATGCGCTGGGAGAGGTCGGTGGCCTGGATCTCGGCGGCGGTCCGGGAGATGGACCGGACCGGGCGCAGGGCGCGGCCGGAGAGGATCCAGCCGATCAGCGGGCTGGCCACGGCGAGGACACCGAGCACCACGAAGGAGAAGTTGCGCAGGTTGCCGAGGGTCTCGTAGTTGACGGCCGCCTCGACCTCCTGGAGCTTCACGACGTCTATCTCGCCGATGTAGACGTCGTTGACGTACTTCTTGGCGCTGAACCCGTCGCTGACCGGGTGTGCCTCGCCGCTGCGTTCGACGGCCAGGTAGGTGGCGCCGAGGACGAGGGCCGTGAGGACGAAGAGCAGGCCGGAGTAGAGGACGGTGAGCCGGAAGCGGATGGTGTGGGTGAAGGCGGGGAGACGTACGCGGGGTCGTTTCATGTCATGTCCTTGAGCCGGTAGCCCTGCCGGATCACCGTCTCGATCAGCGGCTCGTCCTCTCCGGTGACCTTGCGGCGCAACGAGCCGACGGTGACCCGGACGGTGTTGGTGAACGGGTCGGCGTGCTCGTCCCAGACATGTTCCAGCAGCTCCTCGGCCGGTACGACCCTGCCGGGCCGGGTCATCAGATAGTGCAGGACGCTGAACTCCTTGGGCGTCAGCGGCAGCCGCCGCTCGCCCCGGTACGCCTCGAACCGGGCGGTGTCCAGGCGCAGTTCACCGACCTCGACGATCGCGGTGCCGCCGTCCTCGCGGCGCAGCAGGGCCCGGATGCGGGCCAGCAGTTCGGGCAGGGCGAACGGCTTGACCAGGTAGTCGTCGGCGCCCGCGTCGAGGCCCCGCACCCGGTCGGCGAGCCGGTCGCGGGCGGTGAGCATGAGGATGCGGGGCCCTCCGGGTGCGCTGCGGACGGCCCGGCAGACGGCGAATCCGTCGCCGTCGGGGAGGTTCAGGTCCAGCAGGACGAGGTCGTAGTCGTTGACGGCGAGTTTCTCGGTGGCCGTGTCGACGTCCGGGGCGACGTCGACGGCGTACCCGGCCCTGACCAGGCCGACCCGGAGCGCGACGACGAGGTCCTCCTCGTCCTCGACGACGAGCAGTCTCATGCCGGCCTCCAGCGCCCGAGATCCACCATGCCTGTCCCTATCCCCCGTCGATGATCGTCTGTGCCGCGTCCATGGCGTCCTCCACCGGGATCGCGAAGCCGATCCCTATGGAGCCGCCGCTCTCCTGGTTCAACGTGGCGATGGCCGTATTGATCCCGATGACCCGGCCCTCGTCGTCGACCAGCGGTCCGCCGGAGTTGCCGGGGTTGATCGAGGCGTCCGTCTGGAGGGCCCTGCGCTGTCCCCCACCGTCTCCCAGCCGCACGGACCGGTCCAGCGCGCTGACGATTCCGGAGGTCACCGTGCCGCTGAGGCCGAGCGGTGAGCCGATCGCGAGCACGGTGTCGCCGACGGCGGGGCGTACACCGGTGGCGAGGTCCGCGGCGTCCAGGCCGCGCGCGGTCTCGGGTTCGAGGACGGCGACATCGTTCGCGGGGTCGTCGCCGACCACCTGCGCGCTCAGCCGGCGCCCGTCCTGGAGCTCCAGGGTCACGCGCGAACTGCCGTCCACGACATGGGCGTTGGTGAGGACGCGGCCGCGCGCGTCGAAGATGAAGCCGGAGCCCTGTCCGCGGGACGTCTCCACGGAGACCACGCTGGGCAGCACCCGCGCGGCGACGGCCTCCAGGTCACCGGCCCGGACGGCGGCGGCCGGGGTCTCGCTCTCCTCGTCGCCGAACATCCCGGCGGCGTATCCGGCGAGCCCGCCCGCGAGGACGGCGGCGATCAGGGTGACGGCAAGGGAGCGGGAGGTGCGCGGCGGACGCTGCCCGGCCGGGGACGGGGGCTGCCGCACAGTCGTGTACGTGTACGAGGGGGTGGCCGGGTCGGTGGCGTACGGGGCCGGCTGCGTCGCCCTCTCCGGCGGGCGGCCGGCGAGAAAGCCGGGGCCGCGCGGGGCGCCGAGGCCGTACAGGGGGGCGTCCTCGGGGCCGGGGAGAGGGGTGCTGGGCGGCGGCGGGGGCGTCAGCGGGATGCCGTTGCTGTAAGGGGCGCCGGTGTCGGTGTCGGTGCCGGCGGGTGGCACGCCGAGGCCGGCCTCCGTCTTCTCCAGCCGTCCGCCGAGTCCGGGATAGCCGTTCTCCGTCACGATCTGCCTCCTTGGTCGGTGGGTGAGCCGGTCGGCATGTGATGGCGGGCCTCACGTGGTGCGGGCGCTCAGGGGATGCGGGAGAACCAGAGCAGGGACATCGCGGCCGCGGCCAGCGCGCTGATCAGACCGGCCGCCACGAACCACTGCCAGACCTCGCGTTCCTCGGTGCGGTAGCCGACGGAGCTGCCGATGTCCTCGTAGACGTCCTGGAGTTCCTCGCCCGTCGCGGCCTCGTGGAAGTCGCCGCCGGTGGCGGTGGCGAGCTGTTCGAGGGCGGCGCCGTCGGCCGGCACCTGGACGAGGTCGCCGGACGGGAGGGTGATCGTGCCCTCCTCGGTGCCGTAGGCGATGGTCGAGACGGGGATGCGGTCGGCCGCGATCTCGCCGGCTGCGGCCTCCACCGAGCGGCCGGAGGTGTTGGAGCCGTCGGAGAGCAGGACGACATGGGCGGGCGGCGGTTCGGTCTCGGCCTGTTCGTCGAGGGTGCGGATCGCGTCGCGGGCCGCCAGGACGGCCTCGCCGATGGCGGTGCCCTCCTCCGTCCGCAGCCGCCCGATCGCCGTGCGCAGCATCTCCCGGTCGGTGGTCGGCGGGACGGCGACGGACGCGGTGCCGCTGAAGGGGACCAGTCCGGCGTTGAAGCGTTCGGGCAGCCGTTCCACGAAGGCCAGGGCGGCCTCGCGGGCGGCCTCGAAGCGGTTCGGCTCGATGTCGGTGGCCTCCATGGACGCCGAGACGTCGAAGGCGACGACGATCGTGGCGCGCTCCCTGGGCACCTGTACGTCCGTGGTCGGGCGGGCGAAGCCCACGACGAGCAGGCCGAGGGTGGCGCAGAAGGCGGCGGCCGGGAGGTGGCGGCGCCAGCCGGGGCGGCTGGGTGCGACCTTGTCGAGCAGATCGAGGTTGGTGAACCGGACGGCGTACCGGCCGCGCCGGCGCTGCACCACCAGATAGGCGGCGATCAGTCCGGCGAGCGGCAGCAACAGCAGCAGCCAGCCGGGCGAGCGGAGATTCATCGCGTCTCCTTGGCCGGTGTCACGCGGCGCCGCCGCCCCGGCGCCGCTGTGCCTCGACGTACCGGGCGACGTCACGCACCCAGTCCCGGTCGGTGCGGAGCCTGAGGTGGGCGGCGCCGGCGCGGCGTATGGACTGTTTGATCAGGGCCCGCTGTTCCAGGGCGGCTTCGGCGTAGCGTTCGCGCAGTCGCCGGGTGTGGGTGGGGACTTCGCGGCGGCGGCCGGTCTCGGGGTCGACGAGGGTGAGCAGTCCGACGTCGGGGAGTTCCAGTTCGCGCGGGTCCACGGTCTCGACGGCGAGGATCTGGTGGCGGCGGGCGGCGACGCGCAGCGGCTGCTCCCAGCCGGTCTCCAGGAAGTCGGAGATCACCGCGACCATTCCTCTGGCGGGCAGGTCGCGCAGGGCGTGCACGGCCTCGCCGAGGGTGTGGTCGGGGATGCCGGCCGCGACCCGGGGCCGGTCGAGGGCGGCGCGCAGGATCGCCAGGAGGTGGTGCCGGCCGGCGCGGGGCGGGATGCGGCGGATGCCGTCCGGGCCGGTGATCTGGGCGCCGAGCCGGTTCCCGGCGCGTTCGGTGAGGAAGGCGACGGCGGCCGCGGCGCCCACCGCGAGATCCCGCTTCTCCATCCGTGCGGTGCCGAAGTCCATGCTGGCGGAGGCGTCGAGGACGATCCAGGTGGTGAGTTCGCGGTCGGCGAGGGTGCGGCGGACGTGCGGGACCGTGGTGCGGGCGGTGGCGTTCCAGTCCATCCGGCGGACGTCGTCGCCGATGACGTACGGTCGCGTCTCCGAGACCTCGCTGCCGGGTCCGGGGAGGAGGGACGTGTGGTCCCCCTGGAGCAGTCCGTCGGGGCGACGGGTGAAGAGCAGCTCCAGGTGTTTCAGGGCCTGTTCGGGGGAGAGCTCCCGCAGGCTCGGGGTGCTCATGCGGCGGTCTCCTCGGCGGCCTGGCGGGGGCTGATGCGGGGCTGCTCGACGGCGGCGAGGACCTCGTCGACGATCTGGCCGGCGGTGATGCCGTCGGCGAGCGCGTCGAAGGAGAGCACCAGCCGGTGGGCGATCACCTCGTGGGTGAGGTCGTGCATGTCCTCCGGCAGGACGTAGCCGCGGCCGCGCAGCAGGGCGAGCGCGCGGGCGGCGGCGACCAGGCCGAGGGTGGCGCGCGGTCCGGCGCCGTGGGCCACCCGGCTGCCGGGTCCGGCGAGTTCACGGGTGGCGACGACGAGCCGTACGGCGTACTCGGCGACCGCGTGGTGTACGAACACGTCGTCGGCGGAGCGCTGGAGTGTGGTGAGCGTGTCCGGGGTGAGGACGCGGCGCGGGCGCGGTGGGTCGACGCTCATCCGGTAGAGGATGGCGAGTTCCTCGGACTCGCTGGGCGCGGCGACGTCGACCTTCATCAGGAAGCGGTCGCGCTGGGCCTCGGGCAGCTGGTAGACGCCCTCGGACTCGATGGGGTTCTGGGTGGCGAGGACGAGGAAGGGTTCGGGGACGCGCAGGGTGGTGCCGCCGATGGACACCTGGTGCTCGCCCATGACCTCCAGGAGCGCCGACTGGACCTTCGCGGGGGCGCGGTTGATCTCGTCGGCGAGGACCACGTTGGCCATCACCGGGCCGGGTTCGATGTCGAAGGTCTCCCGCGACGGCCGGTAGATGCGGGTGCCGGTGATGTCGGAGGGGACCAGGTCGGGGGTGAACTGGAGCCGGGCGAAGTGTCCGCCGGCCACGTGGGCGAGGGTTTTGGCGGCCAGGGTCTTGGCGACGCCGGGGACGCCTTCCAGGAGGACGTGGCCGCGGGCCAGGACCGCGGTGAACATCCGTTCCACCATGCGGTCCTGGCCGACGATGACGCGCTTCACCTCGAAGAGGGCCTCTTCGAGGAGTTTCGCCTCGGGGGCGGTCACAGTGACGAGGCCGGGACGTCGGCCGACGGTTCGCCGGAGCCGCCGTTCTTCCAGGGGCAGTCCTCGTCGGCCGCGGTGCCGGTGCCGGTGTTGTCGGCGGTGCCGCCCTCTTCGACGATGTAGCTGATGCGCTCGCGGGTGGGGTTGTCGCCGTCCGCGGCCAGCGCGACGCCGCCGGTGGTGAGGCCGGCGGCGAGTGCGGCGGTTGCGAGGGCCAGGTTTCGGGTGCGGCGTGTCATGGTCGGTGACTCCTTCGCCCGGGTGGCTGGGTGGGGTACGGAGTCAGACCATCAGGTGGATGCGAAAAGGGACTTAAAGCGGAGGGGGTGGCTCTCTATCCATGCCGGTTGTCGCGTGCGGGTGGTGGGGGGCTGGTCGCGCCCGCGCGGCGGAGCCGCATGTCGATACGGGCCGCGCCCCTAAAACCCGTTTTCGGCTGACCGTCGCGGGTGGTTGCTCGCGCCGTTCCCCGCGCCCCTTAAGTGCTGGGTTGCTGCTCGGTGTCTTCCAAACGGCTGTCTCTCAGGAGGAACCAGGCTGCCGCTGAGGCGGTCAGGAGGACTGCTGCTCCTGTGCCCGCCGCCAGGGTGAGGCCGTCCGTGAAGGACTGGCGGGCCGCGTCCAGCATGGTCTCGGCCGTCTGTGCGGGCAGCGCGCCCGCCGCCTCCACCGCGCCGCCGAGGGACTCGTGGGCCGCCTCCGGGGTGCCCGGCGGGGCGGGGAAGCCGCGGTAGACGCCGGTGACGATGGAGCCGAGGAGGGCGATACCGAGGGCCGCGCCGAGTTCGTAGGCCGTCTCGGAGACCGCGGATGCCGCGCCCGCCTGGTCCTTCGGGACCGTGGCGAGGATGACGTCCGCCGTGACCGTGAACGAGAAGCCGGCGCCGATGCCGACGACCAGCAGGGCCGCGCCGAGCAGCGGGTAGCCGGTGGACTGGCCGATGAGGGTCAGCGCGGCCAGGGCGATACCTACCGCGGCCAGGCCGCCGGAGACCACGGTCCGTACCGAGAAGCGGCGGGCCGCGCGGCCGGCGATCAGACCGGCCGCCACCGCGCCCACGGCGGCGGGCAGTTCGGCGAGACCGGCCTCGAACGGCCGCCTGCCCTGCACGAGTTGCAGATACTGCGACAGGAAGAACACCAGGCCGGACAGGCCGAAGATGGTCAGCAGGTCGGCGAGGACCGCGCCGCTGAAGCCGCGGTTGCGGAACAGCCGCATGTCCAGCAGCGGCGACGGCAGGGTGAGCTGACGGCGTACGAACCCGTAGAGCGCCCCGGCGCCGAGCAGACCCGCCGCCAGCGTGGCCCACGCGAACCCGTGGCTGGCCGCCTCCTTGATGGCGTAGACCACGCCGATCATGCCGACGAGGGACAGCAGGACACTGGTCGTGTCCCAGGGGCCGGGCTTCGGATTGCGGGACTCGGGCAGCATCCTGATGCCGACGAGGACCAGGACCGCCATCACGGGCAGGTTGATCAGGAAGACCGAGCCCCACCAGAAGTGCTCCAGCAGGAAACCGCCCATGATCGGGCCGATCGCCGTGCCCGCGGAGGCCGTGGCGCCCCAGATGCCGATGGCGAGGCTGCGCTCGCGCGGGTCGTGGAAGATGTTGCGGATCAGGGCGAGCGTGGCCGGCATCAGCGTGGCGCCCGCGACGCCGAGCAGGGCCCTGGCGACGATCAGCAGTTCCGGGGTCGTCGCGTAGGCGTTGAGCACGGAGACCGCGCCGAAAGCCGTGGCGCCGATCAGCAGGATGCGCTTGCGGCCGATGCGGTCGCCGAGGCTGCCCATGGAGACCAGCAGACCGGCGATGACGAACGAGTAGACGTCACCTATCCACAGCAGCTGGGTGCCGGAGGGCTTGAGGTCCTCACTGATGTACGGGGTCGCGAGGCCGAGGACGGTCGCGTCGACGGCCACCAGCAGTACGGCGAGCACGAGGACGGAGAGCGCCAGCCAGCGTCCGGGGCGCTTCACCGCCTCGTCCGAGTGCGCCGACCGCAGGGTGCTGCTCATGGTTCCTCTCTCCGTAGTGCGCCGCCGAGCAACAGCTCGACGATCATGAACTGGAAGTCCTTCGCGGCGACCCTGCCGTCCAGTACGGCCCAGGCGGCAGCGCCGAAGAGGCCGTAGAGCGCCTCGGTGAGCCACGCCGGGGTCAGGTCGATCCGGAACTCGCCGCTGTCCTGTCCGCGGCGGAACAGCGCGGACATACGGGCGTCGAGCCGTTCCCAGCCGGCGTTGCGCTCCTCGCCCTCGAACAGCTGGTTCTCGGTGTAGAGGAACGCGAGGAGGCCGGCGGAGGGCTCCACCTCCCGGACCAGCCGGCGTACGGCGTCGCTCGCGGTGCCGTCGTCGAGGCGGGCGCGGTCCAGCGCGCCCTCGCACTCGGCGATGCCGAGCGCCTCCAGCGCCCGTACTAGGGCGTCGCGCCCGGCGAACTGGCGGTGCAGGGTGGCCCGGCTGATGCCGGCGGCCTTCGCGACCTCGTCCATGGTCGCGGTGGATTTGTGGGTGAGCAGGGCCGCGGCGCTGCGCAGCACGTGGTCACGATCGACAGCCATGAGACAACCATAACCCGAATGAGACACCACTGTCTCATTCAGGGCATGGGTGGATCAAGGAAGGGGGTGCGGGGTTCGTCAGTGCCAGGGCAGTGCGGCGCGCTCGCGCCAGTACTCCCGCGGGTCCTCGACCAGCGTGGCCAGGCGGGTCAGCTGGTCCTCGTCGAGGTCCACGACGGCCGCGTGCAGGTTGGCGGCGAGCTGGGTGACGGTCGCGGCGCCGGACAGGACCACGCCGGCCCAGGGCTCGCGCAGGACCAGGCCCAGCGCGACCGCGTCCGCGCCGAGGGCCGTCTCCCGGGCCACGGCCTTCAGCAGGTCCGGCGCGTGCGGCTCCGCGAGCCTGCCGTTGGCCATGCCCTCCTTGACGATCACCGTCAGGCCGGCGTCATGGGCCTCCGCGAGTGCGGGGCCGGCCGAGGTCTCCAGGGCGTTGTACGTCGACTGGACGGTACGGAAGAGGGGCTCGCCGTCGACGGTGACGCCGAGGGCGGCCCGGATGGCGTCGGCCTGGGCGGGGCCGCTGGTCGAGAAGCCGACGGTGACGCCCGCCGCTGCGGCTTCCGCCAGTTCGGCGTGCAGGGCCTTGTCCGTGAGGGCCGGGCTCTCCGGGGTCACGGAGTGGATCTGGTAGAGGTCGAGACGGTCGCCGAGCAGCTCGGCGGACTCGCGGCGCTGGCGTTCGTATGCGGCGAGGCCGTGGTCCTTGACCTCGTGTCGCTCGGCGTCGGTGGTCCAGTCGGCGGTGTAGGTGTAGCCCCACTTGCTGCCGACGACCACGTCGTCGATGTGGGGGTTGGCCGTGAGCCAGCCGGCGAGGAACTCCTCGGAGCGGCCGTAGGAGCGGGCCGCGTCGAAGTAGCGGACGCCCTGGGCGTAGGCGGCGTCGAGGAGTTCGTGGGTGCGGGTGCGGAGCGCTTCGGCGCTGCGGTCGTCTCCGAGGTCCGTCTCGCGGCCGAGGTTGATGTAGCCGGGGCGACCTACTGCGGCGAGGCCCAGGCCGATGTGGCAGGTGGGGGTTGTCGCTGTGGCCAGTCGGGCGAAGGGCATCGCGGGCTCCGTGGGGGTCGGCTCCGGTACGGTTCCTTACCAACGTAGCCCGCGGTGACCTTCGCTTCGGGAGCTCGGGTGGGTGCGGTGGTCTGGCGGGCGCGGGTGCGTCGTGGCTCGTCGCGCGGTTCCCCGCGCCCCTGAAAGCCTCTACCGCTTCGCCGTTGACCAAGCGTGCTGTGCCTCCACGTCCTGCTTCACCTCTGCCAGTTGGACCGCCACCGCGCTGGGGGCCGTGCCGCCCCGGGCGTTGCGGGAGGCGAGGGCGCCGGGGACGTTGAGGACGGTGCGGACCTCGGGGGTGAGGTGGGCGGAGATCTTCGCGAACTGTTCGTCCGTGAGGCCGTCCAGCTCCTTGCCCTCGGCCTCGGCGGCCTTCACGCACTCGCCGGCCACCTCGTGCGCCACCCGGAACGGGACGCCCTGCTTGACCAGCCACTCCGCGATGTCCGTCGCGAGGGAGAAGCCGGCCGGGGCCAGTTCCTCCATACGCTCCCGGTGCACGGTGAGCGTGGCCATCATGCCGGTGAACGCGGGGAGCAGGACCTCCAGTTGGTCGATGGAGTCGAAGACCGGCTCCTTGTCCTCCTGGAGGTCGCGGTTGTAGGCGAGGGGCAGCGCCTTGAGCGTGGCCATCAGGCCCGTCAGGTTGCCGATCAGGCGACCGGACTTGCCGCGCGCCAGCTCCGCGATGTCCGGGTTCTTCTTCTGCGGCATGATCGAGGAGCCGGTGGAGAAGGCGTCGTGCAGGGTGACGAAGGAGAACTCCTTCGTGTTCCAGATGATGACCTCCTCGGCGATCCGGGAGAGGTTCACACCGATCATCGCGGTGATGAAGGCGAACTCGGCGACGAAGTCGCGCGAGGCCGTGCCGTCGATGGAGTTGCCGACGCTGCCGTGCTCGAAGCCGAGGTCCTTGGCGACCGCCTCCGGGTCCAGACCGAGGGAGGAGCCGGCGAGGGCGCCCGAGCCGTACGGGGAGACCGCCGTGCGCTCGTCCCACTGGCGCAGCCGCTCCGCGTCCCGGGACAGGGACTGGACGTGCGCCAGGACGTGGTGGGCGAACAGCACCGGCTGGGCGTGCTGGAGGTGGGTGCGGCCGGGCATCGCCACGTCCGGGTGGGCCTCCGCGAGGCCGATCAGCGCGTCCTGGAGGTCGGCGATCAGGCCGCCGACCGTGCGGGCGTGGTCGCGGAGGTACATACGGAAGAGCGTGGCGACCTGGTCGTTGCGGGAGCGGCCGGCGCGCAGCTTGCCGCCGAGGTCGGGGCCGAGGCGTTCCAGCAGGCCGCGTTCCAGGGCGGTGTGGACGTCCTCGTCGGCGATCGTGCCGACGAACGAGCCGTCCGCCACGTCGGCCGCGAGCCGGTCGAGCCCGGCGGTCATCCGGGTCAGCTCGTCGTCGTCGAGCAGCCCCGCCTTGTGCAGCACACGCGCATGGGCACGCGAACCGGCGATGTCGTACGGCGCGAGCCGCCAGTCGAAGTGGACGGAGGCGGACAGCTTCGCCAGCGCCTCGGCGGGACCGTCGGCGAAACGGGCGCCCCAGAGCCGAACGTCACCACTGCTGCTGCTCACTTGCGTTGCTCCTCATGGCTGTCGTTGCGTCTACGGTACCCACCGGCCTGCCTGCATGATTATGCAGAGGTCCGTATGATTCGTCAATTCGGGGCCATCCCGCCGATCGGCTCAGCGTGCCCTGCCGCCGGCGCCGGGTCGCCCTAGCGTCGACGGCATGCGTACCGCTCTCGCCGCCGCCGTCGCCCTGCTGACCTCCGCCGCACTGCTCGGCGCCTCTCCCGTCGAAGCCGGTCCGGCTCCGCTGCCCGACCGGATGGCCGACACCGGCGGCGGGGACCAGTTGATCACCGCCGTGGCGCCGGACACGGGCTCGACCACGGGGACCGTGACCTGGTGGGACCGGCGCGGCGGGCGCTGGAGGAAGGCGGGCTCGGCACCCGCCCGGTTCGGCGCGCGCGGGCTCGTGGAGGGCCGGTCCCGCAAACAGGGCACCAACACCACACCCACCGGGCTGTACGACCTGCCGTACGCGTTCGGCATCAAGGCGGCGCCGCGTGGGACGACGTACCCCTATCGGCCGGTGCGGAAGTCGTCCTGGTGGTGTCAGGACAACGCGTCGAAGGCCTACAACCGCTGGAGCGACCCGCGCGCCGCCGACTGCCGGGCCGGACAGGCGGAGCACCTGGTCACCTATCCCGTGCAGTACGCGCACGCGCTCGTCGTCGGCTTCAACTACGACAAGCCGGTGCGCGGGCGCGGCGCGGGGATCTTCCTGCACGTCAACGGCAGCGGTCCGACCGCCGGTTGTACGTCGGTGCCGGAGAAAGCCATGCGCACCCTGCTGACCTGGGTGAATCCGGCGGCACGCCCGCACATCGCGGTCGGTACGGAACGCGGCGCCACTGCCGTCACCCGGTACTGAACGCATCGCCCACCCCACACGTATCTCTGGGCCAAGGGACTACGACACATCCGTTGCCCCCGTCCCCGGAGGAATCGTGACCAGCACGCTCGCAGGTGGCCGCGCCGCCCGGCGTCAGACCATGCGCCGCATCCGCCCGCGCCGCTCCCCCGCCGTCCCCCTGCTGCTCGCGGTGTGGGCCGGCGCCGCCGCCGTGCTGTGGCTGTGGTGGAACAACACGCCGTCGGTCGGCGACACCACGAGCCGGATCATCAACGCGGGCCGTATCACCGGACTGCTCGCGGGCTATCTGATGGCGCTGGTGGTGCTTCAGATGGCCCGCGTGCCCGCGTTGGAACGACGGGTCGGCTCGGACCGGGTGGCGCGCTGGCACGCGATGACCGGCCGGTACACGCTCTGCCTGGTCGTCGCCCACGTCTTCCTCATCATGTGGGGCTACGCGCTCCAGGCCGGCAAGACCCTCGGCGACATCGTCCAGCAGACCATCGACTCCGTGAACCAGCTGCCCGACATGGGCAAGGCCGCCGTCGGCACCGCCCTGCTGGTGGTCATCGGTCTGGTCTCGATCGGCCCGGTGCGCCGCCGGATGCCGTACGACACCTGGTACCACGTGCACCTGATGACGTACGCGGCGGTGTTCCTGACGTTCTGGCACCAGATCTCCGCCGGCAACGACTTCGCCGTCGAGCCGATCGCGAAGACCTTCTGGTACGGGCTGTACGGGGTGGTCACCGCGCTGGTGGTCTGGTTCCGCATCATCACGCCGATCCGGCTCAACCTGCGTCACCGGATGCGGGTCGAGGCGGTCATCGAGGAGACGCCGGGCATCGTGTCGGTGCTGATCAGCGGGCGCAAGCTGCACCGGATGGGCGCGGAGGCCGGGCACTTCTTCCGCTGGCGGTTCCTGGCGCCCGGCATGCGCTTCAGCTCGCACCCGTACTCCCTGTCGGCGGCGCCGCGGCCCGGTCTGCTGCGCATCACGGTGAAGGCGATCGGCGACCACAGCGCCGGGCTGCGCCGGCTGGAGCCCGGCACCCGCGTGTGGGCCGAGGGCCCGTACGGCGCGCTGACCGCGTCCCGGCGCAGCCGCGGCAAGGTGCTGCTGGTGGCCGGCGGGGTCGGCATCACCCCGATGCGGGCGCTGTTCGAGACGCTGCCCGGCGCGGCCGGTGACATCACCCTTCTCTACCGGGCCAACTCCACGCAGGACCTGGCCCTGTGGGACGAGCTGGCCGCCATCGCCGACGAGCGCGGGGCGCGGCTGATGTACGCGGTCAACGGCCCCGACGGCGCCCGCCCGGACATCTCCGCGGAGTCCCTGCAACGGAAGATCGGCGACATCGACCGGCACGACGTCTTCCTGTGCGGGCCGCCCGGATTCGCCCAGTCCGTGTACGAGTCACTGCGCGGCGCGGGGGTCCCCGCCCGCCGTATCCATCACGAGTCGTTCGAGATGTGAGCGACGGGTCACCAGGAGACCGGCAAACCATGAAGAAGAGTCACCCCGTTCGGCGTGCCGTGCTCGCCACCGCCGCCACCGTGTCCGGCGTTGTGCTGCTGCTGTCGCTGAAGCCCGGGTCCGACCCCGGCGCCGCGGCGGCCGGCGCCCAACCGCCCGTGTCCGCGCAGGAGTCGGCGCAGGGCGGCGCCCAGCCGGCCGGCACCACCACGGTCACCGGCGAACCCGCCCAGACGCAGTACGGTCCGGTGCAGGTCCGCCTGACCGTCACCAACGGAAAGATCACCAAGGCCGAGACGGTGCAGGCGCCCAGTGGCGGCCAGAGCACGCAGGTCACCGGGAACGCCGTGCCGAAGCTCAACCAGGCGGCGGTCGCGGCGGGCAGCGCGCAGATCGACGCGGTGTCGGGCGCCACGTACACCAGCGCCGGGTACAAGGAGTCGCTCCAGTCGGCGATCGACCAAGTGCCCGCCGGTGGCGGGGACGCCGGTCAGGACCCGGGCAACGCGCAGGCGGGCGGCGAGCAGCCGCCGGCCGCGGGGGACGCGCAGCCGCAGGTGCTCACGGGCGCCGCCGCGGACACCCAGTACGGCCCGGTCCAGGTGCGTATCACCCTCGCCGACGGAAAGATCACCGAGGCGGAGACCGTGCAGGCGCCCAGTGGCGGCCAGAGCACGCAGGTCACCGGGAACGCCGTGCCGAAGCTCAACGCGGCGGCCGTGGCGGCGAGCAGCGCGCAGATCGACGCCGTGTCCGGCGCCACGTACACCAGCGCCGGGTACAAGCAGTCGCTCCAGTCGGCCCTGGACCAGGCCGGTGGCTGAACCGGTGACCGAACCCGCGCCCGCGCCCGCCGTCACCCGGCACGCGGAGGAGGTGATGGGCACCGTGTTCTCCCTCGACGTGCGCGGGGGCGCGCCGGACGCCGTGCAGGCCGCGGTGCGGGAGGTGGTCGCGGGTCTGCACCGGGTCGACGCGGTGTTCAGCACCTACCGCGAGGACAGCCAGGTGTCACGGCTGGGCCGGGGGGAGTTGAGCGTCGAGGAGTGCGATCCGGAGGTCGCGGAGGTGCTGCGGCTCGGCGCGGAGGCGGAGCGGGTCAGCGAGGGCTGGTTCGACACGTCGTACGAGGGGCGGCTCGACCCGACCGGGATCGTGAAGGGGTGGGCCGTGGAGCGGGCCGCGTTGCGGCTGATGTCGGTCGCGGGGGTGAGCGGGGTGAGTGTCAACGGCGGGGGTGACGTGCAGTTGCTCGGCGTGCCCGCGGTCGGCCGGGCGTGGCGGGTGGGGGTGTCGGATCCGTTGCGGCCCGGGGGGCTGGCCGCGGTGATCTCGGCGGCGGGTGAGGAGGAGCTGGCCGTCGCCACGTCCGGGACGGCGGAGCGGGGGGCGCACATCGTGGATCCGCGTACCGGGAAGTCGGCGGTGACGGATCTGGTGGCGGTGACGGTGGTGGGGGCTCGGCTTACCTGGGCGGACTGCTGGGCGACGGCCGCGTTCGCGATGGGGTCCCGTGAGGGGCTCGCCTGGCTGGAGGCGCTACCGGGTGTGGAGGCGCTCCTGATCACCGCGGGCGACGAGGTCCGCTGCACCGGGGGGTTGGCGGCCCGCCTGGGCTGACGCCGGGTGCCCGCGGCGCGTCGAGGTGGGCGTCGGTGTGTCCGCCGGGCGACGCTGCGGATGCCGTACCGGCGTTGCGCAGCCCGGCGCGACGGGGTGCCGCCACGCCCACCCGTGCCGCCCTGCGGCACGCCTGCCCGCAGCGGCGGGGCTTTGAGGGGCGCGGGGAACTGCGCGACCGGCCACCACCGGAGCCGCACCCGGTGACGCACCAGCCCGCCCACAGCGGCGGGGGCTTTCAGGGGCGCGGGGAACTGCGCGACCGGCCACCACCGGAGCCGCACCCGGTCACATACCAGCCCGCCCGCGGCGGCGGGGCTTTCAGGGGCGCGGGGAACTGCGCGATCAGCCACCACCGGGCCCGCGCCCGACGACGTACCGCCGCCCGCGCAGCGGCTCAGTGGCCGTTCTGGGCCAGGCGGAGGAGGTGGTCCGCGAGTGCCTGCCCCCCGTCCGGGCGCCGGCTGATGAGCAGCAGCGTGTCGTCACCGGCGATCGTGCCGAGGATGTCATGGAGCTCGGCCTGATCGATGGCCGACGCCAAGAACTGCGCGGCACCTGGCGGCGTACGCAGGACCACAAGATTCGCCGAAGCCTCCGCGGAGATCAACAGCTCCGCCGACAGCCTCCGCATCCGCTCCTCCTTCGCCGACTCCCCCAGCGGAGCCCGGGGCGTCCGGAACCCCCCCTCACTGGGCACGGCGTAGATCAGATCCCCGTCGTTGTTGCGGATCTTCACCGCGTTCAGCTCGTCCAGGTCCCGGGAGAGCGTCGCCTGAGTGACGGTCAGCCCGTCGTCGGCGAGGAGCTTCGCCAACTGGCTCTGGGACCGGACCGGTTGCCGGTTGAGGATGTCCACGATCCGGCGGTGGCGGGCGGTGCGGGTCTGCGGCACGGCGGGCCCGTGAGGGTGCTCGTGATCCTGTGCCTGACTCATCGTCGTCTCATTCTCCCGCTCGTCCGTCCCCGTAAGCTGCGTCGAGGATGCCGGGAAGGGCCTGGAGCAGCGCCGCCACGTCGTCGTCGCCGAGGTTCAGCGCCGGCATCAGCCGTACGACGTCGGGAGCGGGCGCGTTCACCAGGAACCCGGCGTCCTGAGCCGCCTGCTGCACCTGGGGCGCGAGCGGCCTGGTGAGCACGATACCCAGCAGCAGGCCCGCACCCCGGACATGAGCGACCAGCGGATGGCCGAGCGACTCGATTCCGTCGCGCAACCTCTCGCTCTGCTGCTTGACGTTCTCCAGCAGGCCCTCGTTCGCGAGGGTGTCGACGACGGCGAGTCCGGCGGCACACGCGACCGGGTTGCCGCCGAAGGTGGTGCCGTGGTGGCCGGGCTGGAGCAGTTCGGCGGCGCGCCCGAAGGCGACGGTCGCGCCCAGCGGCAGCCCGCCGCCGAGCCCCTTGGCGAGTGTGACGACGTCCGGGAGGACACCCTCGTGGGCCTGGTACTCGAACCAGTGCCCGGTACGGCCGATGCCGGTCTGCACCTCGTCGAGCACCAGCAGACTGCCGGTGGCGGCGGTGATCGCGCGGGCGGCCTTGAGATAGCCGGGCGGCGGTACGACCACCCCGTTCTCGCCCTGGATCGGTTCGATGACGACCAGGGCCGTCTCGTCGGTGACCGCGGCGGCCAGCGCCTGCGGGTCGCCGTACGGGACGTGGGTGACGTCGCCGACCAGCGGGCGGAACGGTTCCTGCTTGGCGGGCTGCCCGGTGAGCGCGAGGGCGCCCATGGTGCGGCCGTGGAAACCGCCGTCGGTGGCGACCATGTGGGTCCGGCCGGTCAGCCGGCCGATCTTGATCGCGCCCTCGTTGGCCTCGGCGCCGGAGTTGCAGAAGTAGACCTTGCCGTCCCGGCCGAAGAGTTCGAGGAGCCGTTCGGCGAGCGTGACGGGCGGCTCGGCGACGAAGAGGTTGGAGACATGGCCGAGTGAGGCGATCTGCCGGGACACCGCCTCGACGACCGCCGGGTGGGCGTGGCCGAGCGCGTTGACCGCGATACCGCCGACGAAGTCGACGTACTCCCGGCCGTCGGCGTCCCACAGACGGGTGCCGGCGCCGCGGACGAGGGGCAGCCGCGGGGTGCCGTAGTTGTTCATGAGCGCGCCCTGCCAGCGGGCGGTCAGTTCCTCGTTGCTCACGGCTCCCCCTGTCCGTCCGGCACGACCATCGTGCCGATGCCCTCGTCGGTGAAGATCTCCAGCAGGATCGAGTGCTGCACCCGGCCGTCGATGACCCGGGCGGTGGTGACGCCGTTGCGCACGGCGTGCAGGCAGCCCTCCATCTTGGGGACCATGCCGGAGGACAACTCCGGCAGCAGCTTCTCCAGTTGGCGTGCGGTCAGCCGGCTGATGACCTCGTCGCTGTTGGGCCAGTCCTCGTAGAGGCCCTCGACGTCGGTGAGGACCATGAGGGTCTCGGCGCCCAGCGCAGCAGCGAGTGCCGCAGCCGCCGTATCAGCATTGACGTTGTAGACATGTCCGTCGTCCTGGGAGCGGGCGATCGAGGAGACGACCGGGATGCGGCCGTCGGCGAGCAGTGCCTCGATCGCGCCCGTGTCGATCGCGGTGATCTCGCCGACCCGCCCGATGTCGACGAGTTCGCCGTCGACGCGGGGCTGGTGCTTGGTGGCGGTCATGGTGTGCGCGTCCTCGCCGGTCAGTCCGACGGCGAGTGGTCCGTGCCGGTTGAGCAGCCCGACCAGTTCGCGCTGCACCTGGCCGGCCAGCACCATCCGTACGACGTCCATGGCGTCCTCGGTGGTGACGCGCAGGCCCGCCTTGAACTCGCTGACGATGCCGTGCCGGTCGAGGGCCGCGCTGATCTGCGGGCCGCCGCCGTGCACGACGACCGGCTTGAGGCCGGCGTGCCGCAGGAACACGACGTCCTGGGCGAAGGCCGTCTTCAGCTCGTCGTTCACCATGGCGTTGCCGCCGAACTTGATGACGACGGTCTTGCCGTGGTGCCGGGTCAGCCAGGGCAGCGCCTCGATGAGGATCTGCGCCTTGGGCAGCGCGGTGTGCTTGCGGGTGGCGCTCATGAGGCGTACGCGCTGTTCTCGTGGACGTAGTCGGCTGTGAGGTCGTTGGTCCAGATCGTGGCGGTCTCGGTGCCGGCGGCGAGGTCGGCGACGATGTGCACCTCGCGGTAGCGCATGTCGACCTTGTCGCGGTCCTCGCCGACCCCGCCGTTCTTGCAGACCCAGACGCCGTTGATGGCGACGTTCAGCCGGTCCGGCTCGAAGGCGGCGGACGTGGTGCCGATGGCGCTCAGGACGCGGCCCCAGTTGGGGTCCTCGCCGTGGACGGCGCACTTGAGGAGGTTGTTGCGGGCGATGGAGCGGCCCACCTCGACGGCGTCGTCCTCGGTCGCCGCGTTGACGACCTCGACCCTGATGTCCTTGCTCGCGCCCTCGGCGTCCCGGATCAGCTGCTGTCCGAGGTCGTCGCAGACGGTCCGTACGGCCTCGGCGAACTCCGTGTACTCCGGGGTGACTTGGGAGGCGCCGGAGGCGAGCAGCAGCACGGTGTCGTTGGTGGACATGCAGCCGTCGGAGTCGACGCGGTCGAAAGTGGTGCGGGTGGCGGCCCGAAGCGCCCGGTCGAGCACCTCGCTGTCGAGGTCGGCGTCGGTGGTGAGGACGACCAGCATCGTGGCGAGGCCGGGGGCGAGCATGCCGGCGCCCTTGGCCATACCGCCGACGGTCCAGCCGTCCTGGGTGACGACGGACGTCTTGTGGACGGTGTCGGTGGTCTTGATGGCGATGGCGGCCTTCTCGCCGCCGTGCGGGGTGAGTTGGGCGACCGCCTTGTCGACGCCGCGCAGCAGCCTGTCCATCGGGAGCAGCACGCCGATCAGGCCGGTGGAGCAGACGGCGACGTGACCGGGCGAGTGGCCGCCCGTCTCGTCGAGTCCGGCTGAGTTGAGCGACTCGGCGGTCTTCTCGGCCGTCGCATGAGTGTCCTGGAAGCCCTTCGGACCCGTACAGGCGTTGGCGCCACCGGAGTTGAGGATCACGGCGGACACCTGGCCGCCCTTGAGTACCTGCTCGGACCAGAGCACGGGCGCCGCCTTCACCCGGTTGGAGGTGAAGACGCCCGCGGCGGCGAGGCGGGGCCCGGTGTTGACCACGAGGGCCAGGTCCGGGTTGCCGTTCTCCTTGATCCCGGCGGCGACCCCGGCCGCCGTGAATCCCTGTGCTGCCGTGACACTCACTGCGTCTCCTTGTTCGCTTCTCCGCCCGTGCAGCGCAGAGGTGCGGCATTCGTCGTCGGCTGCGGCCCGGTGGCTGCACGCGCGTCGCTCACGGTGCGACTCCGATCGTGGAAAGCCCCGTGGTCTCGGCGAGGCCGAGGGCGAGGTTCATGCTCTGGAGGGCACCGCCCGCGGTGCCCTTGGTCAGGTTGTCGATGGCGCTGATCGCGATGATGCGTCCCACGGCCTCGTCGTACGCGACCTGCACCTGAACGGCGTTGGAACCGTAGATGGACGCGGTGACCGGCCACTGCCCCTCGGGGAGCAGCTGGACGAACGGCTCGTCGGCGTACGCCTTCTCGTAGACGGCGCGCAGCGACTCGGCGGTGACGCCGGGGCGGGCCTTGGCGCTGCATGTGGCGAGGATGCCGCGGGGCATCGGGGCGAGGGTCGGGGTGAACGAGACGGCGACCCGCTCGCCGGCGGCGGCGCTGAGGTTCTGGATCATCTCGGGGGTGTGCCGGTGGACGCCGCCGACGCCGTACGGCGACATGGAGCCCATGACCTCGGAGCCGAGCAGATGCGGCTTGGGCGACTTGCCCGCGCCGGAGGTACCGGAGGCGGCGACGATCAGCGCCTCGGGCTCGGCCAGGGCGGCGGCGTAGGCCGGGTACAGGGCGAGGGAGACGGCGGTGGGGTAGCAACCGGGTACCGCGATGCGCCTGGACCCCTCCAGCGCGGCGCGGGCACCCGGCAGTTCGGGGAGGCCGTAGGGCCAGGTCCCGGCGTGTGCGGAACCGTAGTATCGCTCCCAGTCGGCGGCGTCCCGGAGCCGGAAGTCGGCGCCCATGTCGACGACGAGGACGTCGGGTCCCAGCTGTTCGGCGACGGCGGCGGACTGTCCGTGCGGCAGGGCGAGGAAGACGACGTCGTGCCCGGCGAGCACCTCGGCGCTGGTCTCCTGGAGCACCCGGTCGGCCAGCGGCAGCAGATGCGGCTGGAGCGCACCGAGCCGCTGCCCGGCGTTGGAGTTGCCGGTCAGAGCGCCGATCTCGACCTCGGGGTGGGTGAGGAGCAGCCGCAGCAGCTCTCCGCCCGCGTAACCGCTCGCTCCGGCCACCGCCGCGCGTACCGTCATGGAACCCTCCTCATGGATGGCATGACTATACGTTCCGCCGCACTTTTATGCAATCAATGATCCGTCGGCCGGTGCCCGCATAGGATCGCCGCCATGGCGCTGCGTCCCGTTCAGGTCAACATCAAGGCTCTCGACCACTCGGCGGTCGGCCGGTTCTGGGCGGAGGCGCTCGGGTGGGGTGTCGCCGGTGACGGGGCGACGACGACCGCCGTCCAGCCCGCGGGCTTCGACTGGCTGGACCCGGACTCCCTCGCCCTCGACGTCATCGCGGTCCCGGACGGCAGGACGGCGGCGAAGAACCGGGTGCACATCGATCTCGCCACGACCTCCGCGGCCCATCGGGCGGAGCTGGTCGCCCGGCTGCGGGCGCTCGGTGCGACGCCCGTCGACGTGGGTCAGCGCGATGTGCCGTGGACGGTCCTCGCCGACCCGGAGGGCAACGAGTTCTGCGTGCTGGAACCCCGGGAGGTGTACAGGGACACCGGGCCGATCGCCGCCGTGGTGGTCGACTGCGCGGATCCGCGGGCGATGGCCCGGTTCTGGGACGCGGCCGTGGACTGGACCCTGCACGAGGTGAGCGACGAGCACGCGGTGCTCCGCTCCGACCGGGGCGTCGGACCGTATCTGGAGCTGCTCCGCGTGCCCGGCGGCAAAACCGCGCCGGACCGTGTCCATCTCGACCTGGTGCCGCGGGCCGGTGACGACAAGGCGGCCGAGGTGGCTCGGCTCAGGGCCCTCGGCGCCACCGATCTCGACGTCGGCCAGGGCGACGTTCCGTGGACGTGTCTGTCCGACCCGGAGGGCCACGAGTTCTGCGTCCTCGCCCGGCCCTGAGAAGGCCGTACCGGCACCGGGTGTCGCAACCGTCGGCTTGTGCGGATCGCCGAAGAGGCCCTCGTCCCGGCCGACCCGCAGCGGACCTGGCGGCCGGTGACCGAGGGGCCGGACTTCCGGCACGCCCCAGGACGCCGGAACGCTCGTCCGGGTCACCGAGACCGGCACCCCGGAGGACGCCGAGACCAGTGCCCTGGCCTGGTGCGACGCCCTCTCCCTGCTCTCCGAGCCGGCCCAGCGGGCCCGAGTCCCGGCACAACCGGGTCCCGGCCGGCGGTCCCCCGTTAGGCTCGCCGCATGGTGCAGAGCACGGCAGCGACGGTCGACGCGTATCTCGACGAGGCGCAGGAGGCGCAGCGCGACGCGCTGACGCGGCTGCGCGCGCTGTGCCGGGCCGAGCTGACGGGGTTCCGCGAGGTGATGGCGTACGGCATGCCCGTGTACGAGCGGGACGGCACCGGCGAGATCGCCTTCGCCGGGCAGAAGCAGTACGTCGCGTTCTATCTGATGCGCGGCGATGTGCGTGACGCCTTCGAGGCGCGGCTCGCCGGGCACGACATGGGCAAGGGCTGTCTGCGGTTCCGCCGGCCCGACCGGATCGACTACGACCTCGTGCGCGACCTGCTCAGGGCGACCGCGACCGCCCCCGGCCCCGTCTGCTGACACCCGGACCGCACAATGGCGGGGGCGGGGGCTCGAGGACGGACGGAGAGCGGTGCCGCGTGGGCGACTTGTGGCCGGTGCCGGAGGTGCTGGCGTATCTGGCCGGGGACTGGCGGGTCGAGCGGGTGGTGCGCGATCTCGGCGGCGGTGACGAGGGCCGGTTCACGGGGACCACGTCCTTCGAGACGCTGGACGGGGGCGGGCTGCTGCACCACGAGTCGGGCACGTTCGTCTGGCGCGGCGAGCCCCGGCGGGCCGAGCGGACGCTGCGGTTCCTGCCGGGCGCCGCGCCGGGCACGGCGGACGTACGGTTCGCGGACGGCCGCCCCTTCCATGACCTGGACCTGACGTCGGGACGGCACATCGCCGACCACCCCTGCTCGGCCGACCTCTACCGCGGCGAGTTCACCGTCACCGACGAGAACCACTGGCGCACGGTCTGGCGGGTGGGCGGCCCCGCGAAGGACCTGCTGCTCGTGACCGACTACGAACGTCAGGTCCGCTTGCGGCTCGCGATCTCGTCGGAGAGCTGCTGCACCTGAGCGGGGTCCGCGTCCCGGGCGAGGGCGACGCAGTGGTCCATGACGGCCGGCCGGTAGCGCACGGGCATCGTCTGTCCCTGGGCGAGTCGGGTGAGCTCGGTGATCGTGAGGCCCTCGTCCGCGATACCGCGGAACGAGATGCCGTCGACGGTCTCCACGTCGAACAGCATGACCACGCGTGGATTGCTGTTGACCTCCCGCCAGTCGACGAGAACGCCGAGCGCGAGCGCCCCCGTGCGCAGTTCCGCATTGCGCTTCCTTGCGTCACCGTTCAGGAGGGGGTTCGGGGCGATGCCCGGGAAGTCCGGCCCGACGCCGAGCGCTTCCCGACTCAGGTCGGGCCTGACCCGCGCCATCATCTCGATGCTCTTCTTCCTCGAACCGAACAACATCCCGACCCCTCCCTCACACCGGTGCCGGAATCCCGGCCCGGCGCTTCGCCTGGACCCGCGATTCTACGGCGTGGCCATTCCCGGCCTCCGTGGCATCGCCCCGCCTCGATGAGGTCGCCCTCCGCGGTCGCGGACGGCCCCGGTCGGCGCACCTGTCTGCCGGACGAGCCGGCCAAGTGATCATTTGTCAGCCACGCCCTAGATCGCCGAGCGGGCCGGGGACGCGTCGAAGCGGAGGTTCCAGCGGCCCGAGTGACCGGTGACGGTGGTCGTCGACAGGGGGCGGACGTCCAGGTTCCAGTACGTCGTCGGCGGGGCCTTGAGCGCGTAGACGAGGGCCGCGCGGATCACCGACGGCTCGGCGACGGCGACGATGCGGACGCCGTCCTCCACGGGCCGGGTGTCCAGCCAGCCGCCGACCCGGAGGATGAAGGTGATCAGGGACTCGCCGCCGTGCGGTGTGCTGCGCGGATCGGAGAGCCAGGCGTCGACCGCCTCGGGCTCGCGCGCCATCGCCTCGCCCAGCGTCAGCCCGCGCCAGCGGCCCATGTCGCAGTCCCGCAGGGCCGGTTGGACCAGCGGGGCGTAGCCGAGGGCGTCGCCGGTCGCGCGGCTGCGCGGGGTCGGTGAGCAGTAGCGCAGCTCGGCCGCCGCGAGGGGCACCAGGTCGCGGGCGACGCGCTGCACCTCGTCCCAGCCCGCGTGGTCGAGCGGCCGATCGTCCTCGAAGGCCTCGGCGAGCAGGGGGGAGCTGCGGGCGGCGGCGACGAAGGTGACCCGAAGTGCCATGCGGGGATCGTGTGCCTGGAATGTGCCCAGGTCAAGGTCCGGCGCCTATGAGCTACCGAGGGTACGCAAGGCCTTACTGGAAGGTCAGGACCAGGCCGACAAGAACCGCAAAACGGCCCACCGGCCGGAAGCCGCCAATGGCCGGTTCCGTGAGCCGCCCGCCGCTCAGAAGGTCAGCACCATCCACTGTTCCGGCTTCGCCAGCGCCTCGAACCCCACCCGCTCGTACACCTCGTGGGCGTCGTGCGTCGCCAGCAGGACCCGGCGCACGCCGTACGGCCGCAGCTCCTCGCGTACCGCCGCCACCAGCGCCGTGCCGATGCCCTTGCCGCGCACGCCGGGGTCGACGTACACGTCGCACAGCCAGGCGAAGGTCGCCCCGTCGGTGACGACCCGCGCGTAGGCGACCTGGTCGCCCGTCGCCGTGTTGTACACCCCGAAGTTGAGGGATCCCGCGATGGCGCGGTCCTGGGTCTCGCGGGGCCGTCCGATCGCCCAGTAGGCATCGGTGGACAGCCAGTGGTGGACGCGTCCGGCGTCGACGCGGTCGCGGTCGGTGGAGATCTCGTAGCCCTCGGCGAGGCCGGCGGCGGCGGTGGAGTCGGTGGAGTCGGTCATGGCGGGATCCTCACAGCCCCGGCGGGGTGTGTCGAACGGTTTCGGCGGCGCCGAGCGCCTCGTCGCAGGCGGTACGGAGCCGTCGCAGGCCCTCCGTGATCTCAGCGGTGCCGGCCACCGCGGCGAAGCTCAACCGGACGTGCGCGGCTGGTGGTTCGGCGCTGAAGTAGGCGCGGCCCGGGGTGAGGGCGACGCCCGCGCGCAGGGCCGCCGAGTGCAGGGCCGTCTCGTCGGCGCCCTCGGGCAGCCGCAGCCAGAGGTGGTAGCCGCCGGACGGGATGTGCGGCAGGGCGAGTTCGGGCAGGTGCAGCCGCAGGCCCGCGGTCATGGCGTCGCGGCGGCCCCGGAGTTCGGCGGACAGGGTGCGCAGATGGCGCGGCCAGGCGGGCGAGCCGACGAGTTCGAGCGTGGCCTCCTGGAGCGGCCGGGACACGAAGAAGGTGTCCACGACCTGGATGGCACGCAGCCGTTCCAGTACGGGTCCGCGCGCGGCGAGGGCGCCGACCCGGAAACTCGGCGAGGTCGCCTTGGTGAGCGAGGCGACGTGGACGACGACACCGTCGGGGTCGTCGGCGGCCAGTGGCCGGGGCAGCGGCCCGGAGTCCTCGTGCACCAGCCGCCGTACGAAGTCGTCCTCGACGACGAAGGCGCCGGCCGCGCGGGCGATGCGCAGCACCTCCGGGCGACGCTCGGCGGAGAGGACAGCGCCGGTGGGGTTCTGGAACAGCGGCTGGCAGACGAAGACCCGGGCGCCGGTGGCGCGGAAGGCGTCGGCGAGCAGGGCCGGCTTCACCCCGTCGGCGTCGACCGGTACGGGCACCGGACGCAGTCCGGCGGCGCGGGCGATGGCCAGCATGCCGGGGTACGTGGGCGACTCGACCAGCACCGGTGCTCCGGGCGGGGCGAGCGCGCGCAGTGCGGTGGTCAGCGCGGACTGGCCGCCCGCCGAGATCAGCACGTCGGCCGCGGTGACGGTGTCCCCGATGCCGCGCGCGAACCACGAGCGCAGCTCGGGCAGTCCGTCCAGCGGTGGCCGGCCCCAGGCACCGGGGCGCCGGCCGGCCCGGGACAGCGCCGCGGCCATCGCCTTCTCGGGCTGGAGCGTGGGATGCGGATAGCCGCCGCTGAACTCGATGACACCGGGCGGCGGAGCGGCGAGGCAGACGACGACGCCGGACGCGTCGACGGTCCGCGGTACGAGGTCGGCGGCGCCGTCGGCGCTCAGCGCGACCTCCTGCCAGGAGGTGTCGCCCTGTGCCACGAGCGGCGTGCGGGGCCCGGCACGGAAGGCGCCGGCCCCGGGCCGGGTCACCACCAGGCCCTCGGCGGCGAGCTGCGCGAGGGCGCGCGAGACGGTCACCGGGCTCACCCGGAAGCGCTCGACGAGCGCGCGGCTCGACGGGAGCTTTCCACCAGGCGAGTAGCGGTCCACTTCCCCGCGGAGCCGATTCGCCAGTTCAACGACGCTGCTACTCTCTTGCATGAGAGCACAGGATAGCGCTATCGCGTCGAGCCCGATAGCGGTCGGCAGTCACCGCGGCACCTCCTTCGGTACCGTCCAGGCCGCCCTCGCCGTCACCGTCTTCTCGCTCACCTTCCCGGCCACCGCGTGGGGCCTGGAGGGTTTCGGGCCGTGGTCGCTGGTGGCCGTACGCAGTGTCCTCGCGGCGCTGATCGCGGGCGCCTGTCTGCTGGTCCTGCGGGTACCGCCGCCCGCGCGGGCGCACTGGCCGGGCCTCGTCGTGGTGGCCGGCGGGGTCGTGATCGGCTTCCCGCTGCTGACCACACTCGCGCTCCAGACCTCCACCACCGCGCACGCGGCCGTGGTGGTGGGCCTGCTGCCGCTGACCACCGCGCTGGCGTCCGCGCTGCGGATGGGCCACCGTCCCTCACGCACCTTCTGGACGGCGGCCGTCGTGGGCGCCGCCGAGGTGCTGGCGTTCACCGTGCAGCAGAGCGGCGGCGCGCTCACCACCGCCGACGCCTGTCTCTTCGCGGCGCTGCTGGTGTGCGCCGCGGGCTACACCGAGGGCGGCCGGCTGGCCCGGGTGATGCCCGGCTGGCAGGTGATCGGCTGGGCCCTGGTGTTGTGTCTGCCGATCGGTGTGCCGGCCGCGGCGCTCGCCCTCGCGCAGGAGCCGGTGCGGCTGACCGCGCACAGCGTGACCGGGCTGGTCTGGGTGGCGGCGGGCTCGCAGTTCCTCGGCCTGGTGGTCTGGTACCGGGGCATGGCGGCCATCGGCATCCCCAAGGCCAGTCAGTTGCAGCTGGCCCAGCCGCTGCTCACGCTGGTGTGGTCGGTGCTGCTGCTCGGCGAGCAACTGACGCCCGCCGCCCCGCTGACGGCCGCCGCGGTCCTCGTCTGCATCGCCGTCACCCAACGGGCACGCGGCTGAAGCGGCGCTCACGGACCGGTGCCGGACGGTGATCCGGCGCGGCACGGTCGCCGACCGCCCGTGGTGGCCGGCGACCACCCGCGGCATCTCCGCACAGGCTCAACCCACGTGCCCCACAGACTCCTTATAGCGAAGTCGTGACAGAGCATCCCATTGAGGCACGTGATCCCCCCGGCATACTTCGAGGTCCGGGGGGTGCACAGACACGTGTACAAGACCACCCCCGGCCGGGTGAACGCCATCGCGCACCCGGAGAACCGTTTTCTGGGGGAGTTTTGCGCAGACAATTCAAGAGAGCGGGTGCGGCGACCGTCGCCGCGGCCGCCGCAGTGGCCCTCGCCGCGGGTCTGACCAACCCGGCGTCCGCAGAGGCCGAACCGAGTGCCACCCGTGCCGGACAGGCCGTGGCGAGGCACCATGTCACGCTGATCACCGGTGACCGGGTGGCGCTGGACGCGAAGGGCCGGGTCACCGGTCTGGAGCCCGCGAAGGGCCGTGAGGGGATACCCGTCCAGGTCCGCCGCGCCGACGGCCACACCCTGGTGATTCCCGCGGACGCGGCCCATCTGGTGGCCAACGGCACGCTGGACCAGCGGCTGTTCGACGTCACCGAGCTGAACAAGGCGGCGAACCGCAAGGCCCAGAAGAACGGCCTGAAGGTCATCGTCGGCTACAAGGGCGCCGCGAGCGCGGCCAAGTCCGACGTGCGCGACGCGGGCACGCTGCGGCAGTCGCTGAAGTCGCTGAACGCGGACGCGGTGCAGACGCCGAAGGACGACGCCCCGGACCTGTGGGCGGCCGTCACCAACGGCGACCGCAGCGCCTCGGGCATCGCCCACGTGTGGCTCGACGGGGTCCGCAAGGTGGCCCTGGACAAGTCCGTCCCGCAGATCGGTGCCCCGAAGGCCTGGTCCGCCGGGTTCGACGGCAAGGGCGTCAAGATCGCCGTCCTGGACACCGGTGTGGACACCACCCACCCGGACCTGAAGACGCAGGTCGTCGAGTCGAAGAACTTCACCGGGGCCGCCGACGCGAGCGACAAGTACGGCCACGGCACGCATGTCGCGTCGATCGCGGCGGGCACCGGCGCGAAGTCGGGCGGCAAGTTCAAGGGTGTCGCGCCCGGCGCGACCATCCTCAACGGCAAGGTCCTCGACGACACCGGCTTCGGTGACGACTCGGGCATCCTCGCGGGCATGGAGTGGGCGGCCGCACAGGGCGCCGACATCATCAACATGAGCCTCGGCCAGGAGGACACACCGGGGATCGACCCGGTGGAGGGCGCGGTCAACCGGCTGTCCGCCGAGAAGGACGTGCTGTTCGCCATCGCGGCCGGCAACGCCGGTCCCCAGGGCCTCGGTTCGCCCGGCAGCGCGGAGGCCGCCCTCACCGTGGGCGCGGTCGACGACAAGGACGAACTGGCCGACTTCTCCAGCACGGGTCCGCGTCTCGACGGTGCGATCAAGCCGGACGTCACCGCGCCCGGCGTCGCCATCACCGCCGCCTCGGCCAAGGGCAGCCTCCTGGCGAGTCAGTTCGGCGAGAACCCGGCCGGCTATCTGACGATCGACGGTACGTCGATGGCGACCCCGCATGTGGCCGGTGCCGCCGCGATCCTCAAGCAGCAGCACCCGGACTGGACGTACACCGAGCTGAAGGCCGCGCTGACCGCCTCCACCAAGGGCGGCAAGTACTCGGTGTTCGAGCAGGGTTCGGGCCGGATCCAGGTGGACAAGGCGATCAAGCAGACCGTGTTCGCCGAGCCGGTCTCGGTGAGCTTCGGCACCCAGTCCTGGCCGCACACCGACGACACCCCGGTCACCAAGAAGCTCACCTACCGCAACACGGGTACGGCGGCGGTGACGCTGAACCTGGCGTCCACGGCCACCAACCCCAAGGGCCAGGCCGCTCCGGCCGGCTTCTTCAAGCTCGGCGCGACCAAGGTCACCGTCCCCGCGGGCGGCACCGCCTCCGTCGACGTCACCGTCAACACCAAGCTCGGCGGCACGGTCGACGGCGCCTACTCCGCCTACGTCGTCGCGACCGGCGGCGGGCAGACCGTCCGTACGGCGGCCGGCGTGCAGCGCGAGATCGAGTCGTACGACCTCACCGTCAAGCACATCGGCCGTGACGGCAAGGAGGCCCGCAACTACAACAGCTTCCTCTCGGGTCTGAGCGGCCTTGCGCTGTACAAGGAGTACCCGGTCTGGAACGAGAACTCCGGCACGGTCAAGCTGCGCCTGCCCAAGGGTGTGTACGTCTTCGACTCCAGCGTCTTCGTGGACCCGGAGGACCTCACCAAGGGTGCCGACTGGATCGCGCAGCCGAAGCTGAACCTCAACAAGAACACCACGCTCACGGTGGACGCCCGCAAGGCCAAGCCGGTCGACGTCACCGTGCCCGACGCGGCCGCCAAGCAGCAGCTCGCGGTGGCGAGCTACGAGGTGGCCGAAGGTGACGCCGGGGCCAGCTTCACCTGGCTGCTGGACTCGTACACCAACGTCCGTACCGCGCACCTCGGTCCGCAGATCACCGACGGCACGCTTGTGCAGCAGTTCGACAACCACTGGCTCAAGGGTGCCGACAAGCAGTACTCGACCATCGCCGGCGGCAAGGTCAAGCAGCTGGCCACCGGCTTCACCAAGCACTACAAGGCCTCCGAACTGGCCACCGTCAAGGTGAACGCGGGCGCGCCGGCACCCGGCAAGACCGGCACCGTCATCGCGTACGGCTGGCTGCCCGACGTCTCGGGTGCCACCTCCCTCACTCCCGAGCAGAAGCTGCCCGGCACCCGCACGCTGTACCTGTCCGCGGTGAACGGCGCGAAGTGGGACCTGAGCTTCGACCAGAACGGCGGCCGCGACCCGGAGGGCGGGCCGATCGCCGAGGTGGGCTACGGGATCAGCTCCAAGGAAGCCTTCAAGGGCGGTCAGACCTACACGAAGACCGTCAACCGTGCCGTGTTCGGCCCGACTCTGAACAGCTCCTACGGACTGTTCCGTGAGGGCAACGACATCGTCGGTTCGATCCCGCTGTTCACCGACTCCAAGAAGAACGTCGGCTCGTCGGCGTACGACTCGGCGACGACCACCCTGTACCGCAACGGCACCAAGGTCGGCTCCAACTCCGACCCGCTGTTCGGCGGGGACCCCTTCAAGGTTCCGGCCGGTGACGCCGAGTACCGCCTGACCACCTCGGTCAAGCGCAGCGCCAAGGTCGCCGAGGCGTCCACCCGGATCGACGCCGGCTGGACGTTCCGCTCCAAGAAGACCTCGGGGCTGACGCACCTGCCGGCCTCCACGGTCCGCTTCCAGGCGGCCACCGGCGCCGACAGCAAGGTCACCGCGAACGCCACGGCCACCTTCCCGGTCGTCGTCGAGGGCGCCGCCAAGGGCAGCAACCTCAAGTCCCTTGAGGTGTACGTCTCCTACGACGCCGGCCAGACCTGGAAGAAGACCGAGGTCAGGAGCGGCAAGATCACCGTCAAGAACCCGGCCAAGGGGAAGAGCATCTCCCTCAAGGCCAACATCACCGACAAGAAGAACAACAAGTCGACGCTGTCGATCTACAACGCCTACTACGGCAAGTGACCGGGACGCCGGAACGGGACGGCTCGGCCGCCCCTGACTGAACCACCGGCGAGCGGCCCCGCGGAAGTCACGGCTTCCGCGGGGCCGTTCGTGTTCCACGCGGCCCGGCCGTCACCCTCGTAGACTCGGCGAGATCGACCAGGTGCGGGTGAGTTCACGGGGAGGCCACCGGTGGTGCTGCAAGTGCGCGGCGTTGTACTGCCCGAGCGGGAGGAGCGGTCCTTCTGGATCGACGGCGACCGGCTCAGGGCCGGTACCGCCCCGGACGCCGACCGTGTCGTCGACGGCGGCTGGCTGCTGCCCGGTCTGGTCGACGCGCACACTCACCCCGGCACCGAGGACACCGAGACCCCGTTCAGCGACGCGACGCTGCGGCGGCATCTGACCGAACACCGCGACGCCGGGGTGCTGCTGGTGCGCACGCCCGGGTCCGCGGCCCGCATCCCGGACTGGGTGGACGAGGACCCGGAGCTGCCCCGCGTCCGCTCGGCCGGACGGTGGCTGGCCACCCCGGGGCGGTTCTTCCCCGGCTTCGGGCGGGAGGTGAGCGAGGCGGACGTGGTCCGGGCGGCCGTCGAGGAGGCCACCGCGTCCTCCGGCTGGTGCAAGGTCATCGGGGACTGGAAGCACGACGAGCCCGCGCTGCCGCTGGAGATCCTGACCGCGCTCGTCGAGGCCGTGCACTCGATCGGCGGCCGGGTGGCCGTGCACTGCCAGACCACCGAGGGCTGCCACAACGCCGTCCTCGCCGGGGTCGACAGCCTGGAGCACGGTATGCACCTGGACCCGGACCTGATCGACCGGATGGCGGACCAGGGCACGGCGCTCGTCCCCACCCTCGGCGTCTTCGGCGCCGCGGCCGACCGGGCGCGGGCCGCCGAACCGAGCGCCCGCCGGGACTGGTTGCTCACCGGCTGGGACGGGATGCCGCCCAACGTACGGGCCGCCCACGAGGCCGGAGTCACGATCCTGGCCGGCACCGACAGCTTCCCGTGCGGCACGGTCACCTCGGAGATCGAGTGGCTGGTCCGCGCGGGCCTGCCGGCCGAGGCGGCCCTGGGCGCGGCCTCGTGGTCGGCCCGCTCCTACCTCGGCCTGCCCGGCCTGGTCGACGGCGCCCCCGCCGACCTGGTCGCCTACGACACCGACCCCACCCGGGACGCCGCCGCCCTGGCCCACCCCAGCCGCATCATCCTCCGCGGCCGGGTCGTGAGGTGAGGGTCAGAACTGCCGCGGCCGGGTCCTGAGGTGAGGCTCGCGATCGCCGCTGCCGGGTCATGAGCTGGGGGCAGGAGTCCTGAGGTAGGGGTCACGATCGCCGCTGCCGGGTCCTGAGGTGAGGCGCACGATCGCCGCGGGCGCCCTGTGGGCGACGACCGCCCCGCACTCACCGCGGCGCCTGCGCCCGCTCCCCGTAGTGGTCGGCGACCACCCGGGCCATCGCGCCGATCCGGTCCGTCCCCACCTCCTTGGCCGCGAAGAAGACATGTCCGCGGACCTCGGCGTGCTGTGCGGCGCGGGTGAGGTGCCGGGAGAGTTCGGCCGGATCCTGCCAGGCGGCCGGCTGCGCCGGGTCCCCCGCCTTGTACAGCGCCTCCCCCACGTACAGCCGGGTGCCGGTGCCCTTCGCGACGCCCGCCCACCAGGCCACGAGCTTGGCGTAGTCGGCGATCTCGTAGCCGATGTGCCAGTACAGCTGGGGGCAGATGTAGTCGACCCAGTTCTCCTTCACCCAGCGGCGGGTGTCCGCGTAGATGTCGTCGTACGCCTGCATGGCGCGGGTGTCGGAGCCGAGCGGGTCGGTGGACGCGTTGCGCCAGACACCGAAGGGGCTGATGCCGAACTGGGTGCCGGGCCGGACGCGTTCGATCCCCGCGGCCATCTCCCGCACCAGCTTGTTGATGTTGTCCCGGCGCCAGTCGGCGCGGGTGCGGAAGCCGCCGCCGTACGCGTCGAAGGCGGCGTCGTCGTCGAAGGTCTGCCCGGCCTGCGGGTACGGGTAGAAGTAGTCGTCCCAGTGCACGGCGTCGACCGGGTACCTGGCGACCGCGTCCAGCATCGCCTCCTGCACGAAGGCGCGGACCTCGGGCAGGCCCGGGTTGTAGAAGAGCTTGCCGCCGTAGGCCACGACCCAGTCGGGGTTGCGGCGGGCCGGGTGCGAGGCGACCAGCCGGGTCGGGTCGGTGTGCAGCGCGACCCGGAGCGGGTTGAACCAGGCGTGCAGTTGCAGCCCCCGCTGGTGCGCCTCCTCGACGGCGGTGCCCAGCGGGTCCCAGCCGGGGTTCTTGCCCTGGGTCCCGGTGAGGTACTGCGACCACGGCTCGTACGCCGAGGGCCACAGCGCGTCGGCCGACGGCCGCACCTGGAAGATCACCGTGTTGAGACCGGACCGGACGGCCCGGTCGAGGTGGGTGATCAGTTCGGTGCGCTGCTGGGCCGCGGTGAGGCCGGTGCGCGAGGGCCAGTCGCGGTTGGTGACGGTCGCCAGCCAGACACCCCGCATCTCCCCGGTCTCGGCGCGCGCCCGGCGAAGGGGCGCCGCGGCGCTCGCGTCCCCTCCCATCACCAGGGTCGACAACGCGGCCAGCGCGAACGCCCGTCGGGACAGCCGTCCCATGACTCACACCCCCATACGCTGCGGATCCGTGCGGTCACGGACCGTCCTCGGGTCCCAGAATGCCCGCACCCACGCGATCGATCATCGAAACTTGCGGGTAACGTGCTCGAACGGAGCAGACTGCCGGAACATGGCGGGCTGCCTACCTGCCGTAGATCAGCGAAGGGGACGAAGTGACGGACTTCCCCGCGGGAGACATCTCGCGCGTCGGAGTGGTCGGCTGCGGCCAGATGGGAGCGGGCATCGCCGAGGTGTGCGCCCGCGCCGGACTGGACGTGAAGGTGGCGGAGACCACCGGCGAGGCCCTGGAGTTCGGCCGCACCCGGCTGTTCAACTCCCTGGACAAGGCGGCCGAGCGCGGCAAGATCACGGAGGAGGAGCGGGACGCGACGCAGGCGCGGCTCACCTTCACCACCGACCTGGGCGAGTTCGCCGACCGCGATCTGGTGATCGAGGCCGTGGTGGAGAACGAGCAGGTCAAGACCGAGATCTTCCAGGTGCTCGACCAGGTCGTGACGCGCCCGGACGCGATTCTCGCCTCCAACACCTCCTCGATCCCGCTGGTCCGGCTCGCGGTGGCCACCTCCCGCCCCGACCAGGTCGTCGGCATCCACTTCTTCAACCCGGCCCCCGTGCAGCAGCTCGTCGAGCTGATCCCGGCGCTGACCACGTCCGAGGGCACGATCAGCCGGGCGCAGTTGTTCACCGAGAAGACCCTCGGCAAGCACGCCATCCGCGCCCAGGACCGCTCGGGCTTTGTGGTCAACGCGCTGCTGATCCCGTATCTGCTCTCCGCGATCCGGATGTTCGAGTCGGGCATCGCGAGCCGTGAGGACATCGACAACGGCATGGAGATGGGCTGCGCCCACCCGATGGGTCCGCTGAAGCTGTCCGACCTGATCGGTCTGGACACGGTCGCCTCGGTCGCGTACTCGATGTACGAGGAGTACAAGGAGCCGCTGTACGCCGCTCCCCCGCTGCTCCAGCGCATGGTCGACGCCGGCCGGCTGGGCCGGAAGAGCGGCTCGGGGTTCTATCCCTACGGCTGATTACCGACGGTCATTTTCCGGCCAGGAACGGGCCCGGCACCGCGATTCGGTGCCGGGCCCGCCGTATTCACACACCGTGTGCGCGCCCTGCTCGCATATGCCCGTCGCACACTCTCCCCACGTGCCCACCAGGCGAGTTCACTCGTGGTGCGCATGCAAGGGATGTGAACGACTACGGAAAGGAGCGGACACGTGACCGCCGATCCCGAGCATCCCGTGGTTCACGGGGAACTCGCAGAGTTACGACGCCGGCTCGACGTGGCCTACACCCGCGTCGAGGGCGGGCTGGCCCTGCTCAGCCACCGCACCGAGGAGACCGCCAAGGAGCTGGACGAACTGAACAGCCGTATCGCCACGTTGGAGCACACCCGCTGGCCGCTGCCCTCGATCGCGGTCATCGCGGCCCTGGGCGCCCTCGTGGTGACGGCCTGGCAGGTCTTCAAGGGCTGACCGGGCGCGGCCGGGACGTGGTGGGGGGCCTGACCCCGCCCTGGGGCAACACGTCCTGGCCGAGCCGGAGATGGTGCAACAGGAGCAGCGCGGCCGCCATGTTGGCGGCCGGGACCTCACCGCGGGCGACCATGTCGGGGACGAGCTTGAGGGGGACCCACTCCCTGCGGTCCGACTCGAAGTCGTCCACCGGGTGCCCGATGTACTCGCCCTCGTCGGCCCAGTAGATGTGGTGCCGGGCGTCGGTGAGTCCGTTGGACGGCTCCACGCTCATCAGGTGGCGCAGAGGTCCCGGCCGCCAGCCCGTCTCCTCCTCCAGTTCCCTGGCGGCCGCGAGGGCGATGTCCTCGCCGTCCTCGACCACACCCGCGGCCAGTTCCCACCCCCAGCTGTCGGTGATGAACCGGTGGCGCCACAACAGGAGGACCTCGTTGGCCTCGTTGACCACCGTGGCCACGGCAACGGGCCGCAGTCGTATGAGGAAGTGGTCGAGGTGCCGGCCGTCCGGCAGCTCGACATCTGCGAGATTGACGCTGAACCAGCGGTTTTCATACACAGTTTGTTCGCTCTGTTTCGTCCACTGCACGGTTCTGCCACCTTCCGCCGAGTAAGTGGCAATATCGCAGCAGGAGCGGTTCGGCAGCAGGCGCAGAAGGAGCGGCCGACGGTGCAGGGGCGGGCGCAGTCCCGCCCGGCGGGTACCCGGCGGGCCACGCCCCCCGCGGCCGTCTAGAGCGGTACGCGCAGGGCCCCGTCGATCAGTTCGGCGGCCTCGGAGGTGCCCGCGCCACCGCTGCGGACCAGGTACTCGCGCACCGCGCGGAGCCTGTCCCGCAGCCGTTGGGACTCCATCCCGCGCGCCTGCTCGGCCATCCGCACCGCGGTGGCCACGGCCTTGTCCGCGTTGCCCTGGCGCAGCTCGATCGTGCTGAGCATCGCGAGCCGGTGCACCCGGCCCCGGTCGTGCGCCGGATTGTCCACGGCCGCCGTCGCGTGTTCCGCGGCCGCCGCCAGCTCGCCGAGGCTGAGCAGCGCCTCCGCCACCTGGACGTTGACCAGGCCGGGTTGGACATAGCCCGTCTCGTCGGGTTCGTACCCGCGCCGAATGCGTTCGGCGGCCGTCTCCGCCCGCCGGATGCAGGACAGCGCGCTCGTGCCGTCGCCGAGGTGGGCGTACGCCTTCGCCTGCATCGCGTACAGGTCGGAGGCGAGCGCCGGCGTGATGTGCTTGCCCGCGGCGCGCAGCGCGGCCTCGGCGAAGGCGACCGCCTGGCGGTACTCCCGCATGAACAGCGCCTGGTTGACCAGCAGCGCGATCACATACGCGCCGAGTCCCCGGTCCCCGCTGGCCTTCGCCAGCCGCAGCGCCTGGTGGAAGTAGCGCTGGGCCAGGCCGTGCGCGTCGGAGTCGTAGGCGCAGATCCCGGCGATCGCCACCAGTCCTCCGGTGGCGCGGTGCAGTTGGCGGCCGGTCGCGTCGGTGTAGCTGCCGCGCAGCAGGGGGGCCGCCTCGGCGTTGAGGAATCCGACGATCCGGGTGCGGGTCGCCACCCCGCCGGCCTTGCGGTACATCTGCTCGTAGTGGGAGCGCGCGGAGCGCAGCATGTCGATGTCGGCCGGGGTGACCCGGTGCCGGCCGCCGCGCGAGACGTCGTTGTCCTCGGGCGGGTTCTCCCACTCCCAGACCGGCATCACCGCGGGCGTCCCGGTGACCGCGGGGGCGCCCAGTATGTGCGGCCGCTGCTGCTCGTCGGAGCGCCACAGCGCGGTGGCCCGCTCGACGAAACCGGACAGGGAACCGGCGTGCGGCGAGGCGGGTTCGCCGGGTACGCCCATGCCGATGTCGTCGAGGGTCACGGTCCGGTGCAGCCGGGCCGCAAGCACCTCGCAGATCAGGTCGGGCACCTGGCCGCGGGGCCGCTGGCCCTTCAACCACCGGGCGACGGCGGTGTGTTCGTAGCGCAGGGCCAGTCCGCGCGGGCGGCCGGCCTGGTTGACGTGGGCGGCGAGGCCGGCGTGCGAGATCCCGGCCTCGTCCAGGATCGCGTCCAGCAGAGTGTTGGGCTGCATTCGTGCCCCCCGGAGGCTCGGTGCCGACAGCGTAGCGAGAACGGATTCACACGGGGTGTGAAGCGAGTGCCCGTATTCGGGCTGTGTGCGCACTGTTGCGGAGAGTTTCCAACCGGTTGACTGAAATGCCTCGTCAAGAGGCCGGCTGGGCCGCCGGCTCCCCCTCGTACAGTGCGGCGGCCCGTTTCCGCGCCGTCCGCCCGGCCGCCTGCCCGACACTCCGTGGCGGGGCGGACGGCGCCGCCGCCGCTTCGACGGGGGACACACCGGTGACCGGGCGGGAGCGCCGGGCGCGCCGCGGGGGACCGCATGACGCTTCGCGGCCTCGACGTCATGTGACGCGGTGCGCCCGGTGTCCGACCGGTTCACCGGGCTGCCGTACGGCGGCGCTTATGCGGTCGTTGCGCAGCACCAGCATGGCCACGTCGTCGCCCGGCGAGCCGCCGGTGTGCCGCAACAGCCGGGTGTAGACCGCGCCGAGCACCCCCTGCGGGGTGCGTGGTCCGTCGCGTACGGCCGCGGTGAGCGCCTCGACGAGCGGAAAGAACCGGCCATGGGCGTCCCGGCCGTCCTCGGCACCGTCCGTGTGCAGGAACAGCGTGTCCCCCGGCAGCAGTTCGCCGACCGGTTCGGCGGGCAGTTCGGCCGGCAGCGGGAACGGCCCGAGCGGGGGCAGCGGTTCGGCGACGGCGAGTGGCTCGACCCGGGAGCCGCGCAGCAGATACGGCCACGGGTGCCCGCAGTTGAGCGCGGACACCGCACCGTCCGGCCGGATCTCCAGCAGCAGTACGGTGACGAACTCCTCGGCGACCGGGGAGTCCGGGTCACCACCGGCCGAGGGATGCCCGGCACGGGCCCGCTCGCACAGATGCCGGGCCAGCGCCCGCTCCAGCCTGCGCAGCACACCGCCGAGTTCGCACTCGTCGTGCACGGCCTCCCGGAAGCTGCCCAGCACGGCCGCGACGGTCCCGATCGCGGCCAGCCCGTGCCCGCGGACATCACCCATGACGACCCGGACGCCGTGCTCGGTGGCGATCACCTCGTACAGATCGCCGCCGACGAACGCGCCCCGCTCGGCGGAGAGTTGGGCCGCCGCGACGGCCAGCCCGTCGACCCGCGGCGGCAGCGGCCGCAGCAGCGCCTCCTGGGCCGCGCCGGCCACCTTGCGGACCTGCCTCAGCTCGACCAGCACACTGCGGCGGACATGGAGCACCAGCCCCGTGCCGACCGCGAAGAACACCGCACTCGTGACGATCCGCGCACCCAGCTCCGTGTGCTGCGCAAGCGGGCAGGTGAGTTTGTACGTGATCGCCACGGCACCCCATGCCGCCGGCAGCCCCAGCGCGAGCGAGCGCCGCAGCCGCCGTCGGTAGGGCACCCCGACCCTGATCCGGATCATGCCGATGGCCCCCCATGTAGGCCCTGACAGCGCAGACGGCCCAGAAAGGCCGGTCCGATTCTGTCGACCACATGCCCCGATAGGCCCACATCGCCCGACCTTGTCACCCGATCGAGTGAGGTGACCATCCACGCCGCGCATTTATGCACGCGGTCCACGGCTGGAGAAGGGGCAACCGCACGCTGCCAGGGGCACGGGGAACTGCGCCCAGGGGCGCGGGGAACTGCGCGACAAGCCACAACGAACCCGCAGCCGCGACCAGTCACACAACTCCCCGCCCCTCGGGCGCACCCCACAAAGGGCAAGCCCTAGCCCCGAAGGACGGCCCCGACCCGCTCACCGGCAAGGGCAACCGCGGCGTCACGAGCGGCAGAAGCCTCATCCACGGTCAACGTCCGATCCCCCGCACGGAACCGCAACGCATAGGCCAGCGACTTCTTCCCCTCCCCCAACTGCTCGTCATTCACGTACACGTCGAACAGCCGGATCCCCTCAAGGAGTTCCCCCGCACCCTCACGCAACGCGGCCTCGACCTCGTCGTGCGGCACGGGCCGGTCCACGACCAGCGCGACATCCTGCGTGGCGACGGGGAACGACGAGATCCGGGGCGCCTGAAGCACACCGTCCCCGGCGGCGGCGACCGCGTCCAGGTCCAGCTCCATCGCACAGGTCCGCTCCGGCAGACCCAGCGCCTTGACGACCCGCGGGTGCAGCTCACCGGCGTGTCCGACGACCCGCTCGGTGCCGTCCGCGACGACCACGAACTCGGCGCACCGGCCCGGGTGCCACGGCCCGTACTGCCCCTTGCGGACGGCCAGTTCGACCCCGGCCTCGCGGGCGGCGGCGCGCCCCGCCTCGACGGCGTCGGCCCAGTCCGCGGGACGGCCCCGGCCCCACCAGCCGGCCTGCTCGCGGGCGCCCGCGAGGACAACGGCGACATGGCGCGGCTGCTCGGGCAGGGTGCCGTTCAGCGACGCAATCTCCTCGTCCGTCGGGCGGCGGTCCACCGTGAGGTGCACGGCGGCGCCGGGCTCCTCGCGCGGCAGGAAGACCAGCCCGGTCTCGAACAGGGCCAGATCGTGCGAGCCACGCCCGTCGTTGCGCCGCAGCGCGCCGAGCAGGCCCGGCAGCAGCGACGTACGGAGCGCGGGCTCCTCGTCGTTGAGCGGGTTGGCCAGCTTCACGACCCGGCGGGCCGGGTCGTCGGCGTCGAGGCCGAGCTGGTCGAAGACCTGCTCGGAGACGAACGGGTAGTTCGGCGCCTCGACATAGCCCGCGCCGGCCAGCGCCCGGCCGACCCGGCGGTGCAGCCGCTGCCGGTCGGTCAGACCACGGCCCGACGTGGGCCGGGGCAGTGTGGAGGGCAGGTTCTCGTAGCCCTCCAGGCGGATGACCTCTTCGGCCAGGTCGTTGCGCTCCAGCAGGTCCGGCCGCCACGACGGCACAGTGACGATCAACTCGTCCTGCCCGTACACGTCACAGCCCACCTGCTGAAGGCGGCGTACGACGGTCTCGCGGCCGTACTCGACACCCGCGACCTTGTCGGGGTGGTCGGCCGGCAGCGCGATGGTGTGCGGCGCGGACGGCGCGATGACCTCGGTGACACCGGCCTCGGCGGTGCCGCCCGCGAGCAGCACCAGCAGATCGACCGTGCGCTGGGCGGCGGCCGACGCGGCCTGCGGGTCGACGCCCCGCTCGAAGCGCCGGGACGCCTCGGAGGACAGCTTGTGGCGGCGGGCCGTGCGCGCGATCGACACCGCGGCGAAGTGCGCGGCCTCGATCACCACGTCCGTAGTGGTGCTCTCGGTGTCGTGGTCGGCGATCTCGGTGTCGGCGCCGCCCATGACGCCGGCGAGGCCGATGGGCCCGCGGTCGTCGGTGATGACCAGGTCCTCGGCGTGCAGCTTCCGCTCGACGCCGTCGAGGGTGACGATCTTCTCGCCCTCGGCCGCCCGGCGGACGCCGATGGTGCCCTGGACCAGTCCGCGGTCGTAGGCGTGCAGCGGCTGGCCGAGCTCCATCATCACGTAGTTGGTGACGTCGACGGCGAGTGAGATCGGGCGCATGCCGACCTTCTGCAACCGGCGCTTCAGCCAGATCGGGGAGCGGGCCTCGGGGTGCAGGCCGGTCACCGTGCGGGCGGTGAAGCGGTCGCAGCCGAGCGGCTCGTCGACCTTCACCGGGTAGCCGAAGGCGTTGGGCGCGGGCACGTCGAGCAGCGCCGGGTCGCGCAGCGGCAGACCGTAGGCGATGGCGGTCTCGCGGGCGACGCCGCGGATGGACAGACAGTCGCCGCGGTTGGCGGTGACGGCGATGTCCAGCACCTCGTCGACGAGTTCGAGCAGCTCGATCGCGTCCTTGCCGACCTCGGTCTCGGGCGGCAGCACGATGATGCCCTTGGTGCCGTCGTCGCCCATGCCCAGCTCGTCGCTGGAGCAGATCATGCCGTGGGACGTCTTGCCGTACGTCTTGCGGGCGGAGATCGAGAAGCCGCCCGGCAGGGTGGCGCCGGGCAGGACGACGACGACCTTGTCGCCGGCGGCGAAGTTCCGGGCGCCGCAGACGATCTCCTGCGGCTCACCGGTGCCGTTGGCCCGTCCGACGTCGACCGTGCAGAAGCGGATCGGCTTCTTGAAGCCCTCCAGCTCCTCGATGGTCAGGACCTGTCCGACGACCAGGGGGCCCTTGAGGCCGTCGCCGAGGTGCTCGACCGTCTCGACCTCGAGGCCGGCCGAGATGAGCCTGGCCTGGACGTCACGACCGGTCTCGGTGGCCGGCAGGTCGACGTACTCCCGCAGCCAGGAAAGCGGGACCCGCATCAGATCTCCATCCCGAAGGGCCGGGTGAACCGGATGTCACCCTCGACCATGTCTCGCATGTCTTCGACGTTGTGGCGGAACATCAGCATCCGCTCGATGCCGAACCCGAAGGCGAAGCCGCTGTACTTCTCCGGGTCGACACCGCAGGCGGCCAGCACCCGCGGGTTGACCATGCCGCAGCCGCCCAGCTCGATCCAGCCCTCGCTGGAGCAGGTGCGGCAGGGCCGGTCGGGGTTGCCGACGGACTCGCCGCGGCACACGTAGCACACCATGTCCATCTCGGCGGACGGCTCGGTGAAGGGGAAGAAGTTCGGCCGCAGCCGGGTCTTCATGTCCGCGCCGAACAGCGACTGCACCATGTGGTCGAGGGTGCCCTTGAGGTCCGCCATGGTCAGGCCCTCGTCGACGGCGAGCAGCTCGACCTGGTGGAAGACCGGGGTGTGCGTGGCGTCCAGCTCGTCGGTGCGGTAGACGCGGCCGGGGCAGATCACGTACACCGGCAGCTCACGGTCGAGCAGCGAGCGGATCTGCACGGGCGAGGTGTGGGTGCGCAGCACCACACCGGACTCGGTGCCGCCCTTCTCCCCGCGGACGAAGAACGTGTCGGCCTCGCCGCGGGCCGGGTGGTCCGGCCCGATGTTCAGCGCGTCGAAGTTGAACCACTCGGCCTCGACCTCGGGGCCCTCGGCGACCTCGTAGCCCATGGCCACGAAGACGTCCTCGATGCGCTCCGAGAGGGTGGTCAGCGGGTGGCGGGCGCCGGCCGGTACGCGGTCGTACGGCAGGGTGACGTCCACGTCCTCCTCGACCAGCACGCGGGCGTCCCGCTCGGCCTCCAGTTCGCTCTGGCGCACGGCCAGGGCCTTGTTGACCGCGCCCCGGGCCTGGCCGACCAGCTTGCCGGCGGCGGCCTTGGCGTGCGGGGGCAGGGCGCCGATCTCGCGGTTGGCGAGGGACAGCGGGGAGGTGCCGCCGGTGTGGGCGACCTTCGCCTCCTGGAGCGCGTCGAGGGAGCCCGCGGCGGCGAAGGCGGCGAGCGCCTCGTCCCGCATGCGCTCGATCTCTTCCGGTTTCAACGCCTCTACCTCGACAGGGTCGTACGACTTATTCGGTGCCGACATCTCTTCCCGTGCTTCCGATTGGCTGGCTGGAGGTCCCCGTCATCGACTCGGGAATCCGACGCGATGGGCCGTCTGTGGGACACAAAGGTGCCAAAGGCCGAGTCTAACGGGGTGTGGATATCCGAATGCGCCCGTGGCCGTCAGACGAGATACGCCGGGGTGGCCACGGGCAACGTAAATCGGAACTCGGCGCCGCCCTGGGGGCCGCGGCCGACCGTGATGGTGCCGCCGTGGGCCTCGACGATGCCCTTGACGATGTACAGCCCAAGGCCCGTGCCGCCGCGCTTGCTGCCCCGCCAGAAGCGGGTGAAGACGCGGTTCATGGACTCCTCCGGGATGCCGGTGCCCTCGTCGCTCACGGTGACCGACGTGCCGGCCTCCTCCCCCTCACGCGGGGATTCGGCGGGCGTGACGTCAATGGTGACGGTTCCCTCGCCGTGGCGCACCGCGTTTTCGATGAGGTTGCTGAGCACCTGGTCGACCTTGTCGGGGTCGGCCCACAGCATGGGCAGCGGCTGCTCGACCCGGAGCAGGAACCGGTCGGCGGACAGTCCCGCGGCGACGTACGCCTGGATGTGCCGGCCGACGGCGGCGCCCATGTCGACCGGCTGGCGCCGCACCTCCAGGCGTCCGGAGTCGATGCGGGAGATGTCGAGCAGCTCGGCGATGAGCCGGGTGACCCGGTCGGCGTCGGCGTCGACGGTTTCCAGCATCAGCCGCTTCTGGTCGTCGGTGAACCGTTCCCACTTCGCCAGCAGGGTGGCGGTGAAGCCCTTCACCGAGGTGAGCGGGGACCGCAGTTCGTGCGCGACGGTCGCGATGAGTTCGGCGTGGCTGCGCTCGGTGCGGCGGCGGGCCTCGGTGTCGCGCAGCGAGACGACGAGGCGGCGCACCGGTCCGGTGGGCGCCTCGCGCACGTACCGCGCGGAGACCAGGACTTCCCGGCCGCCGGGCAGCAGCAGGTTGCGTTCGGGCTGGCGGACCCGGATGGCGAGGCCGCCGTAGGGGTCGGTCAGCTGCCACCAGCGGCGCCCCTCCAGGTCCTCCAGGGGCAGCGCCTTGTCCAGCCGGCGGCCGAGGGCGTCGGCCGCGGCGAGGGCGGTGATCCGCTCGGCGGCGCGGTTGAAGCAGACGACCTGGCCGTTTTCGTCGGCGACGACGAGCCCGTCGGGCAGTTCGTCGGGGTCGATGCCGAGGCCCGCCGGGTCCGCGGCCGGCCGGGACGCGGCGGAGCGCCGCAGGGGTGCTCCCGGCGCGCTGCTCGTACCGACACTCATCCCCGTACCCCACCTCTCAGCCGGCGCAGGAGGCCTCCGAGCTGGTCACCCTACTAGCTTCCGGTTACGGTCCGGCAGCCTCTGGGGGCACGCTGTGCACGGGCCGACGCGTAGAGACATACGGCTGCGGCGGTGGCCAGGTTCAGGCTCTCGGCCCTGCCGTGGATGGGGACGCTCACGACGGCGTCGGCGAGCGCGCGGGTCTCCTCCGGGAGCCCCCAGGCCTCGTTGCCGAAGACCCAGGCGGTCGGGCCGCCCATGGTGCCGTTGTCCAGCTCCTCGTCGAGGTCGTGCGACCCGGCGCCGTCGGCGGCGAGCACCCGCACGCCCACCCCCCTGAGCCCGTCGACGGCCTCCTCCACGGGGACGCCCACGGCGACGGGCAGGTGGAACAGCGATCCGACGGAGGCGCGGACGGCCTTGGGGTTGTAGAGATCGACGGACGCGTCGGTCAGTACAACGGCCTCGGCGCCGGCGGCGTCCGCGCAGCGCAGGACGGTGCCGGCGTTGCCGGGGTCGCGGACGTTCGCGAGTACGGCGACGAGCTTGGGCCGGGCCCGGAGGATCTCCTCGAACGGGGTGTCGACGAACCGGCACACCCCGACGAGGCCCTGCGGGGTCACTGTCGTGGAGATGTCGGCGATGACCTGCTCGTCGGCGAGGTGGATCCGGACGCCGGTGTCGCGGGCGGCACCGACGATGTCGGCGTAGCGCTCCGCGGCGTCGAGGGTGGCGAACAGCTCGACGAGTGTGCGGGGCTGCGCCCCGGCTTCCCTCACCGCCTGCGGTCCCTCCGCGAGGAACAGCCGGTCCTTCCCCCGGAAATTCCGCTTGGCCAGCCGGCGGGCGGCGGCGACGCGCGGAGACCGGGGCGAGATGAGATCGGGACTGCCGGAAGCCATGGTTCACCTTCGAGGTTCGGATGTTCTGATCGAGGGGCCGGGTGCCGCTACGGGTTTTCAGGGGCGCGGGGAACTGCGCGACCAGCCCTCACCGGGCCGCACCCGAAGAACAACCCCGTCCCCAACCCCCGCAACAACAGAACCCGCAGGCATCAACCTGCGGGTCCCGAACTCACCGGCAAAAGCCAGCGCAGCGTCACGCGGCCTTGGGCGCGTTCACATCCGCCGGCAGCGCCTTCTGCGCGACCTCGACGAGCGCGGCGAACGCGTTCGCGTCGTTGACCGCCAGCTCGGCGAGGATCTTGCGGTCCACCTCGACGTTCGCGGCCTTCAGACCCTGGATGAAGCGGTTGTAGGTGATGCCGTTGGCGCGGGCAGCGGCGTTGATGCGCTGGATCCACAGCTGACGGAAGTCGCCCTTGCGCTTCTTGCGGTCGTTGTAGTTGTAGACCAGCGAGTGGGTGACCTGCTCCTTGGCCTTGCGGTACAGGCGCGAACGCTGACCGCGGTAGCCGGAGGCCGCCTCGAGGATCGCCCGGCGCTTCTTGTGGGCGTTGACTGCCCGCTTGACGCGTGCCACTTGTTAACTCCTTGTAGCGGGGCCGCGGTTGGACTCACGCGACCCGGAAACGTTTTGGGTCCCGGTCAGAGGTCGGGCGCGGATCGCGCGCCCGGCATCACTTGCCGAGAAGCTTCTTGATCTTCTTGGCGTCGCCCGGGGCCATCTCGGCGTTGCCGGTGAGACGGCGCGTCAGACGGGACGACTTGTGCTCGAGCAGGTGGCGCTTGCCGGCGCGCTCACGGAGCACCTTGCCGGAGCCGGTGATCTTGAAGCGCTTGCTGGCACCGCTGTGCGACTTGTTCTTCGGCATAGCGCCGTTCTCTCCTCGTCGGTGGCGCTCCGGTGCCCGGTTGTGAAAACCGGGCACGGTGGAGCGTCGCTTGTTTCGGTTACGTCCTGGGGACTCGCGTCCCCCGGGATCACGCTTCGGCGGTGGCCTCGGCGGGAACCTCGACCTCGGCCTCGTCCTCGACGGCGTCGGTCTCCGCGGCGTTCTGCGAGCGGCCCGGGTTGGCCTTCGCTTCCGCCTTGCGGGCTTCCTGCGCCTGGCGGGCTTCGGCCATCGCTTCGGTCTTCTTCTTGTGCGGACCGAGAACCATGATCATGTTTCGGCCGTCCTGCTTCGGGTTCGACTCGACGAAACCGAGGTCCTGGACGTCCTCCGCGAGCCGCTGCAACAGCCGGTAGCCCAGCTCGGGCCGGGACTGCTCGCGACCACGGAACATAATCGTGATCTTGACCTTGTCGCCCTGCTTGAGGAACCGAACGACGTGACCCTTCTTGGTGTCATAGTCGTGCGGGTCGATCTTCGGCCGGAGCTTCATCTCCTTGATGACCGTGTGCGCCTGGTTCTTGCGCGCCTCACGGGCCTTCATGGCCGACTCGTACTTGAACTTCCCGTAGTCCATGAGCTTGCAGACGGGCGGGCGAGCGTTCGCCGCCACCTCGACCAGGTCGAGGTCGTACTCCTGAGCAAGCTCAAGGGCCTTGGCAAGCGGAACAATCCCGACCTGCTCGCCGCTGGGACCGACAAGTCGCACTTCGGGAACGCGAATCCGGTCGTTGATGCGGGGCTCGGCGCTGATGGATCCTCCTCGGTAGCACCACGCGACGGTCTGGCGGACTGCCGCGTAACGTCTCTTTTCGTAAGACCTAACCGCGCCGACGCACAAAAAATGCCCCGGACGATCACGGGCGGGGCTCCTCGAACTACCGGAACACCGCCGCGGAGACCGCGGGGCGCGCTTTCGGACGGACCGCGCCGGAAGGGCGATGCCGTCTGACCGGTGACCCGACACCCGTGAGGGCGGTCAGGTGGGAGTTCGAAAGCCTCCACTTGTGGGCCGGGCTCGTGCGCCGTGAGGCATACGTGTCCGACCGGTCGTTACACAAGGTTAGCAGCTCCCCGGGAGTACGGCTAACCGAGGCCCTCTGGGGCCCTGCTCCGCCCTGGCCCTATCGTGTGGGCCATGAGTGAAGAGACTCCCGACTTCAACGCCATGACCCGCGACATCGCGGAGGTCCCCGCGGTCGAGGTGATCGTGACGGTCGCCGTCAATCTGATGAGCGCCGCCGCGGTGAAGCTCGGTCTCACCGAGGAGGGCGAGAAGCACAAGGACCTCGACGAGGCCCGCAAGCTGATCCACGCCCTCGCGGGGCTGATGGACGGCTCGGCGACGGAGATCAGCTCGTTCCACGCGGCCCCGCTGCGCGACGGTCTGAAGTCGCTCCAGCTGGCGTTCCGCGAGGCGTCCGTGGTGCCGGACGAGCCGGGCCAGGGCCCGGGCGAGAAGTACACCGGCCCGATCTACGGCTGACCCGCACCCGGACTCGTACGCACACCCGGGCTCGTAAGCACACCCGGACTCGCACGCACACCCGGGTTCGTACGCACACCTGACCCCGCGCCCACACTCATACCCGCTCGTACAAGGGCTCGCCCGCGGGCGCCGTCCCGGCCGGCAGCAGTGCCAGGTCGAGGCCGCGCACCAGGCGGGCCCTCAGTGTTTCGTCGGCGGCGATCCGCCGGGCGACGGACTGCCCGGCCTCGGCCGGACTCACGGCCGGATCGAGTACGAGGGCGAGGGTCCCGTCGGCCCCGCCGGGACCGAGGTACGCGCGTACGATGCCGGGTTCGGCGGACACCGCGGCCCGTACCGCCTCCCTGACCGCCGGATCGGCGAGCGGGTCGACGCTGGTACGGCCCTCGGCCAGCGCGAGCAGCGCCGGTCCCGTCAGTTCGAAGGTGACGGGACCGGCCAGGTCCAGCACCACCGTGTCCGCGTTCTCGTGCGCCGCCGCCCGCAGCGCCTGGTGCAGCGGTACGGCCACCGGGCGGGCCTCGGGGTCCCAGCGGGCCAGTGTGCCGGTCGAGGTGAAGGCGGGCAGGGCGGTGCGGCCGCCGGCCTTCAGGGTCGGTACGGCCATGTCGCTGGTCTTCTCGCGGCGCAGCCCGTTCGTGTCCTCCTCGACCTCACCCAGGACGGCCACGACCGGGACGAGCAGCCGGGCGTCCCGGAGCGCCGCGAGGACCGGCCCGACGGCGGTGCGGTCCCCGGCCCAGGCCGCCAGCGCCGCGCTCAGCCGGGGATCGGCGGAGCCGTCGTCGTCGGAGAAGCCGGAGTCGGGAATGTTCTTGTTCGCCACGGTCCCCGACCCTATCGGCGGGGGTTCCGCCGGGATTGTGCGGCCCCGTTAACGCGGGGTTCACAGCCTCACCGGAATCTCAGAATTCTCTGACGCAGATATCACGTGCGTCTAACAGACGGCACAGTCGGCGCCCGGAGCATCGCGGGCATGAAGTCTCCGGGAAGCCACCGCTGGGTCATCGGCACGGTCGTCGCCTCGACGGTCGTGATGGCCGGTGCGGCGGCCGGGACGGCGTTGGTGAAGCCACAGGCGGGTCCGGCGGTGCGGGCCGTATCGTCGGCCGCGTCGCCGTCGGCCCCGACGGCGGGTGAGGAGACGGTGGATCCCGTGACGGAGCCCGCGCCGGTGGATCGCGACGCGTTGCTGGCCGACGCCCTGGCCGGCGTGCAGGTGCCGGACGGTGTGCGGCTGTCGGTGGGGGTGCTCGATGTGGCGTCGGGCGAGTCGGCAACATTCGGCGAGGACTCCTTCGACACCGCGAGCATCGTCAAGGTCGACATCCTGGCGACCCTGCTGCTCCAGGCGCAGGACGCGGACCGGGGGCTGACGGCGACGGAGAAGTCGTACGCCACCACGATGATCGAGCAGAGCGACAACGACTCCGCGTCGGCGCTGTGGCGGACGATCGGCGAGGCGGCGGGGCTGGACGCGGCGAACGTACGGTTCGGGCTGACCGGGACGAAGGGCAGTGACGGCGCCACCTGGGGGCTCACGCAGACCACGGCCGCCGATCAACTCACCCTGCTCCAGCAGGTGTTCGGGGACGGCTCCGAGCTGAGCGCGGAGTCGCAGACGTATCTCCAGGGGCTGATGGAGGAGATAGCGGCCGATCAGCACTGGGGGGTGTCGGCCGTCGCGGACGGTTCCTCGTGGGCGCTGAAGAACGGCTGGCTGCCGCGTACCGCCACCGGGTTGTGGGACATCAACAGCGTCGGGCGGGTGACGGTGGCGGGGCGGGAGTTCCTGGTCGCGGTCCTCTCGGACGGCAACGCGAGCCAGGCGAAGGGGATTTCGCTGGTGGAGGCCGCGGCGCGGGTCGCGGTCACGGCGTTCGGAGCGGAACCGGAGGCGACGGCGAGCGGGGCGGCGGCGGCAGCCGCAGGCTGAGGGCCGCCGGGGGTACGGAGTGCCGTCCAGCGCCTAGAAGCGGTCGTACTCCCGGCGTCCGCGCCACAGGACGACCGCCGCGACCAGCAGGACCCCGCCCGCGCCGCCGGCCAGGAGGCCCGCCCAGCTCGCGGTGGAGTCCTGCGACTCGTCGGCGTCGGGGCCCGGACCGAAGTACTCGTTGCCGTAGGCCGCCGCGCGCAGGTCCCCGGGGTCGAGCCGGTCGGCCTGCTCGATGGCGGCCACCGGGTCGACGAAGCCGAAGCCGCGGGAGTCGTCGCGGCCGTCGGCGGGCGCGTTGCGGGCGGTGTCCTCCAGCACCTTCTTGACCTGGGCCGGGGTGAGGCCGGGGTGCGCCGACTTGAGGAGGGCGACCGCGCCGGAGACGAAGGCCGCGGCGGCGCTTGTGCCCCAGCCCTCGTAGTACTTGCGGTCGGGATCGGCGATCACCACGTCGACGCCGGGAGCGCTGACCGTGGCGTACCAGCGGCGGGTGGAGAAGGAGGCGCGGGTGCCGAACTTGTCCACGGCGGTCGCGGCTATGACGCCCGGGTAGGCGGCCGGGTAGGAGATGTGGTCGCCCTTCTCCCCGCCGTTGCCCGCGGAGGCGACGACGACCGAGCCCTTCTTGAGGGCGTACTGGACGGCCTCGTCCTCGGCGGGCTCGGGGTGCGCGGAGGCGGAGTCGTCGCCGAGGGACATGTTGATGACGTCGACACCCTGGTCGGCGGCCCAGCGGATGCCTTCGGCGAGGGCGTTGCCGCGGGTCTTGCGGGCCTTGCTGCGGGCGGTGTCGCCGTCCTCCAGGATCACCCGGACCGGGAGGATCTTCGCCGCCGGGGCTATGCCGAGGACGCCGTCCGCGCCGTCGACGCCATGGCCGTGACCCGCGATGATCCCGGCCATCGCGGTGCCGTGCCGGGCCCAGGCGCGGTCGCCCTGCTTGGCCCCGAAGCCGACCATGTCCTTGGTGGCGAGGACGTTGCCGACGAGGTCGGGGTGGTCGGCGTCGACGCCGGTGTCCAGGACGGCGACGGTGACGCCCTCGCCCTTGGTGGTCTGCCAGACCTCGTCGGTGTGCATGGCTTCCAGGGCCCACTGCTGGGCCCGGATGGTGTCGGCGTGCGCGGCGGTCGGCGGCACGAGGGCGACCGAGGCGGCCACCAGACACGCGAGAAGTCCGGCCCTGCCGGTTGTGCGGCGGCTCATGACGGCTGCTCCGAGGCCGAGGTGACGTTCTTGCGCAGACTCCGCTCGATGCGGTCGGCGAGGCCCTTGGCCTCGTGTCCGAGGCCGGCCTGGGCGACCGAGCTGGTGGTCTCGGGCGCCACGGCGACGGTGGCGGGCTGCGGGGTGTCGACGGTCCGTCCGTCGGCCCAGCCGCTGACGGAGTAGACGACGACGGGCGCGTCTGTGAGGACACGCACCGTCCAGGAGGCGCGTTGCGCGTTGCCGAACCCGGCCGCCGCGGTGCCCTTCGCGGCGTACGGGCGGGGCATCAGGTCGGTACGGCTGTCCAGGCCGTCCAGCTTGAACCGTTCGGCCAGCGCGCGCATGGCCGCGTCGTCGGCGTCGGTGAACAGCAGGCCGACGGTGGTGACGAAGCTCTGGGTGGCGTCGGTGTAGGTGGCGCGCAGCAGACGTGCGCAGCCGGCCGGCGCGAGGGCCTTGCGCAGCAGCGGGTCGAAGGCGTTGGTGCATCCGCTGTCCGGGGCAACGGCGATCCGGGTCCAGGTGCGGTCCGCCTCGCCGGGGCCCGCGCCCTTGCCGTCGACGGTCCGCGGGAAGAGGCCGTCGACCGGCACGCTGTGCCACAGGTCTCCGGCCGCGACGAACGCGCTGTGCTCCTGCTCGGAGTCCGAGCCCCCGACGAGCCAACTGCCGGTCGCCGCACCGCCGATGAGTCCCAGTCCGAGGACCACACAGGCGGCCGCGGCAACGGTCCGGTTCCGCATCCGCCCGCCGAGCACCCGTGGCCGGGCATCGGCGTCATACCCCTCCGGCCGCCCAAAACTCACCACAGGCCGCTCGTCCCCACCCCCGGAAAGCGCACTCCAGGAGAGAGCGGGATCGGGGGTCACGACGGGGGCGGGCGGTGCGCCGGGGGCGGGCGGAGCGGGGTGCCGAGAGGCATCGGTGGCTCGGGCGCCGGAGGCGGGCGGAGCCGGGTGACGGGGCGCGTCGGTGGCTCGGGCGCCGGGGGCGGGCGGGGCCGAGTGACGGGAAGCGTCGGGAACGCGAGCACCAGGGGCGGGCGGAGCCGGGTGACGGGGCGCGTCGGTGGCTCGGGCGCCGGGGGCAGGCGGGGCCGAGTGACGGGAAGCGTCGGGAACGCGAGCACCAGGGGCGGGCGGAGCCGGGTGACGGGGCGCGTCAGTGGCTCGGGGGCCGGGCGGGGTGCCGGGGGTGGATGGGGCGGGGTGACGGGGGGCGTCCGCGGGCCGGGCGGGCGCGGGCGGAGCCGGGTGACGGTGCGAACCGTCGGGGATGCGGGAGCCAGGCTGGGGCGGGGCCGGGTGACGGGGGGTGTCGGTGGTGTGGGCGCCGGGGGCCGGGGGGCGGCCTGTATTCGTGGCGCGGGCGGCGGCGGGCGTGCTGCCGGGCACGGGCGGGACGGGACGTCCGGGCGTCTCCGTGACGCGGGTGGGCGGCATGCCCGGCACCGGCGGTACGGGGCCGCGGACCGTCTCCGTGGCGCGGGCGGCGGGCTGTGCCGGGCGTTGCGGGCGGTCCGTGAGAGGTGGGCTCGGGAGACGGAAAGGGCGGGTGGTGGGGCCGTCCGGTGGGATCGGGCGCAGGCGCCGGGTCTTCTCCGCGGGTGTCTCGGCGGGCGGGGTCGTACGGCGAGGGCCGGGGGCCGGGAAGCGGGCGCGGCCCGCCGTGGGCGCGGTGTCCGGGAAGCGGGCGGAGGCGGGGGGCGGAGGCGGGCCGAAGAGACCGCTGCCGGGGGCGGACCGGCCGGTGTTCGGGGTGTTCGGGCCATCGACCGGGGTGGACGGGCCTTCGCCCGTCGGGTCGGGGGCTTCGCTGTCGCGACCGTCCGCGTCCCGCGCCGGGCCGGCGAAACGAGCACCGCGGGCCCGGTCACCGATCCGCGAGCCGCCCGCCGGAGCGCCACCGCGCGGACCCTCCGTCCGATCACCGCCGCGCGGAGCGTCCGTCCGGTCGCCGCCGCGCGGTTCGGGCGCCGGAACCCGGTCCCCCGTGTCGCCGGTGTCGCCGGTCGACGGCCCCTCCGGCCTCGACGAACGGTCGGTCGAGTCCGTCGGAACCTCCGGAGGAAACGGGTGGCGATCGACGCCGACCGTGGGGGGCTGGGCGGGGGGCGGCGGTGCCGTGGGACGTGGCGGGACGGGGGTGCGCCGTGCCTCGGTGCTCATGCACCCCCCGTTTCCTCGTGTCCCGGGCCCGCTCCCACTCGCGCGGGGCCTTACGTCGTACGCGTGTGCCCGTGCGATCCTCCCCGGGCAGGCATACCCGTACGGCCCGACCGCCATCCTCGCGCGCGTGCGCGACAGGCGGCGTTCCCCGTACGTGCGCGTCACTCTACGGGCTGACACGGCTCGAACGGGAACCAGTCCGCGACCCCGGGGCATCTGCCCGGATCGTCCCCCTACCCTGCGGTAATCGCGTCTGGCAGGCTTCGTTCATGACCGCACGCGCCGCTGACCGCGCCCGATACGACCGGGCCACCGCCCATCTCGACGCCCCGCTCGCGATCGTGGACCTGGATGCCTTCGACGCCAACGCGGACGACCTGCTCCGCCGGGCGGCCGGCAAACCGATCCGCGTCGCCAGCAAGTCCGTCCGCTGCCGTGCCCTGCTCGAACGGGTCCTGGCCAGGGACGGTTTCGCGGGCATCATGTCGTTCACGCTGGCCGAGTCGCTGTGGCTGGCGCGTTCCGGTTTCGAGGACGTGCTGCTGGCGTACCCGTCCGCCGACCGGGCCGGGTTCGCCGAGCTGGCGGCCGATCCGAAGCTCGCCGCCGCGGTGACCGTGATGGTCGACGACCCGGCGCAGCTCGACCTGATCGACGCCGCGCGCGACGGCGGCGGTGAAGTGGTGCGCGTCTGCCTGGAGTTGGACACGTCACTGAAGCTGCTCGGGGGCCGGGTACGCGTCGGGGCGCTGCGCTCTCCCCTCTACTCCCCCGCCCAGGTCGCGGACATGGCACGGGCAGTGGCCCGCCGCCCGGGCTTCAAGGTCGTCGGGATCATGGGGTACGAGGGCCACATCGCAGGCGTCGGCGACGACGTCGCCGGGCGGCCGCTGCGGTCGCGGGCGATCCGGCTGATGCAGGCCACCGCGCGGCGTGAACTCGCCGAGCGGCGCGCCGCGGTGGTGCGTGCGGTCCGGGCGGTCGCGCCGGACCTGGAGTTCGTCAACGGCGGCGGCACGGGCAGTGTGCAGCAGACGGCCGCGGAGGACGCGGTCACGGAGATCGCGGCCGGTTCGGGGCTGTACGTACCGCGGCTGTTCGACAACTACACGTCGTTCACCGGCCGTCCGGCCGCGCTGTTCGCCCAGCCCGTGGTGCGCCGCCCCGGCGTCGGGGTGGTGACCGTGCTCGGCGGCGGCTATCCGGCGTCCGGCGCGGCCGGCCCCGACCGGCTCCCGGTGCCGTATCTCCCCGAGGGGCTGCGCTACGACGGCCAGGAGGGGCCCGGCGAGGTGCAGACACCGCTGCTGGGCTCGCCCGCCGACGATCTGCTGATCGGCGACAAGGTGTGGTTCCGGCACGCGAAGGCCGGTGAGCTGTGCGAGCGGTTCGACGAACTGCACCTGATCGAGGGCGAGACGGTGACGGCGACCGTGCCGACGTACCGCGGCGAGGGCCGTACGTTCCTGTAGCGCGGCGGGTTCTCTACTAGGGGCCGACGCTGCTGCCGACTCCGCCTCCCGTGGCCGCGTCGTCGATGGACCGGATGCCCTTGGTGATCCGGTCCATGTCGGAGAGCGGCGGGGCGTCCTCGCCCGCGTCGAACACGTAGCGGACGAGGACGGGGGTCTCGGTGCCGGTGCTGGACTGGAAGGCCAGGGACTGGACGTAACCGCCCTCGCCCAGTTCGGTCTTGACGCGCCAGCGCACGTAGTAGCCGGCGCGGCCCGCCACGGCGACCGGGCCGGCGGCGACCTGCTTGTGGGACTCGATGCCGCCGAACGGCAGTTGTCCGACGGCGTCACGGTCGTAGGCGTCGTCGGCGGCGCTCTGGATGTCGCCCTTGGCGATGGCCTCGGGGGAGGTCGCGGTGTTCTCGGTGACCGTGCGGGACAGGACGGTGCCGTACCGGCAGACGGACCCGGCGCCCGGACAGTCGTAGGTGCCGTCGGTGGTCATGACGGCGTCCTCCTGCGCCACGTGCTCGGCCCGCTCCCAGCCGTCGAGCAGCGGGAACGTGATGCCGTTGAGCTGGTCCACCACCACGGACGGGTCCTCGGGCGCGGGAGATGCCTCGGGAGTGCTCGGGGGCGCCGACGGCTCGCTCGTGGTGGCCGTGGGGCCGGGCTCGGCCTGGGTGTCGGCGCCGCCGGTGTCTCCGTCGCGCAGCACGACCGCGCCCGTGACGATCGCCGCGACGAGTACGGCACCGGCGACCGTCATCGCGATGGCCTTGGCCCGCGTGGACGCCCCGTCGGCCACGGCGGGCGCCAGGGGGAGCGTCGAGGCCGGCGTCGGCTGACCGGACGGGTACGGTCCCGGGGTGTACGGCCCCTGTGTGTACGGGCCTTCCGCGTACGGCCCCGGTGCCGGGGTGTCGGGCACCGCGGGTCCCGGCACCGGCGGCGTCACGGGTTCAGGCGCGCGCCGGTGCTCGGTCCAGGAGACGCCGTCCCACCACCGTTCGAGGTGCGGGGCCGACGGATCGCGGTACCAGCCGGGCGGAGGTGTCATGCTCACCCCGGCACTCTAGGACAGCCTCCGGGTGGGCCGTCGGCTACAGCGGTGTGACGTACGCCCCCGCGATCCCGCCGTCCACCAGGAAGTCGGTGGCGTTGACGAACGAGGAGTCGTCGCTGGCCAGGAAGGCGACGGCGGCGGCGATCTCGTCGGCCTCGGCGAACCGGCCGACCGGGATGTGCACCAGGCGCCGGGCCGCGCGCTCGGGGTCCTTCGCGAACAGCTCCTGGAGCAGCGGGGTGTTGACCGGCCCGGGGCACAGGGCGTTGACGCGGATGCCCTCGCGGGCGAACTGCACACCCAGTTCACGGGACATGGCGAGGACGCCGCCCTTGGAGGCGGTGTACGAGATCTGGCTGGTGGCGGCGCCCATGCGGGCCACGAACGACGCGGTGTTGATGATCGAGCCCTTCCCCTGGCTGCGCATGTAGGGGATGGCCGCCTTGCAGCAGAGGTAGACGGAGGTGAGGTTGACCTCCTGGACCCGCTTCCAGGCCTCAAGTCCCGTCTCCAGGATGGAGTCGTCGTCGGGCGGCGAGATGCCCGCGTTGTTGAAGGCGATGTCGACACTGCCGTAGGTCTCGAAGGCCGTCCGGAACAGGGTCTCGACCTGCTCCGGGTCGGTGACGTCGACCTTGACGAAGACTCCGCCGACCTCGTCGGCGGCGGCCTTGCCGCGTACCTCGTCGACGTCGCCGCAGACGACGTGCGCGCCCTCGGAGGCGAGCCGGCGGGCGGTCGCGAGGCCGATGCCGCTGCCGGCGCCGGTGATGACGGCCGTACGGCCGACGAGGCGGCGGCAGATGTTCTCTTCGGTCACTGTGCGGGGCCTTCCGTGCTGATGAAGACGTTCTTGGTCTCGGTGAACGCGGTGAGGGCGTCCGGGCCCAGCTCCCGGCCGATGCCGGACTGCTTGAAGCCGCCGAACGGGGTCCAGTAACGGACGCTGGAGTGGGAGTTGACGGACAGGTTGCCGGCGCGGACGGCCTGGGAGACGCGCAGGGCGCGGCCGACGTCCCGGGTCCAGATGGAGCCGGCGAGACCGTAGTCGGTGGCGTTGGCGAGCCGGATCGCGTCCGCCTCGTCGTCGAAGGGCAGGACGACGGCGACGGGGCCGAAGACCTCCTCGACGGCGACGCGGGCGGCCGGGTCGACGCCGGTGAGGACGGTGGGCGCGAACCAGAAGCCGGGGCCTTCGGGGGCCTTGCCGCGGATGCCGGGCAGGTCGTCGGTGACGTAGGAGCGGACGCGGTCGAGCTGGGTCCTGGAGATCAGCGGGCCCATGTCGGTGCCGGCGTCGGCGGGGTCGCCGACGGTGACGGCCTCGATCGCCGGGGCGAGCAGCTCCAGGAACCGGTCGTGGGCGGACCGTTGGACGAGGATACGGGTGCGGGCGCAGCAGTCCTGGCCGGAGTTGTCGAGGAACGACATGGGTGCGGCGGCCGCGGCGGCTTCGAGGTCGGCGTCGGCGAAGACGATGTTGGGGCTCTTGCCGCCGAGTTCGAGGGTGACGCGCTTGAGCAGCGCGGAGCCCCTGGCCAGTACCTGCTTGCCCACGGCGGTGGAGCCGGTGAACACGATCTTGGCGACGTCCGGGTGCTCGACGAGCGCGTTGCCCGCGACCGGCCCGTGGCCGGGCAGCACCTGGAACAGGCCCTCGGGAAGGCCTGCCTCCAGGGCGAGTTCGGCCAGGCGCAGGGCGGTCAGCGGGGTGGTCTCGGCGGGCTTGAGGAGGACCGCGTTGCCGGCCGCGAGCGCGGGGGCGGTGCCCCAGGCGGCGATCGGCATCGGGAAGTTCCAGGGCGCGATGACACCGACGACGCCGAGCGGTTCGAGGATGGTGACGTCGAGGCCGCCGGGGACGGGGATCTGACGGCCGGTGAGCCGCTCCACTCCCCCGGCCGCGTAGTCGAGCAGGTCACGGACGTTGCCCGCCTCCCAGCGGGCGTTGCCGATCACATGCCCGGCCTCGCGGACCTCCAGTTGCGCGAGTTCTTCGAGGTGTTCGTCGACGACGACGGCGAACCGGCGCAGCAGCCGGGCGCGGTCGCCGGGGGCGAGGGCGGCCCAGACGGCCTGGGCGCGGACGGCCCGTACGACCGCCGCGTCGACGTCGGCGGCGGTGGCGGCCGGGACCGTCGCGACGACCTCCTCGGTCGCCGGGTTCAGTACCTGGAGCGTGTCGGACGGGAGCTGGTCGGACAAGAAGGGCCTCACAGACGTTCGAAGGAGCGGCGCAGCTCCCAGTCGGTCACTGCGGCGTCGAAGGCGTCGAGTTCGACGCGCGCCATGTTGCGGTAGTGGGCGACGACCTCGTCGCCGAAGGCGGACCGCGCGATCTCGCTGTGCTCCCAGAGCTCGGCGGCCTCGCGCAGGGTGGTGGGGACGTGCGCGTAGTCGCCGGTGTAGGCGTTGCCGGTGCAGGGCTCGGGCAGTTCGAGCTTGTGCTCGATGCCGTACAGGCCTGCGGCGACCAGTCCGGCGACGGCGAGGTGCGGGTTGACGTCACCGCCGGGCAGCCGGTTCTCGAAGCGCAGGGAGCGGCCGTGGCCGACGACCCGCAGGGCGCAGGTGCGGTTGTCGTGGCCCCAGGCGGCGGCGGTCGGCGCGAAGGAGCCGGGCTGGAACCGCTTGTACGAGTTGATGTTCGGGGCGTAGAGGAGGGCGAAGTCCCGCAGTGCGGCGAGCTGTCCGGCGAGGAAGTGGCGCATCAGCTCGGACATGCCGCCGGGCTCGTCGCCGGATCCGGCCATGGCGTTGTTGCCGGCGGCGTCGGTGAGCGAGAGGTGGATGTGGCAGGAGTTGCCCTCGCGCTCGTTGTACTTGGCCATGAAGGTGAGCGAGCAGCCGTCCTGGGCGGCGATCTCCTTGGCACCGGTCTTGTAGATCGTGTGCTGGTCGCAGGTGACGAGGGCCTCGTCGTAGCGGAAGACGATCTCGTGCTGGCCGGGGTTGCACTCGCCCTTGGCGGACTCGACGGTGAGCCCGGCGGCCGACATCTCGTTGCGGATGCGGCGCAGCAGGGGTTCGATCCGGCCGGTGCCGAGGACGGAGTAGTCGATGTTGTACTGGTTGGCCGGGGTGAGCCCCCGGTAGTGCGCGTCCCACGCCTGCTCGTAGGTGTCCTTGAAGACGATGAACTCCAGCTCGGTGCCGACCTGCGCGGTCAGTCCGTGTTCGGCGAGGCGCTCCAGCTGGCGGCGGAGGATCTGGCGGGGCGCGGCGACGACGGGTGAGCCGTCGTTCCAGGCGAGGTCGGCGACGACCATGGCGGTGCCCTCGTTCCAGGGCACGCGGCGCAGGGTGCTCAGGTCGGGGTGCATGGCGAAGTCGCCGTAGCCACGCTCCCAGGACGACATGGCGTAGCCCTCGACGGTGTTCATCTCGGTGTCGACGGCGAGCAGGTAGTTGCAGCCCTCGGTGCCGTGGTGGAGGACCTCGTCGAGGAAGAAGCGCGCCGCGAACCGCTTGCCCTGGAGGCGCCCCTGCATGTCGGGGAAGGCCAGGACGACGGTGTCGACGTCACCCGCCGCGACGAGGGCGTGCAGTTCCTCGATGCTCAGCGGGGGTGTGCGGTCTGCCACGGAGAGCCTCCTTCATGCTTCTCAGGGCTTCTTCGGTCGGCCGGGAGCCATAAGGTATTGCGGAAGACCTTTGCTTGGGAAGGGGGCACGGCCGGATGACGGTGGATCGTGCGGACGGGCCCGCCGACGGGTTGACGCCGGTGCTGCGCCCGGTGCGGGCGGGCAACGGCTTCGAGGAGGCGCTGGAGCAGATCCTCCAGATCGTCCGGCTCGGCCTGGTGCCCGGCGGCGGAAGGCTGCCCGCCGAGCGGGAACTGGCGGAGCGGCTGGGGATCAGCCGGGTGACCCTGCGCGAGGTGCTGAAGGTGCTCCAGGACCAGGGCCTGGTGGAGTCGCGGCGGGGGCGGTACGGCGGCACGTTCGTGCTGGCGCGCTCGGACGCGGGCGGCGAGGACGAGCTGCGGCGGCGGGTCGCCGGGGTGGACGTCGAGGACGTACTGCGGTTCCGGGAGGTCCTGGAGGTGGGCGCGGCCGGTCTGTGCGCGGCGCACGGGCTGGAGTACGAGCGGGCGGAGCGGCTGCGCCAGGCCCTGGCCCGCACCCGGGACGCGCCGCTCGGCGACTACCGCCGTTTGGACACCCTGCTCCATCTGACCCTGGCAGAGCTGTGCGGCTCACCCACCCTGACCGCGCAGTACGCGGCCGTACGGGCCACGGTGAACGAACTGCTGGACTGCATCCCGCTCCTGGTGCGCAATCTGGAGCACTCCCAGCGCCAGCACACCGCGCTGGTGGAGGCGGTCCTGGACGGGGACGCGGACGGGGCACGGGAGATCATGCGGGAGCACTGCGCGGGCACGGCGGCGCTGTTGCGCGGTTTCCTGGCGTGAGCGGGCCCGGCCTTGCATTGGACCGCCGTGACGGCAAAGGTATGGGGACGAGCCTTTGTGCGCGGCGGGAGGACGGATGACCGGCAGGCCGTTGATCGGCGTCAGTACGTATCTGGAGTCGGGGACGCGCTGGGGCGTGTGGGAGCTGGAGGCAGTGCTGCTGCCGGCCGGCTATCCACGGCTCGTGCAGCGCGCGGGGGGCCTCGCCGCGCTGCTGCCGCCGGACGCCCCGGCGCTCGCGGCGGCGGCCGTGGCCCGCGTGGACGGACTGGTCGTCGCGGGCGGCCCGGACATGGATCCCCAGTGGTACGGCGCCGAGCGCCATCCCCGGACCGGCCCGCCGGCGCCCGAGCGGGACGCCTGGGAACTGGCCCTGATCGACGCCGCGTTGGCGGCCGGTGTGCCGCTGCTGGGCATCTGCCGGGGGATGCAGCTGCTGAACGTCGCCCTCGGCGGCACCCTCGTCCAGCACCTCGACGGGCATGTGGAGCAGGTCGGCGTCTTCGGCTCGCACCCGGTCAAGCCGGTGCCGGGGACGCGGTACGCGGCCGTGGTGCCGGAGGAGGTCGACGTGCCGACGTACCACCACCAGGCAGTGGACCGCCTCGGTACGGGCCTGGTGCCGTCGGCGTACGCGGCGGACGGCACGGTCGAGGCGATCGAGATGCCGTCCGCGCAGGGCTGGTTGCTCGGCGTGCAATGGCATCCGGAGATGGGCCGGGACGTACGGGTGATGCGGGCGCTGGTGGAGGCGGCCGACGCGCGGAGGGGTTAGCGGACCTGCTGGACCGGCGCCCGTCAGCCCAGTCTCCGTCTGAGCCAGGCCAACGCCGCGTCCGCCTGGGCGCGTTGGAACGGCCGCAGGGTGGGCAGGCCGGGCGGGGCCGGGCGCAGGGAGTTGCGCAGGAAGTAGCCGGCGAGGGCTGCAAGTCCCGCGGTGACGGCGTCCGGGTCGGCGTCCCTGCCGAGGACGTGCTCGGTGAACACCTCCTCCGGGTCGGGGCCGCCCTGCGCGCCGACGCACGGCAGCATCACGAGCAGGTCGAACCAGGGGGCGGCACGGACGGCGTGCGGCCAGTCGACGAAGACGACCCGGCCGTCGCCGGTGAGCAGCATGTTGTCGGCGCGCAGATCGGCGTGGGCGAGGGTGTCACCGGCTGTGGCCTCGGCCCAGGGCGCGGCGAGTTCGGCGAGCCGGGACAGGTGGCTGAAGGTCCAGTCGTCGACGTGCTCGGCGAGGGCGGGATCCTCGCCGGCGAGCAGCCGGTTCCAGCCGCTGAAGTTGCCCTTGAGGGCGTCGGCGGCACTCGGGGCGTCGACGGGGGACGGTGTGAGGCCGCGCGCGAGCTCCGCGACGGCGTCGAGCACCCGGTCCAACTCCTCCGCACGCCAGGGGACTTCGGGCTGACGTCCGTCGACGTCCTCGAGGACCAGGGCGACCCAGGTGCCGTCGTCGTACGTACCGAGGAGGCGGGGCGCCGGGACGTGGGGCGGAAGGGCGGCGGTGTTACGGGCCTCGGCGCGGTGGAGCAGCGGGCTGACCGGGTTGGTGTCCGCGCTGACCGCCTTCACGAAGGCACGGCGGCCGTCGGCGGTGCGCACGCGGGCCGCCGCACCCGGGGAGAAACCGCCGCGCTGGGTCTCGGCGCGGACGACCGGAGCGCCGAGGACGTCGGCGACGGCGGCGCGCAGGGGTGCGGGGAGGTCCTCCCACGGGGTACGCAGGCCGGTGGCGGGCGGCATCATGCAGGGCATCGTGCCGGGCGTGGGCGCGGGGCGCCACGGATTTCTGGCGCCCGTGGTGCGAGGCGCCCGTGGTGCGAGGCGTCCGTGGTGCGAGGCGCGCGGGGTGAGCGGGCGCGGGGCGCGCATGGGGTGAGCACAGGGCGAATAGGCGCCGGGAGCGCACACGCTCAGCTCCGCACCGCGTCCCGCCAGATGGTCATGTCCAGCAGCAGGAAGCTGGATCCCTTGATGTCCCACAGCGCGGTGTTCTTCACCTGGACGACCAGCAACGCCATGTCCCCGTTGCGGTGCTGGACGCAGAACTCGCTGCCCGCCGCCGCGGCGCTCAGCGGGAAGGTGTGGGCCGTGGCGCCCTCCATGATGATCCGGCACTCGTCGAGGGTGGTGCCCTGCGCGCCCATCATCTGCGTGATCGTGCTGGTGTCGCTCTCCAGCGCGCAGCCGAGGTTCTCGCAGGTGAACCGGATGTCACCCGTGCGGTCCTTGCGCTGGTCGGGTGAGGAGAAACTCAGGGAGTTCCCCTCGTCCAGCCGCATCTGCGCGTGGTCCTCGGGCCGCGGCGCCCGGGACCCGGTACCCGCACCGTCGACGCCCGACGCGTCCTCGGACTGCTGTCCACCGGCCGCCGACGCCCCGTCACGGGCCCCGCCGCCTTCGGCCGCGTCGGACCCGTCGGACCCGTTGGACGCAGACGCCTTCGGCCCCGCGGAGCCCGCCGCCGCCCCGCCCCTGTCCCCGCCGCCGTCCGGGACCCACCCGTCCCGCGTCGTCCACGCGAGGCCGCCCACCAGCACGACGCCCGCCGTCACCAGAGCGGCCGTCACGAGTGCCGTGCGTCTGCGGCGGGCCGGGCGCGCGACCGCCACCGGCCGGTGCGTCGGCGCGATCAGGGGCGCGGTGTGCGCCAGGGTCCGGTTGTGGGCGGGGACGCGGTTCTGGGGCGTGGTGCGGGCTTCGGCCACGGTCGGCGCGTCGGCCGGAGTGACGTCGGGGGCCGGCGTCGAGGCGACCGGTGCCGGAACGCTCCGCTCGGGCCCGGTGATCTCCGGCCAGGCCGTCGGCCGTGCGTCCGTGCCGAGTTGGTCCCGGCACCACTCCACGATGTCGGTCAGGGTGGCCCGTTCCGCCGGGTCGTGGGCCAGGCAGCGGGCGATCAGGGGGCGGAGCCCGTCGGGCAGTCCGGAGAGGTCGGGCCGGGTGTGCACGATGCGGTACAGGACGGTCGCCGAGGGTCCGTCGCCGTAGAGCGGTCTGCCCAGGAGGGCGAAGGCGGCCGTCTGGGCGAGGGCGAAGACGTCGGTCGCCGCCGTGACCTCGCCCGCGGTGGCCTGCTCGGGCGCCATGTACTGGGGTGTGCCGAGGGTGGCGCCGGTCGCGGTGTGCGAACTGACGTCGGCGGCCATGGATATGCCGAAGTCGATCACGCGTGGGCCGTCGGAGGCGAGCAGTACGTTCGACGGCTTGAGGTCGCGGTGCACGATTCCGGCGCCGTGGACGGCCTGGAGGGCCTCGGCGATCCCGGCCGTCAGCCACAGCACCGCGGGCACCGGCAGCGGACCGCGCCGGGCGACCGCCTCGGAGAGGGCGGGGCCGGGGACGTAGAGCGTGGCCAGCCAGGGCGGGGTGCCGTCGGCGTCGGCGTCGATCAGCTCGGCGGTGTAGGCGCCTCGGACGCGCTGCGCGGCCGTGATCTCGCGCCGGAACCGGCGCCGGAAGTCGGCGTCGTCGGCGAGCTCCGGGCGCACCACCTTGATCGCGACGGGCCGGCCGCCCTGTGTGTGGGAGAGGTAGACGCGTCCCATGCCGCCGGCGCCGAGCCGGGCCGCGAGGCGGTAACCGGCCACCTGGCGCGGGTCGTCCGCCTGGAGTGGCTGGAACGCCTCCGTCGCATGCCGCATCCCCGAGCCCCCGTTTTCCCCACCCCTACGTGCAACAACGACCCGAATCCTAAGCCACTTCCGCCCCACGCCTCCCGGCTGCCGGGTCGCCCCCCTGCACCCGAAAACCCGGTCACAGCCCCGTCCCGACCCCCGTCAACGCCGCCAAAGGGGCGCGGGGAACTGCGCGACCAGCCCCCACCGACCCGCACTCACCCCCGTACCCGCACCACCCCTTCCCCCTCCCCCCTGGCCCCCGGCCCCCGCTACCCCCGTGTCAGAGCCAACAGCTCCCGGGCCGGGCCGGCAGGGCGATGCCCCGTGCGCCACACGGCGCGCAGGTCGCGGGCCAGCGCGGCCCCCTCGACCGGCACACTCACCAACCGCCGCATAGCGAGCTCCTCCCGCACGGCAAGTTCACTCAGCACCGCGGGCCCGGCATTGCTGACGGCCGCCGCCTTCACGGCCGTGGTGGAGGAGAGCTCGATAAGAGGCCGCGCAAGCCCCCCGAGCGCGGTCTCGAGAACCTGCCGCGTACCGGACCCCTCCTCCCGCAGGATCAGCGGCGTCGCGGCAAGCTCCGCGGCCGCCAGCGGCTTCCGGCGCCGCGCCCAGGGATGGGCGGGGGCGGTGACGACGATGAGCTGGTCGTGCGCGATGACCACGGAGTCCAGTCCGGACGGCACGGTCAGCCCCTCCACAAACCCCAGGTCCGCCTCGTCGGCGAGCAGCCGCTCCGCCACCGACGTGGAGTTGCCGGCGAGAAGCGACACGGCCGTGTCGGGGCGCTCCGCACGCAGGGCCAGCAGCCAGCCCGGCAACAGGTACTCGGCGATCGTCATACTCGCCGCGACCCGCAGCCGCGAGTCCCGCCGGTCCCGCAGCGCCTGCGCCCCCGCGTCGAACGCCTCCGCCGCCTCCACGACCCGCCGCGCCCAGTCGGTGACGAGCGCGCCCGCGTCCGTGAGCCGGGAGCCGCGCGGTGAGCGGTCGACGAGCGCGACCCCCAACTGCCGTTCCATCGAGCGGATCCGGCTGCTGGCGGCGGGCTGGCTGACGCCCACCTCGCGGGCGGCCGCGCCGAGACTGCCCAGCCGGGCCACCGCGAGGAGCAGTTCCAGCGCCCCGAGATCCGGCACCCGGTGGGCCAGTGAACCCGGGGCCGGCCGATGGTCCGAGCCGTGTTCCTCCATGCTGCTCATAACCCCACCTTATGTCCCCATAGAAGGGAACTCCCTGGTGGCGGGCCCCGGGCGGCGGGACCGTACGGACATGGTCACCGCCGCCCATCCCCTGCCACTGCCCACCACCCCGGGCCGGCCGCGCACACCCTCCGTCCGTCACCTCGGGCCGAACTGGTACTCGTCCGTCATGGGCACCGCCGTCGTCGCCACCGCGGGCGCCACGCTCCCGGTGCACGTCCCGGGCCTGCGCGCCGCCTGCGCGGCCGTATGGGCCCTGTCCCTCGTGCTCCTCACCACCCTGCTCGCCGCCCGCGCCCTGCACTGGCGCCACCACCGCGACCGGGCCCGCGCGCATCTCCTCGACCCGGCCGTGGCCCCGTTCTACGGCTGTCTGGCGATGGCCCTGCTCGCGGTGGGCGGCGGTGCCGTGACCGTCGGCGCCGACTGGATCGGCACCAGGGCGGCGGTCGCGCTCGACGCCGTGCTCTTCACCGCCGGTACGGCCGTCGGGCTGGCGGCGGCGGTCGCGGTGCCGTACCTGATGGCCGTACGCCACCGGGTCGAGCCCGGTCAGGCCAGTCCGGTGTGGCTGCTGCCGGTCGTCGCGCCCATGGTGTCGGCCGCGCTGGGACCGCTGCTCGTGCCGCATCTGCCGGCCGGGCAGCCCCGGGAGACGCTGCTGCTGGCCTGTGTCGCGATGTTCGGGCTGAGCCTGTGCGCCACGATGCTGATGCTGCCGCTGGTCTTCGCCCGGCTGCTCACGGGCGGTCCGCTGCCGCTCGCGCAGGCGCCGACGCTGTTCCTGGTGCTCGGCCCGCTGGGGCAGTCGACCACGGCCACCGGGAAGTTCGCGGACGTGGCGCCGGGGGTGGTGCCGGCGCCGTACGGCGAGGGGTTCGGCGTCTTCGCGGTGCTGTACGGCGTACCGGTCATGGGATTCGCGCTGCTGTGGGCCGTGCTGGCCACCGCGTACGTGGTGCGCGCCCGGCGGGACGGCATGGGCTTCTCGATGACGTGGTGGGCGTTCACCTTCCCGGTGGGCACCTGTGTCACCGGCGCCGAGTCGCTGGCCCGGCACACCGGCCTCGCCGCCTTCGACGGCCTCGCGGTCCTGCTGTACGTCGTCCTGGTCGCGGCCTGGGTCACCGCCGCCGGGCACACCGTGCACGGGCTGGTCAGCGGGACGCTGCTCGCAGGGCCGCGCCCAGCACCCGCGGCGCCTCGGTGAGCGACGGCCCGTACCAGGTCAGGGACCGGCCGTCGACGAGGGCGCAGGGCAGTCCCGGGAAGGCCTCGGGACCGTCGTCGGCGGTGAAGCGGTACGGCTCGTCGGGCAGGACAACGAGGTCCGGCTTGGCGTCGAGGAGTTCCGGCAGCCCGATCTTCGGATAGCGCTCGTCGTGGGTCTTGTACAGGTGGTCGACACCGAGGCGGGCGAGGACGTCGCCGGCGAAGGTGTCGCGGCCCAGCACCATCCAGGGCCGCCGCCAGATCGGCACCACGGCGGTAGTACGGCCCTCTGGCGCGGGCGGCGACGACCAGGCGGCCTCGGCCTCGTCCAGCCACCTCGGGCGTGTCCGGGCGCCGCACGCGTCGAGGACCCGGGCGAGTTCCCGCAGGGCGCCCGGCACGTCCCGCACCTCGGTGACGAGCACCCCGGTCCCAGTGGCGCGCAGGGCGTCCAGGTCGGGCGCGCGGTTCTCCTCCTCGTTGGCGATCACGAGGTCGGGGCGCAGGGCGGCGATCCGCGCCACGTCCGGGTTCTTGGTCCCGCCGATCCGGGTGACGTCGAGACCGGCCGGGTGGGTGCACCAGTCGGTGGCGCCGACGAGGACGCCGGGCAGGGACTCGGCGACCGCCTCGGTGAGCGAGGGCACCAGGGAGACGACCCGCACGCTAGGGTCGCCGGTCCTGCACGGCCTCGATGTGTTCGGCGACGGCGACGACCAGGACGCGGGTCTCGGGCACGGTGGCCCGCCACCGGTGCCGCACCCCGCCGGTGAGGTACAGCGAGTCGCCGCGGCCGAGCCGGTACGCGCGGCCCTCCGCCTCGATCTCGACGGCGCCGTCGACGACGTACATCAACTGGTCGTTGCGGTGCTGGAATTCACGGCCCGCCTCGTGGTCGCCGGTGAACTCCGTGGCCTGCATCTGGTGGTGACCCCGCACCAGGGAACGCGCCTGCGGCTGCGGGGTCAGTTCGGCGGACTCCGCGCGCATCACGTCGACGCTGCACGCCGGGTCGGCCGCGGCGAGGAGTTCGACGGCGGTGGTGCGCAGCGCGTCGGCGACCTTCTCCAGGGAGCTGCGGCTCGGGCGTGCCCTGTCGTTCTCGACCTGGCTGAGGAAGGGCACCGAGAGGCCGCTGCGCTCGGCCACGACGGCGAGCGTGAGGTCCAGGGCCCGGCGGCGGCGCCGCACGGCCGCGCCCACGCGCGGTGGCTGTTCTTTGTGGTCGCCCATCGCTCCGGCTCCCTCCTTCGCTCGTCGGCCCGGGTGTTCCGATTCGCCTTCTGATGACTTCTCTGCACCCTACGCATGTTCGGCAAACCGTTTCCCGCGCCCGTCATATCGGCGACACATTGTCTGAGGTCCTACGTCACAGTTCACGCCAGTACTGACGGTCACACGAAGTGCGCGGACGCCGGTCCGGCGCCCGGGAGGGGCCCGCACGCCGGGTTCCCGGCGATTCGAGCCGTACTTGAACGGCCCTGGCCACTCTCTGTGGTTGTCCGGATTCTTGCTGTCACGCGGGGGGCACGCCGAGTGTGACGCGGGCGGCATGCCAAGTGTGCCGCGGGTGGCACGCCAAGAGGGGTGGCTCCCGCCGTCGCGTTCGCACGCGCGGCGGGAGCCACCCCTCGGGAGAGGGCTCCGGGGCCGTCAGGTCACCCGGGCCCCGTCGTGGGCCGGACCGTGGGGCCGGCGGTCACGGGGGCGTCATGCGGCCCACCATGTCCGGGTGGTCCTCCAGCCAGGCGGCGACGGCCTCCTCCTCGTGGCCCTGGCCGCGGTCCTTGATCTCCGCCTCCAGGGTGCCGAGCTCGTCCTCGCTCATCCGGAAGCTCTTGATCCACTTCGTGAGCTGCGGGTACTGCTCGGGGAACTTCTCGCTGGAGATGGTGCGGATGGTGTTGCCCTCGCCGAAGGCCTTCTGCGGGTCCTTCAGCTTGGTCAGCTCGTACTCGCTGTAGGCCCAGTGCGGCGACCACAGGGCGACGGCGACCGGCTCCTTCTTGGCGTAGGCGCGCTTGAGTTCGGCGAGCATCGCCGGGGTGGAGCCGTCGACGACCTTGTACTCCTCCAGGCCGTAGCCGGGCACGACCTTGTTCTTGAGCAGGTCCATCTCGCCGGTGCCGGGCTCGATGCCGACGATCCTGCCGTCGAACAGGTCGGACTTGCCCTTGAGGTCGGCCAGTGACTTCACGTCCTTGACGTAGGACGGCACGGCGATCTCCAGGGAGGTCGGTTCGTACCAGGTGCCCAGGTCGTTGAGTCTGTCCTTGTGCTTGTCCCAGTAGTTCTTCTGGGCGTACGGCAGCCAGGCGTCGAAGTTGAGGTCCAGGTCGCCGGCGGCGAGGCCGGTGTAGACCGGGCCGACGTCCATCTGCTTGAGGTTCAGCTTGTAGCCGCGCCGCTCCAGGACGTTCTTCCAGAGGTAGGTCACGGCGATGTCCTCGTCCCAGGGGAACCAGGCCACGTCGATGGCGCGCTTGGCCTCGGCGGGGGTGCCGCCGCCCTGCTGCACCGGCGCCCACTCGTCGACCACACCGGGGTTCTGCTTCAGCCAGGCGCGGACGGCCTCCTGCTGCTTGCCCTTGCCGGTCTTGTTGATCTCGGCTTCCAGGCTGGTGAGTTGCTTCTCCGTCATGGAGAAGTCCTTCAGCCACTGGGCGACGACGGGGTTGTCGTCGCCGAAGCCCTTGCGGGACAGGGTGTGCACACCGTCGCTCGCGCCCCAGGCGCCCTTCGGGTCCTTGAGCTTCTTCAGGTCGTAGTCGTTGTACGCCCAGTGCGGCGACCAGAGCGTGACGACGATCGGCTCCTTCTTGGCGTAGGCCCGCTTGAGCTGCGCGAGCATCGCCGGGGTGGAGCTGTCGACGACCTGGTACTCCTTGTCGAGGCCGTACTCCTTGAGGACCTTGCTCTTGAGCAGGGACATCTCGCCGGCGCTGGCCTCGATGCCGGTGATCTTCCCGCCGAACTCGCCCGCCTTGCCCTTGAGGTCCTCCATGGAGTTGATGTCCTCCATGTAGCTGGGCACCGACAGTTCCAGGGACGTCTTGTCGTACCAGGAGCCGAGGTCGTCGAGCTGCTTGCCGTACTTCTTCCAGTACTCGGCGTGGGTCGTCGGCAGCCACGAGTCGGTCTCGAAGTCGATGTCGCCGGCGGCCAGCGAGGTGTACATCGGTCCGGCGTCGAGCTGCTTGGCCTCGACCTCGAAGCCGCGCTGCTCCAGCATCTCCTTCCAGAGGAAGGTGGAGGCGACGCCCTCGTCCCAGGGGATGTAGCCGATGGTGAGCTTCTTGCCCTGGCCGACGTTGTCGCTGCCGGCGGTCTCCTCGGTGGAGCTGCCGCCGAAGATGCCGAGGCCGCCCGCCACGAGGGCGAGGACGAGGACACCGGCCATGGCGACGGCCGGACGCGGCCGGTACGACCAGACCTTCATGGCGTGTGCGGCGCGCAGCCGGGCGGCGGCGCGGCGGGCCATCGGCGACACCTGGGTGCCGAGGGCGCTCGTCATGCGGTCGAGGTAGATCGCGAGGATCACGATGGCGACGCCGGCCTCGGAGCCGAGGCCCACGTTGAGCTGGCCGAGCGCCTCGTTGACGTCGGCGCCGAGGCCGTCGGCGCCGACCATGCCGGCGATGGCCGCCATGGACAGGCCGAGCATGATGACCTGGTTGACGCCGGCCATGACGGTCGGCAGGGCGAGCGGCAGCTGGACGCGGAGCAGGATGTCGCGGCGGCTGGTGCCGAACGCCTCGGCGGCCTCGACGAGGTCCTTGTCGACCTGCCGGATGCCCAGTTCGGTCATCCGGACGCCGGGGGCCAGCGCGAAGATCAGGGTGGCGACGATGCCGGCGGGGGCGCCACTGCCGAAGAACAGGATCGCCGGGATGAGGTAGATCATCGCGGGCAGCGTCTGCATGAAGTCCAGTACGGGCCGGACCAGGCCGCTGACCCGTTCGGAGCGGGCCGCCCAGATGCCGAGCGGGACCGCGATCACCAGGGCGATGATCGTGGCGACGAGGACCAGGGAGAGGGTCATCATCGCGTTCTCCCACAGTTCCAGGGAGTCGATGAACGCGAAGCCCAGGAAGGAGAGCACTCCGGCGACCGTGCCGCGCAGCCAGAACGCGATCACCGCGAAGATGCCGGCGAGGAGCAGCGGTTCGGGCGCCTGGAGTACGGCGTCGATGCCGTCGTAGAGGCCGAGGAAGACGGTCTTGAGGAACTCGAACAGCCAGGAGACGTTGTCGAGCAGCCAGTCGACGGCGCTGTTGACCCAGTCGCCGAAGGGGATCCTAGGCACGGGCGACCACCTTGTCGCCGCCCTTGTCCCGCGGGGAGTCGCAGGCCTCGGGCGCGGTGCCCTCCTGGTCGCCCATGAAGGCGACGAGGCGCTGCCGCTGGACGACACCGACGACCTGGTGCCGCTTGTCGAGCACGGCGACGGGGTGCGTCAGCCGGGCGCTGATCGCGCACAGTTCGTTGAACGGCGTGTCGAGGGTGGCGGTCGCGCAGCCGCAGTCGGCCTCGTCGCCGTGGACGTCGGTGTCCATGACGGCGTCGGCGGTGAGCACGCGGGAGCGGTCGACGTCCTGGATGAAGGAGGCGACGTAGTCGTTGGCGGGGCGCAGCAGGATGTCCTCGGCGCTGCCGTTCTGCACGATCTCGCCGTCGCGCATGACGGCGATGCGATCGCCCAGGCGCATGGCCTCGTTGAGGTCGTGGGTGATGAAGACGATGGTCTTCTTCAGGGTCCGCTGGAGCGTCAGCAGCTGGTCCTGCATGTCACGGCGGATCAGCGGGTCGAGCGCACTGAAGGACTCGTCCATGAGCAGCAGGTCGGCGTTGGTGGCGAGCGCGCGGGCGAGGCCCACGCGCTGCTGCATGCCGCCGGAGAGCTCGTCGGGCCAGGACTTCTCCCAGCCTTCGAGGCCGGTGAGGGCGAGGGCCTCGGCGGCGCGCCGCTCCCGCTCCTTGCGGGGCACGCCCTGCACGGCGAGGCCGTAGGCGGCGTTCTCCAGCACGCTGCGGTGCGGGAAGAGCGCGAAGTGCTGGAAGACCATGCTGATCTTGTGGGCCCGGACCGCGCGCAGATCGCGGTCGCTGAGCGCGGTGAGGTCCTGGCCGTCGAAGCGGACGGTGCCCTCGGTCGGTTCCAGCAGTCCGTTGAGCATGCGCAGCAACGTGGACTTGCCGGACCCGGACAGGCCCATGACGACGAAGATCTGGCCAGGTTCCACGGTGAAGGAGGCGTCGATCACGGCGGCGGTGGTGCCGTCGGCGCGCAGCTCCTCCCGGTCAACTCCGTCGTGGAGCCTTCGGACTGCCTCGTCCGGTCGTCTGCCGAACACCTTGTACAGGTGTTCGGCCTCAAGCCTGGATGACACGCGAACCTCTTGGATAGGGGGCAGGGAACGGAGTGACGCCGGGCCGTGGAGCGGTTGAAAGTGCAACCGGCATCAGTCCGAGGCGGCGCCTGCCCCGGCGCCTCCAGGTCAAACGCATGCGTGTTCCAGTTCACATGCCATTCACTTGCGGAGTGACGGCATCCGCGACTCGCGTCGAGATGCGATGTCCGCGACCCGCCCCCTCGGAGCGCGCGGCCGGTGACTCCGGGCGGCTGTCAGTGCCGTACGGCATGATGCGAACGTGACCGGACAGCTGATGCTCCTCGACACCGCCTCGCTCTACTTCCGCGCCTACTTCGGCGTCCCGGAGTCCGTGAAAGCCGCGGACGGCACGCCGGTGAACGCCGTGCGCGGACTGCTGGAGTTCATCGAACGCCTGGTCCGGGACCACCGTCCCGGGCACCTGGTGGCATGCATGGACGCCGACTGGCGCCCGCAGTGGCGGGTCGACCTGATCCCGTCGTACAAGGCGCACCGCGTCGCCGAGGAGCGCGCCGCCGGTCCGGACGAGGAGCAGGTGCCGGACACGCTGTCGCCGCAGGTGCCGGTCATCGAGGCGGTCCTGGACGCGCTCGGCATCGCACGCGTGGGCGTCGCGGGGTACGAGGCGGACGACGTGATCGGCACGTTCACCGCGCGGGCGAGCGGCCCGGTCGACATCGTCACCGGCGACCGCGACCTCTACCAGCTGGTGGACGACGCGCGCGGGGTGCGGGTGCTGTATCCCCTCAAGGGCGTCGGCATGCTCCAGCTCACCGACGAGACGGTGCTGCGCGAGAAGTACGGCGTGGACGGCCCGGGGTACGCGGAGATGGCACTGCTGCGCGGCGACCCCAGCGACGGACTGCCGGGAGTGCCCGGCATCGGCGAGAAGACGGCGGTGAAGCTGCTCGACGAGTTCGGTGACGTGGCCGGCGTCATGGCCGCGCTCGACGACCCGAAGGCGAAGCTGACGCCGTCGCAGCGCAAGCGGCTGGCCGAGGCGCGGCCCTATGTCGAGGTCGCCCCGAAGGTGATCCGGGTCGCGGACGACGTCCCGCTGCCGTCCGTCGACACGGTGCTGCCGCGCGAGCCCCGCGACAAGGTGGCGTTGGACGAACTCGCGGCCCGGTGGAACCTCGGCGGATCCCTGAACCGCCTGCTGTTGACGCTGAACGCCGTGGCCTGAGCGCGTCCGCCCTGCTCCAAAGGTGTGGTGCGACCGCTCTCCCGGATGAGAAACGTGGTCATTCACGCCTCAACGAGAGGTGTCCACCGGAACGGAGTGCTAACTTAGGTAAACCTAAGCATGGAACAGCAGGGAGGCTGTCATGGCAGCACGTCCGGCCCGTAGGCCGCCGAAGCCGCACACCGCGCAGGTCGTTCGCACCGAGCGGCTTACTCCCCACATGCAGCGTGTGGTGCTGGGCGGCGACGGCCTCGCCGACTTCGAGGCGGGCACCTGCACCGATCACTATGTGAAGCTGCTGTTCCCCGCCGAGGGTGTCACCTATCCCGAGCCCTTCGACATCCAGCGCATCCGGGACGAGTTCCCGCGCGAGCAGTGGCCGGTGACGCGGACCTACACCGTGCGCGCCTGGGACCCCGGGCTGCGCCGGCTCACCCTTGACTTCGTGATCCACGGCGACGAGGGTCTGGCCGGCCCGTGGGCGCTGCGCGTCCAGCCCGGCGAGACCGTGCGTTTCCTCGGCCCCGGCGGCGCCTACGCGCCCGACCCCAAGGCCGACTGGCATCTGCTGGTGGGCGACGAGAGTGCGCTGCCGGCCATCGCCGCCGCCCTTGAGGCGCTGCCGGACGGTGCCGAGGTGCGGGCGCTGGTGGAGATCGCCGGTCCGGAGGAGGAGCAGAAGATCGACTCCGACGCGGAGGTCGTCTGGCTGCACCGCGGGGACCGGCCGGTCGGCCAGGCGCTGCTGGAGGCCGTACGGGAGCTGCGCTTCCCGGAGGGCCGGATGCACGCCTTTGTGCACGGCGAGGCGGCCTGGGTGAAGGAGCTTCGCCGGATGCTGCGCGTCGAGCACGAGGTGCCGCGCGAGGACCTGTCCGTCTCCGGCTACTGGCGGCTCGGCCACGACGAGGACGGCTGGCAGGCGGCGAAGCGGGACTGGAACGCCAGGATCGAGGCCGAGCAGGAGACCGGCGGGGCGCAGTCGGCGGCCTGACCCTGAGCGGCCCACGGATGTGAGGCGGCGGCACCCCGAGGGTGCCGCCGCCTCGTCGTGTCCGGGTGCGCGGGGCGGCGGTTCCGTATCTCTTCGGCGGGCGTGAGGAGTTGGGCCCGGCCCGGACACGCCGGCGTGACACCACCGAAACAGCGCGTCCCTAATTTCTGTCGCCCGACAGGAATTACTCGCGCCCGAGGCAGGTGCCACCGTGACCACCACCGCTGACTCCGACGTCCGCCCCGATCCGCCGGGCTCCCCCGGGGACGGCTCCCTCGCCGAGTTCGGCTACCGCCAGGAACTGCACCGCAGCCTGGGCCGGTACGCCTCGTTCGCGGCCGGGTTCTCCTTCATCTCCGTCCTGACGACCGTCTTCCAGTTCTTCGCCATCGGGTACTTCTTCGGCGGGCCGGTCTTCTTCTGGGCCTGGCCCGTAGTGCTCGTCGGGCAGCTGCTGGTGGCCGCGTGCTTCGCGGAGCTGGCGGCGCGCTATCCGATCTCGGGCGCGATCTACCAGTGGTCGACGCGGCTGTCGAACGCCACGTTCGGCTGGTTCGCCGGCTGGATCATGGTGATCGGGCAGATCGTGGTGGTCGCGGCGGCGGCGCTCGCGCTCCAGATGGTGCTGCCCGCGATCTGGTCGGGCTTCCAGCTGATCGGCGACGACCCGGCCCCGACCTCGCCCGACGGCGCGGCCAACGCGGCCCTCCTCGGCGTCTGCCTGCTGGCGCTCACCACACTGGTGAACGTCCTCGACAACCGCGTCCTCTCCCTCGTCAACCGCGTCGGCGTCACCGCCGAGATCATCGGCGCCGTACTGATCGTCGTCCTCCTGCTCACCCACTCCGAGCGCACCCCCGGCATCACCTTCCACACCACCGGCGCGGCGCAGTCGGGCCTGCTGGGCGCGCTGTTGGTGGGCTCGTTCACGGCGGCGTACGTGATGATCGGGTTCGACAGCGCGGGCGAGATGAGCGAGGAGACCCACCAGCCACGCCGTACGGCCCCGCGCACCATCCTCGTCGCGCTCGGCGCGGCCGGACTGCTCGGCGGGCTGATCGTGCTGGGCGGGCTGCTGGCCGCGCCGAGCCTCACCGACGGACGGCTCGCCGTCGACGGCCTGAGCTACGTCCTCACCAGCAGCCTCGGTGACGGCGTCGGGCGGCTGCTGCTGGCCGACGTGGTCGTGGCGATCGCCGTGGCCACGCTCGCGATCCAGACGTCGGCGTGCCGGATGCTGTTCTCCATGGCCCGCGACGGCCGGCTGCCCTTCTCCGGCCGGCTCGCCCGCGTCAACCCGCGCACCGGCATGCCGCACGCCCCCGCCCTGGTCGTCGGCCTCCTCGCGGCGGCCCTGCTGCTCCTCAACTTCGCCTCGCCGGAGGCGTTCCTGGCCATCGGCACCACCTGCATCGCCATGCTCTACCTGGCCTACGCCATGGTCACCGGCCCCCTCCTGCTCGCCCGCCTGCGCGGCCGCTTCGCCACCACGACCGACACCGACGAGACCGGCGCCCCCCTCTTCTCCCTCGGCCGCTGGGGCACCCCGGTCAACACCCTCGCCCTCCTCTACGGCCTCCTGATGACCATCAACCTGGCCTGGCCCCGCGCCGCGGTGTACGACCCGGCGGGCGGCCACTGGTACTTCCAGTGGTTCACCGTGCTGTTCCTGACGGCGACGGTCGCCACCGGGGCCGGGTACCGGCTGTGGAAGGGGCGGTCGGAACAGGCACTGTGACGCCGGGTCAGTCGCCGCGTACGCGGGCGTGGAGGTGCATGTCGTGCCAGCCGTCCGCGTGGAGGCCCGCGGCGCGCTTGGTGCCCTCCAGGGTGAAGCGGGTGCGGGTGGCGACGCGGCAGGACGCCTCGTTGGCGACGGAGTGGGTGAGTTCGATGCGCTGGAAGCCGATCTCGTCGAGGGCCCAGTGGGCGAGCGCGTCGGCGGCACGGGCGGCGACACCCCGGCCGCGCGCGGCGGCGACCGTCCAGTACGCGATCTCCGCCGTGCCGTCGGCCGGCACGATGTCCCGCAGCGCGACCCGCCCGAGCAGGGCGTCGGAGGCCTCGTCGACCACGGCGAACTGCGCGCCGCGCTCGGCACGCCAGTCCCGGTGCCAGTCGTCGATCCAGCCCCGGACCTCCTCCTCGGAGTCGGCGGCCCGCAGATGCCAGCGATGCATCACCGGGTCCTGGAAGGCCTGGTGCACGGCCCGCGCGTCACCGCTCCGCCAGGGGCGCAGCCGCACGCCGTCACCGGCGGGTATCTCGGGCTGGGCGGTCCGGGAGAGGTCTCCCGCGGTCAGCACGTCACGCGTCAGGAAGGGCATACACCGCATCCTGCCGGGCCGCGCGGGGATGATCACAGTGCTTTTCCGCACGCCCACCTCGTACCCTGATCCCGAGATGAGACGCCGTACCCCTCCCCCGCCCGCCCCGCTTCCGCAGCGCGACGGGATCGACCCCGTGCGGGTGCGGCTGCCCGCCGAGGGCGGCTGGACGACCGTACGGGAGCATCTGATCGAGCGGCTGTCGGGGGCCGGGGCCGGTGTTGTCGACGGGATGTTCGAGGCCGGGCTCGTCGTGGATGCCGACGGGCGGCCCGTGGCTCCGGACGCCGGATTCGTGCCGGGGATGTACGTGTGGTTCCACCGCGAGCTGCCGTACGAGGTCCCGGTGCCGTTCCCGCTGGAGATCGTGTACCGCGACGAGCACATCGTCGTCGCCGACAAACCGCACTTCCTGGCGACGACACCGCGCGGCAGCCATGTCACCCAGACAGCACTCGCCCGGCTCCGCCGCGAGCTCGGTCTGCCGACGCTGGGCGCCGCGCACCGCCTCGACCGGCTCACCGCGGGCCTGGTCCTGTTCACCGTACGGCCCGCCGAACGCGGCGCCTACCAGGGGCTGTTCCGGGAGCGCCGGATGCGCAAGGAGTACGAGGCCGTGGCCCCGTACGATCCCGGGCTCGCCCTGCCCCGCACGGTCCGCAGCCGGATCCTCAAGGAGCGCGGGGTGCTCGCCGCCCAGGAGATCGACGGCGAGCCCAACGCGGTCAGCCACATCGAACTCGTCGAGCGCCGGGCCGACGGTCTCGGCCGGTACCGGCTGGTGCCGCACACCGGCCAGACCCATCAGCTGCGGGTGCACATGAGCGCGCTGGGCGTGCCGATCCTCGGCGATCCGCTCTATCCGGCGGTGGCCGCCCCCGTACCGCCCGGCGACTTCCGTCACCCGCTCCAACTGCTCGCGCGGGGACTGGAGTTCACCGACCCGGTGACGGGGGCGGAACACCGGCTGCGCAGCACCCGGGTGCTCGGGGCGTGGGCGTGGCCGGAGGAGTGGGCGGCCGGGCGCTAGGCCGTGTCCGCGAAGTCCGCCCGCGGACAGGATCTGGCCCGCGGACACGACCTGGCCCCGGAACCCGGCGCTCAGTAGCCCCGCCACCACCGGACCAGCCGCTGCCAGGCGCCCGGCCTGCGCTCCGGCTCCGGCTCGGGCGCCGCCACCCGCGCGGGCGGCGGCGCGGGGACCGGACGGGTCGTGGGCCGGAGTGTGGCGTTGGGCCGGAGTGCGGCGTTGGGCCGGAGTGCGGCGTTGGGCCGGAGTGTGGGGGTGGGCGCCGGCTCGGCGTCGCCGGAGACCTCCCAGTGGGAGCGGGCCGTGGGGACCTGCCGTACCACCGGCGGGGCCTGGATGTCCTGCGGGGACTTGGTGGCGAACTCGACCGGCATGGCCACCAGATGCCGGGACGCGATCGACTCGGTCCAGCGCAGGTCCTCCTCGGCGCACTCCAGCTCCACGTCGGGCAGCCGCATCAGCAGCGCGTCGACGCCGACGTCGGCGATGGCACGGCCGATGTCCTGCCCGGGGCACTCGTGCGGTCCGCCGCCGAAGGCGAGATGGGAACGGTTGCCCTGCATGTGCGCGGCCAGGTCGGGACGGACCCGCGGGTCGATGTTGCCGGGCGCCGGCGCGAACAGCAGTCCGTCGCCGCGCCGGATGCGCTTCCCGCCCAGCTCGGTGTCCTGCTTGGCGAAGTACGCGAACACCGTGCTGAACGGCGGCTCGTCCCACAGTGACTGCTCGACCGCCTCGGGTACGGTCATCTGCCCGCCGTTGAGCTGGGCGCGGAAGCGCGGGTCGGTGAGGACCATCCGCAGCACGCTGGAGAGCAGGTTGACGGTCGCCTCGTAGGAGGCGAGCAGCACCAGGCGCAAGTGCTCACGCACCTCGTCGTCGCTGAGTCCGGCGGGGTGGGTGATGAGGTAACTGGTGAAGTCCTCCTCCGGCTTCGCGCGGCGGCGCACGGTGAGCCGGCTCAGCGCGTCCATCACGAAGGCGTGGCTGGCGATCGCGGTCTCGGTGCCCTTGAGGGTGTCGCGGGCGGCCTGCACGAGCCGGTCGCTGTACTCGTCGGGCATGCCGAGGATCTCGCACATCACGGCCATCGGCAGGTGCTCGGTGAAGTCGCTGACCAGGTCGGCCCGGCCGACCTCGCAGAACCCGTTGACGAGCCGCTGGGTGTGCCGGTTGATGTGCCGGCGCAGGGACCTGTGGTCGATGGTCGACATGGCGCCGGTGACCGCGCCGCGCAGCCGCAGGTGTTCGTCGCCCTCGGCGTGCGAGGCGATGGGCTGCCAGGCGATGTGCGGCATCAGCGGGTGGTCGGGCTTGACCATGCCCTCCTGGAGCGGGGTCCAGATCCGGCTGTCGCGGGTGTACGTCGAGGGGCTGCGCACGATGTGCAGGTTCTCGGCGTGTCCGAGGACCACCCACATGGGGACGTCGTCGTGCAGCAGCACCGGCGCCACCGACCCGTGCTCGCTGCGGAGTTTCTCGTACAGGCCGCTCAGGTCCGCCGCGTCGACGCCGTACAGCCGGTGCAGTCCACCGGGGCCGAGGCCGGGTCCCGCACTGTGGGCGGGACAGCCCGGGGGCGGCGAGAGGGTGAGGTCGTCCGTATCGGTCGAGGAGTGGGGTTCAGGCGTCACGGTCGATGCTCCGAAGCTGATGGATCCGGTGTCCGGGGGGAGGTGGGGGTCGTTGTGCTGGGGCAGGTCAGAGGACGCCTGCCATGGCGAGCTTGTGCAGGAAGCGCATGAGGGTCATCAGGGTGTCCCGGCTGGAGGCCCGGCGGCGTGCGTCGCACTCCACGATGGGGACCTCCGGGGCGAGGTCGAGGGCGGTACGCAGCTGCTCGACGGGGTAGTGGGGCGCGTCCGGGAAGGTGTTGACGGCGACCACGAAGGGCACCCCGCGCTCTTCCAGGCGCCCCATGACGTCGTAGCTGACCTCCAGGCGGCGGGTGTCGATCAGGACCACCGCGCCGAGCGCGCCCTCGAACAGGCCGTTCCACAGGAACCAGAAGCGTTCCTGGCCGGGGGTGCCGAAGAGGTACAGCACCAGTTGCTCGGTGACGCTGATCCGGCCGAAGTCCATGGCGACGGTCGTGGCCGTCTTGGTGTCGGAGCCGAAGTTGTCGTCGACGCCGATACCGGCCTGGGTCATGGTCTCCTCGGTCGTCAGCGGCTTGATCTCGCTGACCGACCCGACCATGGTCGTCTTTCCGACGCCGAACCCGCCCACGATCACGATCTTCACCGCGGCCTGTGCCGTGTGCGGCAGATGGTCCTCGCTGCGTGGACCGGGGAGGGTGTCAGAGCTTTTGAAGTCCATGCATCACCGCTTCGAGGAGGGAACGGTCGGGGAGCGCCTGCCGGGTGATCGGGGCGCGCGCCTGCACCAGTTCGGCCGTCAGCATGTCGGTGAGCAGAACCGTCACCGCGCTGTACGGAAGACTGAGATAGGCCGACAGTTCGGCCACGGACAGAGGGGCGGCGCACAACCGCAGTACCGCCGCCTGCTCGGGGCCGGTGGAAGGCGGCGGATCGTCGGCGCGCGCCACGACCAACGTGACGAGATCGAGCCCCGCGCGGTCGCCGTCGGCGCCCCCGATGACGTAGAACCGCTCGGGGTTGCGGCGTTTGCCCTCCGGGGCGTTCTCCTCCTCGGCCGGTGGGGGCGGCGGCGGTGGCGGGGGTGGTGCGGGGGGGTTCTGGGGGTGGCGCCGCCGGCGTTTCGGAGGCGTCATACGGTCTGCCCGTTGCGCCTGGCCGGACTGGTCAGGTGGGCGCCGATCCGCACGACCAGGTCGCGCATACGGTTGCTCATCATGCCGGGCTCGCAGGTGATGTCGGAGAGCACCGCGAGATAGGCGTTGGCGCCGGCCGCCATCAGATAGAAGTAGCCGCGGTCGATCTCGATGACGATCAGGTTCATCTCGCCGTCGCTGCCCGGCAGTTCCTGCGCGACGGCGTTGGCGAGGCTCTGCATTCCGGCGCAGGCCGCGGCGACCCGGTCGGCGGCGTCGGGGTCGCCGGAGTAGCGGGCGAGCCGCAGCCCGTCGGCGGAGAGCACCACGATCATCTCGATGCCCGGCACACCGTCGTAGAGGTCCTTGAGCAGCCAGTCGAAGTTGGCGCGGTACGTCACTTGACGTCCCCTTCGTCATCGGCCTCTTTGCGGGCCGTGTCGTCGATCAGGTGGAGGTACTTGGTCGGGTTCCGCGTGAAGTCGGTCGGGTGCGTGCCGGGCGGCATGTCCTTCTTCAGCCCCTCCCAGAACGACTCGACCCAGGCGCCGGGCGCGACGAACGGCTCGGGCTCCGGCTCGGGTTCGGGCTCCGGTTCGATACCCGCCGCGATCCGGGCCTCGCGGGCCTCGCGCTCGGCCTTCTCCGCGGCCTCGGCGGCGTACTGGGCGCGGTACTGGGCCGTGATGCGCTCGGTGATCGGGATGGTGGAGCGGCTGCGGCGCTGCGGCAGTCCGTTGGCCGTCCACTCGGTGATCACGGGGACGTCGTCCTCCATGGAGACACCCGCCGGGATCTTCGGGCTTGTCGGACGCCGCTTCTTGGGCGGCCGGTTGGGGCCGGCGAGGGCCTCCGTGGTCACGGGGATGCCGGTGGCCCCGATGCCGTGCGCGAGGCCGACACCGCGCTCGTGGGTGAGCATGGCCATCGGCACGACGAGTACGGCGCGGACTCCGCCGTAGGCCGAGCTGCGCAGCGAGAGCTGCATGTCGTACTGCTTGCAGAGGCGGCCGACGACGGCGAGGCCGAGCCGCGGGCTGTCGCCGAGTTCCTGGAAGTCGACGCCCATCATGGCGGCCTCCAGCATGCCCTCGGCGCTGGCGCGGCTCTCCTCGCTGAGGCTTACGCCGCCGTCCTCGATCTCGATGGCCAGGCCGGTCTGCACCTCGGTGGCCGTGACGTGCACCTTGGTGTGCGGCGGCGAGTAGCGGGTGGCGTTGTCGAAGAGTTCGGCGCAGGCGTGGATGATCGGCTCGACGTAGATGCCCTGGGCGCTGATCCGGGCGATGCTGTTCAGCTGGATCCGGCGGTACTCCAGGATCCGGGACATGGCGCCGCGCAGGGTGCTGTACATCGAGACGGCCTCGGGCCACTGGCGGCTGGGGCGGCCGCCGCCGAGGACGGAGATGGAGTCGGCGAGCCGGCCGATGAGCGCGTTGCCGTGGTCCAGGCGCAGCAGGTCGTCGAAGACCTCGGGGTTGGTGCCGTGGTCCTCCTCCATCTCGCGGAGTTCGTTGGCCTGCTGGTGGGCGATGGCCTGGACGCGGCGCGCGACGTTGACGAAGGAGCGCTGCCCCGAGTCGCGGAGGTTCTCCTCCAGTTCGACGATCTTCAGCATGAGCCGGATCAGGTCGCGCTGGGACTCGGGGAGATACGCCCACTCGGGCTCGACGTCGCCCAGGTTGTTCATCACCTCAAGGATGGAATTGCCCTTGCGCATGAAGTCGATGGCGCCGGGGACGATGTCGTTGGCGAGTTCGAACATCTGCCGGTCGTTCTCGGCGAGCAGGGCTTCCAGATATGCGGTGTCGTGTTCGTAGTCGAGCCGCAGGTCGCGAATTGTGCGGCCGCGGCGGACCACCTCGGCGGCGGTGAGGATCACCAGCAGTGTGGCCAGGGCTCCGCACCAGCCGACCGCGACCCGGGCCGGCTGCGCCACCAGGGCGACGGCGGCGCCGGACGCCGCGGCCATCACTATGGCGGGCAGCAACAGCACACGCGCGTAGGGAAGTTCACGGCGTTCGGGAGGGGTCTGAACACTCACCATGTGGGCCCTCTGAAGCAGATCGGCTGGGATTCACGGGAAATTGCAGCACTGTGCACGGGGGACAGTCCGGGTCTTCGGGATTTTTGGGAACAGGCGCACGAATACACCTCAACTCGGTGCGCTGCGGGCGAGCTTAGTCCGACCGGATCATCGCCGTGTCATATTCGGCAAGCACCGGAAATGGGGCTCGCGACAGGAGTACCCTCGGCCCATTTACACGCTGAGCTGCCATTCGCACACGATGCGTGACGCCGGAAGGGTGTACGAAAAGCACTCACCGTGACGGGTGACGGGGCCTTCTCCGGGCGGTCCGGACGGGTCCCGACGCCGGCCGTATCCCGCACGCGGCCCGGCCGTTGAGTCGCTCAGCCGCCCGTGATCCGCAGCGCGGCGTCCGCCGTGGCATCCGCGAACGCCCTTGCCGGGCGCTCGGGTTCGGAGCGGTGCACAAGAATGACACCCTCGATCAACCCGAACACCAGGTCCGTCCGCAGCTCCAGCTCACTCTTCGCGAGCAGCCCGCCCGCGGGGGTGGCGGCGATCAACTGCCGGTAGGCGTCCTTGAGTTCGGCGCGTACGGCGTGGAATCCGGCGAACCGCTCGGTGCGGACCTCGGGCAGCAGATACAGCGCGCCGAGGTTGTGCGGACCGGCGCACAGCAGCTCCACGTCCGTACGGCACAGGCGCCACAGCCGGACCTCGGCGGGCACGGTGTCGTCGGCGAGCAGCTCGCGGGCGTACGCGAGCGACGGTGTGACCGTCGACTCCAGCAGCTCGGCGAGCAGCTCCTCCTTGCCGGAGACGTAGTGGTACATCGACGCCTGCCGCATCCCCGCGCGCTCGGCGACGGCCCGGGTGGAGGTGGCCGCGTATCCGCGAGTGGTGAACAACTCGGCGGCGGCGAGGAGCAGTTCGGCGCGCGGCTCCAGACCGCTGTCCGGCCGCTGTGCGGCCCGCGGTCTGCCGACCCGTCGTCCACCACCCGTTGTACCCATGTGTTCGATCGTCGCACAGGACGGCTCGGGGTGATCTCCGTGAGCGATCGGTAACCGCGCGGGAACACCGGGGCAACGCCCAGGACCCACCCCGCTCCTAATTTCTGTCGGGCGACAGAAATTACCGCGACGCGGTCCGGTCCGTCGCTGTCGGCGCCCGAACCGACACGCCGCGCCCCACGCTCCGCACCACACGCTCCGCACCTCGCACCTCACACCTCACACCCCGCAGTCCCAGCCCGCCCCCGGAGGTTCCCGCGATGGCGACTTCGACCACAGACGGGGCCCGCGCCCACGCGCGCGCCCAGGAAGGCGAGCGGGCCGACGCGATGCCCGTCGTCCCGGCCGCCGACTGGCCCGACCCGCCCGACGGGGCCGGTCCCCTGGTGTGGGCCGAGACCGTCGCGGGCGGCAACTACACACACCGCGTGCTGGCCCGCGGCACCGAACTGCGGCTCACCGACCCGCACGGCGACGCCTGCGCCCACCTGCTGCTGTATGTCGCCGACCGGCCCTGGGAGCGGCTCAACGTCGCCGACACGGTCAAGGTGCAGTGGAACGCGTACCTCGGCACGGGCGTGCTGCTCCTGTCCGACCAGGGCCGGGTCCTGGCGTCGCTCGTCGCCGACACCTCCGGCCGGCACGACGCCCTGTGCGGCACCTCCACCCTGGCCCGCAACACCGCCCGCTACGGCGACGGCACCCCGCAGTCCCCCTCCCCCGCCGGCCGCGAACTGTTCAAGCTGGCGGCGGCCAAGAACGGCCTCGGACCCCGCGACCTGCCGCCCTCGCTGTCGTTCTTCCAGGGCGTGGAGGTCGGGGCGGACGGCGCCCTGGACTTCACCGGCTCGGCGGGACCCGGCGCCAGTGTGACCCTGCGCGCCGAGCAGGACGTCACCGTACTGATCGCGAACGTGCCGCACCCGGCCGACCCGCGCCCCGAGTACGTCAGCACCCCGCTGGAGGTGCTGGCCTGGCGCGCCACCCCGACCGGCCCCGACGACCCGCTCCGGGACGCCACTCCCGAGGGCCGCCGCGCCTTCCTCAACACCACCGAGTTCCTCGCCGCGAGGGGGCTCGTATGACACACCAGGAGTCCGCCACGACCGCCACCGCCGGCCCGACCGCCACCGCCACCGCCGGGGTGACCGCCGCCGCCGCCACGCCCCCTGCCCCCGTCACCACCGTCGTCCCGCCCCGTGCCGCCTGGTCAGCGACCGTCCGCGCCGGCGAGACACTCACCATCACCGACCTGCACGGCAACCAGGCCGTCGACTTCCTCGTCTACGACGCCCGGGACACGTCCGTCCGCTACAGCGCGCCCGACACGATCCACGCGCAGGGCGGCATCTTCCTCACCACCGGCAGTGTGCTCCTCTCCAACGAGCACACCCCCCTGATGACGGTCCTCGCGGACGAGGTGGGCCGGCACGACACGGTCGGCGGCGCCTGCTCCAAGGAGTCCAACTCCCTGCGTTACGGCCACCACACCTGGTCCCAGCACGCCTGCGTCGACAACTTCCTCGCCGAGGGCGCCCGTTACGGGCTGGGCAAGCGCGACCTGGTCTCCAACATCAACTGGTACATGAACGTGCCCGTCGAGAAGGACGGCACCCTCGGCATCGTCGACGGCCTCTCGGCCCCCGGCCGCTCCCTCGTCCTGCGCGCCGAACGGGACGTCCTCGTCCTGGTCTCCAACTGCCCCCAGATCAACAACCCCTGCAACGGCTTCGAGCCCACGGCGGTGGAGATGACCGTCGGCGCCCCGGAGACCGGTGAAGCCATCACGGACCCCGCACCGGGAGCCGCGGCATGACCTACGACACCCTCCTCGTCGCCAACCGCGGAGAGATAGCCGTACGCGTCATCCGCACCGCCCGCGAACTCGGCCTGCGTACGGTCGCCGTGTACTCCGACCCCGACCGCTCGGCCCCGCACGTGCGGCTCGCCGACGAGGCGGTGCGGCTCGGTCCGGCGCCCGCGCGGGAGTCGTACCTCGACGCGGAACTGGTGCTGAAGGCCGCCGAGGACACCGGCGCGGGCGCGATCCACCCCGGCTACGGCTTCCTTTCCGAGGACGCGGCCTTCGCGCGCCGCTGCGAGGACGCCGGACTGGTGTTCGTCGGTCCGACGCCGGCGCAGCTGGAGCTGTTCGGCGCGAAGCACACCGCTCGGGCGGCGGCACGGGCGGCCGGCGTGCCACTTGCGCCGGGGACGGACCTGCTCGCCTCGCTCGACGAGGCACTCGCCGCGGCCACGGACATCGGCTATCCCGTGATGCTCAAGGCGACCGGCGGAGGCGGCGGCATCGGTATGTCGGCATGCCGCGACGCCGGTGAACTGACCCTGGCCTGGGAGCGTGTGCAGCGCGTCGCCGCCGCGTCCTTCTCCTCCGCCGGCGTCTTCCTGGAACGGCTCGTCGAGCGCGCCCGCCATGTCGAGGTGCAGGTCTTCGGCGACGGCGAGGGCCGGGTCGTCACCTTCGGCGACCGGGACTGCTCACTCCAGCGCCGCCACCAGAAGGTCGTCGAGGAGGCACCGGCCCCCGGCCTCCCGGATCACATCCGCACCCGGCTGACCAGCGCGGCCCGCGACCTGTGCGCGTCGGTCGGCTACCGCTCCGCCGGAACCGTCGAGTTCGTCTACGACGCCGTCCGCGAGGAGGCCTACTTCCTGGAGGTCAACACCCGCCTCCAGGTGGAACATCCGGTCACGGAGGAGACGTACGGCGTCGACCTCGTCGCCTGGATGCTGCGCCTCGCCCGCGGCGAACGTGACGTTGTCCGCGATCCCGGTCGGCCGCGCGGCCACGCCGTCGAGGCCCGCGTCTACGCCGAGGACCCGTCCCGCGACCACCGGCCCGGCGCGGGACTGCTGACCCGGGTGGAGTTCCCGCCGGGCGTACGCGTCGACGGCTGGGTGGAGACGGGCACCGAGGTGACCACGTCGTACGACCCGCTGCTCGCCAAGGTGATCGCGTACGGCCCCGACCGGGAGCGGGCGCTGGAGCGGCTGGACGCGGCGCTGGCCCGCACCCGTGTGGACGGCATCGAGACCAACCTCGGTCTGGTCCGCGCGGCCCTCGCCGACCCGGACTTCCGGCGCGCCGGCCACTCCACGGCCACCCTCGCCGGCGTCTGCGACCCGACGCCGCGCATCGAGGTCGTCTCGGCCGGCACCCTGACCACCGTCCAGGACTGGCCGGGCCGTACCGGCCACTGGCAGGTCGGTGTCCCGCCGAGCGGCCCGATGGACGACCGCTCCTTCCGGCTCGGCAACCGTGCCCTCGGCAACCAGGAGGGCGCCCCCGGACTGGAATGCACCCTGCGCGGCCCGGCCCTGCGCTTCACCCACGCCACGACCGTGTGCGTGACCGGCGCCCCGGCCCCGGTCACCGTCGACGGCACACGCGTGCCGCAGTGGGAGCCGGTGACGGTACCCGCCGGGTCCGTCCTGGAGACCGGTGCTCCGACCGGTCCCGGGCTGCGGACGTACGTCCTCGTCGCCGGCGGCCTCGACATCCCGCCGTTCCTCGGCAGCGCGAGCACCTTCACGCTGGGCCGGTTCGGCGGACACGGCGGACGGGCGCTGCGCACCGGTGACGTCCTGCACGGTGGCACGGTCACCGAGGGCACCGGGGTCACGGACCCGCCCGAGTTCAGCTCCGTCTGGCACATCGGTGCCGTCGAAGGGCCGCACGCGGCACCGGAGTTCTTCACCGAGGACGACATCCGCGACTTCTACGCCGCCGACTGGAAGGTGCACTTCAACTCGGCGCGGACCGGCGTACGGCTCGTCGGCCCCAAACCCCGCTGGGCGCGCGCCGACGGCGGCGAGGCCGGTCTGCATCCCTCCAACATCCACGACACCCCGTACTCCGTCGGTGCCGTCGACTACACCGGCGACATGCCCGTCCTGCTCGGCCCGGACGGCCCGTCCCTCGGCGGCTTCGTCTGCCCGGCGACCGTACTGAGCGGGGAACGCTGGAAACTCGGCCAGCTCCGGCCGGGCGACACGGTCCGCTTTGACCCCGTCCGCGAGGACGGCTCGCCCCGCCCGGAGATCGTCGACGGCGGTGTGCTGGCCCGCGACGGCGATGTCACCTTCCGCCGCAGCGGCGACGACAACCTGCTCGTCGAGTTCGGCCCCATGCAACTCGACCTCGCCCTGCGGATGCGCGTCCACGCACTGATGGAGGCGGTCGAGCGGGCGGACCTCGACGGCGTCACCGAACTCACCCCGGGCATCCGCTCACTCCAGATCCGCACGGACCCGGCCCGCGGTTCACAGCACGAACTCCTGCCCCTGATACGCCACTTGGCGGGCACCCTCCCACCCACCGACCAGTTGACCGTCCCCTCCCGCACGGTACGGCTGCCACTGTCCTGGGACGACCCGGCGACCCGTGAGGCCATCGCCCGCTACATGGCGGGCGTCCGCGACGACGCGCCCTGGTGCCCGTGGAACATCGAGTTCATCCGCCGCGTCAACGGCCTCGACTCGGTGGACGACGTGTACCGCACGGTCTTCGACGCCGAGTACCTGGTCCTGGGTCTCGGCGACGTCTACCTCGGCGCCCCGGTCGCCACCCCCCTGGACCCCCGCCATCGCCTGGTGACCACGAAGTACAACCCGGCCCGCACCTGGACCGCCGAGAACTCCGTCGGCATCGGCGGCGCCTATCTCTGCGTCTACGGCATGGAGGGTCCGGGCGGCTACCAGTTCGTGGGGCGTACGACCCAGGTGTGGTCGGGCTGGCAGCAGCGCGGCGCGTTCGAGCCGGGCTCCCCGTGGCTGCTGCGCTTCTTCGACCGCGTCCGCTGGTATCCGGTGGAGGCCGACGAACTCCTCGAACTCCGGGCCGACATCGTCTCCGGCCGCTTTGTGCCACAGATCGAGGAGGGCACGTTCTCGCTGGCGGAGTACGAGGATTTCCTCGCCGAACACGCCGAGTCCATCGGGGAGTTCAGGCTCCGGCAACGGGCGGCGTTCGCGACGGAGCGGGACGCGTGGGAGGCGGCCGGCGAGTTCGCGCGAGCGGAGTCGGAGGCGGCGCCGCCCACGCCGGCCGGCGAGGTGACCGTGCCGGAGGGCGGGCGGCTGGTCGAGGCCGAGTTCGCCGCCTCCGTCTGGCAGGTGAACATCGCGCCGGGCGACACGGTCGCGGCGGGACAGCCGCTGCTCGCCCTGGAGGCGATGAAGATGGAGTCACGGGTGCCCGCGCCGATGGCCGGCGTGGTGGCCGAGGTACTGGCCCGCCCCGGCGACCAGGTCGAGGCGGGAACGCCCCTGGTCGTCCTGGCCCCGGCCACGAGCTGAGCGCGAAGGAGCGAACATGTCCACCACCCTCGACCGGGTCCGTGCCGCGTACGACCGGATCACCGCCGTCGACCGCCCGGAGATCTGGATCGACCTGCGCCCCCGCACGGACGTCGAGACGGAGGCGGCGGCACTGGACGCCCGCGTGGCCGCCGGTGAACGCCTGCCCCTGGCCGGACGCCTGCTGGCCGTCAAGGGCAACATCGACGTGGCGGGACTGCCCACGACCGCGGGCTGTCCGTCGTACGCCTACCGGCCGGAGTCGGACGCCCCGGTGGTCGCCCGGCTGCGCGCGGCCGGTGCGCTGGTCCTGGGCACGACCAATCTGGACCAGTTCGCGACCGGCCTGGTGGGCACCCGCTCCCCGTACGGCGCGGTGCGCAATGCCCATGATCCGGCGCGGGTGAGCGGCGGTTCGAGCTCCGGCTCGGCCGTGGCCGTCGCGCTCGGCATCGCCGACCTCGCCCTCGGCACGGACACCGCGGGCTCGGGCCGGGTCCCGGCCGCCTTCAACGGCATCGTCGGCCTCAAGCCGACCCGCGGCCTGGTCCCGACCACGGGCGTGGTCCCGGCCTGCGCCTCGATCGACTGCGTGACGGTCTTCGCCCGCACCCTCGGAGAGGCGGAGACCGCCCTGTCCCACATGGCGGCCCCACCCGCCCGGGACCTCCCACCGACCCGGCCGCGCACCCCGGGCCCGTGGCGCATCGCCGTCCCTCCCCGCGAGCAGCTGGGCGAACTGGACGAGGGCTGGGCGGAGGCGTACGAGAGCGCGGTGGCCCGTCTGGAGTCGGCCGGCGCGGAGATCCGCACCCTCGACCTCTCCCCCTTCACCGAGGCCGCGTCCATGCTCTACGGCGGCGCGCTGGTCGCCGAACGCTACACGGCCGTAGGTGAGTTCATCGACAAGTCGCTCGCGGCAGACAGCGGGGACCTGGACCCGACCGTCGCCGGCATCATCACCCGGGCCCGCGACCTCCCGGCCCACCGTCTCTTCGCCGACCAGGCCCGGCTGGCCACCCTCCGCGCCGAGGCGCTCGCGGAACTCGCCGACGCGGACGCCCTGTTCCTCCCCACGGCCCCCGGCCACCCCACCCTCGCCCAGGTGGCGGCCGACCCACTGGGCAGCAACGCCCGCCTGGGCCGCTTCACCAACTCCACCAACCTGTTCGACCTGGCGGCTGCGGCGGTCCCCGCGGGAGAGGTACGGGGCCTCCCCTTCGGCGCGATGCTGATCGGCCGAGCCTTCACGGACAGCCGGCTGACCCAGATCGCCCACCTACTGGAACCCGAGGCAACCCTGGCGGTAGTAGGCGCCCACCTGACAGGCCAACCCCTGAACCCCCAACTCCTCGCATTGGGCGCCCGACTGACCCGCACAACAACAACGGCCCCGAAGTACCGCATGTACGCCCTGCAAACGAACCCCCGGAAGCCGGGCTTGGTACGGGTCCCAGAGGGCGGCGCACCCATCGAAACAGAGATCTGGCGTCTGCCCCAGGAGTCCCTGGGCCGCCTACTGACAGCCCTCCCCCACCCCATGACCCTGGGCAGAGTGGAACTTGCGGACGGCACAACACTGCCAGGCTTCCTCTGCGAACCAACAGCACTGAAGAACGCAGAGGACATCACGGCACATGGAGGCTGGCGCTCATATCTGAACAGGGGCTAGCGCAGCCCCCTAGGGGCGCGGGGAACTGCGCGACAAGCCACAACGCACCCGCACCCGCACTGGCACTGGCACTGGCACCCATCAACGCACCGCCGGCGCGAGCGCCCCGTCACCCGACCGACGAGTACGCCACAACCCCCCGCAACAACCCCTCCACCGCCTTACGCGCAGCCTTCCCCACGGTGGACCCGGCCGGCGCCGCCGCCTGGATCTGCCCCAGCACGTCAATCACCTGCTTGCACCACCGCACAAAGTCCCCGGCCGGCATCTCCGCCTCCCGAAGCACCTCGTCGAGCCCGGTCCCGGAGGCCCACATGTACGCGGCCCAGGCGAACCCGAGATCCGGCTCACGCTGCCCCACACCTTCGGTCTGGGTGATCCGGAAGTCCTCTTCCAGGGCGTCGAGACGCCCCCAGATCCGCACCATCTCCCCCAGCGCGGCCTTGGCCTTGCCGGACGGCACCTTGGGCGCCATCGCGTCGTCGCTGACCCGCGCCTCATACACCAGCGCGGAGACACACGCGGCGAGTTCGGCGGGGGCCAGGCCCTCCCAGACACCGGCGCGCAGGCACTCGCTGGCCAGCAGGTCGAGTTCGCCGTAGAGCCGGGCGAGTCGCTTGCCGTGCTCGGTGACCTCGTCGTCGCGCAGATAGTCCAGGTCGGTGAGGAGCGCGACGATCCGGTCGAAGGTGCGGGCGATCGTGTTGGTGCGCCCCTCGATCCGCCGCTCCAGCTGCGAGGTGTCCCGCAGCAGCCGGTAGTACCGCTCGGCCCAGCGGGCGTGGTCCTCACGGTCCTGGCAGCCGTGGCACGGGTGCGCGCGCAGCGCGCTGCGCAGGCGGGCGATCTCGCGGTCGTCGGCGGCCTGCGACCGCTGCTTGCGGTGCCGTTCGGCCGGGATGTGCCCGGCCTTGGTGCGCAGCGCGGACGCCAGATCGCGGCGGGACTGCGGTGAGCGGGGGTTGAACGACTTCGGGATCCGCATCCGCTCCAGGGCCTCGACGGGCACCGGGAAGTCGATCGAGGCGAGCCGCTTGACCTGCCGCTCGACGGTCAGCACCAGGGGCCGTGGCCCGTCGTGCGCCTCGAATCCACGGTGGCCGTTGGACCGGCCGGCGGGCAGACCGGGGTCGAGCACCAGGGCGAGCCCGGCGTACTTCCCGGTGGGGACGTGGATGACGTCGCCGGGCTTGAGCCGCTCCAGCGCGACGGCGGCGTCGGCGCGCCGCTGGGCCACGCCCTGGCGGGCCAACTCGGTCTCGCGGTCCTTGAGTTCGCGGCGCAGCCGCGCATACTCCTCGAAGTCGCCGAGGTGGCAGGTCATGGACTCCTTGTAGCCCTCGAGCCCTTCCTCGTTGCGCTGCACCTGTCGCGAGATCCCGACGACCGAGCGGTCGGCCTGGAACTGTGCGAAGGAGGTCTCCAGAAGTTCGCGCGAGCGGTGCCGGCCGAACTGCTCGACCAGGTTGACCGCCATGTTGTACGACGGCTTGAAGCTGGAGCGCAGCGGATAGGTCCGGGTGCCGGCGAGTCCGGCGAGGTGCTCGGGGCTCATCGCGCGCTGCCAGAGCACCACGGCGTGGCCCTCGACGTCGATGCCGCGCCGGCCGGCCCGGCCGGTGAGCTGGGTGTACTCGCCGGGGGTGATGTCGGCGTGCTGTTCGCCGTTCCACTTGACGAGCTTCTCCAGGACCACGGACCGCGCGGGCATGTTGATGCCGAGGGCGAGGGTCTCGGTGGCGAACACGGCCTTCACGAGGCCGCGCACGAACAGTTCCTCGACGACCTCCTTGAAGGTCGGGAGCATGCCGGCGTGGTGGGCGGCGATACCGCGCTCCAGGCCTTCCAGCCACTCGTAGTACCCCAGGACGTGCAGGTCCTCGTTGGGGATGGAGGCGGTGCGCTCCTCGACGAGTGCGCGGACCTTCGCGCGGGACTCGTCGTCGTTGAGTCTGAGTCCGGCGTGCAGGCACTGCTGGACGGCGGCCTCGCAGGCGGCGCGGCTGAAGATGAAGGTGATGGCGGGCAGCAGGCCCTCGTTGTCGAGGCGCTCGATGACCTCGGGGCGGCTGGGGATCCACACGCGCGAGCGCTGTCTGCGCTCCCGCTCGCGGTCGGCCTCGCGCATGGCGCGCCCGCGCTTGCGGTCCTGGTACGACGGCCGGCTCGCCTCCATGCGGGCCATTCGCGTCAGATCGGGGTTGACGGCCTTCTTCTGGCCCTCGCCCTCCTCGAACAGGTCGTACATCCGGCGTCCGGCGAGCACGTGCTGGAACAGCGGCACGGGCCGGTGCTCGGAGACGATCACCTCGGTGTCGCCGCGGACCGTGTCGAGCCAGTCGCCGAACTCCTCGGCGTTGGACACGGTCGCCGAGAGCGAGACCAGGGTCACCGACTCGGGCAGGTGGATGATCACTTCCTCCCACACGGCGCCGCGGAAGCGGTCGGAGAGGTAGTGCACCTCGTCCATGACCACATAGCCGAGGCCGAGGAGGGTCTGCGAGCCCGCGTACAGCATGTTCCGCAGCACCTCGGTGGTCATCACGACCACCGGGGCGTCGGCGTTGACGCTGTTGTCGCCGGTGAGCAGGCCTACCTTGTCCGCGCCGTAACGGCGGCACAGGTCGGCGTACTTCTGGTTCGACAGCGCCTTGATGGGTGTCGTGTAGAAGCACTTTCTGCCCTGGGTGAGGGCGAGGTGGACGGCGAACTCGCCGACGATCGTCTTGCCGGATCCGGTGGGGGCCGCGACCAGCACGCCCTTGCCGGACTCCAGTGCCTCGCAGGCCTCGATCTGGAAGGGGTCGAGGCCGAAGTCGTACATCTCGCGGAAGGGTGCGAGCGCGGTGGCCTGCTCGGCGTTGCGCCTGCGGGCTGCCGCATACCGCTCGGCAGGTGAGAGGTCCTCTGTCATCGTGCTTTCGAGCGTACCGGGCCGCACTGACAACAGGACGATCATTATCCGGATCGCCGCCGTGAATCCGGTGATCCGCGCAGCTCAGGGGGACAGGACCCGGAGCGCGCCGGGCACACAGCGCGCGGTCAGCGGCAGCGGTCCGAGCGGCTCCCCGTCGGCGTACCCGGTGAGCCCCTCGGCCACGACCTCGATCTTCGCGGCGCGGTGCACGGTGACCTTGGGGTGGTCGACGTGGGTGCCCCGGTACACGCGCGGGAACACCCGGACGAGCGTCGCGCGGCCGCAGTCCCCGACCACGGTGATGTCGAACAGTCCGTCGGCGGGGTCGGCGCCGGGACAGATCCGCATACCGCCGCCGTACGAGGATCCGTTGCCGACCGCGACGAGGGTCGCCTCGATCTCGCGGACGGCCCCGTCGTCCAGGGTGATCCGGTACGGGTAGGGCCGGAACGCGGCCAGTTCGGCGACCATCGCGAGGTCGTACTTGAGGCGGCCGGCGGGCCATCTCATGCGGTTGCCGCGGTCGTTGACACGGGAGTCGAAGCCGGTGGCGAGCACGGTGGCGAACCAGCGGTCGCCGACCCGGCCGAGGTCGATCGCGCGCAGCCGCTCCTCCTTGAGCGACTCTGCGATCAGGCGGCCCGCGGCGGCCGGGTCCCGTACGGGCAGGCCAAGGGTGCGGGCGAAGTCGTTGCCGGTGCCGACGGCGACGAGGCCGAGCGGGGTGCGGGTGCCGGCGACGGCCTGGAGGGCGAGGTTCGCCATGCCGTCGCCGCCGACGGCGACCAGGGCGCGGGTGCCGTCCGCGACGGCCGCGCGGGCGCGGGCCAGGGCGTCGGCGGCGTTCTCCCCGAGGACCGTACGGACCGGGAAGCCGGCGGCCCGCAACGCGGAAGCGGCCGGTTGCGCCGCGTGGGCGCCCCGGCCGCGACCCGCGGTGGGGTTGACGAAGAGGGTGATCTCGCCGGTCATTCCACAGACCCTACGAGGACCCCGGCGATCTTCAGGTCACGTCGTCATAACCGTTGACCCGCTCCGTGCCCGACTGCTCGGGCAGGGCCCGGCTGGCCGAGACGGGCTCGATCTCACCGATTCCGTCGGGGGTGAGGTCGAGGTCGGAGGCCTCGTCGTCGTCCGGTCCCTCGGCCTCGCGGCGGCGCCTGCGGCGGTCGTTGACCATCGAGATGGCCACGGCGGCGAAGTACAGGATCCAGATCGGCCCAGCGAGCATGATCATCGTCAGCGGGTCGGTGCTGGGGGTGGCGACGGCGGCGAAGACCGTGATGCCCATGATCATGGCGCGCCACCAGCCGAGCATGCGCCGGCCGGTGATGGCGCCGCTGAAGTTCAGCAGGACCAGCAGCAGGGGCAGTTCGAAGGAGAGGCCGAAGACGATGACCATGCGGGTGACGAGGTCGAGCAGATCGTCCAGCGGCAGCAGGTTGTCGACCTGGTACGGCGTGAACTCGATCAGGACCTTCGCCGTGGTGGGCAGCACCTTGTAGGCGAAGAAGGCGCCGACGAGGAAGAGCGGGAAGCCGGTGGCGACGAAGCCGTAGGCGTACTTCTTCTCGTGCCGGTGGAGTCCGGGCGCGACGAACGCCCACAGCTGGTAGAGCCAGACCGGCGAGGCCAGGACGACACCCGCCATGAGGGAGACCTTCAGGGCGAGCGTGAAGGGCGTCAGCAGACCGTTGATGGTGATCTGCGCGCAGGGCTGGGTCGAGTCCGAGTTCGCCAGGTCCTCGAACGACTGTGAGCAGCCGACCGATTCGAGGATCGGCTTGGTGAAGAAGTTGATGATGTCGTTGTAGAAGAAGGCGGCCACGACCGTGACGAGCACGATGGCCAGCAAGGCCTTCGCGAGCCGGTTGCGGAGCTCACGAAGATGTTCCGCGAGGGGCATCCGCCCCTCGGGATCCTTCTCCTGCTTGCGGGCAGACTTCAGCAACCCACGTTCCCATCTCGTGCAGCGGGCCGGAGGTCACCGGCCCTGCGTCAGCGCTTGGTGGAGTCCGTCGGCTCGGTGACCGGGCGCGAGCTGGTCACGTCGCCGGGCGAGGCCTGGATGATGCGCTGAGCCGGGGCGGCCTGCTCGTCCGTCTGCGGCGGGTCGGCGGGAGCGGTGCTCTTGCTGCCGTCGTCCTTCATGGCCTTGGCCTCGCTCTTGAGGATCCGCGCGGACTTGCCGAGCGAGCGCGCCATGTCCGGAAGCTTCTTCGCGCCGAACAGCAGGATGATGACGACGAGGATGAGAATGATCTCGGGGGCGCCGAGCCTTCCGAACATAAGTCTTTACCTTCTCACCGAGGCGGCTGGGTGGGGTGCTGGCCGGCCGGTCGGACACCAGTCCGACTGCCGTGTGCAGCGATCGTAACGCGCAGGGGTAAACGCCAAGCAATCCCCGTGCGTACTCCCGGTCCACGGTCCGCGCCTCGTCTGCGGGCCGCGATCAGCAGCGTACCTGCCGGATGTGGCCGGGTGACAGGGCGAAGCCGCCCAAATCGCGTGCGACGCGGGACTCAGGGAGCCGGGATCACAGGGATTCCGCGGAACGGGCGGTGTTCACGGACGCCCGCTCCAGTTCCTCGGCGGCACGGCCGATGCGCTGCGCGGAGTCCGAGACCTGCCGACCGAGGCGCTCCGCCTCGACGAACACGCGGACGGCGAGCACGCCGAGCACCACGATCCCCAGGAATCCCACCGCTACCGCGAACATCGCCCAGAACATGGGTCGAGCCTAGACGGTCCGGACTCCGGGGCCGGACGCGCGGGGCGTCGGAGGGCTGCCGGTGGCTCAGAGGGTCGAGTGGAGTCTGAGGGTGCTGACGCCGCCTCCGGTGAGCAGCTCCACGATCCGTTCGCCGGCCGGCTTGCGGACGGCGGTCCCGCAGTCGGGGCAGGTGAAGGAGTAGAACGTGGTGCGGCTGCTGCCGCCGATGGCCAGCCGCAGGGCGCTCGCGGCGAGCTCGAAGCGGCCCCGGCAGTCCGGGCAGCCCGCCCGGAACACCACAGGAGCCACATTCCTCATCCCGGCGAACGCGGAGGCCACCGTCATGCCCCGTGTCCCGGTCGACATCAACTCGCTCAAAGCCCCAGCTCCCCTTCGTGTCCTGCGCCCGCCGGCCCGGCCGCCCGGTGTCGCGGAGGCGAGCGGCACCCCGCCCCTGGGGGTCACGCCCGCCCACGGTCCCGCGGCCCGGCATCGGCGTGCCCCGCGGCTCACTCCTGCCCGTTGCCCACCGCACCCGCCGTCCGGCGCGCCTCGATGCCGTCGTACGCCGCCAGCGCCTCGCGCGCGGCCTGCCGGGCGCTGTCGGCCAGCTCCGGGGGCGCGACGATCCGGCCGTCGGCCCCGAGCCGCAGCGCCAGGCGTCTGAGCGACGCCGGGTCGGGGGTGCGCAGAGTGATACGCAGCCCGCCGTCGGGGAGTTCATCCGCACTGTCGTGCGGGTAGTACTCGGCGACCCAGCGCCCGCCGGGACCGACCTCGACCACGACCTCCGGGTCCTCGGCGGCGGGCTGGACGAGCCCCTCCGACAGATCGCGCAGCTCGACCTCGGGCGGCGCGGACGGCTCGTCGAGGACCTTGATCTCCGCGACCCGGTCGAGCCGGAAGGTGCGGCGCGCCTCGGAGCGGCGGCACCACGCCTCCACGTAGGTGTGACCGACGCTGACCAGCCGGATCGGGTCGATCTCGCGCTCGGTGAGCTCGTCGCGAGCGGGTGAGTAGTAGCGGATCCACAGCCGGCGCCGCTCGGAGATCGCGCGGTCGACGTCCGCGAAGACGCCGCCCTCGGACTCGAAGGTCACGGACAGCCGGGAGCTGGCGCCGGCCGCCTCACCGGCCGCGGTCTCCACCTTGGCGGTGGCCCGCAGCAGCGCCTGCCGGTCGCTCTCGCGCAGGCCGGGGAGGGTGGAGACGGCACGCGCGGCGACGAGCAGCGCGGTCGCCTCGTCGGCGGCCAGGCGCAGCGGTTCGGCCGCCTCCGCGCCGAGGGCGGCGGGGTTGTGCCACCAGATGCGCTCGCCGTCGGTGTCGATGTCGAGCAGATCGCCGCCGCGGAAGCTGGTGCCGCACATGGGCAGTACGTCGAGGTCGGAGACGAGCTCGTCCTCGGTGATGCCGAAGGCGCGGGCGACGTCCTCGATCCGGGCGCCCGGCCGCTCCTTGAGGTAGGTCACCAGCGAGAGCATCCGCCGGGTCTGGTCGATGGCGTTCACGGGTCTGATCGGTTTGCCGGCCACTGTTCTTCTCCGCTCCCCCTCAGCCCTTGGCCACGGCACGCAGCCGGTCCATCACATCGGCGCGCAGCTCGGCCGGCTCCAGGACCACCACGTCGGGCCCGAACTCCACCAGCCAGGCGTCCAGGCCATGACCGTACGGAATCTCCAACTCGTCCCAGCCGTCGCCGAGTTCCCGTACGGACGCGGCCTTCGCCCGCAGGGGGTAGCCGGCGCCCGAGCGCAGCCGGATGCGCGCGCTGCGGTCGGCGGTCTCACCGGCCCAGCCGGCCACGGTCTCGCGGACGGTGACGACATCGGGGACGGTCGCGGTGAACCGGCCGTTGCGGGCGCGCACCTTGCCGGTGATCCGCGACAGCCGGAAGACCCGCTCGGCGCTGCGGTCGCGGTCCCAGCCGGCCAGGTACCAGTGGCCGCGCCAGCACTCCAGCGCCCACGGTTCGACCTGCCGGGTCTCGGGGTGGGCGGCGGTGGCCTTGCGGTACTCGAAGGAGACGGGGCGCCGGTCGCGGCAGGCGAGCATCAGGGGCTCGAACGCGGCCTCGTGCACGGGGATCCGCGGTTCGAGGGCGCCGTGGGCCTCGTACGGGTCGACGTCCTCGGGCAGTCCCGCGGCGCGCAGTTTCTGGAGTGCGCCGCTGGCCGCGCCGGCCAGTCTGACCTGCTGCCACACCTTGGCGGCGAGTCCGAGGGCGGCGGCCTCCTCGGCGTCCAGCGTGATGGGCGGCAGCCGGTTGCTGTCACGGCGGGCGAGATAGCCGACGTCTCCGTCGAGGTTCTCCACGGTCTCGATGACCAGGCCCAGCTCGCGCAGATCGTCCTTGTCGCGCTCGAACATGCGGTTGAAGGAGTCGTCGCTGCCCGCTTCGAGATAGGCCTCGATGGACTCCCGAAGCTCCCGCTTGCTGAGCGGGCGCCGGGTCCCGAGCAGACACAACGCCAGGTTCATCAACCGCTCGGCCTTGGCAATGGCCATCGACGCCCTTCGCCTTCCCCTCTGGTGCTTCCGACCGATGAACCTACCGCTCCACAGTACGGCGGCAAAAGCCGAGGGCCCATGCCCGGACAGGCATGGACCCCAACCGATCAGGTCCGGTCGGACCGCGTACGACACCCGCACGACGATCAGACCACAACCGGATCCTTGATGATCGCGGTACGGCGATCAGACCCCGATCAGGTCGCAGACGAAGATCAGCGTCTCGCCCGGCTTGATCCGGCCACCGGCACCGCGGTCGCCGTAGGCCAGGTGCGGCGGGATGGTCAGCTGGCGGCGGCCGCCGACCTTCATGCCCTGCACACCCTGGTCCCAGCCGGCGATGACCTGACCGACACCGAGCTGGAACTGAAGCGGCGTGCCCCGGTTCCAGGACGCGTCGAACTCCTCGCCGGACGAGAAGGCCACGCCCACGTAGTGCACGGAGACGGTGTCGCCCGCCTTCGCCACCGGGCCGTCGCCCTCCCAGACGTCCTTGATCTCCAGGTCCTTGGGGGGCTCGCCGCCCGGGAAGTCGATCTCGGGCTTGTCGATGCTCACGTCTCGCTCCTGCGTGTTCTACGGAAACTCCAACGCGCCCAGTCTTTCATCCCGGCCGTGCCGGGGCGCGGGGACGGGTCGCGCACGGCGATCCGCGGCCGGCTACATCTTGGAGAGGATGTCCACCGAGAAGACCAGCACGGAGTCCTTCTCGATGCCGCTGCCGGCCGGCGGGCTGTCGCCGTAGCCCAGCGCCGGGGGGACCACGATGAGGACGCGGCTGCCGACCTTCTTGCCGGTCAGGCCCTCGGCCCAGCCCTTGACGACCTGCTGGAGGGAGAAGGACGTCAGCTGGCTGCGGCTGTAGGAGGAGTCGAACTCCTTGCCCGTGGCCCAGAGCACACCCTTGTACTGCACCAGCACGGAGTCCTCGGCGGCGACCACCTCGCCGTCGCCCTCGATGACGTAGTCCGCCACGAGCTTGGTCGGCGGGTCGGCCTTGGGGACCTCGATCGAGGGGGCCTTGCCGTCGGTGTTGGTGCCGACCTTGGGCAGGTCCGTGTTGTCCTGCGCGACGTTCTTCCCCTTGGCGGAGCTCTTGGCGTTGAACGCGGCCTGGATGTCGACGACGAAGACCAGGGTGTCCGTGCCCTTGATGCCCGCCTGCTCGTTGCCCTGCGAGCCGTAGCCCCAGGTGGGCGGGACGGCCATCTCCACCCGGCTGCCGACCTTCTTGCCCGCCAGGCCGTACCGCCAGCCGTCGATGATGGCGCCCGCGGCGAGCTGGATGACCAGCGGTGTCTTGCGGTCGTAGGAGTTGTCGAAGACCTTCGCCGTGTCCCAGACCTGGCCGAGGTAGTTCGCCTGGACGTAGTCGTTCTCCGCGACGGTGGTGCCGCCGCCGGCGATCACCGTCTTCACCGCGAGCTGCTCCGAGGGGTCGCCGCTGCCCTTCGCGATCGTCGGCTTCTCGTCGAACTTCGTGCCCGCCGTGATGGCCGGCAGCGGTCCGTCGACGATCTTCGGCGGCGGCGCCGCGGACGTCCCCGACGCCGAGGGCGACGCGCTGTCACTGGCCTTGCTCGAATCGGAGCCGTCGTCACCGCAGGCGGCGAGTGTGACCAGTCCAGCGGGAACGGCGATGAGAACGGAGCGTCGGCGCACGGTGAGGGCCTCGTAATCGGTCGATCTTGTGGGTTGCGTGCGCGCAACTCTACGACGTGAGAAGGGCGCCGTACGTGAAACGTACGGCGCCCCGCGTTGCGTTCCGGTGATAGGTCCGAAACTCGTCGCTCACATTCCGGCGATCAGCTTCTCCACCCGGTCGTCAACGGACCGGAACGGGTCCTTGCACAACACCGTGCGCTGTGCCTGGTCATTGAGCTTCAGGTGGACCCAGTCGACGGTGAAGTCCCGGCGCTGTTCCTGGGCCCGACGGATGAAGTCGCCGCGCAGCCGGGCCCGAGTGGTCTGCGGCGGAACGGACTTGCCCTCGAAGATCTTCAAGTCGTTGCAGATCCGGGCCGCTTGTCCCTTGCGCTCCAGCAGGTAGTACAGACCCCTGCGGCGGTGGATGTCGTGGTAGGCGAGGTCTATCTGGGCGACGCGCGGGTGCGACATCGTCATGTTGTTCTTGGCCCGGTACCGCTCGATGAGCTTGTACTTCATCACCCAGTCGATCTCGGTGCCGATCCGGTCGAGGTCCTCGGCCTCGATCGAGTCCAGCGTGCGGCCCCACAGTTCCAGGACCTGGTCCACGACGCCGGTGCGGATGCCACGCCGCTCGACGAAGTCCACGGCCTTCTCGTAGTACTCGCGCTGCACCTCAAGGGCGGAGGCCTCGCGGCCGCTGGCCAGACGCACCTTGCGCCGGCCCGTGATGTCGTGGCTGACCTCGCGGATCGCCCGGATCGGGTTCTCCAGGGTCAGGTCACGCATCACCGTGCCCGCCTCGATCATGCGCAGCACCAGGTCGGTCGCTCCGACCTTGAGCAGCATGGTGGTCTCGGACATGTTGGAGTCGCCGACGATGACATGCAGCCGGCGGTAGCGCTCGGCGTCCGCGTGCGGTTCGTCGCGCGTGTTGATGATGGGCCGGGAGCGGGTGGTCGCCGAGGAGACGCCCTCCCAGATGTGCTCGGCCCGCTGGCTGACGCAGTACACCGCACCGCGCGGCGTCTGCAACACCTTGCCGGCGCCGCACAGCAGCTGCCGGGTGACGAGGAACGGAATGAGGATGTCCGCGAGCCGGGAGAACTCCCCGTGCCGGGCCACCAGATAGTTCTCGTGGCAACCGTAGGAGTTGCCCGCCGAGTCCGTGTTGTTCTTGAAGAGGTAGACGTCGCCCGCGATTCCTTCCTCGTGCAGGCGTCGTTCGGCGTCGACCAGGAGTCCTTCGAGAATGCGCTCGCCGGCCTTGTCGTGAGTGACCAGTTCGGTCACGTTGTCACATTCGGGTGTCGCGTATTCCGGATGTGACCCGACATCGAGATAGAGCCGGGCGCCGTTTCGCAGAAAGACATTGCTGCTGCGGCCCCATGACACGACACGGCGGAAGAGGTACCGCGCCACCTCGTCGGGAGACAGGCGGCGCTGTCCCCTGAACGTACATGTGACGCCGTACTCGTTCTCCAGCCCGAAAATGCGGCGGTCCATGACTGAACATTACGCCCGATCCCCTGAACTGAAACGGGGTTCGGCAGCACGATTTGGATCAGTTTCCGATGAAGCCGCAACGACCGCTCCCCGCGCGGGAGCTGCGAGGACCCGTCCGGTGGCCGACAGGACCAGCAGCGACACCGCCCCCGCGGCGGCCGGCACCGCGAAGCCCCACAGCGCGCCGCCGGACTCGACGACCGGTCCCGCGAGGCCCGTTCCGACCGACGCGCCCACCGTGAACGTCGTCACGAGCCAGGAGAACGCCTCGGTGACGGTCCCCGCCGGAGCGTGCCGGTCCACGATGACGAACGCGCACGCGATGGCCGGTGCCAGGAACACCCCTGCGACCGCCGTCAGGGCCGTCATCCCCACCGGACCGGGCATCAGCATGAGCGGCAGGTAACACACCGCCAGAAGCGCGACCAGCACCCGCAGTCGCCGCTCCGGCACACCGGTCCACACCCGCGCCCCGTACAGCGTGCCGCCGACGAGCGCGCCGAGGCCGAGGCCCGCCATCAGCCAGCCGTACACCGCGTCACCGCCGCGGTCGTCCGCGTACGACACCGCCGCGACCGTGATGGAGCCGAGCGCCACGCCGACGAACAGGAACGCGCCGAGCAGCGCCAGCAGGCCCGGCGAGCGCAGGGCGCCCAGCCAGTGCGCCTCGCGGGGCGCCGAACGCCACGCGCGCGAGGGCGCCGACACGACCACCGACAGCGCGCCGAGCACGCCGAGCGCGTTGATGACGAGCAGGGCGGCCCCGGCCGACCAGAGCGACGCGCACAGGGTCACCAGCAACGGGCCGACGGTGAACATCACTTCCTGCGCCACGGCGTCCATCGCGTACGCCGTGTGCACCTGCCCCTCCTTGTGCAGCACGGAGGACCACAGCGCGCGCAGACCGCCCTCCAGGGGCGGTGTGAACAGCCCGGAGGCGCCGACCGCCACGTAGGCGAGGGGCAGCGGGCCGATGCCCGCGACGGCGAAGACGGCCATGGCGGCTGCCGAGAGGAGGGCTGCGGGCAGCTGCACGCGCGGCTGGCCGTACAGGTCCACCAGGCGGCCGAGCAGCGGCTGGCCCACGGCGTTCGACACGCCGTACACCGCCGCGAGCGCGCCGGCGAGGCTGTAGGAACCGCCCTCCGCGCGGACGAACAGCACGATGGCGATGGCCGCCGTGGCGTTCGGCAGCCGGCCCACCAGCGTGCCCGCGAGCAGCCGGGCCGCGTGCCTCGCCCTGAGTATCTCCAGGTAACCCGTGGCCATCTCCGCCCTTCCGGCTCAAGTGTTACGTATAACGTCGTGTGTCATACGTACCATGTGCGCTGTTCGGCCGTCCACACGGAAGGAGCAGGCGCGCGGTGGCACACGGCAGCACACGCCCCACGAGCCGGGACGTCGCCCAGGCCGCGGGCGTCTCCCAGGCCGCCGTCTCGCTGGTGCTCGGCGACAAGTGGCGCGGCCGGGTCTCCGAGGCCACCGCCCAGCGGGTCCGCGAGGCCGCCCAGGAGCTCGGCTACCGGCCCAACCTCGCCGCCCGCAACCTCCGCCTCGGCCGCACCCGTACGGTCCTGCTGGTCGTCCCCGCACTGACCACCGAGTTCTTCGCCGGCGTCTACACCGGCGCCACACGCGTCGCCGCCCGCCACGGGTTCGGCGTGGTGCTCTACCCCTCCCCCGAGGGCATCGGCCCCGCCCGCAACCCCTTCGCGTCCGCCCAGGCCGCGCTCGACGGCGTCCTCGCCTCCTCCATGGCCGCCGACGCCCTCACCGCCATCCGCGGCGACCAGCTGCCCCTGGTCATGCTCGACAGCGACCCCGAGGGCAGCCTCGGCGCGGCGACGGTCAACCTGGACATCGCCGACGGCGTCCACCAGGCGGTCGACCATCTGCTCGCCCTCGGCCACCGCAACTTCCTGCACCTCGCGGCCGGCATCGCCTCCTGGACCTTCGAGGTACGCGCCCGGGCGCTCACCGAGCGCCTCGCCGCCGTCCCCGGCGCGACCGTCCGCACCGCCCACGCGCCGATCTCCATCGACGGCGCCCGCGCCGCGGCCGAGGCCGCCCTCGCCCCGACCGACGGCCGCCCCACGGCGGTCGTCTGCGACGACGACCAACTCGCCGCCGGTGCCTACAAGGCGGCCCGCAGGCTCGGTCTGCGCGTCCCCGACGACCTGTCCGTCACCGGACTCGACGACTTGGCCCTCGCCACCGCCATCGACCCGGAACTGACCACGGTCCGCCTCGACGCCGAACTCTTCGGCGAACGCGGTATGCAGGCCCTCCTGGACGTCCTGGAGGGCCGGACACCCGACGGGGGCGACATCCCCGTCCAGCTCGTCCTGCGGGGCTCCACTGCGCCACCACGGGGCGCCTGAGACACCTGTGCCCCGGCCGGAAGCGGCCGGGGCACAGGAACAGGGTGTGGTCGCGCCCGGCGGTCACCCGCCGGGCGCCGCGCACCTACTCGTCGTCGGACTCGGTGGCCTCCGCCGAACCGGCGGACTCGGAGTCGGCGTCCTCACTGGCCGCCTCCGCACCGGCGCCGACCTCCAGCAGACGCGCCAGCGCGCCGCCGGTGATCCGCCGGAACTTGCGCTTCTGCGGCCGCGTACGGTCCAGCACCGCGACCTCGAGACGCTCCGCCGGGATCTCCCGCTGCGAACCGTTGGACTCCCGCGACAGCGCCTGCACCGCCAGCTTCAGCGCCTCGGCCAGCGTCATGCCGTCCTGGTGGCGCTGGTCCAGATAGGTGCTGATCAGCTCCGCGTTGCCGCCGACCGCGACCGAGCCGTGCTCGTCCACGATCGAACCGTCGTGCGGCAGCCGGTAGATCTGGTCGCCCTCGGGGGTCTCCCCGACCTCGGCGACGACCAGCTCCACCTCGTAGGGCTTCTCCGCGGCGGACGAGAAGATCGTGCCCAGCGTCTGCGCGTACACGTTGGCCAGGCCGCGGGCCGTGACGTCGTCGCGGTCGTAGGTGTAGCCGCGCAGGTCGGCGTAGCGGACACCGCCGATGCGCAGGTTCTCGTACTCGTTGTACTTGCCGGCCGCGGCGAAGCCGATCCGGTCGTAGATCTCGCTGAACTTGTGCAGCGCGCGGGACGGGTTCTCGCCGACGAACACGATGCCGTCGGCGAACTGAAGCACGACGAGGCTGCGGCCCCGGGCGATGCCCTTGCGGGCGTACTCCGCCCGGTCGGCCATGGCCTGCTGAGGTGAGACATAGAACGGCGTCGACACCGGTTATCCGTCCCTTTCTGTGGAAGTCACTGGGATCACCTGGACAGGAAGCGCGGCCCGGCTACAGCAGGGCGGCCCGCGGGCCGTCGGGCTGCTCCAGGCGCCGCTCCAGCACCGACCGGGCGATCCCCGAGGCCTCGTCCTCGGTCAGCCGGCGGAAGCCGTCGTCGGTGATCACGGTGATGATCGGGTAGATCCGGCGGGCGACATCGGGACCACCGGTCGCCGAGTCGTCGTCTGCCGCGTCATAGAGGGCCTGCACCACGAGGGTCGTGGCCTGCTCCTCGGTCAGGTCGTCGCGGTAGAGCTTCTTCATGGCACCGCGCGCGAAGACCGAGCCCGAGCCCGTGGAGGCGTAGCCGTGCTCCTGGGAGCGGCCGCCGGTGACGTCGTAGGAGAAGATGCGGCCCTTGCCGCGGTCCACGTCGTACCCCGCGAAGAGCGGCACCACGGCCAGGCCCTGCATGGCCATGCCGAGGTTGGACCGGATCATCGTGGACAGCCGGTTCGCCTTGCCCTCCAGCGACAGCTGGGCGCCCTCGACCTTCTCGAAGTGCTCCAGCTCCAGCTGGAAGAGCTTGACCATCTCGACCGCGAGACCGGCCGTGCCGGCGATGCCGACCGCCGAGTACTCGTCGGCGGGGAACACCTTCTCGATGTCCCGCTGCGCGATGACGTTGCCCATGGTCGCCCTGCGGTCGCCCGCGAGCACCACACCACCGGGGAACGTCACGGCCACGATCGTCGTGCCGTGCGGCGCCTCGATGACGCCCTGGGTGGGCGGGAGTTGCCGGTTGCCCGGCAGGATGTCCGGCTGGTGCTCGGACAGGAAGTCCATGAAGGACGACGACCCGGGTGTCAGGAAGGCAGCTGGTAGACGCCCGGTGCTACGAGTGTTGGCTTCCACGAGGATCCTTCCAAGTAAGCGACAGCCCGACGAACAGCGTCGGGATCGTCTCCCAACTTGCCGATGGCCGAATTGCAGTTGAAGCGCGTACGCCTCGGACCCTACCCGTCTTGCGACGGTGATCCACATGTCCGGCGGGAGACTTCCGGCAGATCACGGAAGCCGTCCCGGTGCGGCCGACGAAGTGCTGCCCGCGGCCTGCTGTGCGCACACCACGGGCAGCACTTTGCACTGGGCTCACCGAACCCCGATACATGCCGCGAAAACCTTCGATCCGAAGGGGAGAGCGGCCTACTGGCCGCCCTTCTGAACGAAGGACCTCACGAAGTCCTCGGCGTTCTCCTCGAGCACATCGTCGATTTCGTCCAGGACCGAGTCGACGTCGTCGCTCAGCTTCTCCTGGCGCTCCTTGAGGTCTTCGGAAGCCTGCGTCTCTGCCGCCTGCTCCTCGACCTCCTCGTTGGAGCGTGTCGCCTTCTGCTGTCCGCCGCCGGTGTCCTTGGTCGCCATCACCCTCACCCCGCTCGGTTCGCCCGACTAACTCGGCATCACTGCCGATCGGTCATGATCAGACCCTACAAGCCGGGTCTGACAATGGCCCCGTGGTTCTTCCAACGTACGGGGACCACCTCGATGATTCCCGGGCACCGGGATTTCCACCCTGTGCACCCGGCCCCCCAGGGGCTCGGGTCAGCCGCCTGAGAGCACCCTGACCAGGTCTTCCGCGGTGCGGCAGCGGTCCAGGAGCTCCTTGACGTGATTACGCGTTCCGCGAAGCGGTTCCAGGGTTGGAACCCGCTGAAGGGAGTCCCGCCCGGGCAGATCGAAGATCACCGAGTCCCAGGAGGCGGCCGCCACGTCGTCCGCGTACTGCTCCAGACAGCGCCCGCGGAAGTACGCGCGGGTGTCCTCCGGGGGCTTGCTGATGGCCCGCTCGACCTCGGACTCGTCCAGGAGGCGCTTCATCCGCCCGCGAGCCGCCAGACGGTTGTACAGGCCCTTCTCGGGGCGCACGTCCGCGTACTGGAGGTCGACCAGATGGAGGCGGGCGGCGTCCCAGTCGAGGCTGTCGCGGCGCCGGTAGCCCTCCATGACCTCGCGCTTCGCGACCCAGTCGAGTTCGCCGGACAGACTCATGTGGTCGCTCTCCAGACGGGTGAGCGTGTCCTCCCAGCGGGCCAGGACGTCCTTCGTCTGGTCGTCGACGTCGGCGCCGTACCGCTCCTCGACGTACTTGCGGGAGAGCTCGTAGTACTCCATCTGGAGCTGCACCGCGGTGAGTGTGCGGCCGCTGCGGAGCGTGACCAGTCGCTTGAGTGTGGGGTCGTGGGAGACCTGGTGCAGGGTGCGGACCGGCTGGTCGACGGCGAGGTCCACGGCGATGAAGCCGTCCTCGATCATCGACAGGACCAGCGCGGTCGTGCCCAGCTTGAGGTACGTCGAGATCTCCGACAGGTTCGCGTCGCCGATGATCACGTGCAGCCGGCGGTACTTCTCGGCGTCGGCGTGCGGCTCGTCGCGGGTGTTGATGATGGGGCGCTTGAGGGTGGTCTCCAGCCCGACCTCGACCTCGAAGTAGTCCGCGCGCTGGCTGAGCTGGAAGCCGTGCTCGTGGCCGTCCTGGCCGATACCGACGCGCCCTGCGCCGGTGAAGACCTGGCGGGAGACGAAGAAGGGCGTCAGGTGGCGCACGATGTCCGAGAACGGGGTTTCCCGCTTCATCAGGTAGTTCTCGTGCGTGCCGTAGGACGCGCCCTTGTTGTCGGTGTTGTTCTTGTACAGGTGGATGGGCTGGGCGCCGGGGAGCTGGGCGGCGCGCTCGGCGGCCTCGGCCATGATCCGCTCGCCCGCCTTGTCCCACAGGACGGCGTCGCGGGGGTTGGTGACCTCGGGGGAGCTGTATTCGGGGTGGGCGTGGTCCACGTAGAGCCGGGCACCGTTGGTGAGGATGACGTTGGCCAGGCCGATGTCCTCGTCGGTGAGCTGGCTGGAGTCGGCGGCCTCACGGGCGAGGTCGAAGCCTCGCGCGTCCCGCAGCGGATTCTCCTCCTCGAAGTCCCAGCGGGCCCGGCGGGCCCGGTGCATCGCCGCCGCATAGGCGTTCACGATCTGGGACGAGGTGAGCATGGCATTGGCGTTGGGGTGGCCGGGGACGGAGATCCCGTACTCCGTCTCGATGCCCATTACTCGCCGTACGGTCATGCGGCCCTCCTTGCCCGGCGGCACCCTCGGTCGTGGGTTCCGCTCAAGTACCGCTGGTGCTCCGGTGCGTGTGCGGTGCCCGTCCCCGCAGTGCGCCCGGCGGTACGGAAGAGCCTAGAACGCCTCTGCGCCGGCGGGGAGATCATTTGCGTCATTGCCTTGCTCCAGCCGTGGCCCGGAAAACAGTCGGCTGCGGGTACCCGGTGAGGGCACCCGCAGCCGCCCTGTCTTTTACAGGTACTGTCCGGTGTTCGCCACCGTGTCGATGGAGCGTCCGGTGTCCGCGCCCTGCTTTCCGGTGATGAGTGTGCGGATGTAGACGATCCGCTCACCCTTCTTGCCGGAGATTCGGGCCCAGTCGTCGGGGTTGGTGGTGTTGGGCAGGTCCTCGTTCTCCTTGAACTCGTCCACGCAGGCCTGGAGGAGGTGGGAGACGCGAAGGCCCTTTGCGTTGTGGTCGAGGAAGTCCTTGATCGCCATTTTCTTGGCGCGGCCCACGATGTTCTCGATCATGGCGCCGGAATTGAAGTCCTTGAAGTACAGGACTTCCTTGTCGCCATTGGCGTAGGTGACTTCCAGGAACCGGTTTTCCTCGGATTCGGCGTACATGTGTTCCACGGCCGTCTGGATCATGCTCTGGACGGTGGTGGTCTTGCTGCCGCCGTGCTCGCCGACGTCGTCGGAGTGCAGCGGGAGGCGCTCGGTGAGGTACTTGCCGAAGATGTCCTTCGCGGCCTCGGCGTCCGGACGCTCGATCTTGATCTTCACGTCCAGGCGGCCGGGTCGCAGGATGGCCGGGTCGATCATGTCCTCACGGTTGGAGGCACCGATCACGACCACGTTCTGGAGGCCCTCCACGCCGTCGATCTCGGCGAGCAGCTGGGGGACGATGGTGTTCTCCACGTCCGAGCTGACACCGGAGCCACGGGTGCGGAAGAGGGACTCCATCTCGTCGAAGAAGACGATGACGGGTGTGCCCTCGCTGGCCTTCTCACGTGCGCGCTGGAAGACGAGACGGATCTGCCGCTCGGTCTCACCGACGTACTTGTTGAGAAGCTCGGGACCCTTGATGTTGAGGAAGAAGCTCTTGCCGGTGGCCTGACCGGTGACCTCGGCGACCTTCTTGGCCAGCGAGTTGGCGACGGCCTTGGCGATGAGCGTCTTGCCGCATCCGGGGGGCCCGTACAGCAGGACGCCCTTGGGCGGCCTGAGTTCGTGCTCCTTGAACAGGTCGGGGTAGAGGTACGGAAGCTCCACCGCGTCGCGGATGGCCTCGATCTGTCCGCCGAGGCCGCCGATCTGCTCGTAGCCGATGTCGGGGACCTCTTCGAGGACGAGTTCCTCGACCTCGCTCTTGGGGACGATCTCGTAGACGTAGCCGGAGCGCGGTTCCAGCAGCAGGGCGTCGCCGGGGCGGATGGTGATGTCCAGCAGCGGCTCGGCGAGCCGCACCACCCGTTCCTCGTCGGTGTGCCCGACCACCAGGGCTCGTTCGCCGTCCTCAAGGATCTCCTTGAGGGTGACGATGTCGCCGACGCTCTCGTACTCCATGGCCTCGACCACGTTGAGCGCCTCGTTGAGCATGACTTCCTGGCCGCGCCTCATGTCTTCGAGTTCGACGCTTGGGCTGACGTTCACGCGGAGTTTGCGTCCTCCGGTGAAGATGTCGGCGGTGCCGTCCTCGTTGGCTTGCAGGAAGACACCGAAGCCGGCCGGCGGCTGCGCGAGCCGGTCGACTTCCTCCTTGAGGGCCACGATCTGGTCGCGGGCCTCTCGGAGGGTGTTGGCGAGCCGCTCGTTCTGAGCGGACACGCCGGCCAGGTTGGTCTGGAGCTCGACGATCCGCTCTTCGAGAATCCTCGTGTGTCGCGGAGAGTCGGCGAGCTTACGTCGCAGGACGGCGATCTCCTGCTCAAGGTAGGCAATCTGCCCGGCCGGGTCGTCGGACCCGCGTCCCGGGCGGATGCCGCGGTTCATGTCGTCGTCGTGGGCTGCCACGGTCCTCACCTCCTCCAAGGGGAGCTGGACGCTTCCAGACCCTACCTGGGTGGGTGTCGATTGAAACCCCTAGATCACAAAGACTGTCAAGGTGTGTCGTCGGTCACCCTGCGCTCTCCCTCACGCCGTCTGGATACCCACTCAACGCTATTCAGAAGCGGGCTGTTCCAAGTCGGGAGGTGTCAAAATCCTTCACGGCTGACCGGAGTTGCCGACTCGGAGGGTGTGACTGCCTGCGCGGGCGCGGCTCGGAGCGGCGGCAAGAGGGCCCGCGCGGGCGGTGGATCGCGGTCCGCGCGGACGGTCGCGTACGCCGGAGCCCGCTCCCCGGCCGGTGACGGAGAGTGGCGGCGGTGGCGGCCGGGAACACTCCACCGTGGCGCTCGACGACCTTGGACCGTCCGGGGCCGGAGGTAGGGTCGAGGCCGTTGGGGACCCGCCGCGGCGGGCCGGGCCGCCCGGTCCGGCGGACCGCCCGGCACAGGAGACGGCAGGAGACATGACGGTGCAGCAGGACGCCGGAGCCGACGGTGAGGCCCTGGAGGTCTGGATCGACCAGGATCTGTGCACGGGCGACGGGATCTGTGCCCAGTACGCGCCGGAGGTGTTCGAGCTGGACATCGACGGCCTGGCGTACGTGAAGAGCGGCGAGGACGAGCTGCTCCAGGACAAGGGCGCCACCACGCGCGTGCCGCTGCCGCTGCTCACCGACGTCGTGGACTCGGCGAAGGAGTGTCCCGGCGAGTGCATCCATGTGCGCCGGGTGACCGACCGCGTCGAGGTGTACGGCCCCGACGCGGCGTGAGCGGGCCCGCGCGGCATGTCACCGCGGCGGGTGCCGTGGGCTGAGCCCGGGGTTCAGACGCTGCGGGCGGCGGCGGGTTCGGAGCGCACGAACGTGCCGTCCTTCCACTGCCACTTCGCGTGGTCGGTGACGTCCGGGCAGCAGGTCGGGACGTCGGAGGACGAGTAGCCGAGCAGGGTGGCGAGGACGGCGCCGTCGCGTATCGCGAACTCCTTGACGGTGTTGCGGTCCTTGGGTGCGACGAGGGTGGCCACCACGCGCGGCCGGACGTCACCCGCACCCTGCGTGAGGACGTAGACCCCGTCGGGGGGTGTGCTCATGGCGGCGTCGCAGTGCACCACGGCGACGGTCTCGGGCCGGCCGTCGCCGTCGAGGTCGCCGGCGGCCTTCTTCGCCACCAGCGCGGCCACGGGGCCGCAGTCGATCGGGAAGGCGACGCCCTCGGTGGACGGGGCCTCGACGGTCTGTGTGGTCTCGCTCGAGCGGCCTTCAGGCTGGGCGGCGGTCGCGGCGTCGGGCTGGACGACCGAGGAGAGGGCGACGACACCGGCGAGGGCCGTGGCGGTGGCGAGCCAGTGGATGGGACGGGTCTGGGCGTGGGACTGGGCCAGTTCCGGGACGGCGGGTTGCTGCACTAGGAGTGTCTCCTGTGAGGGCTGTGCCGGTGGGGGTGGCCAGCATGGTGCCACACGTCACAGTGCGGGGGAACGGCGGGGTGGACAGTTGTGCGGGGAGTGGTTCCGCGCGGAGGCCGCCCCACGCGCCGGGGAGGAGTCGGCGGCGCGCAACTGCGGGATGCCGGTGGTGACTTCACTGCCGGCCGCGACGGTCGCTCTTTGCCGCCGCGCGGGAGGCGGCCGGAAAGTGCCGCGCCCGGGCTCCCCGGTGGTGGCGGGAACTCGGGCGCGGTGGCACGGCGTTGGGTGTGGCACGGGGCCGGGTCAGCGGCCGAGGCCGCCGTCGGCGTTGGGGCCGGCGTAGTCCTCGCCGTAGGCGCCCTTGGCGGGGCGGCGGCGGCGCATGGGCGGCTCGACGCCGTCGGCGAGGCGGCGGGCGGTGAGGAGGAAGCCGGTGTGGCCGATCATCCGGTGGTCCGGGCGGACGGCGAGGCCTTCGATGTGCCAGTTGCGGATCATCGACTCCCAGGCGGTCGGCTCGTTGAAGCAGCCGATCTCGCGGATGGACTCCACGGTCCGTGCGAGCTGGGTGGTGGTCGCGACGTAGCAGCACAGGATGCCGCCGGGGACGAGCGCCTTGGAGACGGCGTCCAGGCACTCCCAGGGGGCGAGCATGTCCAGGATGACGCGGTCGACGTCGGTGTCGGAGAGGTTGTCCTGGAGGTCGCCGACGGTGAGCTGCCAGGCGGGGTGCGGGCCGCCGAAGTAGCGCTCCACGTTCTGCCGGGCGATGTCGGCGAAGTCCTCGCGGCGCTCGTAGGAGTGCAGCATGCCGTGGTCGCCGATGGCGCGCAGGAGGAAGCTGCTGAGGGAGCCGGAGCCGACGCCGGCCTCGACGACGCGCGCGCCGCTGAAGATGTCGGCGAAGGCGAGGATCTGCCCCGCGTCCTTCGGGTAGACGACGGCTGCCCCTCGGGGCATGGAAAGGACGTAGTCGGGGAGCAGGGGGCGCAGCGCGAGGTAGGCGACATTGCCGGTGGTGCGGACAACGCTGCCCTCGGGAGCACCGATCAGTTCGTCGTGCGGGAAGGAGCCCTTGTGGGTGTGGAAGTTCTTCCCGGCTTCGAGCGTGAACGTGTAGTGGCGGCCCTTGGGGTCGGTCAGCTGAACCTGGTCCCCGACCTTGAAGGGCCCGCGCCTGCGGGCGGCACCGGTCGGTTCGGACATGTGACCAGCCTACCGGCGTTTGGAACGCCGGCCGACCACAGGTATGGAGCACCGCAAGTACGGAGCACCGCTCTCCTGAAGCGGGTGTCTAAGTGGGGCGGGCCATCGCCTTCACGAAGGCGCGCTCGACGTCCGCCGCCGACAGGACGCCGTAGATCTCACCGGTCTCCTCGACCACCAGGTACTCGGTGGCGGGGGTGGCGCGCAGGACCTCCAGGAGGTCCTCGCCGGCCAGTTCGGCGGAGACGCGCATGCCGTCGGTGAGGTCCTGGGCGAGGCCGCTGACCGGGACCCAGGGGCGGCGGTGTTCGGGTACGCCGACGATGGCGGCCTCGCGGACGAGGGAGAGGGGGCTGCCCTCGCCGTCGACGACGACCAGCGCGCGGGCGCCGGCGGTGTTGGCGCGGCGCAGGGCCTCGGAGAGAGGGGTGTCGCTCTCCACGGGGACCGCGCGGCGGGTGAGCGTCCGGGCGCGCAGGTCGGGCAGGTGCTCGCGGAGCCGGGCGACGCGGAGGCTGTTGCCGGCGCCGGTCCAGATGATCGCGGCGAGGATCGCGGCGAGCAGCGCGTCCATGACGGTGTCCATGCCGACGTTGTCCTCGGCGTTGCTGCCGAGGACGCCGGACTGGGTGAGCAGCGGCAGCCCGATGAGGACGGAGACGGCGAGCGCGCGGCCGACCCAGGCGGCGGCGACCGTGCCGCTCATCGGGCGGCCGGTGATCTTCCAGACGACCGCGCGGAGCATCCGGCCGCCGTCGAGCGGAAGTCCCGGCAGCAGGTTGAAGCCGGCCACGATGAGGTTGGAGATCATCAGGCCGGCGAGCAGGACGCCGGGGACCGTGCCGGGCTCGACGGGCTGCATCGCGAGATAGAAGAGCCCGGACAGCACCAGGGACAGCAGCGGCCCGACGAAGGCGAGGACGAACTCCCGTCCGGGGGTCTCGGCCTCCTTCTCGATCTCGGAGACACCGCCGAAGAACTGGAGCTGGATGCGGCGCACGGGGAGCTTGAAGCGCAGGGCCGCGACGGTGTGGGCCAGTTCGTGGACCAGTACGGAGGCGTAGAAGGCGACCGCGAAGAAGAGGGAGACCAGGTAGCGGGCGGCGCCGAGCTCGGGCAGCACCCGGTCGAGCTGTCCGCCGAAGACCCAGGTGATCAGGGCGGCGACGAGGAACCAGCTGGGGGCCACGTAGACCGGAACGCCGAACGGCCGGCCCATGAGGAGGCCGCCGCCGGGTCCCGCCGGCCGCTGCGGGGGCTGTCCCTTGGTCATGCCGCCGTGCGCGAACACCCGGTCGGGGTGGGCGTCCCGGGGGTCGGTGACGGGGTGCTCGGGGCCCTTGGGGCCGGCCGGTGCGGGGTCGCCGGCGGGGTCCTGCGGCGACTCGGCGGCCGGTGTCCGCGGGCCGGGCTGGACCGGGGTGCCGGCGGGGGGTGTGGCGTCCTCGGCGGGGTCCGGTGCGGAGTCGGCGGACGGGGCGGACTCGGCCGGCGCGGCGGGCTGTTCGCCGTTCTGGCCGGACTCCTCGCGCGGGGCCGGGTCGGGGCGCGAAGGGTCTGCGGTCGGAGCCGTCGGCTTGGCGTGACGCTCGGCCGATTCGTCGTTCTCCGGCCGCGGCTGCCCGCTCCCGCCGCTCTCGTCCACGATGTCCCCTCGTTCGCCGCGTCTTCCGCTCCTGCCGGGCGGAAGGGTCTGGGGTCGATGGTATGCGGCCGTCACGGCCCGGCACGCCCCGGCACCCCTTCAGTTTCCCCGGCTGTCCCTCCCGTAACGGGCGAAAGGGCCACCGCGTGCCCTCGGTACACCGCTCCCCCGGCCGCGGGTACCGGTCGGCGTGGGTCACTGTCAGTGGCGGGCCGTATGGTCTGAGGCATGGAGAGCAGCAGCGAGGTCGGTGCCCCGGGCCCTGACGGTGGTACGGCGGAGGTGGCGCCCGTCGTCGACGAGGTGACGGACGGTGCGGCGAAGGAGACGGCGCTGCCCGCCGAGCCGGTGGCCATACCGCCTTCGTCGTTGTCGCCGTCGCGGGCGGGCGACTTCATGCAGTGCCCGTTGCTGTACCGGTTCCGGGTGATCGACCGGTTGCCGGAGAAGCCGAGCGAGGCGGCGACGCGCGGGACGCTGGTGCACGCGGTCCTGGAGCGGCTCTTCGACGCCCCGGCGGGCGAGCGTACGGCGCCGCGCGCGAAGTCGCTGATCCCGGGGCAGTGGGACCGGCTGCGGGAGAACCGGCCGGAGGTGGCCGAGCTGTTCGCGGACGACCCGGAGGGCGAGCGGCTCACGCGGTGGCTGGGCGAGGCGGAGCAGCTGGTGGAGCGCTGGTTCTCGCTGGAGGATCCGACCCGGCTCGAGCCGGCCGAGCGCGAGCTGTTCGTGGAGACCGAGCTGGAGTCGGGGCTGCGGCTGCGCGGGATCATCGACCGGGTGGACGTGGCGCCGACCGGTGAGGTGCGGATCGTCGACTACAAGACGGGCAAGGCGCCGCGTGCGGAGTACGCGGACGGCGCGCTGTTCCAGATGAAGTTCTACGCGCTGGTGGTGTGGCGGCTGAAGAACGTGGTGCCGCGGCGGCTCCAGTTGATCTACCTCGGCAGTGGTGACGTCCTCACCTACGATCCGGTCCTCGCCGACCTTGAGCGCGTGGAGCGGAAGCTGCTCGCGCTGTGGGAGGCGATCCGGCTCGCGACCGAGACGGGTGACTGGCGGCCGCGGCCGACGAAGCTGTGCGGCTGGTGCGACCACCAGGCGGTGTGCCCGGAGTTCGGCGGCACTCCCCCGCCGTATCCGCTGCCGGTGACCCGGCCGGCGGCGGGCAGCGGCCCGGCACGCATCCCGAGGGCCTCGGACCCGGTACCGGACGCGGCTCTGGCGGATGCCGGGGTGCCCACACCGGGGGCGGCGCCCGGCGCGACGCGGCTCGCCGAAGCAACGGCACCCGGCGCCACCGGGCCCGCCTCGGATTCGACACCTGGCGTCACCGGGCCAACCCCGGAATCGACATCCGGCGCCGCCCGGCCGGCCACGGAATAGACAGCCGGCGCCACTGGGCCCGCCCAAGACGCCGCACCCCGCGCCTCGGGCCCGCCCCGGACGCCTCGTCCCACCCCACCGAGCCCACCCAGGCACAGCGCCCGCGCCACCGAACGCACCCGGACGCCACAACCCTCCCCACCAAGCCCACACGGACACCGCACCCCACACCACCGAACCCACCGCGCCCACGCCACCGCACCCCTGCCACCGCACCCATCCCAGAAGCCGCGCCCCGCGCGTCCGGGCTGCCCCGGGCACCTCACCCCACCGAACCCACCCCGGACACCCCGTCCCACGTCACCGAGCCGACCCCAGCGGCCCCGTCCCGCGTCGGCGGCGGTGCCCCCCGGGGGCGGTGGTGTCGGTGGCACCGGTGTCGAGGCGGAGCGGGTGGTGTTCGGAGGCACCGGCGTCAGCGCGGAGCGGGTGGCTTCGGGCTGCTGGCGGGGCGCGGCGAGGGCGCCGGAGTCCGGGCGCCGTGCGCAGGGCAGAATGGGCCCGGACTAGCGAAGGAGACTTACGTGGCCATCCGCGTCCTACTGGTCGACGACCAGCCGCTGCTGCGCACCGGCTTCCGGATGATCCTGGAGGCCGAGCAGGACATCGCGGTCGTCGGCGAGGCCGGAGACGGCCTCCAAGCTCTCGACCAGGTACGGGCCCTACAGCCCGACGTGGTGCTCATGGACATCCGTATGCCCCGGATGGACGGGGTGGAGGCGACCCGCCAGATCACCGGCCCGGGGCGGGACGGACCGGCGAAGGTGCTGGTGCTGACCACCTTCGATCTCGACGAGTACGTGGTCGAGGCGCTCAAGGCGGGGGCCAGCGGCTTCCTGCTGAAGGACGCTCCGGCCAACGAGCTGGTGCAGGCGATCCGGGTGGTCGCCGCGGGCGAGGCGATGCTCGCGCCCAGCATCACGCGCCGGCTGCTCGACAAGTACGCCACCCACCTCCCGTCCGGCGACGAGCCCGTGCCGGACACCCTGCACACTCTCACCGAGCGTGAGGTGGAGGTGCTGAAGCTGGTGGCACGCGGGTTGTCGAACGCGGAGATCGCCGCGGACCTGTTCGTCAGCGAGACGACCGTCAAGACCCATGTGGGCCATGTGCTCACCAAGCTGGGGCTGCGCGACCGTGTGCAGGCCGCGGTGTACGCGTACGAGAGCGGACTGGTGCGGCCCGGCGCGCAGTGAGGCCCGCGCGCCGGGAAAGATCAAAGGGCGCCCCGTCCAGTGACGGGGCGCCCTTCGTGCCCTCGGGACCCCGGGCCGCCCTCGGCCGCACCAGGCTCCGAGCTCCGGGCTGCGGGCCTCCGGCCGCCGGCTCCAGGCTCCCGGCCTCCGGAGCCAGGCTCACGGCACCCGGCACCCGGCACCCGGCACCCGGCACCCGGCTCCCGGCTCCCGCCCGCGTCAGCTCTTGCTGAGTTCCCAGAAGCGGAACACCGTCGAGGCGTCCAGGCAGTACTCCAGGCCGTAGACCCCGTCGCGGACGACCGCGTACTGCTTGGCCTGCCAGATCGGGATCATGGGGACCTCCTCGGCGACGACGTCCTGGAGGCGGGCGTAGTCGTCGTCGGTGGCGGCCCGGTCGCTCTGGGCGGCGGTGTTCGGGATCAGGCTGTTGGTGATGGTGCTGTTGGTGTAGTTGTTGCCGAGCACATTGCCCTCGCCGAAGAACGGGGCGGTGAAGTTGTCGGGGTCGGGGTAGTCCGGCACCCAGCCCTTGACGTACACGCCGTACTTGCCGTCGGCGATGCCCTTCTCGTACCGGTCGAAGGGGACGGACTTCACGTCGGCGTCGAACAGGCCGCTCGCGTTGAGCTGTCCGGCGATCGCCTCGAACTCCTCGTCCGTGGACGGGCCGTAGCGGGCCGGTGTGGACCACAGGGTGAGCTTCACCTTGTCGGTGATGCCGTCGGCGGCGAGCGCGGCCGCCGCCTTCTCCTTGGATGGCCGGGCGCCGTAGGTGTCGAAGAAGGCCGTGTTGTGGCCGCTGATGCCCGCCGGGACGATCGAGTACAGCGGTGTGGCCGTGCCCTCGTAGACCTTGTCGACGAGGGCGTCGCGGTCCAGCAGGTGGGCGATGGCCTTGCGCACGCCGAGCTGTCCGGTGACCGGGTCGTCGGTGTTGAGGACCAGGTGCTGGACCTCGGCGCTGGTGCCCTCGACGACCTCGGTGCCGGTGCCGTCGGAGGTGCGCTCGATGTCGGCGATGTCGCCGGCGCTCAGACCGCGGTAGGCGATGTCGATCTCGCCGTCCTGGAGGGCCTTCTTGAGGGCGGTGCGGTCGCCGTGGAAGAACCTGAGGGTGACGCCCTCGTTCTGGGTCTCGGCGGTGCCCTTGTAGTGCTCGTTGACGGAGAAGACGGCCTCGTCGTCGGAGTACGACTCCAGCTTGTACGGGCCGGAGCCGGCGGCCTCGCCGTCCTCGCGCAGTCCGTCGGCGTCGTACTGCCGGTGGTCGACGATGGAACCGGCGCCGGACGCGATCTTGCTGGGGAAGGTGGCGTCCGCGGTCTTCAGATGGAACAGAACCGTTTCTGCATCGGGCGTCTCGACGCGGTCGAGCGTCGGGAACATCACCGCGGGACCGTCGGGGTCGTTGATCTTCAGCATGCGGTCGAAGGAGTACTTGACGTCCTTCGAGGTGAGCGCGTCACCGTTGCCGAACTTCAGTCCGTCCTTGAGCGTGCACCGGTAGAGCCGGGTGGAGTCGTCCGTGAAGTCGCAGCTCTTCGCGGCCTCCGGCCGCGGTTCCGTGCCGCCCTCGGGGAAGCTGAGCAGGGACTGGAACACGTTGTTGAACAACAGCCACGAGCCGGGGTCGTATCCGGAGGCCGGGTCGGTGGCGAGGACGTCGTCGGACATACCGAGCACGACGTTCTCGCTGTCGCCTCCCGCTCCCCCCGTCTGTGTGCCGCATCCGGTCAGCAGGCCGCCGGCCAGCCCCGCCACGAGGGGCAGGACCGGCCACTGGTTGCGCAGGTTCACTTCGAAGAGCCTTGTCGTTGTTTCGCGTCCGACCGAGCGGCCCGGGAGCTGCCCGGACCCGTCGGTCTCCTTGCCCGCGGCGGGCGTCAGCCGCTCACACCGCGCTTGAGCTCCCACAGCTGAAGGGTGGAGGAGGAGTTGACGACGTAGGCGGTGCCCGTGATGTCGTCGCGCGCGGCCACGTACTGCTTACCCTGCCACAGCGGGAGCACCGGGACGTCCTCGGCGACGATGTCCTGGATCTCGGTGAGCGCGTCGACCGCGGAGATCCGGTCGGCCTCGCGACGGGAGTCCGGGATCAGAGTGTTGATGATCCGGCTGTTCGCGTAGGGCGAGTTGAGGAAGTTGTCCTTGTCCAGGAACGGCGCCAGGAAGCTGTCGCTGTCCGGGAAGTCGGGGAACCAGCCCATGCCGTAGACGTCGTAGTCGCCGTTGCGCTCGGCCGGGACGAAGGTGTCCCAGGCCTCGCCCTTGATGGAGACGTCGAAGAGGCCGCTGTCGTTGAGCTGCTTGCGCAGCAGCTCGAACTCCTTCTTCGTGGCCGCGCCGTAGTGGTCGGTGGTGTAGTGCAGCGTGAGCTTCACCGGGGTGGTCACGTTGGCCTCGGTGAGCAGGTCCTTGGCCTTGGAGACGTCCGGGTCGCCGTACTTGTTGAAGAACGAGTTGGAGTGGCCCGTGATGGTCGCCGGCACCAGCGAGTAGAGCGGCTCGGCCTGCGTGCCGTAGACCCCCGCGACCAGCGAGGTGCGGTCGACGACCTGGGCCATCGCCTGCCGTACGGCCTTGTCGCTGACGGTCGCGGCGTCGGTGTTGAAGCCCAGGTAGCGGATCTCCAGGCCCTGCACCTCGACCAGGTCGATGTCGCCGTTGACGCTGCCGTCGAGGTCCTGGATCTGCTCCGGCGTCATGGTGCGGGTCATGACGTCGATGTCGCCCTTCTCCAGGGCGGAACCCATCGTGTCGGCGTCCTTGAAGGAGCGGACCTCGACCTTGTCGTTGTTCACCGTCAGGGAACCCTTGTAGTTGGGGTTCTTGGTGAACACGGCGGACACCATCTCGCCGTCCTTGACCTCGGGCTCCATCGTGTACGGGCCGGAGCCGTCGATGTCGAAGCCGTCACGCAGCGACTTGGTGGTGTAGTCGTCGGGGTTGACGATGCCGGCGACGGGCGTGGACAGCTTGTACGGGAACGTCGCGTCCGCGGTGTTGAGGTGGAAGATCACCTCACGGTCGCCGTTGGTCTCGACGGTGTCGACGGTCGAGAGCAGCGCGAAGACGCCACTGTCCGCCTTGAGCGCGAGGGCGCGGTCGATGGAGTACTTCACGTCCTCGGCGGTGATCGGGTCACCGTTGGAGAACTTGAGGTCCTTGCGCAGCTTGCAGCTGTAGCGCTCGTTGCCGGTGTCGGTGAAGCCGCAGCTCTCGGCGGCCTCGGGGACCGGCTCGCCCTCGCCGCGCGGCTGGATCATCAGGGTCTGCACGGTCTGGCGCAGGATGTTCCAGCTGCCGACGTCGTAGGAGTAGGCCGGGTCCACGGGCGCGGGCGCGTCCTTCGTGGCGATGAACCGGTCGGTGGTGCCCGTGACGATCGCGTCGCCCCCGTCGCCGCCACTGTCGGAGCCACCACAGGCGGCGAGCGCCGGGACGAGCAGACCGACCACGGCCGGTAGCACCAAAGTCTTACGGTTCATGCTCGGGTTTCTCCAGGGCTTCGAGTCCGTGTATCCCGCATGCAGGGGTGTCGCGGCGGATCACGGGGGTGGGAGCGATGGTCTCGCGACGAGATTAGTCCGCGCTCGCACCGGGGTTCACGGCCGCCGGAGCCGAGCCCCCATCACGCTGCGAAACCGGTCGTGGACACACCGAAAACCCGACAGCGGAAGGATTCGTGCAGCATTTCACCAATCGGGACACAAGGGCACGCCCGCGGCGCCGAAACCCGGGCGGAATACACAGCCCACCCACCCTGTCGACCCCCTGCGGGGTGGTGAACGTCACACCATCAACCAGGGGTGCGGGCGGCTGAATTCAGTCATCCGGGCGAGAAGAATTCGCCGTCGGCGGCGACTTGGAATTCCACTGCCGCCGCCGTCGCACACAGGGTGAACACCAGACGCATATGTGTCATCGGGCGGCGATCAGGCCGTGACGAGTCCCCGCAGAAATGCCAGGTCGACCTCTTCGAGGGAGTTCACCACCGTGCGCCTGGCGGCGGGCGGGATGGGCGCGACCGACGGCACCGCGACGACATGGCAGCCGGCCGCCTCGGCGGCCGCCACACCCGTCACCGTGTCCTCCACGACCGCGCATCTCGCCGGGTCCACGCCGAGCCCGGAGGCGGCCAGTAGATAGGGATCGGGATGCGGCTTGGTGCGCGGCACCTCGTCCCCGGCCACCGTCAGCGAGAAGTACTGCGGGCCCAGCGAGGCGAGCACACGGTCGATGACCCGCCGGTGCGAGGCGGAGACCAGCGCGGTCGGCACACGCTGCGCGGACAGCTCGGCGAGCAGCCGGGCGGCGCCGGGCATCAGCGGCAGGGACCGGCCGATACGGTCCTCGAAGCCCTGGTTGAGCAGCAGGGTGAGCTCACCCACGCCGATGTCGGCGCCGGTGGCCTCGATGAGGAACCCCGCGCTGCGGCTCATGGGCCCGCCGACCACCACATGGCGCCAGGAGTCGTCGAGCGTGTGACCGAGGCCGGCGAAGATCTCGACCTCGACGTCCCACCAGAAACCCTCGGTGTCCACCAGGGTCCCGTCCATGTCGAGGAGCACGGCCTGAAGGGCTGAGCCCTCGGCCGTACGAGTGCCGAGCGCGGGGACGGTAGTCGTCATCCGGCGTACCTCCTTGGGGGACGACCAGGCCGGCTCCCGCGAGGGGAACCGGCCATCGGTGGACCGACCAGTGTACGTCGTCCGGGATCAGCGCGCCGTATGAGTTTCCGGGACCGCCCCCGGAGTCACCTGGGCCCTGCGGGACCGCGCCCGGGCCACGGTCAGCGGGCGTTGAAGTACTTCGCCGCCGGGTGGTGGATCACGATCGCGTCCGTGGACTGCTCGGGGTGGAGCTGGAACTCCTCGGAGAGGTGCACACCGATGCGCTCCGGCTCCAGCATGTCGGCGATCTTGGCCCGGTCCTCCAGGTCGGGGCAGGCGCCGTAGCCGAGGGAGAAGCGGGCGCCGCGGTACTTCAGCGCGAACATGTCCTCGATGTCGGCCGGGTCCTCCCCGGAGAAGCCCAGCTCGGAGCGGACCCTGGCGTGCCAGTACTCGGCGAGGGCCTCGGCCAACTGCACGGAGAGGCCGTGCAGTTCGAGGTAGTCGCGGTAGGAGTTCGACTCGAAGAGCTTGGCCGTCTCCTCGCCGATGCGGTTGCCGACGGTGACGATCTGGAAGCCGACGACGTCGGTCTCGCCGGACTCCTCCGGGCGGAAGAAGTCGGCGAGGCAGAGCCGGCGGCCGCGGCGCTGGCGCGGGAAGGTGAAGCGGGTCCGCTCGTTGCCCGAGTCGTCCAGGATGATCAGGTCGTCGTCCTTGGAGACACACGGGAAGTAGCCGTAGACGACGGCCGCTTCGAGCAGGTTGTCCGTCTGGAGCTTGTCCAGCAGGCCGCGCAGCCGGGGCCGGCCCTCGGTCTCGACGAGCTCCTCGTACGTCGGGCCCTCGCCGGTGCGGGCCTGCTTGAGCCCCCACTGGCCCTTGAACAGGGCGCCCTCGTCGAGCCAGGACGCGTACTCCTTGAGCTGGATGCCCTTGATGACGCGGGTGCCCCTGAAGGGCGGCTCGGGGATCGGGTTGTCGGTGGCGACGTCGGAGCGGACGTGCCCCTCCTCCGGCCGCTCCTCGACGACCGCGGCCGGCGTCGCGCGCACCCGGCGCTGCTTGAGCTCCGGCAGCTTCGCACCGGGCACGCCCCGCTTGACGCCGATGAGGGCGTCCATGAGGCGCAGGCCCTCGAACGCGTCGCGGGCGTAGCGGACTTCGCCCTCGTAGATCTCGTGCAGGTCCTGCTCGACATAGGCCCGGGTGAGGGCCGCGCCGCCGAGGATGACGGGGAAGTCGGCCGCCATGCCGCGGGCGTTGAGCTCCTCCAGGTTCTCCTTCATGATCACGGTGGACTTCACGAGGAGGCCGGACATGCCGATGACGTCGGCGCGGTGTTCGGCGGCGGCGTCGAGAATCGCCGAGACCGGCTGCTTGATGCCGAGGTTGACCACGTTGTAGCCGTTGTTGGACAGGATGATGTCGACGAGGTTCTTGCCGATGTCGTGGACGTCGCCGCGGACCGTGGCGAGCACGATGGTGCCCTTGCCGTCCTCGTCGGTCTTCTCCATGTGCGGCTCCAGATGGGCCACCGCGGTCTTCATCACCTCGGCGGACTGGAGCACGAACGGCAGCTGCATCTGGCCGGAGCCGAACAGCTCGCCGACCACCTTCATGCCGTCGAGCAGGATCTCGTTGACGATCTTCAGGGCCGGGGTGGTCTGGAGGGCCTCGTCGAGGTCGGCCTCCAGGCCGTTCTTCTCACCGTCGATGATCCGTCGCTTGAGGCGCTCCTCCAGGGGCAGCGCCGCCAGTTCCTCCGCCTTGCCCGCCTTGAGGGACTTGGCGGTGGCGCCCTCGAACAGGGCCATGAGCTTCTGGAGCGGGTCGTAGCCCTCGGCCCGGCGGTCGTAGACCAGGTCGAGGGCGGTGCGGACCTCCTCCTCGGTGAAGCGGGCGATCGGCAGGATCTTGGAGGCGTGCACGATCGCCGAGTCGAGGCCGGCCTTGACGCACTCGTCGAGGAAGACCGAGTTCAGCAGGATGCGGGCGGCCGGGTTGAGGCCGAAGGAGATGTTGGACAGGCCGAGGGTGGTCTGTACGTCGGGGTGGCGGCGCTTGAGTTCGCGGATCGCCTCGATGGTGGCGATGCCGTCGCCCCGGGACTCCTCCTGGCCGGTGCAGATGGTGAAGGTCAGGGTGTCGATGAGGATGTCCGACTCGTGGATGCCCCAGTTGCCGGTCAGGTCGTCGATCAGCCGCTCGGCGATCTGGACCTTGTGCTCGGGCGTCCGGGCCTGGCCCTCCTCGTCGATGGTCAGGGCGATCAGCGCGGCGCCGTGCTCCTGGGCGAGGGCGGTGACCTTGGCGAAGCGGGACTCCGGGCCGTCACCGTCCTCGTAGTTGACCGAGTTGATCACCGCGCGGCCGCCGAGCTTCTGAAGCCCGGCCCGGATCACGTCGACCTCGGTGGAGTCCAGGACGATCGGGAGTGTGGAGGCGGTGGCGAACCGGCCGGCCAGCTCCTCCATGTCGGCGACGCCGTCGCGGCCGACGTAGTCGACACAGAGGTCGAGCAGGTGGGCGCCCTCGCGGATCTGCTCGCGGGCCATCTCGACACAGTCGTCCCAGCGGGCCTCCAGCATCGCCTCGCGGAACTTCTTCGAGCCGTTGGCGTTGGTGCGCTCGCCGATGGCCAGGTAGGAGGTGTCCTGCCGGAACGGCACCGACTGGTACAGCGAGGCGGCGCCCGGCTCGGGGCGCGGGCTGCGCTCGGCCGGGACCAGGCCGCGGGTGCGCTCGACGACCTGGCGCAGGTGCTCCGGCGTCGTACCGCAGCAGCCGCCGACCAGCGACAGACCGTAGTCGCGTACGAAGTTCTCCTGGGCGTCGGCCAGCTCGGGCGCCGACAGCGGGTAGTGGGCGCCGTCCGAGGTGAGGACGGGCAGACCGGCGTTCGGCATGCACGACAGGGGGATGCGCGAGTGGCGGGCGAGGAAGCGCAGGTGCTCGCTCATCTCGGCGGGGCCGGTCGCGCAGTTCAGCCCGATCATGTCGATGCCGAGCGGCTCCAGGGCGGTCAGGGCCGCGCCGATCTCGGAGCCGAGGAGCATGGTGCCGGTGGTCTCGACGGTCACGGAGACGATCAGCGGTACGTCGTATCCGGCTACCTGCATGGCCCGGCGGGCGGCGATGACCGACGCCTTGGTCTGGAGCAGGTCCTGGGTGGTCTCGACGAGCAGGGCGTCGGCGCCGCCGGCGAGCAGGCCCTCGGCGTTCTGCTGGTAGGCGTCGCGGATCGCGGTGAAGGTGGTGTGGCCGAGGGTCGGCAGCTTGGTGCCGGGGCCCATGGAGCCGAGGACCCAGCGCTGCTGCCCGGTGCGTTCGGTGAACTCGTCGGCGGTCTCGCGGGCGATGCGTGCGCCGGCCTCGGAGAGTTCGGTGACGCGCTCGGGGATGTCGTACTCGCCGAGGGCGGAGAGGTTGGCGCCGAAGGTGTTGGTCTCGACGCAGTCCACGCCGACGCCGAAGTACTCGGCGTGCACCGAGCGGACGATGTCGGGGCGCGTGATGTTGAGGACCTCGTTGCAGCCCTCCAGCTGCTGGAAGTCCTCCAGGGTGGGGTCCTGCGCCTGGAGCATGGTGCCCATGGCTCCGTCGGCGACCACCACGCGGGTGGCGAGCGCCTCGCGGAGTGCGGCCACGCGGCTCCGGGGGTCGGCGGAAGGGGTCGGCGGCACAGAGGCCATGAAAGGGCTCCCTCAGGTGCGACGGCTGTCGGCTTTGCGTCCCGGTCAGGATGCGCTCGGAAGGTACCCGGCGCTTCCCGGAGGATGCGCCCGGGCGGTTCCCGGCGTGTCCCGTCCCGATGTCCTGTCTACGGACGCACGCCGCCAGGGTAGCGGGGACCGAGGGCTTATGGTCGGGGCGTCCACGGGACGGACGCGGACGGCGTCCGGGTCACCTGCGGACAACACCGGACGTAACAAGTGCCGACCGAGTATTGGCGGAGGGTCGGCATGGACCGGTAGTGTTCGACATTGCCGAACGGTGGCTGTAGGGCTGCCCATGAACGGCCGAAGGGGACGGAGGCAGGACGGCGATGGCACGGAACATCCAGTCGCTCGAACGGGCGGCCGCGATGCTGCGGCTGCTCGCGGGCGGTGAACGACGACTCGGCCTGTCGGACATCGCCTCCTCGCTCGGCCTCGCCAAGGGCACGGCCCACGGCATCCTGCGCACCCTCCAGCAGGAGGGCTTCGTCGAGCAAGACGACGCCTCCGGGCGCTATCAGCTGGGCGCGGAGCTGCTCCGGCTCGGCACCACCTACCTGGACGTGCACGAGCTGCGCGCGCGGGCCCTCGTCTGGACGGACGACCTGGCCCGCTCCAGCGGCGAGAGCGTCTACCTGGGCGTGCTGCACCAGCAGGGTGTGCTGATCGTGCACCACGTCTTCCGGCCCGACGACAGCCGGCAGGTGCTGGAGATCGGCGCGATGCAGCCGCTGCACTCCACGGCGCTGGGCAAGGTCCTGTCGGCGTACGACCCGGTGGCGCACAGCGAGGCGCTGGAGAGCGACCGCAAGCCGTTCACGGACCGCACGGTGTACGACGCCGGAGACTTCGAGCAGATCCTCGACCTCACGCGCGCGCGGGGCTATGCGGCGGACGTCGAGGAGACCTGGGAGGGCGTGGCCTCCGTCGCGGCGCCGATCCACGACCGGCGGCGGATGCCGGTCGGGGCGGTGGGTGTCGCGGGCGCCGTGGAGCGGCTGGCGCGCGACGGCGAACTGCGGCCCGAGCTGATCGCGGCGGTGCGGGACTGCGCCCGCGCGGTGTCCCGGGACCTGGGCGCCGGGCGCTTCTGAGGCGCGGCCCGAGCGCCGCCCCACCCGCATCACCGGCCACAAGAACCTCGTAAGAGAAACCGGAGCACTCGGCGGTGTTCCGGCACTCGCCCTACCCTGAAGTGGACAAACAGGGCGAAAGGGGGTGCATTGCTTCGGGGATCGGTGACTCATGGCGATCAATAACGATCGCGCTTTCGATAACCGAACCCTTGACGTGTGGGTAACGCGGGGCAAGACTCCCGTCCATCGGTCGGCATTGTCGAACACTTGACGGCAATACGCGCTAGAGTGTGACAACGCCACGGGCCGACGGACCCCTGAACGGGACTCGGGGTTCTGCTCCCCCTGGACGAAGGACAAAGGAGTCGCGGGTGTCCAGCTCCGACATCTTCATCGGCGAGACCATCGGTACCGCCGTACTCATTCTGCTCGGCGGCGGTGTGGTCGCCGCCGTCGTACTGAAGGCCTCCAAGGCCCGTAACGCCGGGTGGCTGGCCATCGCCTTCGGGTGGGGTTTCGCCGTGATGACGGCCGTGTACATCTCGGCCCCGCTCTCCGGCGCACAGCTCAACCCGGCGGTCACGCTGGCGCTCATGATCAAGGACGGCGGCTGGAGCGACCTCCCCCTGTACTGGGGCGGGCAGTTGCTCGGCGCCATGATCGGCGCGACGCTCGTCTGGATCGCCTACTACGGCCAGTTCCACGCGCACCTCACCGACCGGGAGATCGTCGGGGAACCGGGCGCGCCGGCCGGGACCAAGGCCGTGGAGGCCCGGGAGAAGGGCGCGGGCCCGGTCCTGGGCATCTTCTCCACCGGCCCCGAGATCCGGAACGTGTGGCAGAACCTCGCGACCGAGATCATCGGCACCATCGTGCTGATCCTGGCCATCCTCACGCAGGGCCTCAACAACGCGGGCAACGGCCTGGGCACGCTCGGCGCCCTCATCACCGCCTTCGTCGTGGTGGCCGTCGGTCTGTCCCTCGGTGGCCCGACCGGCTACGCCATCAACCCGGCCCGTGACCTCGGCCCGCGCATCGTGCACGCCCTGCTGCCGCTGCCCAACAAGGGTGGCTCCGACTGGGGCTACGCCTGGATCCCGGTGGTGGGTCCGCTGATCGGCGCCGCCATCGCGGCAGGCCTCTACAACGTCGCTTTCGCCTAGAGCACCGGTAGAACGGTCCCCCACCCACGGAACCCCAGGAGCACACAGTGACTGACGCCCACACTGCCGGGCCCTTCATCGCGGCCATCGACCAGGGCACCACCTCCTCGCGCTGCATCGTCTTCGACCGGGACGGCCGGATCGTCTCCGTCGACCAGAAGGAGCACGAGCAGATCTTCCCGAAGCCGGGCTGGGTCGAGCACAACGCCAACGAGATCTGGACCAACGTCCAGGAGGTCGTGGCCGGCGCGATCGAGAAGGCCGGCATCACCCGCGACGACATCAAGGCCATCGGCATCACCAACCAGCGCGAGACGACCGTGCTGTGGGACAAGAACACCGGTGAGCCGGTCCACAACGCCATCGTCTGGCAGGACACCCGCACCGACGCCCTGTGCCGCGAACTCGGCCGCAACGTCGGGCAGGACCGTTTCCGCCGGGAGACCGGTCTGCCGCTCGCCTCCTACTTCGCCGGTCCCAAGGCCCGCTGGCTGCTGGACAACGTCGAGGGACTGCGCGAGCGCGCCGAGGCCGGCGACATCCTCTTCGGCACCATGGACAGCTGGGTCATCTGGAACCTGACCGGCGGCGCGGACGGCGGCCACCACGTCACCGACGTCACCAACGCCTCGCGCACCATGCTGATGAACCTGCACACCATGCAGTGGGACCCGAAGATCGCCGAGTCGATCGGTGTGCCGCTCGCGATCCTCCCCGAGATCCGCTCCTCCGCAGAGGTCTACGGCGAGATCACCGGCGGCCGCCTCGGCGAGCTGCTCGGCGGTATCCCGGTCGCGTCCGCGCTCGGCGACCAGCAGGCGGCCCTGTTCGGCCAGACCTGTTTCTCCGAGGGCGAGACCAAGTCGACGTACGGCACCGGCACGTTCATGGTGATGAACACCGGCGAGAAGATCATCAACTCGTACAGCGGGCTGCTGACCACCGTCGGCTACAAGATCGGCGACCAGGACACGGTCTACGCCCTGGAGGGCTCGATCGCCGTCACCGGTTCGCTGGTGCAGTGGATGCGCGACCAGATGGGTCTCATCTCCACCGCCGCCGAGATCGAGACGCTCGCGCTCTCCGTCGAGGACAACGGCGGCGCCTACTTCGTACCGGCCTTCTCCGGGCTGTTCGCCCCGTACTGGCGCTCCGACGCCCGCGGTGTGATCGCCGGTCTGACCCGGTACGTCACCAAGGCGCACCTCGCGCGCGCCGTCCTGGAGGCCACCGCCTGGCAGACGCGGGAGATCGCGGACGCCATGACGAAGGACTCCGGCGTGGAGCTCACCACGCTCAAGGTCGACGGCGGCATGACCTCCAACAACCTGCTGATGCAGACCCTCTCGGACTTCGTGGACGCCCCCGTGGTGCGCCCGATGGTCGCCGAGACCACCTGCCTCGGCGCCGCCTACGCCGCCGGCCTGGCCGTCGGCTTCTGGAACAGCACCGACGACCTGCGCGCCAACTGGCGCAGGGCCGCCGAGTGGACCCCCCGCATGGACGCGGCCCAGCGCGACCGCGAGTACAAGAGCTGGCTCAAGGCCGTGGAGCGGACCATGGGCTGGCTCGACGAGGACGAGAGCTGACGGGCGGACGGGCCGACCCGGCCCACCCGCCCGCGAAGAGCTGACGAGGAGTAAGAACCCACCATGACCAGTCAGTCCACCCTGAAGTCCGTGCCTGCCCTGGGCACACACCCGGCCTCCGGCTCCAACCCGAGCCGCGCCGAGACCCGGGAACAGCTCGCCGGGGCGTCGTACGACCTTCTTGTCATCGGCGGCGGCATCCTGGGCATCTCCACCGCCTGGCATGCCGCGCAGTCCGGTCTCAGGGTGGCCCTGGTCGACGCCGGCGACTTCGCCGGCGCCACCTCCTCCGCCTCCTCCAAGCTGCTCCACGGCGGTCTGCGCTATCTCCAGACCGGCGCGGTGAAGCTGGTGGCGGAGAACCACTTCGAACGGCGCGCGGTCTCCCGCCAGGTGGCCCCCCACCTGGCGAACCCGCTCACCTTCTACCTGCCGGTGTACAAGGGCGGCCCGCACGGCGCCGCCAAGCTCGGTGCGGGGGTGTTCGCCTACTCGGCGCTGTCCGCGTTCGGCGACGGTGTCGGGCATCTGCTCTCCCCCGGCAAGGCGCAGCAGGATGTGCCGGAGCTGCGTACCGAGAACCTCAAGGCCGTGGCCGTGTACGGCGACGACCAGATGAACGACGCGCGGATGGCGCTGATGACGGTCCGCGCGGCCGTCGAGGCGGGCGCGGTCGTGCTGAACCACGCCGAGGTCACCGCTCTGCGCTTCACCCGGGGCCGGGTGACCGGTGCCGAGCTCAAGGACCGGCTGTCCGGCGACGAGTTCGGCGTCTCCGCGCGGCTGGTGCTCAACGCGACCGGCCCGTGGGTGGACCACCTGCGCCGCCTGGAGAACCCGGACGCGGCGCCGTCGATCCGGCTGTCCAAGGGCGCGCACCTGGTCCTGAAGCGGACGGCCCCGTGGAAGGCGGCGCTGGCGACGCCGATCGACAAGTACCGCATCACGTTCGCCCTGCCCTGGGAGGACATGCTGCTGCTCGGCACCACGGACGAGATGTTCGAGGGCGACCCGGCGGATGTCGCGGTCAACGACAAGGACATCGCGCAGATACTCGACGAGGCCGCGTTCTCCATCCGCGACCAGCAGCTCGACCGGGACCTCATCACCTACGCGTTCGCGGGTCTGCGGGTGCTGCCGGGCGGTCCCGGCGACACGGCGAAGGCCAAGCGCGAGACGGTGGTGACCGAGGGCCGGGGCGGCATGCTGTCGGTCGCGGGCGGCAAGTGGACGACGTTCCGGCACATCGGCCGTACGGTGATGAAGAAGCTGGAGACGCTGCCGGGCCACCCGCTGGGCGAGGACTTCGAACCGATCTCGTCGCTGCCGAAGCGGATGCCGCTGCCGGGTGTCGCCAACCCGCGCGCGGTCGCCCACCGGCTGATGATCGACGGTCCGGCGCCGGGCCCGCGGATGGCGGCGGACACCGCCCGGCACCTGGCCACGCACTACGGCTCGCTGGCCTTCGACATCGCGCGGATCGCCAACGAGAACCCCGAACTGGCCCAGCGTGTGCACCCCGACGCCCCGGAGATCTGGGCGCAGGTCGTGTGGGCCCGTGACCAGGAGTGGGCGGAGACGCAGGACGACGTGCTGCGTCGGCGTACGACGCTGACGATCCGCGGGCTGGCCACGGACGACGTCCGTGCGAAGGTCCAGGACCTGCTCGACAAGAAGTAGACCCGGCGCCCGCGCGGGCGCATGCGTAAGGGGCGGTGCCTTTGTGGACCGCCCCTTACGCATGCCACCGGCGGAGCACAGGGCACTTCCGCGCGGTTCACCCGTTGATCGCCCGGCGGGCCGGAGAGTTCACGGCGCATTAGGGCGGCTGCGGTGTAACGACATTGAAGATGCGTCAATCATCTTGTCATGAACCTGCGGCCCGACGGACGGGTCGCAGCCTCATGGAGGTGTGGGATGCACCGCAGACTTGCCACCGGTCTCGCCGCATCGGCCCTGGCCGTGATCACCATCACCGCGACCGCCACCAGCGCCACCGCCGCTCCCGCCGACAAGCCCCAGGTGCTGTCGAGCTGGACCCAGACAAGCTCGTCCAGCTACAGCTCCTGGGCCGCGGCCCGCTCCAACCAGGGCGCCTGGGCCGCCTACGCGTTCGACTGGTCCACCGACTACTGCTCCTCCTCCCCCGACAACCCCTTCGGCTTCCCGTTCGCCAACTCCTGCGCCCGCCACGACTTCGGCTACCGCAACTACAAGGCCGCCGGCCAGTTCGACGCCAACAAGGCGCGCCTCGACAGCGCCTTCTACGAGGACCTCAAGCGGGTGTGCAACGGCTACAGCGGTGGCACCAAGACCGCCTGCAACAGCACCGCGTGGACGTACTACCAGGCCGTGCGCGCCTTCGGCTGACGGTTCACCGGCGGCCTGACGGCTCGCCGACGGCAGACCCACCGGGTGCGGGCCATCGGTCCGCGCCCGGTCGGCGTCCCGGGGGTGTGATCGCCGGGAGACGCGCGATTCGTATGATCGGCGTCAACTCCCGCCCCGCCCCTGGAGCCACGCCATGACGCAGGACCTGATGCCCATCACCCGCATACCCCGCGCGGGGCTCCCGGCGCACGCGGTCGTCGTCGGCGACCCGGCGCGCGCCGCGGCCGTCGCCGCGCTGCTCGACGGCGCCGACGAGGTGTCGTACCACCGCGAGTACCGGGTGTTCGCCGGGAGTTGGAAGGGTCTGCCGGTGGTCGTGGCCTCGCACGGGGTGGGCGCTCCGGGCGCGATCCTGCTCTTCCAGGAACTCGCCGACGCGGGCGTGCGCACCTTTCTGCGGTTCGGTACGGCGGGGGCGATGCGCCCGGGGATCGGTGACGGCGATCTGGTGATCGCGGAGGCGGCCGTACGCGACGACGGGGTGACCCAGCAGTTGCTGCCGCCGGAGTACCCGGCCGTCGCCGCGCCCGAGGCCGTGCTGGCGCTGCGGCGGGCCGCCCGGGAGGCGGGGGCGCCGCACCACCGGGGGATCGTGTGGACACGGGCGGCGTTCCAGCCGGGGCTGATCCCGCTCACCGCGTACCGCGGCGCCGGGCTCGCCGCCATCGAGATGGAGCTGTCGGCACTGCTGGTGACGGCGTCGCTGCGCGGGCTCGTCGCGGGCGGGGTGCTGGTGGTGGACGGCGCCAACGCGGACGAACTCGTCGACGAGGAGGCGACCGGCGGCTACGACCCGCACCGGGACGTCGTAGCGGCCGGTGTGGCGCGGGGCGCGGTGGTCTCCCTGGAGGCGCTGCGGCTGCTCGCCGAGCCGGAGGCGCACGGCGGCCGAGCGGACGCCGGGGCGCCGGTCTGACCTGTGGGTTCGGTCCCGGTTCAGCCGGGTGAACCCCCATAATGGCGCTGAGACATCCGATGTCTGAGCGACTGGGAGGCCGGCCGATGGCAGTCACCGACGAGGCGATCGAGAAGATCAAGGGAATGATCGTCTCGGGCGCCCTGCGACCCGGCGACCGGCTGCCCAAGGAGAGCGAACTCGCCGCCGAGCTGGGCCTGTCCCGCAACTCCCTGCGCGAGGCGGTGCGCGCCCTCGCGCTGATCCGGATCCTGGACGTGCGCCAGGGCGACGGCACATATGTGACCAGCCTCGATCCGCAGTTGCTGCTGGAGGCGCTGAGTTTCGTCGTCGACTTCCACCGCGACGACACCGTCCTGGAGTTCCTCGCGGTACGGCGGATCCTGGAGCCGGCCGCCACCGCGATCGCCGCCACCCGGGTCAGCGAACAGCAGCTCGACGCGCTGACCGCGCAGCTGGAGGCGCTCGGCGGCGAACCCTCGGTGGAGGAACTCGTCGCCGCCGACCTGGAGTTCCACCGCGGCATCGTGCAGGCGGCCGGCAACTCGGTGCTGTGCTCGCTGCTCGACGGGCTGTCCGGGCCGACCACCCGGGCCCGGATCTGGCGCGGGCTGACCCAGGAGGACGCGGTCAGCCGGACCCTGCACGAGCACCGGGCGATCCTCGGGGCGCTGCGCGACCGGGACGCCGAGGCGGCCCGTTCCTGGGCGACCGTGCACATCGCGAGCGTCGAGCAGTGGCTGCGCAGCACCCTGTGAGTGCCGCCCCGGACCTGGTGCTCGGATGATTCGAAGAGACGTTCCCGGGGTGTTCCGGGGTGGTGGACGGGGCAGTGATCCGTTCACTCCCCCGTGCAAGGGGGCTGCGGGCGCCCCCGTCGCACGCCGTAAGGTTGGGTCGTTAGGCGAGGGCACGTCGGAAGGAGGCGCTGGGTGATCGAGCTGGAGGGGGTTCCCGAGCTGATCGACCCAGTGATGGTGGCCGCGTTCGAGGGCTGGAACGACGCCGGCGACGCCGCCTCCAGCGCGGTCGCGCATCTGGAGAGCGAGTGGAAGGGCGAGGTGTTCGCGGCGCTCGACGCCGAGGACTACTACGACTTCCAGGTGAACCGGCCCACGGTGTGGATGGACGCCGGTGTGCGAAAGATCACCTGGCCGACGACAAGGTTGTCGGTGGTGCGGGTCGGCGGCGACAAGCCGCGTGACCTGGTGCTGGTCCGCGGCATCGAACCGTCCATGCGCTGGCGCTCGTTCTGCAACGAACTGCTCGGATTCGCGCACGAGCTGGGTGTGGAGCTGGTGGTGATCCTGGGTGCGCTGCTCGGCGACACCCCGCACACCCGCCCGGTCCCGATCAGCGGGACCACCTCGGATCCGGACCTGGCCCAGCGGATGGACCTGGAGGAGACCAAGTACGAGGGCCCCACGGGCATCGTCGGCGTCCTCCAGGAGGCGTGCACCCACGCGGGCGTACCGGCGGTGTCGCTCTGGGCGGCCGTACCGCACTACGTGTCGCAGCCGCCGAACCCGAAGGCCACGCTGGCGCTGCTGAACCGGCTGGAGGACCTGATCGACGTCCGGATCCCGCTGGGCGAGCTGGCCGAGGACGCGCGGGCCTGGCAGGTGGGTGTGGACCAACTGGCCGCGGAGGACAGCGAGGTCGCCGAGTACGTGCAGTCGCTGGAGGAGGCCCGGGACACCGCGGAGCTGCCCGAGGCGACCGGTGAGGCGATCGCGCGGGAGTTCGAGCGTTATCTGCGCCGCCGGGACGGTGGGACCACTCCGCCGACGCCGGGCGAGCGGACCCGCCCGCCGAAGCCGCCGAAGCCGTCCACGGACGACGACGAGTCGTCGGAGGACTGAGCCGGCCAACGCGTCGGAGCAGTCAGAAGGGGCGCTTCCTCCCGGAGGAAGCGCCCCTTCTTGTTCGTCGTCCTGGCCCGGCGGGTGGCGGGGGTGGCTAGAGCGCCACGCCCAGCAGGGCGTCCACGGCGCGCGAGACGACACCGGGGGCACCGATGTCCGTACCGCCCGCCTCCTGCTGGCGCGCGGCCCAGCGGTCCACCGCGGCGAGGGCCGCCGGGGCGTCCAGGTCGTCGGCGAGGGCCGCGCGGATCTCCTCGACGACCGCGTCGGCGCCGGTGCCGTCGGGGCGGGAGACGGCCGCGCGCCAGCGGCCGAGACGTTCCTGCGCGTCCCGCAGCACCTGGTCGGTCCACTCCCAGTCGGCCCGGTAGTGGTGGGAGAGCAGGGCCAGGCGGATGGCGGCGGGGTCGACGCCGTCGCGGCGCAGCTGGGAGACGAAGACCAGGTTTCCCTTGGACTTCGACATCTTCTGCCCGTTCAGGGCGACCATGCCGGCGTGCACGTACGCCTTGGCCATCGGGAACTCGCCGGTGAGCACCTGGGCGTGCGAGGCGCCCATCTCGTGGTGCGGGAAGGCGAGGTCCGAGCCGCCGCCCTGGACGTCGAAGCCCATACCGAGGTGGTCGAGGGCGATGGCGACGCACTCGATGTGCCAGCCGGGGCGTCCCTGTCCCAGGGAGCCGCCGTCCCAGCTGGGCTCGCCCGCGCGGGCCGCCATCCACAGCATCGGGTCGAGCGGGTCCTTCTTGCCGGGACGCTCGGGGTCGCCGCCGCGCTCGGCGGAGAGCAGCCGCATGGCGGCCGCGTCGAGGTGCGAGACGCCGCCGAAGTGGGGGTCGGACTCCACGGAGAAGTAGATGTCGCCGTCGAGTTCGTAGGCGGCGCCGGCGTCGCGGAGCCGCTCGACGAGCGGCACGATGCCGGGTATCGCCTCGACGGCGCCGATGTACTGGCGCGGCGGCAGCATCCGCAGGGCGGTCATGTCCTCGCGGAACAGCGCGGTCTCCTGCTCGGCCAGTGCCACCCAGTCGACTCCGTCGCGCTGCGCGCGCTCCAGCAGGGGGTCGTCGACGTCGGTCACGTTCTGGACGTAGTGAACCTGCCGCTTGGTGTCGAGCCACACGCGTTGCACGAGGTCGAACGCGTTGTAGGTCGCCGCGTGACCCATGTGGGTCGCGTCGTACGGCGTGATGCCGCAGACGTAGATACGGGCGACGGGACCGGGGTCGAGGGTGACGAGGCCGCCGGTCGCGGTGTCGTGGATCCTCAGGTCGCGGCCCTGACCAGGCAGGGCGGGGACCTCGGAAGCGGGCCAGGCATGCATGTCATGAGCGTAACCGGACTATGGTTCCGGATTCGAACCGGCCGGGGCGGATGGCCGGGAAGACGGTCTTGCGGGGGGGTGGGGGGCTGTGCGGTGCCCCTGGCCGGGGGGCGTTGTCCGGGTGCGGGCCGGTGGGGGGTGCTCGCGCAGTTCCCCGCGCCCCTGGGAGGTTGCTCGAGTGCGAGCCGGTGGGGGTGTTCGCGCAGTTCCCCGCGCCCCTCGAAGGGGGTGGTCCGGTGCGGGACCGTGCGGGGTGCTCGCGCAGTTCCCCGCGCCCCTGGAAGGGTTGTTCGAGTGCGGGCCGGTGGGGGGTGCTCGCGCAGTTCCCCGCGCCCCTGGGAGGTTGCTCGAGTGCGAGCCGGTGGGGGTGTTCGCGCAGTTCCCCGCGCCCCTCGAAGGGGGTGGTCCGGTGCGGGCCGGTGGGGGGTGCTCGCGCAGTTCCCCGCGCCCCTGGAAGGGTTGTTCGAGTGCGGGCCGGTGGGGGGTGCTCGCGCAGTTCCCCGCGCCCCTGGGAGGTTGCTCGAGTGCGAGCCGGTGGGGGGTGCTCGCGCAGTTCCCCGCGCCCCTGGGAGGGGTGGTCCGGTGCGGGACCGTGTGGGGTGGTCGCGCAGTTCTCCGCGCCTCTGGAGGGGGTGGTTGGGTGCGGGCACGTGGGGGGTGGTCGGGCTGTTTCTCGCGGCCCTGAGGGGGGTGTTCGGGGGGCTTGGGAAATGGTGGGGTGGGGTTCTGGGCGATGGGCGCTGGCTTCGACGCCCTGGGGGCGCGGGGAACTGCGCGAGCAGACCCCACCGGGCCGCGGCCGGACAACTGTCCAGGGGCGCGGGGAACTGCGCGGACAACCCCCGCCGGGCCGCGGCCGAACTGTCCGGGTTACACCGGGGGCCAGGGGATGGCCGGCCAGTCGCCGGTTGGTTGGGGGTGGACCCCCGTCGTGAGGAGGCCGGCGACCCGTGAGCGGGTGGCGTCCAGTTCGGGCGGGGTGATCAGCGCGGACAACCGGTCGGCGAGCGGCCCGCCGGGGCCCAGGTCGGCCCGGAGACGGCGCAGGGCCTCCATCGCCTCGGCGGTGAGGGGTTCGCCCGCCCAGCCCCACAGCAGCGTACGCAGCTTGTTCTCCGCGTTGAACGTGACACCGTGATCGATGCCGTACAGCCGCCCGTCCTCCGTGGGCAGCAGATGCCCACCCTTGCGGTCGGCGTTGTTGATCACGGCGTCGAGCACGGACAGCCGCCGCAGCCGCTCGTCGTCCGCGTGCACCAGCAGCGCCGTCCTGTCCTCGGCGACCTCGGCGAAGCCGATGGCCTTCCAGCCCGGCTCGGGCTCCTCACCGTCCACCAGGGCCAGCAGCTCGGCGTCCGGCGTGGCCTCGATCCACAGCTGGACCATGCCCTCGCCGTAGGGACCCTCGCGCAGCACGGTCGGCGGGACCAGGTCCCAGCCGGTGGCCGCCGAGACGGCGTACGCGGCGACCTCGCGCTGGGCGAGCGTGCCGTCGGGGAAGTCCCACAGCGGACGCTCCCCGGCGACCGGCTTGTAGACGCAGGCGGCCTCCTGGCCCTCGTACGTCACCGTGCAGTACAGGGCCGCGTTGGACGCGTCCCGGATCCGGCCGCGCACGGTCAGCTCACCCTCGGTGAGAAGTTCCACGGACGTCACGCTCCGCGGCGGTATCCGTTCTGGCGCGGACATACGTGTCCCTCCGGGTCGAGCGGCAGACTGCACAGCGGGCACGGCGGCCGCCCGGCGTTGACGACGTCGAGCGCGCGCTTGGCGAAGGCACGGGCCTGCGCCCCGGTCAGCCGGACCCGCAGCATCGGGGGTCCGTTCTCCTCGTCCTGGAGGAGCCGCTCCTCGGCCTCGGCGAGGTCCTCCTCGGAGTCGGCGTCCAGCTCCACCAGCGCCTGGGCCTCGACGATCATGCGCTGTTCCTCGCCGTCCCAGGCGAGGGCCATGGTGCCGACCCGGAACTCCTCCTCGACCGGGGTGTCCAGCGGGTCGTTGTCGGAGACCTCGGTGGGCGCGACGGCCGGCACGGACGCGCTGCCGCCGGTCCGCCGGACGACCTCGTCGAGCAGTTCGTCCATGCGCTCGGCGAGCGCGGCCACCTGGGTCTTCTCCAGGGCAACGCTGGTCACGCGGGGGCCGGCGGTGGCCTGAAGGAAGAACGTACGGCGTCCGGGCAGCCCGACCGTGCCGGCCACGAAGCGGTCCGGCGGGTCGTAGAGGTACACCTGACGGGACACGTCCAGCTCCATGCAGTCGTGGTGGGAATCGCGAGCGAATGTGGTCGGTTTCGCGGCTGGTGCAACCGCTCAACCCTACTGCGGCGGACGATCACGGTGCGCCCGCACCGCCCCCGACCGGCGCCTCCCCCGCGGGGGGTTCCTCGCGCGGCACGAGTGACGCGAAGTCGCCGGTGTCACCGAGCCGTACGAGAAACGGCCGCAGTCGGGTGTAACGGATCGCGGTGATGGAACACGGTTCTACGGAGATCCGCTGGAAGAGGTCGAGATGAAGTCCGAGTGCGTCCGCCACGAGGGACTTGATGATGTCGCCGTGCGAGCACATGACGTAGACGGCGTCGGCGCCGTGATCGCGCTCCACGCGCGCGTTCCACTCGCGTACCGCTTCGGCGGCGCGGGTCGCCATGGCCCGCATCGACTCACCGCCGGGGAACGCGGCGGCCGTCGGATGGGCCTGGACGACCTGCATCAGCGGCTCGTCGGAGAGTTCGGCGAGCTTGCGGCCGGACCAGTCCCCGTAGTGGGCCTCGCCGATCCGGTCGTCGGAGTGCGCGGTCAGCCCGGGACGGGCGTCGAGGAGCGGCTGGACGGTCTCCTGGCAGCGCTGGAGGGGGCTCGCGACCACCTCGGAGATCGGCAGCGCGGCGAGCCGTCCGGGCAGTCCGGCGGCCTGTTCGCGGCCGCGTTCGTCGAGGGCGACGCCGGGAGTCCAGCCGGCCAGCAGGCCCTCGGTGTTGGCGGTGGAGCGTCCGTGCCGGACAAGGATCAACGTGGGCATGACCACCAGCGTAGGCGTACCGCCGCGCCGCAGGGGGCGTTGCCGTGGGCGGGCCGGGACCGGCCGGGAGCGCGCGGTGGCGGGCGGACGACAACGTGCGTCGACGCCGTGCCGACGGGAGAATTCGCAGCGTGATCGTCGACTTCGCCATCTACCGCGACGGGCACCGCACGGAGGGTCCCGAGGACTTCTCCGACGCCCTCGTCGAGGCGCGCGGCGCCGGCGGCTTTGTGTGGATCGGGCTGTACGAGCCCACGCAGGGCGAGTTCGGCCTGGTCACCGAGGAGTTCGGGCTGCACCCGCTGGCCGTGGAGGACGCCCTGAAGGCGCACCAGCGCCCCAAGCTGGAGGTCTACGACGACTCGCTGTTCATGGTGCTGAAACCGGTGCTCTACGAGCCGGACAGCGACACCGTCTCCACCGGCGAGGTGATGATCTTCATCGGCGAGGGCTTCGTGGTGACCGTGCGTCACGGCGAGGGCTCCCCGCTCGCAGCCGTCCGGCACCGGCTGGAGCACGATCCGGAGCTGCTCGGCAAAGGGCCCACGGCGGTCGTGTACGCGATCTCGGACGCCGTGGTCGACCACTACCTGGAGGTCGCGGACGAGCTCCAGACCGACCTGGAGGAGCTGGAGACCGAGGTCTTCTCGCCGGAGGGCGGCGGCTCACGGAACTCGGCGGCGCGGATCTACAACTTCAAGCGGCAGATCCTGGAGTTCCGCCGGGCCTCCGGACCCCTGACGCTGCCGCTGACCCGGCTCGCCGGACTCGGCCCGTTCGGCGTCTCGGTGCCGTACGTGAACGACAAGGCGCGGCCGTACTTCCGTGATGTCAACGACCATCTCGCGCGGGTGAACGACGCGGTGGAGAGCCTGGACCGGCTGGTGTCGGACATCCTGTCGGCGCATCTGGCGCAGATGAGCGTGCGGCAGAACGACGACATGCGGAAGATCTCCGCCTGGGCGGCCATGGCCGCGGTGCCCACGATGATCGCGGGCATCTACGGCATGAACTTCGACCACATGCCGGAACTGCACTGGGTGTGGTCGTATCCGGCGGTGATCGCGCTGATGGCGGGCCTGGTGGCGCTGCTGTACCGGACGTTCAAGCGGCGGGACTGGATGTAGCGGGCCGCGGACACGGCGGCGCCCCACGCACGGCACGCGCGCGTGGGGCGGATTCTCCGTCGGGCGGAAGCAGCGGGACGGGCAGGCCGGGCGGGACGGGCGGGACGCGCGGGACGGGTCAGGCGAACTCGGGGGCCGCGCTCGCGGGGCCCCCGAGCGCGTTGCGCCGCTCCGGCATCCGCAGCGACACCATGCGCCGCCAGCCGCCCAGCCGTTCGTACAGGTACACGGCGTGGATGCCCAGGGCGAGGACCGCCGCCTTGGGCCTGGACCAGCCGAGGACGCGCCCCATCTGCGCCATCACGGCGAGGCTGACGTCCCGGTAGATACGGATCTCGGCGAGCGCGCAGTCGCGCAGGGTGCGCTGGATGGCCCGGCCGTGTCCGGCCGCGGCGTAGCGCAGGAGTTCCTCGTGGCAGTAGGCGAGGTGGTTGTCCTCGTCGTTGGAGATCATCTTCACCGCGCGGCCGACGTCGGGGTGGTCCCCGAAGTACTTGCGCAGCATGTCCATCTGCTCCGAGGCACGCTGTTCGGTGACCCGGCTGTGGGCGAGGTAGGTGATGACGTCCTGGACGGTCAGGTGCTGGTCGCTCTTGAGCTTCTCGTGGGCGAGACCGATCCCGTTCTTCTCCAGGATCATGGTGTAGTCGGTCTCGGCGGGTACAGGGACGGGCCGCAGGCCGCGCTTCTTCATCAGGGCGTTGAAGATCCGCCCGTGCTTGTCCTCGTCGGCGCCGTGCCGGGTGATCTTGGGGGCGAGGTCGCGCTCGCTCGCGGGCACCAGCGCGGCGATGCGGGAGTTCTCCCAGCCGCCCTGCGACTCGCCGCTGGCGGCGATGGAGCAGAACAGCCGGAAGGACTCGTCGTTGTCGAGGATCTCCTGGAACAGACTCTTGGCCGAAAGCATCTGAGGCACCTCTCTACGGGGACTCCGCAAAGAACGAGTCAAATGCGCCGTCCGGAGAGCTGCAACACCTGTGTCGGACAACTCCGCCAAAAGAAGGACTGTCGCCGACACGTCCGGGGCGTAACCGCGCGCGGTCCGGCGCGTTGTTCCCCGTGACGGCCGTGGCGGGGAAGACCCCCGAGCCCCCACCACGGCCGCGGAAACCTCTCCCCCGCGGCCTGCGTGTCAGGCCAGTCCGGCGCGCTCCAGGGCCTCGGTGCCGGCGCGCAGCGCGGTGAGCCGCTCGTCCAGGGTGAAGCCGGCGGGGGCCAGTGTGAGGGTGGTGACCCCGGCGGCCGCGTAGGCCTTCATCCGGTCGGCGATCCGGTCCACGGAGCCGAGCAGCGCGGTCGAGTCGATCAGGTCGTGCGGTACGGCCGCCGCGGCGCCCTGCTTGTCGCCGGACAGGTACTTCTCCTGGATCTCGGCCGCCGCCGCCTCGTAACCCATGCGTCCGGCGAGCTGGTTGTAGAAGTTCTGCTTGCGGCTGCCCATGCCGCCGACGTAGAGCGCGGTGTAGGGGCGGAAGGTGTCGGCGAGCGCGGTGACGTCCTTGTCGTCGCCGACGGCGAGCGGCAGCGTCGGGCAGACGTCGAAGCCGTCCATGGTCAGACCGGCCTTCTCGCGTCCCGCGCGGAGGTACTTCAGCGCGGTCTCCTCAAGGTGGTCCGCGGAGGGGAAGATCAGCAGGGCGCCGTCGGCGATCTCACCGGTCTGCTCCAGGTTCTTCGGGCCGATCGCGGCGATGTACAGCGGGATGTGCTCGCGCTGCGGGTGCACAGTGAGCTTGATCGGCTTGCCCGGGCCGTCCGGCAGGGGCAGCGTCCAGTGCTCGCCGTCGTAGGCGAGGCGCTCGCGGGTCATCGCGCGGCGCACGATGTCGACGTACTCGCGGGTGCGGGACAGCGGCTTGTCGAACTTGACGCCGTACCAGCCCTCCGAGACCTGCGGGCCGGAGACGCCGAGGCCCAGCCGGAAGCGGCCGCCGGAGAGGGAGTCGAGGGTCGCGGCGGTCATCGCGGTCATCGCGGGCTGGCGGGCCGGGATCTGGAAGATGGCCGAGCCGACGTCGATGCGCTCGGTCTGGGCGGCGACCCAGGTGAGCACGGTGGCCGCGTCGGAGCCGTAGGCCTCGGCGGCCCAGCAGACCGCGTAGCCGAGCCGGTCGGCCTCCTTGGCGACGGCGAGGTTGTCCCCGTCCATACCCGCGCCCCAGTAGCCGAGGTTGATCCCGAGCTGCATGGCCGAATCCCCTTACTGATCAGTAACGTCCCTGTGCGGCAGACCCTAGCGCGGGGGGCCGCCTGCGGCGAGATCCCGGTGCCGGACGTCGCTCTTCGGAGAGCGCGCGAACACAGCCCGTGCCTGCGGGAAACCGGTTGTCCACAGGCCCCCACGACGCCAGTCGCGGCCAGTACTCTCGGCGTCCATGGAGCAGAGGCATCTCGGCCGCACCGGCCTGCGCGTGTCCCGCATCGGTCTCGGCACCCTCACCTGGGGAAGGGACACCGACGAACACGACGCGGCTGACCTCTTGAAGACCTTCTGGGAAGCGGGCGGAAGCCTCGTCGACACGGCGGACGTGTACGGCGACGGGGAGGCCGAGTATCTGCTCGGACGCCTCATAGAAGGCCTCGTGCCGCGGCGCGACCTCGTGATCTCCACCAAGGCGGGCAGCGTGCCCGACCCCGACCGCCGCTTCGACGGCTCGCGCGGTCATCTGCTCGCCGCGCTGGACGCCTCGCTCGCGCGGCTCGGCACGGACTACGTCGACGTGTGGCACATCCACGCCTTCGACCCGGACACCCCGATGGAGGAGACCCTCCAGGCGCTCGACCTCGCGGTCTCCAGCGGGCGCGCCCGCTACGCCGGGGTCTCCAACTTCTGCGGCTGGCAGCTCGCCAAGGCCGCCACCTGGCAGCTGGCCGCGCCGGGCACGCGCACCCGGCTGGCGAGCACGCAGATGGAGTACTCGCTGCTCCAGCGCGGCGTCGAGCGCGAGGTGCTGCCGGCCGCGCTGGACCTCGGCATCGGGCTGCTGCCCTCCTCGCCGCTGGGGCGCGGGGTGCTGACGGGCAAGTACCGCGACGGGCTGCCGCCGGACTCGCGGGGCGCCTCGGACCATCTGGCGCTCTTCGTCGAGCCGTATCTCGACGACACCGCGAGCCGGATCGTGGACGCGGTGGCGACGGCCGCCGACGGGCTGGCGGTGACCCCGCTCCAGGTCGCGCTCGCCTGGGTGCGGGACCGGCCCGGAGTGACGGCTCCCATCGTCGGCACGCGCAACGCGCAGCAGCTCTCGGCCGCGTTGTCAGTGGAGGCGCTTAGTCTTCCTGACGAGATCTGCCGGGCGCTCGACGATGTGTCAGCACCCGTGCACCGCTATCCCGATCACGACTGGAGCACGCTGTGAGCACGGAGCCGACTCCCGAGGACACCTCCCCCGAAGCGACACCCGCCGCCGCGGAAACGGGGAGCACGGGGACGCCGGGGGACGGGGGGACGCGGACGCCGGGGGGCGGGGACGGGGCGGACGCCGGGGGCAGCGGGACCCGGACGCAAGGGGGCGAGGGGCGGACGGATGCCGAGGACAGCGGGACCCGGACGCACGGGGGCGAGGGGCGGACGGACGCCGAGGACAGCCGGACCCGGACGCACGGGGGCGAGGGTCGGACGGACGCCGAGGACAGCCGGACCCAGACGCACGGGGGCGAGGGTCGGACGGACGCCGAGGACAGCCGGACCCAGACGCACGGGGGCGAGGGGCGGGCGGACGCCGAGGGCGGCGGGACCCAGACGCCGGGGGGCGGGGACGGGGCGGATGCCGGGGACAGCCGGACCCAGACGCCCGGGGGCGAGGGGCGGGCCGATGCCGGGGGTGAGGGCACGGGGGCGAGCGAGGCCGGAGGGACGGAAAGTGACGCCGAGGGTGCCACCGGCACGGACTCCGGTGCCGACGACGGTGAGAAGACGGCTGCTCAGCTGTCCGAGGCCGCGGCCGAGCTCGCCGCGCAGCGGCTGGAGCGGGAGCGGATCGCACGGCGGAAGGCGGAGCGGCAGGGGCCCGTCGCGAGCGGGGCCAAGCTGAGCGGTACCGCCGCCGACCTGCTCGCGGCCGTGCGGGCGGTGGAGAGCGGCGCGAAGCCGGTCGCCGTGTTCGCCGAGTCCGAACCGGCGCGGCGGCGCCCGGTCGAGGAGCCCGTACGGCGGCCCGAGCCCGTGGTGGCGGCCGCGCAGACTCCCAGCGGGGACGCCGTCGAGGCCGTACGGCAGGTGCTGGTGGAGGGTGGTGCGCCGGAGGGGCTCGCGCCGCAGGCCGCCGAGGCCCTCGGGGCGGGCGCGCCCGACCTGCTGCGCGAGGATCCCTGGCGGCTGCTGGGCGTGGCCGGTGTGCGGCCCGAGCAGGCGGACGGGTTCGCGCGGGCGCTGCTGGGCGCGGAGTGCGCGCCGGACGACGAGCGGCGTGGCCGCGCGGTCACCTGCTGGCTGCTGGAGCAGGCCGCGATCGCCGGGCACACCGCGCTCGAACTGGCCACGCTCTCCACGGCCCTGGGCCGGCACGGCGTGCCCGACGCCGACACCGCCGTACAGAACACCCTCGCGGAGGGCGAGGCGCTGGTCTTCCAGGATCCGCTCGACGAGCCGGGTGCCGTCCCGGCCGCGCGGACCGCCCCCGAGGACAAGGCGGACGGGGCGGACGGGGCGGACGAGGGCGACGGCGAGCCGGAGCGGCCGGTCCGGGTGCTGGTCGGCCTGGAGCGGTACGCGCTCGCGGAGGAGAGCCTCGCCGACGGCCTGGCCCGGCTGATCAACTCGGTGCCGAAGCAGGACGGTTCGGCCGAGGACTGGGAGCGGGCGGCGGCGGACGCCGAGCGCGGCGCCGGTGAGTTGATCCGCGCGGTCGCGGGCCACGGGCTGGTGCTGCACACCGGCGCCGAGGCCTCCCTCGCCGAGCCGGCCGCGCTGCTGACCGCGGCCCACGCGCTCGGGCTGCGCGCCTGGGCGGCGACCCACTCGTCGGTGGGCCGGGACCGTTTCGCCGCCCGCGTCGACGGACCCGGCACGGCCACCGTCGCCGGTCTGCTGTCCGGCGCCGAGGGTCCCGGCCGCGACCCGGACGGCGCGCTCGACCTCGACCTCCTGGTGGTGCTCGACGCGCCCCAACTCGACGTGGAGAGCGGGGCCCTGCTCACCGAGTCGCTGCCGGACGGGGCACGGCTGGTGCTGGCCGGCGATCCGGCGGTGCTGTGGTCCGTGGGTCCCGGCCGGGTCTTCGCCGACCTACTGGCCGCGCGGCACTGTCCGCACGTCGTCTCCCGGCGCCCCGACCCCGGCCCGCTGGGCGAGCTGGTCTCGGGCATCGGCGTCGGCGAGCTGAACCAGGTGGAGGCGCCCGGCAAGGAGGTCGTCATCGTGCCCGTGCGCGACGCGGGCGAGGCCGTGCACCGGACCGTCCAGCTCGTCGCGGACTCGGTGCCCCGGGCGTTCGGCGTGCCCCCCGAGCAGACCGTGGTGGTCACCCCGGGCCACGGCGGCGCCGCCGGCACCCGGGTGCTCAACGCGGCCCTCAAGGAGCGGCTCAACCCCGGCCCCGGCCGCTTCGGCGGCTTCGACCCGGGTGACCGTGTTGTCCACTCCCCCGTGCCGGGCCGCGCGGTGCCCGGGACCGTGGTGACGGCGGACGCCGACGGGCTGCATCTGTCGTGCGCCGGCGAGACGGTCGTGGTGGCGAAGGACCGGGTCGCGCAGTGTGTGCGGCACGGCTGGGCGCTCACCGCGCACCAGGCGGTGGGCGGCCGGTGGCCGGCCGCGGTCGTGGTGCTGCCCGGCGACGCGGCGCAGGCGCTCAACCGCCCCTGGGTCTACACGGCGTTCGGCCGCGCGGACCGTCATCTGTCGGTCGTGCACGGCGTCGAGCAGGCGTTGCCGAAGGCGGTCGCGGAGATCCCGGCGAAGCCCCGGACGACCCGGCTGCCCGCGCTTCTGCGCCCCCAGGTGCCGACGACGGACTGAAGCACGGCAACAGTCGGAAACGGCGGCGGCCGGGAGGATGTCGATCCTCCCGACCGCCGCCGTTCGCCGGTCACGTCCGGCCACCACCGTTGTCGGTCACACCCGGTCGCCGGCTATGCGCGGTCCGCGTCCAGCGGCTCCAGGTCCTCGTCCTCGTCCAGCTCCACCTCTTCGACGTCGTCGAGATCCTCGTCGGCGTCGGCGTCGTCGGGGTCCTCGTCGAAGACCGCGCTGACGTCGAACCGGCACACCACCGCCTGCGGATCGACCTGCTCGAAGGGGGCGTCCAGCCACTCGCCGGGCTCCGCCGGTTCGTCCGCGGCGGTCACCCAGAGCGTGGAGTCGCCCTCCTCCAGGCCGAACTCCTTGTGCCGGGAGGCGATCTCGTCCGGTTCGAACTCCCCGAAGAGCACACCGAGCGCACCGTGCAGGGTGGCCGCGGCCTCCCGGCCGTTGACCGTCCCGCCCTCGTGCTCCACCGCCTCGATCCGCTGAGCCTGAGCCAGCAGCCGCTGCGGTTCCGCGACGGCGTAGTCGCGGCGGATCAGCACACTGAGCGCGTTGGGCTCCTCCGGACCGGCGTACGGCGGCAGCGAGTCCTCCGCGCCGGGGATCTCGAAGGGCGTGACCTCGTCATAGCGGTCGTAGAGCAGTTCGTCGTACGTCTCCGCGGCCGCGGCGAGCTCGTTGAACGCCTCGTAGACCTCGGGATCGTCCTCCCCGGACCGGCGTTCGACCGCGGCCAGGTGGCGGTCGAGCGCGGTCTTGACCGCCTCGGCGGCGGCGCGTACCTCGGCAGCGGTGGGCTGCGCAGCATCAGACATAGTGCAGACGCTATCCGTACCGGGCCCCAGCCCGCACAATAGATGCGATGCCGGAATACGAATTTGTCGACGTGTACGTGCCGCGCGGGGTCTCTCGCAAGGAGGCGACACGGTTGCTGACGGACCACGCGGAGTACGGACAATGGGAGTTGTACCGCCTGAGCCTGATGCGCGACGGCAGCCGTAGGGTGCGCCTGCGGCGGCGGATCATCCGCCAGGTTCGCGCGACGTGGTGACGTAAGCGGAATGTGCGGAGCGGGCCCCGCCCGAGGCGGGGCCCGCTCCGTCGCACGCCTGTCGGCCGGCGGTCAGGCCGAGGTGCGCGCCCGGCGGTAGAGCACCGCTCCGGCGAGCAGCGCGCCCGCGCCCAGTGAGACGGCCGCGCCCATCGGCAGCGAACTGCCGGTCTGCGCGAGCTGGGACGAGCCGCGCGCCTCGCTGACCAGGTGCGCCTCGGGCTTGTTGCCGTGGGTGACGTGCTCCGGGCTCACGCTCTCCGGTGCGGAAGGCGTACCGGGTTCGCCGGGATTGCCTGGCTCTACCGGATTGCCCGGGTTTCCGGGGGTCTCCGGTGTGGTCGGCGGGGTCGACGGCTTGCCGGGCGGGGTGCTCGACCCACCGCTGCCGTTGTCACAGTCGTTGCCCGTGGTGGGGTTGCCGATACCGATGACGTCGACGCTGTTGCCGCAGACGTTCACCGGCACATGGACCGGGGCCTCGACGTGGTTGCCGGAGCCGACACCGGGCGACCCCCCGGTGTGGCCGTCGGCCTGCGCGCCCCCGGGACGGGCGGAGCCGCCGGGGTGCCCGCTGCCGCCGCTCTTGCCGCCCTTGTTGGCGCAGGCGTTGCCCACCGACGGGTTCAGGACCCCGACGACGTTCACGGTGTTGCCGCAGACGTTCACCGGCGCGTGCACCGGCGCCTGCACCGAGTTCCCGGACAGTACGCCGGGTGAGCCGGAAGCGGAGCCCTGCGCACCCGAGTCGGCGTGCGCGCCGCCGCTCGCGGCGGCGATCACCCCGGTCGCGGCGGCCACGGTCATCAGGCCCTTGCGGGTGGCCTGTCGCATGTACTGAATCCCTGCCTTCGACGTGATGGAAGTACCGCGGATTTCCGAGTGGTTCAAGGTCGCAAAGACCGATCGGCCCCGGAGCGCATGGGACGCGCTCCGGGGCCGAAGGGCTCAGACCCTTATCGGGCGAGGCACAACGTCACTTGTTGATGCAGGTGTTGCCGAAGGCGGGGTTCAGCAGCCCGATCACCGAGATCGTGTTGCCGCACACGTTCACGGGGATGTGAACGGGCACCTGAATGACGTTGCCGGAGGCGACACCCGGGGAGTGCACAGCGGCACCCTGGGCACCGGAGTCGGCCACGGCCAGGCCCGCGCCCGCGAGAACCAGGCCACCAGTGGCAGCCGCAGCGGCGACGACCTTCTTGATCATTATTCCTCCTTGTTGGCAAATGCGATCCCATGCCTCGGATCGCAACAGCAGTAACGAGGAGCCGCGATTAGGGCTACGACCTGATGAGCGCATTCACTCTTCCCGGTCATCTCCGTACACGCGGGCGAATAATGAAGTGCCGTCTCCGGGGGCGATTCAGGATTCGTCGATGAACCGGTCGAGCACCCGCACGCCGAACTTCAGCCCCTCCACCGGCACCCGCTCGTCGACACCGTGGAACATGCCCGCGAAGTCCAGCTCGGGCGGCAGCCGGAGCGGCGCGAAGCCGAAGCAGCGGATGCCGAGGTCGTCGAAGGACTTGGCGTCGGTGCCGCCGGAGAGCATGTAGGGCACCGCGCGGGCGATCGGGTCCTCGGCGCTCAGCGCGCTCTGCATGGCGTCGACGAGCCGGCCGTCGAAGTCGGTCTCCAGCGCCTTGTCGCCGTGTACGTCCTCACGCCGCACCCGCGGGCCGAGGATCCGGTCGAGGTCGGCGAGGAACTCCTCCTCGTAGCCCGGCAGGAAGCGGCCGTCCACGTGCGCGGTGGCCTGCCCCGGGATGACGTTGACCTTGTAGCCCGCTCCGAGCATGGTGGGCGCCGCCGAGTTGCGGAGCGTCGCGCCGACCATCTTGGCGATGCCGCCGAGCTTGGCCAGCGTCTCGTCCATGTTCTCGGGGTCGAGCTCGGTGCCGAGCGCGTCGGAGAGCTCGTCGAGGAAGGACCGTACGGTCTTGGTGACCCGGACCGGCCAGGTGTGGCGGCCGAGCCGGCCGACCGCCTCGCACAGCTCGGTGATCGCGTTGTCGTTGTTGGTCATGGAGCCGTGGCCGGCCGTGCCGTCCACGGTGAGCCGCATCCAGTGCATGCCCTTCTGGGCGGTCTCCACCAGATACAGCCGCAGCTTCTCGTTGACCGTGAAGGAGAACCCGCCGACCTCGCCGATCGCCTCCGTGACGCCCTCGAAGAGCTCGGGGTGCTTGTCGACCAGGAACCGGGCGCCCCAGGTGCCGCCGGCCTCCTCGTCGGCGAGGAAGGCGAGCACGATGTCGCGCGGCGGCTTGCGGCCGGTGCGCAGCCGGTCGCGGACGACCGCGAGGGTCATCGCGTCCATGTCCTTCATGTCGACCGCGCCGCGGCCCCAGACGCAGCCGTCCGCGATCTCGCCGGAGAACGGGTCGTGCGTCCAGTCGGCCGCGTTGGCCGGGACGACGTCGGTGTGGCCGTGGATCAGCAGCGCGGGCCGGGACGGGTCCTCGCCCTCGATCCGGGCGACCGTGGAGGCGCGGCCCTTGTGGGATTCGAAGATCTTGGGTTCCAGGCCGACCTCGGCAAGCTTCTCGGCGACGTACTCGGCCGCCGCCCGTTCGCCGGGGCCCGAGTGGTCGCCGTAGTTGCTGGTGTCGATCCGGATCAGCTCACGGCAGAGGTCGACGACCTCGTCCTCGCCGGTGCCGCCGCCCGCGGTGCCCGTCTGGCTCACGCTGTTCCTCCCGCTGTCGCTGCTGGCAGTCCCCCACATCCTCCTCCCCGGCGGCGCCGGTCCCAAGACCGGGCCCGGTCCGTTACGCGCCGTTCACGTGCCCGGGGGGTGATCGGGCACCCCCGGAAGCCTGGTAATGTTTACGTCGTCGCCGCGAGGGAAACCCCGCACGACAGACACCTTGTCCGGGTGGCGGAATGGCAGACGCGCTAGCTTGAGGTGCTAGTGCCCTTTATCGGGCGTGGGGGTTCAAGTCCCCCCTCGGACACCAAGCTCAGACCCCTGTTGACCAGGGGTCTTCTGCTTTTTGGGGACAGCGCCGTCACCCGTGCCGACCGGCTCCGTGACCGTCCGTGCCGCTGATGTGTGGCATCTCTCCCCCGCTACGAAGATCCCGAGGTCACAGGGCATCCACCACCCGCCGGGCACCCCCGGACGCGCCGTTCGAGTGGCCGTCCCCAGGCGCCCGACCTAGCTTCGTACTAAAATTTCCGGCTTGTTACGGAGCTGGACCCGGACAACCCCAGGCGCACCTGCGGGCCCGCCAGCGCCCCGGGGTTTCCGGGATCGAGACGCGAGGACCGATGGCAGCCATACACGAGAGCAGTGCTCTCGGCCTGCTCGATGAAGAGATCCGCGAGCGATTCGGCGACACCGCACGTTTCTCCGGGGGCCAGCCGGCCCCGCCGCGCACCCTCGTCGACGTCTTCGACGCCTCCGTGCGCTCCTACCCGGACGAGCTCGCCCTGGACGACGGCACCACCCGGCTCACCTACCGCGCGCTGGCCGTGGAGGTCGAGCGGCTGCGCGCGCGGCTTGGTGCGGCGGGCGTGGGTCTCGGCGACCGCGTGGGGGTCCGGGTGCCGTCCGGGACCAATGATCTGTACGTGGCGATCCTCGCCGTGCTCGCGGCCGGCGCCGCCTATGTCCCGGTGGACGCCGAGGACCCCGACGAGCGCGCCGAGCTGGTCTTCGGCGAGGCCGATGTACGGGCCGTCGTCGGCGCGGGGCACGAGCTGACCCCGCACGGCCGCTCCGAGGTGCCCGCCGCACGGCCCGGCGTCGAGCACGACGCCTGGATCATCTTCACCTCCGGTTCGACCGGCAGGCCCAAGGGTGTCGCGGTGAGCCACCGCAGTGCCGCCGCGTTCGTCGACGCCGAGGCCGCGCTGTTCCTCACCGAGGACCCGATCGGGCCCGCCGACCGGGTCATGGCGGGCCTGTCCGTCGCCTTCGACGCGTCCTGCGAGGAGATGTGGCTGGCCTGGCGCTACGGCGCCTGTCTGGTGCCGGTGCCCCGCTCGCAGGTCAGGAGCGGCGCCGACCTCGGCCCCTGGCTGGTCGAGCAGGACATCACCGTGGTCTCGACGGTGCCCACGCTCGCCTCGCTGTGGGAGCCGGAGACGCTGAGCGACGTACGGCTGCTGATCTTCGGTGGTGAGGCCTGCCCGCCGGAGCTGACGCAGCGGCTGGTGACCGAGGGCCGGGAGGTCTGGAACACCTACGGGCCGACCGAGGCGACCGTCGTGGCGTGCGCGGCGCTGATGACCGGTGACGAGCCGATCCGGATCGGGCTGCCGCTCAAGGGCTGGGAGCTGGCCGTCGTGGACGAGGCCGGTGAGCCCGTCGCGATGGGTGACAGCGGTCAGCTGGTGATCGGCGGTGTGGGTCTCGCGCGCTATCTCGACGCCGAGAAGGACGCGGAGAAGTACGCGCCCCTCGAATCGCTGGGCTGGGAGCGGGCGTACCGCAGTGGTGACCTGGTGAAGGCGGAGCCCGAGGGGCTGGTCTTCCTCGGTCGCGCCGACGAGCAGATCAAGCTCGGCGGGCGGCGGATCGAGCTGGGCGAGGTGGACGCCGCGCTCCAGGCGCTGCCCGGCGTCGCCGGTGCCGCCGCCGCCGTACGGACCGCGCGCAGCGGCAACCAGCTGCTGGTCGGCTATGTCGTCACGCAGGACGGCTGGGACCAGGCGACGGCCGTGGAGAAGCTGCGCGCGGAGCTGCCGGCGGCCCTGGTGCCGCTGCTCGCGCCGGTGGCGGACCTGCCGACGCGTACGTCCGGCAAGGTCGACCGCAACGCGCTGCCGTGGCCCCTGGCGAACCTGGACACCGGCGGTCCCGCCGAGCCGCTGTACGGCACCGAGGCGTGGCTCGCCGAGCAGTGGACCGAGGTCCTCGGCATCCCGGTGAGCGGCGCCTCCGACGACTTCTTCGCGATCGGCGGCGGCTCTCTGGCCGCCGCCCAGCTCACCACCCGGCTGCGCACCCGCTACCCGAGCGCGGCCGTGCTCGACATCTACCAGCGGCCCACGCTGCGCAAGCTGGCCCGCCGCCTGGAGGAGTCCGTACAGGACGACACCGCGCAGCGGACCGTCGCGCCGGTGCCGACGCGCGCCAAGGTCGTGCAGCTGCTGACGCTCGTGCCGCTGTTCACGCTGCTCGGGCTGCGCTGGACCGTGGTGCTGACCGCGGTCGGCAATCTGCTGTCCGGGTACGCCTGGCTGCCGACCGCCTCGTGGTGGGCGATCGCGGCCGGGGCGCTGCTGTTCTTCAGTCCGCCCGGCCGGATCGCGATCGCGGCGGGTGGTGCGCGGCTGCTGCTGCGCGGGGTGCGGCCGGGCCGGTATCCGCGCGGCGGCAGTGTGCATCTGCGGCTGTGGGCGGCCGAGCGGCTGGCCGAGTTCAGTGGTGCGACCGGGCTGACCGGTTCGTGGCTGCTGCGTTACGCGCGGGCGCTGGGCGCCAAGGTCGGGCAGGACGCCGATCTGCACTCGCTGCCGCCGGTGACCGGGCTGCTGAAACTGGGCCGGGGCGCGGCCGTGGAGTCCGAGGTCGATCTGTCCGGCTACTGGCTGGACGGCGACCGGCTGCGGATCGGTGCGGTCAAGGTCGGCGCGCATGCCGTGGTCGGCACGCGCAGCATGCTGTTCCCGGGCGCCCGGGTCGGCAAGCGGGCCGAGGTGGCGCCGGGATCGGCGGTCGCCGGACAGGTCCCGACCGGGCAGCGCTGGGCGGGCTCGCCCGCGGTCAAGCTCGGCAGGGCCAAGCGGAACTGGCCCAAGGAGCGGCCGCAGCGCGGCACGTCCTGGCGGGCGATGTACGGGGTGACGGGGGTCGCGCTGACCCTGCTGCCGGTCGTCGCGGGTCTGGCCGCGCTGCTGGTGGCGCGCGCGTTCGTGGGCCCGGATCTCGGGCTCGCGGCGGCGCTGCGGGGTGCCGCGCTCGCGCTGGTGCCGGCGACGCTGACGTTCGGCGCGGTGTACGCGCTGCTGATCCTGGTCGGTGTGCGGGTGCTGAGCCTCGGTCTGCGGGAGGGCACGCATCCGACGCACAGCCGGATCGGCTGGCAGGCGTGGACGGTCACGCAGCTGATGGACCGCTCCCGCGAGACGCTGTTCCCGCTGTACGCCGGGCTGGTCACGCCGGTGTGGCTGCGGCTGCTCGGGATGCGGATCGGCAAGGGCGCCGAGGTGTCGACGGTGCTGGCGCTGCCGAGTCTCACGACGGTCGGCGAGGGCGCGTTCCTGGCCGACGACACGCTGACCGCTCCGTACGAGCTGGGCGGGGGCTGGATCAGGATCGGGCGCGCGGAGATCGGGCGGCGGGCGTTCCTCGGCAACTCGGGGATGACCGCGCCGGGGCGGACCGTGCCGGACGGCGGGCTCGTGGGTGTGCTGTCGGCGACGCCGAAGAAGGCGAAGAAGGGCACGTCGTATCTGGGGCTGCCGCCGGTGAAGCTGCCGCGCAGCGCGAGCGACGGCGACCAGAGCCGTACGTTCGACCCGCCGGCGCGGCTGCTGTGGGCGCGCGGTCTGGTGGAGCTGTGCCGGATCGTGCCGGTGCTGTGCTCGGCCGCGCTGGGTGTGCTCGTGGTGGCGGCGCTGAGTGTGCTGGGCGGGTGGGCCTGGCTGCTGGGCGGTGTGGTGCTGATCGGTGCGGGTGTGCTCGCCGGACTGGTGTCGATCGTGGCCAAGTGGGTACTGGTGGGGCGGCATCACGGCGGTGAACACCCGCTGTGGAGTTCGTTCGTGTGGCGCAACGAGCTGGCGGACACGTTCGTCGAGGTGCTCGCGGTGCCGTGGCTGGCCGGGTCGGTGCCGGGTACGCCGGTGATGACGGTCTGGATGCGTGGTCTGGGCGCGCGGATCGGCAAGGGTGTGTGGCTGGACAGCTACTGGCTGCCGGAGGCGGATCTGGTGACGCTCGGGGACGCGGTCACGGTGAACCGGGGCTGTGTCCTCCAGACGCACCTCTTCCACGACCGGATCTTGCGGACGGATACTGTGGTCCTCCGTGAGGGCGCGACGCTGGGTCCTGGCGGAATCGTGCTGCCCGGCAGCACGGTGGGTGCCCGCACCACCCTGGGTCCCGCGTCGCTGGTGATGGCGGCCGAGTCCCTTCCCGACGACACCCGCTGGCTGGGGAACCCGATCGAGTCATGGCGTCGGTAGGTGCGGCTCCCGCGGCGTCGGGGCAGAAGACCGCAGAAGACCGCGGGCGGAACAGGCGGACACAGGCGGACGCGGACGGACGCACACGATCGCGGACGACGTACGAGCGCAGCGCAGGGAGCAGGCGGGTCAGTGGCAGTTCAGCAGTCGGCGGGTCCGGACCCGTACTTTCCGGGCAACGGTGACCCCCACTACCGGGTTCACCGCTACGAACTCGTCGTGGACTACCGGCCCGGACCCAACCGGCTCTCGGGCACGGCCCGGATCAACGCCATAGCGGGCCGTGCGCCGCTGGCGGACTTCCAGCTCAACCTGGCCGCCTTCAGGATCGGCCGGGTGCGGGTGGACGGCCGGCAGCCGCACTACACGCATCGCGGCGGACGGCTGCGGGTCAAGCCGGCGAAGGCGATCCGTCCCGGGGCCGCGTTCACCGTGGAGGTGCAGTGGTCGGGCAACCCCAAGCCGGTCAACAGCCCCTGGGGCGGCATCGGCTGGGAGGAGCTGACCGACGGCGCGCTGGTGGCGAGCCAGCCGGTCGGAGCGCCGTCCTGGTACCCGTGCAACGACCGGCCCGCGGACAAGGCCTCGTACCAGATCACCATCACCACGCCGTCGGCGTACTCGGTGGTGGCGGGTGGCCGGCTGCTGACGCGGACCACGAAGGCGTCCACGACGACCTGGGTGTACGAGCAGGCGGCGCCGACGTCGAGCTATCTCGTCGGGCTGTCGATCGGCAAGTACCAGACGGTGCTGCTGGGTGACACGGGGTTCGGCGGGGTGCCGCAGCACGGGCACATCCCGGCGCAGCTGCTGCCGGAGTTCTCCCGGGACTTCGCGCGGCAGCCGCAGATGATGGAGCTGTTCCAGGAGCTGTTCGGGCCCTACCCGTTCGACGAGTACGCGGTCGTGGTGACCGAGGAGGAGCTCGACGTCCCCGTCGAGGCACAGGGGTTGTCGCTGTTCGGCGCCAACCACGTGGACGGGGGCCGCGGTTCGGAGCGGCTGGTGGCGCACGAGCTGGCCCACCAGTGGTTCGGCAACAGTGTGTCCATCGCGGACTGGCGGCACATCTGGCTGAACGAGGGGTTCGCCAAGTACGCCGAGTGGCTGTGGTCGGAGCGCTCGGGGGGCCGCAGCGCCCAGCAACTCGCCGCGTCGGCGCACCGGTTGCTGTCGACGCTGCCGCAGGGCCTGAAGCTCGCCGATCCCGGCCGCAAGCTGATGTTCGACGACCGGCTCTACGAGCGTGGCGGGGTCGCGGTGCACGCGGTGCGCTGCGCCCTGGGCGACGAGGCGTTCTTCCGGATGCTGCGCGGCTGGGTGTCGCTGCACCGGGGCGGGACGGCCACGACGGCGATGTTCACCGCGCACGCGAACCGTTTCGCGAGCGAGCCGCTGGACGAGCTGTTCGAGGCGTGGCTGTACGGGACGGCGTTGCCGCCGCTTCCGTCGGCCGGTCCCGCACTGCCGGCGCGGCCGCAGTATCCGCCGAGCGCGGGGCAGTCGGCATGAGCAAGTCGTCCCGGCGGACGCCCCGTTCGGCGGCGCCCGCGCGCTGTCCCTGCGGGCTGCGGGAGCCGTACGACGACTGCTGCGGCCGTTTCCACGCCGGTACGGCCGGTGCGCCGACCGCGGAGGCGCTGATGCGGTCGCGGTACAGCGCGTTCGTGCGGCGGGACGAGCCGTATCTGCTGCGGACCTGGCATCCGCGGACGCGTCCGGCGTCGGTCGAGCTCGATCCGGACATGCGCTGGACGGGTCTCGAGATCCTCGGCACGAGTGACGGCTCGGCGTTCCACACGGCCGGCACCGTGGAGTTCCGGGCGTCGTTCCGGGGCGGGGCGCTGCACGAGCGGAGCCGGTTCGAGCGGGTCGACGGGGCGTGGGTGTACGTCGACGGGGAGTTCCCGCAGGGCGTCTAGAACCCCCGCTCGGGGCTCCCGCGGCTCTCAGGGGGCCAGGATGTCCAGTTCCTGGAGGGCGCCGACCGTGATCTCGCGGGTCAGGGCCTCCGCGCGGACCGCGTCGCCCGCGCGGACCGCCTCCGCGACCTGCACGTGCAGGGTGACGGCAGCCGGGTCGGGGTCCTCGAACATCACGTCGTGATGGGTGCGGCCCGCCAGGACCTCCGCGACGACGTCGCCGAGGCGGGCGAACATCTCGTTGCCCGAAGCCGTGAGGATGACCCGGTGGAAGGCGACGTCGTGGATGAGATACGCCTCCAGGCGGTGGCCACGCGAGTTGGCGACCATGCCGAGCGTGCACTCGGTGAGCGCGGCGCACTGGTCCGCCGTGGCGTGCTTCGCCGCGAGGCCGGCCGCGACGGGTTCGACGGCCGAGCGCAGCACGGTCAGTGAGCGGAGCTGGCGGGGGCGGTCGATGCCGGCCAGGCGCCAGCGGATGACCTGCGGGTCGTAGACGTTCCACTCGCTCTCGGGGCGGACCGTGACGCCGACGCGGCGGCGGGACTCGACCAGGTGCATGGACTCCAGCACGCGGACCGCCTCGCGCATCACGGACCGGGACACGTCGAAACGCTGGGCCAGTTCGTCGGTGCGCAGGACACTGCCCGGCGGGTACTCGCCCGCGGTGATCTCGGGGCCGAGGGTGTCCAGTACATGGCCGTGCAGCCCCCGGCCCGTTGTGCTCATGCACTCAGCGTACGGGCCGGATCACGGAAACAAAAAGTCGGACTTATAAGTCACAGACTCTTGAATTAGTCGGACCTTATGGGTTTCATTGCTCGACATCACCTTGAGGACACATGTCGAAGAAGACAGCGAGGCAGCGATGAGCACCCCCCACGTCGTGGTGGTCATGGGCGTCGCGGGCACCGGCAAGACCACCATCGGTCCCCTGCTGGCCGCCCGGCTCGGCGTCCCGTACGCCGAGGGCGACGACTTCCACCCGCGGGCCAACATCGACAAGATGACGGCCGGCACCGCGCTCACCGACGACGACCGTTGGCCCTGGCTCGACGCGATCGGCGCCTGGGCGGACAGCCGGACCGGGCTCGGCGGAGTGGTCAGCAGCTCGGCGCTGAAGCGCTCGTACCGGGACCGGTTGCGGGCCGCCGCACCGGACCTGGTCTTCGTGCACCTCACGGGTGACCGCGCGCTGATCGAGGACCGGATGTCGCACCGGCAGGGCCACTTCATGCCGGCCGCGCTCCTGGACTCGCAGTTCGCCACGCTCGAACCGCTCCAGCCGGACGAGGCCGGAGTCGCCGTAGACGTCTCCGGCAGTCCCGAGGAGATCACCGAACGGGCCGTCCACGCGCTGGACGAGCTGTCCGACCCGGCCGCGCGGTAGCCCCGCACCAGGCCCCTCCCCCGTCCCCGTATCTGCAAGGGAATCCCCCGTGACCAGACTCAGTGTCGAGCTGCTGGCAGCGGACCCGGTCGAGCCGATCACCTCGGCCGGCCACGCCCAGCTGGGTGTCGCCGTCCTGGCGGGCATCGCCGTCATCGTCCTGCTCATCACCAAGTTCAAGCTGCACGCGTTCCTGTCCCTGACCATCGGGTCCCTGGCGCTCGGCGCGTTCGCCGGGGCGCCCCTGGACAAGGTGATCGCCAGCTTCACCGCCGGCCTCGGGACCACGGTCGCGGGTGTGGGTGTGCTGATCGCCCTCGGCGCGATCCTCGGCAAGATGCTGGCCGACTCCGGCGGCGCCGACGAGATCGTCGACACGATCCTCGCGAAGACCGGTGGCCGTTCCATGCCGTGGGTGATGGTGCTGATCGCCTCGGTGATCGGGCTGCCGCTGTTCTTCGAGGTCGGTGTGGTGCTGCTGATCCCGGTCGTGCTGATGGTCGCCAAGCGCGGCAACTACTCCCTGATGCGGATCGGCATCCCGGCCCTCGCGGGCCTGTCCGTGATGCACGGGCTGGTGCCGCCGCACCCCGGGCCGCTGGTCGCGATCGACGCGGTCAAGGCCGACCTCGGGGTGACGCTGGCGCTCGGTGTGCTGGTCGCGATCCCCACGGTGATCATCGCCGGGCCGCTGTTCTCGCGGTACGCGGCCCGCTGGGTGGACGTGCCGGTCCCGGAACGTATGGTCCCCGAAAGGGCCTCGGAGACCCTGGAGAAGCGGCCGGGCTTCGGCGCGACGCTGATCACCATCCTGCTGCCGGTCGTCCTGATGCTGTCCAAGGCGCTCGTCGACATCCTCATAGACGACCCCGAGAACACCACCCAGCGGGTCTTCGACGTCGTCGGCTCCCCGCTGATCGCCCTACTCGCGTCCGTACTGCTGGGCATCTTCACGCTGCTGCGGCCCGCCGGGTTCGCCAAGGACCGGGTCTCCGGGCTGGTCGAGAAGGGTCTCGCGCCCATCGCGGGCATCCTGCTGATCGTCGGCGCCGGCGGCGGCTTCAAGCAGACGCTGATCGACACGGGCGTCGGCCAGATGGTTCTGGAGATCTCCGAGGACTGGTCGATCCCGGCCCTGCTGCTGGCCTGGCTGATCGCGGTGGCGATCCGGCTCGCGACCGGTTCGGCGACCGTGGCGACCGTCTCGGCCGCCGGTCTGGTGGCGCCGCTCGCGGCCGGTATGTCGACCGGCGAGACCGCCCTGCTGGTCCTCGCGATCGGCGCCGGATCGCTGTTCTTCAGCCATGTCAACGACGCCGGGTTCTGGCTCGTGAAGGAGTACTTCGGGCTGACCGTCGGCCAGACGCTCAAGACCTGGTCGGTGATGGAGACCATCATCTCGGTGGTCGCCGGAGGCTTCGTCATGCTCCTTTCCCTGGTCATCTAGGAGGCGTACGACCATGACGGCTCACCCTCTCTTCGACGTCACCGGCCGCACGGCCCTGGTCACCGGCTCCAGCCGCGGCATCGGCCTGGCACTCGCCCGGGGCCTGCTGGAGGCCGGCTGCACGGTCGTCCTCAACGGACGGGACGAGCGGCGCCTGAAGCACGCGGCCGACGAACTGCGGGCGCAGGCTCCCGACGGGATCCCGGGCGACGTGCACATCGCCGCCTTCGACGTGACGGACGGTCCCGCGGTCGACGCCGGGATCGCCGGGGTCGAGGAGCGGGTGGGCCCGCTGGACATCCTGGTCAACAACGCCGGGATGCAACTGCGCGCCCCGCTCCTGGAGTTCACCGCCGCCGACTGGCACCGGATCATCGACACCAATCTGACCAGCGCCTTCCTGGTGGGCCGTGCCGCGGCCCGCGGGATGACGGCCCGCGGCCACGGCAAGATCGTCAACATCTGCTCGTTGCAGAGCGAGGTGGCCCGGCCCGGCATCGCGCCCTACGCGGCCACCAAGGGCGCGCTGAAGATGCTGACCAAGGGCATGTGCGCCGACTGGGGCCCGCACGGCGTGCAGGTCAACGGGCTCGGCCCCGGCTACATCGAGACCGAACTGACAAGGCCGCTCGTCGAGGACCCGCAGTTCAGTACCTGGGTCCGCGGACGCACCCCGGCAGGACGCTGGGGCCGTACGGAGGACCTGGTGGGCGGGGTGCTGTTCCTCGCCTCCCCGGCCGCCGACTTCGTGGGCGGACAGGTGCTCTACGTCGACGGCGGAATGACCAGCGTGCTGTGAGGAGGGCCGTGCGGATGCTCGGTTGTGTGATCCACGGACAGGGCGACCTGCGGGTCGAGGAGCTGCCGCGCCCGGTGCCGGGGCCCGGCCAGGCGCTGGTCGCGGTCCGCTACGGCGGGGTGTGCGGCTCGGACCTGCACTACTGGCGGCACGGCGGGGTCGGCGACTTCCGGCTGCGCGAGCCGATGCTGCTCGGACACGAGGTGGTCGGGACGGTCGTGGAGTACGGCTCCCCGGACACCCCGGGACCGGCCGTCGGTACGTCCGTCGCCGTGCACCCGGCGACCCCCTGCGGGGTCTGCCCGGAGTGCGCGGACGGGCGGCGGAACGTCTGCCGGGACACCCGCTACCTCGGCAGCGCGGCCCGCTTTCCGCATGTGCAGGGCGGGTTCGCGCAGTTCCGTGCCGTGCCCGCGGAGCAGCTGCGGCCCCTTCCCGGCGGCCTGGACCTGCGGCGGGCCGCGCTCGCCGAACCGCTGTCCGTCGCCCTGCACGCCGTGCGCCGGGCCGGGCCGGTCGCCGGGCGGCACGTGCTGGTCACCGGTGCCGGGCCCATCGGCTGCCTGGTGGTCGCGGCGGCGAAGGCGGCCGGGGCGGACCGGGTGACGGTGACCGATCTGCTGCCGGAGGCGCTGCGGTACGCGTCGGTCGCCGGCGCCGACACACTCGTCCGCGCGGACGATCCGTCCGACGCCGGGTGGCCCGCCGAGGTCGACGTGGCGGTGGAGGCGTCGGGGGTGGCGGCCGGACTCGACACGTGTCTGCGGCTGGTACGGCGCGGCGGGGTCGTGGTGCAGCTCGGGATGCTGCCTCCCGGACAGTCGCCGTTCGCGGGAAACCTCGTGGTGAGCCGGGAGATCGAACTGCGGGGCGCGTTCCGCTTCGACACCGAGTTCGACGACGCGCTCGCCCTGCTGACGGCCGGACCTTCGTTCGACGGGCTGATCAGCGCGGTGGTGCCGGTGCGGGCGGCGGAGTCGGCGTTCGCGCTGGCCGCGGACCGGGCGCGCGCGTGCAAGGTGCTGCTGGATCTGTCGGACGCGTGAGCGGACGAAGGGGATGAACCGGGCGGGCTTGTGGTGATGTTGGTACGGACGAAAGGGATTCGCGCCTTCCCTCTGGGCCCGGCGGGGTTGATGATGTAGAGGCCTCCGGTGGCCGCACGCTGCCCCGGAGGGCATCACATCGGGGGGTGGCATGGCGGTTTCCCTGGGGACACGCATCTCGGGGTTGCTGGTCGCGGGGACGGTGGCGGTGGTCGCCGTCGCGTTCGCCGGGCCGGGACCCGACGCCGACGGGCACTGGAACGGCCGGAGCGTGCCGGGTACGGCGGGGCCGTCGGCCGGCGCGGTCGGCGGGACGGTGACCCCGGGGCCGACGTCACCGGTTCCGCCTCTGCTCTCGCTGCCCGCGGGGAACGCGACCGGGACGGTGGGTTCGGTGCCGCCGACCGACGCGCCGCGGAAGCCGTGGCGAGCCCCTGACGCAGCTCCTTCCTCCCCGACCGCACCGGTCGGTGACCTCCCCTGGCTGCCGCCCGGTCCCGGTTCGTCCGACGCGGACCATGTGCCGGATCCCGCGAGCGTGTACGACGTGCTGGTCGACCCCGGGCAGTGCGCGGCGGGCCTTGCCGCGGTGCCGGCGGCCGCGGCGGATCCCGACTGGCAGGTCATGAAGGGACTGGCGTCGGCGTGTCTGGCCGTGCAGGGCCGGGGTGGTGACTGGGACACCGCGAGCGCCGCGTACGCCGCCGCCGTGGGCAAGGTCGGCAGTTGCAAGGGGCGGGCCGCGCTGACCGTGCTGGAGGGGCTTCTCGACTTCCGTCGCGCGCACCCCGGGAAGCGGGCGCGGCTCGCCGCGGATCCGGATGCGAAGCCGGCCTGTGTGCTGGAGATCGCGTCGGTGGATGCGGGTGGTGCGGACGTGCGGCCCGGTGACGCCGTGCGGATCGAGCTGCGGGGTACGCACTTCGACGCCGCGGAACTGGCGCTGGGCGCGCAGGTGTTGATCGACGGCGTGCCGGTCGCCGTGCCGCCGCTCGCGGTGCCGGGTGCGGGGGCTGTGCTGTCGGTGGTGGTGCCGGAGCTTGCGGGTTATCCGCGGACGGTGGGGGTGAGCGTCCGCTACGGCGACGTCGAGGCGAGCCTCGCGGAGGCGTTCACCGTCGTCGCGCCGGGTCCGGTGTCGTCACCGGGGACGGAGGATCCGGGAACGGGACCGGGGCCGGGGCCGGGGACAGGGCCGGGTGCCGGAGATCCGGGTGGGGAGGAGCCGATCTCCCTGGATCCGGTGGAGGGGGCGCCTGCGCCGCCGCCGGGGGATCCGGGGACGGATACGCCTGGGGCTGACGAGCCGGGGGTGCCTGAGCCGGGTACGGATACGCCGGGGGCGCCTGAGTCGGGTACGCCCGGGCCGGGGGCCGATGAGCCAGGGGTGCCTGAGTCGGGGACCGACGAGCCCGGGGTGCCGGGATCAGGGGCGCCTGTGCCTGGGGCGCCGGAAGCGGGGAATTCCGAGGTCGGGGGGAGCTTCGTAGGCGAGGGGTGCTGGACCCACCCAGGGGCGCGGGGAACTGCGCGAACGGCCACGACGGTGGGGTAGCCGGGGTCGTACCGGACGTCACGGGACGACGGCCGTCGGGCGGCTGCTTCGCCGTCGTGGCTTGTCGCGCAGTTCCCCGCGCCCCTGGGTGGGCTGTGGTCGCCTCCGCCGGAATGCGCCGTGCGCCTGCGCGGGGCGTCGGGTGGCTGTCCCGCCGTCGTGGCTGGGCGCGCAGTTCCCCGCGCCCCTGGGTGGGGGCAGGCACCTGCGTTGGGATGGCGTCGTGGCTGGGCGGGTAGGTGCCCGTGTTCCTGGGTGGGGGCTACTTGCGCCAGAGGGGGTGGTTTTGGGATGCCCAGGATTGGGAGGCTGAGCCTGTTCGGAGGGCGCGGCGGGATTCCGGGTCGGCGAGGGCCATGCCGATGTGGCCGGCGAGGACGATGCCGATGGTGAGGGCGAGCCAGTCGTGGACGAAGGTCGCACCCGTGCGCCAGCGCAGGGACGTGAGACCCGTGAACCACATGAGCAGACCCGTGCCGAGCATGACGAGCGTCGCGCCGGCGATCCAGGACGCGTAGAGCTTCTGGCCGGCGTTGAACTTGTCCGCCGGGCGGGAGCCGGGGCGGTGGTCGCGGCGGAGTACCGACCGCAGCCAGACCTTGTCGTGGGGGCCGAAGCGGTTCAGGCGGCCGAGGTCCCGGCGGAAGGCACGGGAGGCCAGGCCCGCCAGGACGGGGACGGGGAGGGCGAGGCCCGCCCACTCGTGGATCCGGACCACCAGCTCGCGGCGGCCGACGAGTTCGGCGAGCTGCGGGAGGTAGAGACAGGCCGCGGTCGCCACGCAGATGCCCATCAGCAATGCCGTCATGCGGTGGATCCAGCGCTCCGCGCGGCTGAAGCGCCGGATACGCGCCGCAGCCGGCGGGGCCTCAGCTCGTAGGCTCATCGTCGCGTCCGTTCGAACGGCCCACCCAGGCGTCGACGTCGTAGCCGCGCTCTTCCCAGTAGCCGGGCTCGACGTCCTTGGTCAGGGTGATGCCGGAGAGCCACTTGGCGGACTTGTAGAAGTACATGGGGGCCACGTAGAGGCGGACCGGGCCGCCGTGCGAGTGGCCGAGGTCCTTGTCCTGCATCCGCAGGGCGACCAGGACGTCGGCGCGCCGGGCCTGGTCGAGGGTGAGGCTCTCGGAGTACGCGCCGTCGAAGCAGGTGAAGCGCACCGCCCCGGCCGAAGGGCGCACTCCCGCGGCGTCCAGCAGCCGGGACAGCCGTACCCCCTCGAAGGGGGTGCCCGGGACCCGCCAGCCGGTGACGCACTGCACGTCACGGACCATCCGGGTCTGCCGCATGGCCCGGAGGTCGGCCAGCGTGAACGTGGTGGGGCGGTCGACCAGACCGTCGATCGTGAGACGGTAGTCGGTCGCGCTCTTGCGGGGTACGGACGCGGTGACCGAGTAGTAGCGGAAGCCGCCGCCGTTGGGGAGCAGGTTGGTGAGACCGGTGGGGTCCTTGTCGGCCGCTCCGGCGAGGAAGGACTCCATGCCTCGCTGGAGGGTGGGCGCGGCAAGCACGCCGAAGGCGCCCAGGCCGAGGGTGCCGAGGAGGACCCGCCGCCCGACGGGCTTGCCGGGCGCCTCGGCCGGTGCGGGGTCGCCGGGGGTGTCCGGTGCCTCGGGGTGTTCGGGGTTCACACCGTCATTCGAGCACCCGCGAACCCGTTCGGGCCAGGGTTCGCGGATGCTCGTCAGCCTTCCGTAAGCATTGGGTGGGCCGGGCCGCTGTCAGGACGAGCGCGACTCGGCCTCCTTCTCCAGCTGGAACGCCTCGTTGCCCTGGCCGATCCGGGCATGGGCCTCGGGTGCCCGGGCCTTCATGACCAGGCCCTGGACGAGTCCGGCGACGATCGCGAGGCCGATGATGCCGGGCAGGATCCAGCTCAGGGAGGAGCCGGGTCCGGCGCCGACCAGGACGTCGAAGTCCTTGACCGTGTAGAACGCGATCACCACGAGGGCGAGCCCGGCGAGCGCGGAGGTCACCAGCCGCCAGCCCTGGGTGCCGGCGGCTCCCCGGCGGACGAAGAAGACGACCACGGAGAGGGACGCGGCGGCCATCAGCAGGATCACGCCGAGCGCGCCGATGTTGCCGAACCAGGTGAACAGGTGCAGCACCGGCGCGGTCGGGTCGCCGTCGGGTCCGTCGTCGGTGAGCGCGAAGGCGATGACGATGACCGCGGACACGGCGGTCTGGAGCAGCGAGCCGGTGCCCGGGGCGCCGCTGCTGCCGGTCGTACGGCCGAAGGCGGACGGCAGCAGGCCCTCGCGGCCCATGGCGAAGGCGTACCGGGCGACGACGTTGTGGAAGCTCAGCATCGCGGCGAACATGCCGGTCACGAAGAGCACGTGCAGGACGTCGGTGAACGTACCGCCGAGGCGGGGTTCGGTGAGGAAGAACAGCAGGCCGGCGCTCTGTTCCTGTGCGGCCGGCACGATCCCCCCGGGGCCCGCGGCGACGGTGAGGGCCCAGCTGCTGAACGCGAAGAACGCGGCGGTGCCGCCGACGGCGAGGAACATCACGCGCGGTACCAGGATGTGCGGCCGGCTGGTCTCCTCGGCGTAGACCGGGGCCTGTTCGAAGCCGAGGAAGGCCGCGATGCAGAAGCAGAGGGCGGTGCCGACGCCGGCGCCGCTGAGGGTGTCGGGGTTGAAGGGGTGCAGGGACAAGCCCTCGGGGCCCGGGTCGGCGATGGCGGCAACGTCGAAGATGACCACGAGGGCGACCTCGATGACCAGCAGGACGCCCAGCACACGCGCGTTGACGTCGATCTTCAGCCAGCCGAGCGCGCCGACCACGGCGAGCGCCACGAGCGCCGGTATCCACCAGGCGACCGTCACCTCGGCGTAGGTGGCGAGGAGGCCGGCCACCTCGAAGCCGAAGATGCCGTAGATGCCGGCCTGGAGGGCGTTGTAGGCGACGAGGGCGACCATGGCGGCGCTCGCGCCGGCGGTGCCGCCGAGGCCGCGGGAGATGTAGGCGTAGAAGGCGCCCGCGTTGTGGACGTGGCGGCTCATCTCGGCGTAGCCGATGCCGAACAGGACCAGGACCACGCCGAGGACGACGAAGAGCAGGGGCTGTCCGACGATGCCCATCACCGCGAATGTAGTGGGCATGACACCCGCGACCACCATCAGAGGGGCGGTCGCGGCGAGCACGGAGAGCAGCAGGCCCCCCGTTCCGAGCCGGTCGGCGCGCAGCGCGCGTTCCTGCCCCTTGAACGTGCTGATGCCGTCGGGCGCGGCTGATCTGCTCTTGCTCGGACTGCCGGTGCTCATCGGGGGTGAGTCCTTTCGGAGGGACGGGTCGGAATCCTGTGTGCGGGCGTCAACCGGCGCCGAGCGCGCTGTCGCGGGCCGCGCGGAAGGCGCTGTGCGGGTCGTGGTCCGGGTAGGACCAGGGCTGGGGCGTGAAGTGGTCGCCGATCCGGTGGAAGAGGGCGGCGGCCTCGGCGCCGCGGCCCTCGCAGTACTTGGCGTGGGCGAGGAAGTTCAGGTCGACCAGGCGCCGCGGATGGTCCTCGTGCTCCCACTCCAGCCACCAGTCGAACGCCGCCTTCATCACCTGGCGGGCCCGGCGTCCGGACCAGTGCCCGGAGGCGGCCGGGTCGGCGGGCAGCCGGCCCGCGGCGGCGAGCACCCGGAACCGCTCGGCGTGCGCGACGACCGGCAGGATGGCGAGCGGGGAGTCGGCGGGTGCCTGCTCGGCGGCCCAGTTGGCGAAGTCGTACACCTCGTGCAGCGGGTCGGCGCCGCCCTCGGTCAGCCGCTCGGCGAGCCGCGCCACCAGGAGGTGGTGGGCGTGGTGGTGGTCGGCGTGCCGGTGGCGGACCTCGTCGAAGAGCCGGACCACGTCCTCGTCGGCGCCCACGGCCCGTTCCAGCATCAGCAGCCCGAGCCACGGGGTGGGGTCGTCGGGGACCAGTTCGGCGGCCGCCCGGCCGGCCTGGCGGGCCCGCGCGGGCTTCTCCTTGCCGCGCAGGACGCCGTGGGCCAGCGCGAACGCGAGCAGTACGGCGGCGTCGGCGGACTCGGGTTCGGCCAGCTGCCACTCGCGGGCCCAGGCGGCGCTGTACGACTCGGCGGCGAGGACCGTGACGCGGTGGCCGCGCCGGTCCCAGTCGTCGCCGGTGCGCACCAGCAGGGAGCGGACGGCCTGCCAGCGTCCTTGGGCGAGCGCGGCACGGGCGGCACTGAGATCGGTGTCGTCGAGAGCCGCGTCGTAGGCCTGAGCCGCTCTCTTGCGGCCCCGGCCAAGGGGAGGCGGGGGAGGAGACACCGCAAGACTTCCTCAGCGACGATGTGGTGGTGGTCGGCGCGTCATCGGCCGATCACGGACAGCAAAACCGCAGCCAACGCTTACCGTCAAGTGCGAGAGCGGCGTGACACGCGTCAACTGGTGTGAATGAAGTGACAGTTGCCCCTGCTCCGGTGGAGATGGGCGCCGTGCCCGGCCCAGTTCCCGGGTAAGAGTGTGGTGTACGCCATAGCCATGTGGGGTTCGGCGGCGGACCATGGGCTGTCAATGGCCGCGCCACCATCGGGCGCTCCCAGGGGCACCCCGCCCCGTGGGCCACTAGAGTCGGCCGTCCCGCACTCCGTGTCCCGGCCGGATGATCCTGAGGTACAGCGTGTCGGTTCTGGTACTGGTTCTCTCCGTGAGCGCCGCGTGCTGCCTGGGCTTCGGTTTCGTCCTCCAGCAGAACGCCGCCCAGCGGGCGCCCCTCGGCGACTTCCTCTCCCCGCGCCTCCTCCTGGACCTGATGCGGGTGCCGCGCTGGCTCGGCGGTATCGCCCTGATGGCGGCGGGCATGGGACTGGGCGCGGTCGCGCTCGGCCAGGGCCAGCTGTCCCTGGTGGAGCCGCTGCTCGCGACGAACCTGCTGTTCGCGCTCGCGCTCTCCCGGCACCAGACCAAGCAGCCGCTGGGCCGGCAGGGGTGGGCGGGGCTCGCGCTGCTCGCGGGCGGGGTGAGCGCGTTCATCGTGGCGGGCCAGCCGGAGGGTGGTACCGCGGTCACGGATCCGGTACGGCACTGGCTGATCATCGGTGTGATGGTCGGGCTCGCGATGCTGTTCACGACGTACGCCAAGCGTTCCCGGCTCAGCTCGGGGCCCGTGCTGCTCGCGCTGGCCGCGGGGCTGCTCTACGGGGTGCAGGACGCGCTGACGCGGGTCAGTGGGCAGCGCTTCAGTGAGGGTGGGTTGCTTGAGCTGCTGACCGGGTGGCAGCCGTATGCCGTGCTGGTGCTCGGCGTCACGGGGCTGATTCTGGTGCAGAGTGCGTTCGAGACCGCGTCGCTGCGGATGTCGTTGCCTGCGCTTACCGCGGCGCAGCCTATTGCCGGGATCATCTGTGGGGTGGGGTTCCTCGGGGACCGGCTTCGGATGGATCCCGGGGCGCTTGCGTGGGAGGCGGCGGGGCTTGCCGCCGTGGTTGCCGGCATCGTCCTGCTGGGCCTGCACCCGGCGATGCCCCGGGGGGCGGCGCAGCCCCGGGTGCCCCAACTCCAGCCCCTCCGCCCGAGCTGACGTTCCCCGTTCTCGGGTGCGGCGCCATCGCGGCTTGTCGCGCAGTTCCCCGCGCCCCTGAAGGGGTTGCGTTTCGGGTGCGGCGCCGTCGTGGTCGTTCGCGCAGTTCCCCGCGCCCCTTGAGGGTCGATTTTCGGGTGCGGCGCCGTCGTAGTCGTTCGCGCAGTTCCCCGCGCCCCTGGGAGGTGGGGGGGTCGGACGGATCTTCTGTGCGGCGCCGTCGTGGTCGTTCGCGCAGTTCCCCGCGCCCCTGAGAGGTGGGGGGTTCGGAGGGATCTTCTGTGCGGCGCCGTCGTGGTTGAGCGCGCGGTTCCCCGCGCCCCTGGGTGGGTGGCCCGGGCGTGGTTCGCCATCCGGTGCCGCTCAGGGCAGCCTCCTCAGGGGCGCGGGGAACTGCGCGACCAGCCACGACGGGGCCGCAACGGACAAACCCTCCGGACCACCCACCCCCGGGGGCCGCGGGACGCGGCTGCTTGGATGGGGGGATGAGTGCTGCTGACGAGATCCTCGACGTCGTCGACGAGCAGGACCGGGTGGTCGGGCAGGCATCGCGTGGGGAGATCTACGCCAGGGGACTGCGGCACCGCTGTGTCTTCGTTCAGGCCCGCGACACCTCCGGCCGGATCTTCGTGCACCGGCGCACCGCGACCAAGCTGGTCTTCCCCTCCCTGCACGACATGTTCGTAGGCGGAGTCGTCGGCGCAGGCGAGTCCTACGACGACGCCGCCCTGCGCGAGGCGGAGGAGGAGCTGGGGGTGTCGGGACTCCCCCGGCCGACCCACCTGTTCACGTTCCTCTACGACAACGGGGCCGGGCAGAGCTGGTGGTCCGCGGTCTACGAGGTGCGGTGCGAGCTGCCCGTACGACCCCAGGTCGAGGAGGTCGCGTGGCACGACTTCCTGCCGGAGACCGAGGTCGAGCGCCTGCTCACGGAGTGGGAGTGGGTGCCCGACGGACTGGCCGCCTACCGGCGGCTGCGGACCACGCCACCGGGTTAGGGTCGTGCGCGTGAGCGAATTCGTGCAGAACGTCCGCCTGTGGTTCGGGCCCGAACGCCTCCGCGGGGACGGCGGCACCCCCGACTACCGCTTCTCGCTGGCGAACGAGCGCACGTTCCTGGCCTGGCTGCGTACCGCGCTGGCACTGATCGGCGGCGGCTTCGCGGTGGACCAGTTCCTGCCCGACCTGCGCTGGGGCTGGCGGGTCGGCCTGGCGCTCGCCCTGCTCGCGGCCGGCGTCCTGTGCGCGCTGCGGGCGATCAACCACATGGTGCGCTGCGAGCGCGCGATGCGCCGGGGCGAGGACCTGCCGGTGTCACGGTTCCCGGCCGTGCTGAGCCTGGTCATCGCGGTCGTGGCCGTCGCCATGGTCGTGGTCGTGCTGTTCGGATGGGCGGGGTGAACCCGGTCCTCACCGGGGAGCGGGACCCGGGGCTCCAGCCGGAGCGCACCCGCCTGGCATGGCGTCGTACGACCCTCTCGGGCACCGTGGCCTCCGTACTCGCCGTACGGACCACCCTGCGCGGCGGCCCCTCCGTCACCGGCGTGCTCGCCTGCGCCGCATGCTGTCTGCTCTGGCTGGGCTTCCTGATGATCGCCCACCGCCGGATCCGCGTGCTCGCCGCGGAGGCGGCCGGCCGGCCGCAGGCGATCGCCCCGCGCCAGGCGGCCGCCGCGGCCCTGTGCACGGTCGCGCTCGCCGCGGTGGCGATGACGCTGGTCTTCTGACGGCACCCGCCCGGCACCCGCCCGCTCGCCGCCCCGGACCCCGCTCATATGGGGTACTCGGAGGGCACGCCACCGAGATGCCCCCATATGCTCGGTTTCGTATGGCAACGTGTCCGTCGCCATTCCCCCACCCCAAGGTGAGCACCATGACCACCACGCACCTGGAACACCCCTCCCACTCGCACATCCACGGCCCGGACTGCGGTCACACCGCCGTCCCGCACGAGGACCACGTGGACTACGCGCACGACGGTCATCTGCACCGCGAGCACTCCGGCCACTGGGACGAGTGCGAGGCCGCCGGGCACACCGCCCACGAGGGCCACGAGCACCGGCACGGCGAGAACTGCGGCCACCAGTCCGTGCTGCACGGCGACCACGTCGACTACGTGCACGACGGCCACCGGCACGCCGCGCACGACGGCCACTGGGACGACCACTGACCGGACCGACGGACCGGACACGCTGACCGGCCCCACCGACCGGCCACGATCCGGCCGGAATTCGCCTCTCGACGGCTCCCCGCGCTCCGGCACGGGGAGCCGTCGGCCTAGGGTGGGCCCGATCACGTTCCCCGCAGCCGTCTGGACGACATACCGACCGGTCGGCATCATGTGTGGAGTCCCGTTCACGCGTCCGTAGGAGCGACGATGGCTTCCGACCACCCGCCCGGTCTCGACCCCGCCAGGCTGCGCGACCTGCTCGACCGTGAGCGACCCGGTCTGGTGCAGGGCCCGCTGACCGGCCGGCTGATCGAGGGCGGACGCTCGAACCTCACCTACGCGGTCACGGACGGCACCTCCCGGTGGGTCGTCAGACGGCCCCCGCTCGGCCACGTCCTCGCGACCGCGCACGACATGAAGCGCGAGCACCGGGTGATCAGCGCACTGCACCCGACGAACGTCCCGGTGCCGGAGCCGGTCCTGCTGTGCGAGGACGAGGACGTGCTCGGAGCGCCGTTCTACGTCATGGAGTTCGTGCCCGGCACCCCGTACCGCACCGCCGAGCAGCTCGCCCCGCTGGGCCCCGAGCGCACCCGGGACGCCGTACTGGCGCTGGTGGACACCCTCGTGGACCTGCACGCGGTGGACCCCGAGGCCGTGGGGCTCGGCGACTTCGGGCGCCCCGAGGGGTTCCTCGACCGCCAGCTGCGGCGCTGGGGCAAGCAGCTGGACGCCTCGCGCAACCGCGAGCTGGCCGGCATCGACGAGCTGCACGCGGCCCTCGGGCGCGCGCTGCCCCACTCCCCCGCCCCGACGGTCGTGCACGGCGACTACCGGCTGGACAACGTCCTGCTCGGCGAGAACGACCGGATCACGGCGATCCTCGACTGGGAGATGTCCACACTCGGCGATCCGCTGACCGACCTGGGCCTGCTGGTGATGTACAGCCTGCCGCTGGGCATGCCCGAGTCTCCCGTCTCCACCACGGCCATGGCGGCCGGGCATCCCGCGCCCGCGGAGCTGATCGAGCGGTATGCCGCGCGCTCGGGACGCGATGTCTCCGCGGTCTCCTGGTACACGGCGTTCGCCTGGTTCAAGCTCGCCGTGATCCTGGAGGGCATCCACTACCGCTACACGCTGGGCCAGACGGTCGGGCGCGGTTTCGACCGCATCGGGGACCTGGTTCCCGTCTTCATCCAGCACGGTCTGACCACTCTTCAGGAAGGCTGACGGCCATGGACTTCGCGTTCGACGCACGCACCGAGGAACTGCGCGCCAAGCTGCTCGCCTTCATGGACGAGTACGTCTACCCGGCCGAGGAGGTGGCCGAGGAGCAGCGGGCGCTGCTCGCCTCGCCGTGGGACACCCCGCGGATCGTGGAGGAGCTGAAGGCCGAGGCGCGCAGGCAGGGCCTGTGGAACCTCTTCCTGCCGGACGCCGAGTACGGCGCCGGCCTCACCAACCTCCAGTACGCCCCGCTGGCCGAGATCACCGGCCGCTCCCCGCATCTCGCGCCGCCCGCGACCAACTGCGCCGCGCCGGACACCGGGAACATGGAGGTGCTGGCGCAGTTCGGCGACGAGGCGCAGAAGAAGCAGTGGCTGGAGCCGCTCCTTGCCGGTGAGATCCGCTCGGCGTTCGCGATGACCGAGCCGGAGGTGGCCTCCTCGGACGCCACCAACATCACGACCCACATCCGGCGCGAGGGCGACGAGTACGTCATCACGGGCCGCAAGTGGTACATCTCCGGGGCGATGAACCCGGACTGCGCGATCTTCATCGTGATGGGCAAGACCGACCCGGACGGGCCAGACATCCGCCGTCAGCAGTCCATGGTGCTGGTCCCGCGCGACACCCCGGGCGTCACCGTGCACCGCGCCATGAAGGTCTTCGGCTACGAGGACCACTCGCACGGCGGCCACGCCGAGGTGATCTTCGACCACGCGCGTGTGCCGGTCGCGAACCTGATCGGTGAGGAGGGCGGCGGCTTCGCCATCGCGCAGGCCCGGCTCGGCCCCGGCCGGATCCACCACTGCATGCGGCTGATCGGGATGGCGGAGCGGGCCATCGAGCTGATGTGCCGGCGGGCGGTGTCGCGTACCGCGTTCGGCAAGGCGCTCGGGCAGCAGGGTGTGGTCCACAACTGGATCGCGGACGCGCGGGTCACCGTGGAGCAGCTGCGGCTGCTGGTGCTGAAGACGGCCTGGCTGATGGACACCGTCGGCAACAAGGGCGCGCACGCCGAGATCCAGGCCATCAAGATCGCCACGCCTCGCGCGGTCGTCGACATCCTCGACCGGGCGATCCAGCTGCACGGGGCGGGCGGTGTGAGCCAGGACTTCCCGCTGGCGGAGCTGTACGCGGCGGCGCGCACGCTGATGATCGCGGACGGTCCGGACGAGGTGCACCAGCGCTCGCTCGCACGGCGGGAGCTGAAGAAGTACCTGTAGGGGTACGCGCGCAGGCTACGGGCGCAGGGCGCGCAGCAGCAGGTCGGCGAGGTGGTCGGCGACCTGCTGCGGGGTGAGTGGTCCGTCCGGGCGGTACCAGGTCGACAGGTGGTGGACCGAGCCGAAGTGGTAGTCCACGACCAGGTCGGCCGGGGTCGCCTTCGAGAAGACGCCCTCGCGCTGGCCCTCCTCGATGAGCGCGCGGAACCTCTCGTGGTAGCGGCGGCGCTCGGCGCGCACCTGCTTGTTCTTCTCCGGGCTCAGCTGGTGCATCGAGCGGAAGAAGATCATCGCGTCGTCGAGGTTCTCGATGGTGGTGACCACCACGTCCGCCGCCGCGTCCCGGACCCGCTTCTCCACCGGCTCGTCCGCGTCGGCGAAGGCGTCGAGACGGTCCTGCTGGACCCGCAGCACACGCGCGTACACCTCCTGGAGGAGGTCGTCCTTGGAACCGAAGTAGTGGTAGAGCGCCCCCTTGGTGACGCCCGCGGCCTCGACGATCTCCTGTACGGAGGTCCGGTCGTAGCCCTGCTCGGCGAAGAGCCGGGTGGCGGCGGCCAGCAGCCGCTGCGGGACGGGGGCCCCGTCTCCGTCGGTCGTCCTGGGCACTGCCGCCACCCGCCTTCCGGTGATGTCCTACTGACTTTCTCGGGAACGCAAACGCAACTCCCGACGGAGGATCTTCCCACTAGTCGTCTTCGGCAAGTCGGGCAGGATCTCGACTTCCCTCGGGTACTTGTAGGCGGCCAGTCTCTCCTTGCAGTACGCGGTGAGCTCGGCCGGGTCCGCGTCGGCGCCCGGACGCAGGCTGATGTAGGCCTTGACGGTCTCGCCGCGGTAGCCGTCCGGCACCCCGACGACGGCGACCTCGCGGACCGCCGGGTGGGTGTACAGCACGTCCTCCACCTCGCGCGGCCACACCTTGAAGCCGGAGGCGTTGATCATGTCCTTCTTGCGGTCGACGACGTAGAGCCAGCCCTCGGGGTCCATGAAGCCGATGTCGCCGGTGCGCAGTTCCCCGTCGGGGAAGGTCTGCGCGGTGGCCTCGGCGCGCCGCCAGTAGCCGGGCACGACCTGCGGCCCCCGGACGACGATCTCGCCCTGTTCGCCGAACGGCACCTCGGCGCCCTGCTCGTCCAGGATCCGGACGACCGTCTCGGCGCCCGGGGTGCCGACGGCGAGGGCGCCGGAGGCCGGGTCGACCGGGGCCTCGCGGCCGGGCGGGACGGCGGCGACGGCGCCGGAGGTCTCGGTGAGGCCGTAGCCGTTGCGGACGTAGGGGCCGAAGCCCGTGCGGAACTTCTCGACCAGCGCGGGCGGCAGCGGGGCGCCGCCCGAGGAGACGTTGAGGAAGGACGCGAAGTGGTCCCGGGTGACGGCGGGGTGCGCGGCCAGCGCCATGTAGGCCGTCGACGGGCCCACCGTGTAGTGCGGGCGGTGCTCGGCGAACGCGTCCAGGACGGCGCCCGCCTCGAAGCGGTACGTCATCGCGAGGGTGCCCGCGCTGTTGAGACAGGCGCCGAGTTCGCAGGTCAGGCCGGTGATGTGGAAGAGCGGCGCGAGCGCGAAGTAGACGGGGGCCTCGGGCAGCCGCAGTCCGGCGCGCTGCCGTTCGGCGCCGTACATGATGTTGCCGTGGGTGTTGGTGGCGCCCTTGGGGGTGCCGCTGGTGCCCGAGGTGTAGCAGATCAGGGCGATGTCGGCCGGTGCCGGGTCGCGTCCCTCGGGCGGGGCGAAACCGCCGCGGGCCACGGCCGTGAGGTCCTCGGCGTCGTCCGCCTGCGGCAGGCGCTCGAAGGCCAGCACACGGGTGTCGCCGCGGGTCTGGAAGTCCAGTTCGCAGGCGGTGAGCACGATCCGTACGGGTGAGTCGGCCGCCGTGTCGGCCAGATACGTCTCCCAGGCCCGGTCGGAGCAGATCAGCGCGGCCACCTCGGCGTCCCGCAGGACGTGTCCGACCTCGCCCGACCTGTACATCGGGTTGACCGGCACCACCGTCGCGCCCGCCTTCCAGGCGCCGAGCACGGCGAGCACGAAGTGCGGGGAGTTCTGGAGCAGGACGGCCACCCGGTCGCCGCGCTCCAGGCCGCGCGCGGCGAGGTGCCCGGCGACGGAGTCGGACAGCTCGTCGACCTCGCGGTAGCCGAGCCGGCCGTCGAAGTAGGCGAGGAAGGTGCGCTCAGGGGCCTCGGCGGCGGCCCGGCGCAGCGCGTGCACCAGCGAGTCGGCGGGGCTGATGGGGGCGCGCTGGTGGTCGTCGAGGAGTGCCAGCCAGGGTCGGTCCGTGTAGCGGACGCCGGTCACCGCTCGGCCTCCCACTTCTGCTGGAGGTGGTTCATGCCGCTCAGCCAGCGGTCCGGCTCGGCCGCCCTGACCTGGTAGTACTCACCGACCTCGGGGTGCGGCAGGATCAGGAAGCGGTCCTCCTCGATGCCCTTGAACAGGGCGTCCGCCACCTCGGCGGGTTCGATCGCGGTGGGCTTGAGCACCAGGTCGCCCGCGCTGCCGGTGGCGGCGAGCATGTCGGTGCGCACGCCCTGCGGACAGATCGCGTGCACCTTCAGGCCGCGGTGGCGGTACGTGAGGGAGAGCCACTCGGCGAAGGCGTAGGCGCCGTGCTTGGTGACGCTGTAGGGGGCAGCGCCGATCATGGTGAGCAGTCCGGCGGCGGAGACGGTCGACACGAAGCGGCCGCTGCCGCGCTCCAGCCAGTCCGGCAGCAGGGCGCGGGCGGCCCGGACGTGGGCCATCACGTTGACGTCCCAGGCCTGCTCCCAGACCTGCTCGTCCGCGGCCTCCGTACCGGCGGAGCCGAGTCCGGCGTTGGCGCAGTAGACGTCGACGGTGCCGCCGAGGGCGTCCCGGGCCGCGTCGACGATCGTGGCGGCGTCGCCGGGCACCGCGGTCCCGCCGATCTCGGCGGCGACCGCCTCGGCCTTCCCGGCGTCCAGGTCGTTGACCACGACCCTGGCCCCCTCGGCGGCGAACCGGCGGGCGAGCGCGGCCCCGATCCCGCCCCCCGCTCCGGTCACCACGACTCCGGCATCCTGCACGGCTTCCACCATCGGTCTCCTTCGACACGGCACACGGACACAGCACCCCCGGCAAGAGTCCAGACTAACCAGTCGGTATGTGCGTTGGAAGAGCACGGTGGGGCACCGGGGGCTGCCCGACCGGTCACGCCCGACCACCGCGCCGGGCCCCGGGCCGGGGCCGGTCGGCGACCACGCCGGCCGGCGGAGGCGTCGCAGCCGGTCACCGCACCCGGCACCGCACCCGGACGCCCGGCGCCGAGGTCGGTCACGTGGGGTCTGCCGGTAAGGCCGCCCTCGACCGGACAGCCTTCCGAAGGTCCATCGTCGACCACACGCGGGCGGACCAACAGTGCCCGGTCGGGCACCCGGCCTGCCCGACCGGCCACCGCGGACGCCGGTACGGACCCCCGCCACCCGCCCCTGCGGGCTCGCCCGGAAGGGGTCGTCCTCGGCACGCACCCTCCCCAGGGGCCGTGCGAGCCCCTACCTTGCCCGCATGTCCCCCACCAGACGCACCGTCCTCGCCACGGCCACCGCGGCCCTCGCCCTGCCCGCGACCACGGCCGCCGCCACACCGGGCCGCTCCCGGCTGCGCACCGGTTTCGAGCGGCTCGCCGACAGCGGCTACGCCCTCCTGGAGAACCAGCGCGTCGGCATCGTCACCAATCCGACCGGTGTCACCCGCGACGTCCGGCACATCGTCGACGTCATGCACGCCGACGACCGAGTGGACCTGACGGCCGTCTTCGGCCCGGAGCACGGCTTCCGCGGCACCGCGCAGGCCGGCGGCTCCGAGGGCCGCTACGACGACCCGGCGACCGGCCTCCCGGTCTACGACACCTACCAGAAGAGCGGACAGCCACTGGCCGACGTCTTCACCGCGTCCGGCGTCGACACCGTCGTCTTCGACATCCAGGACGTGGGCGCCCGCTTCTACACCTACATCTGGACGCTGTACGACTGCATGGCGGCGGCGCGGCTCGCCGGGAAGCGCTTCGTCGTGCTGGACCGGCCGAACCCGGTGACCGGCCGGCGCGCGCAGGGCCCCGTACTGCACAGGGAGTTCGCGACCTTCGTGGGCCGGGAGCCGATCTCGCAGGCGCACGGCATGACCGTCGCGGAGCTGGCCCGGCTGTTCAACTCGGAGTTCCTGACCGCGCCCGTACCGCTGGAGACGGTGCGGATGTCCGGTTGGCGGCGCTCGGACTTCTACGACGTCTCCGGGCTGCCCTGGGTGCCGCCGAGCCCGAACATGCCGACGCCCGAGACGGCGCTGGTCTACTCGGGGACCTGTCTCTTCGAGGGCACCAACCTCTCCGAGGGGCGCGGCACCACCCGCCCCTTCGAACTGCTCGGCGCGGAGGGTGTCGACGGGCGCTGGGCCGCCGCTGCGGGCGAACTCGACCTGCCCGGTGTGCACTTCAGGGAGGCGTACTTCGCGCCCACCTTCTCGAAGTTCCAGGGGAAGACGGTCGGCGGGGTGCAGCTCCATGTGCACGACCGGGCCGCGTACGACCCCGTCCGTACCGGGATCGCGCTGCTCGTCACGGCGCGGCGGAGCTGGAGCGGGTTCGCGTGGCGCTCCGACAACTGGATCGACAGGCTCACCGGGTCCACGCTGGTGCGCACGATGATCGACGCCGGGGCCGGCCCGGACGAGGTGGTGGCCGGCTGGCAGCAGGAGCTGGCGGTGTTCCGGCGGACGCGGGAGAAGTACCTGCTCTACCGGTGAGCCGGGCGGGCCATGACGTATGGCCAAGCCCGCCCGTTAGCAGGACGATGCGACCGCATCGCACTGCCGCGGGGGACGAGAGGGCCTGTCATGGCTAATCCGGCAATGAGTGTGTCGCCCTACTGGGAGCTGACGTTCGACGCGGACGGCGATGTGCGGGGGCGGCAGCGCGACCGGCTGCTGTCCGGCGTCGCCGAGCACGGCATCCGCGATCTGGTGGTCTTCGCGCACGGCTGGAACAACGACCGCCCGATGGCGAACCGCCTGTACAGCGCCTTCTTCGCGCCGATGCCGGGCCTGGCGCCGCGGGCCCGGCTCGGGTACGTGGGTGTCCTCTGGCCGTCGATGCGGTTCGCGGACGAGGCGATCCCGGACTTCCCGCGGACGGTGGCGGCGACGGAGGCACGGGGGCCGGCGCTGGACAAGGACACCCGGCACGCGCTCCTCGGCGCCTTCCCGGGCCGGGCGACCGTCGTCGACCAGCTCGCGCGGCTGCTGGACCAGCAGCCGCGCGAGGACGCCGAGTTGGCGGAGTTCGGGCGGCTGGTGCGGCTCCTGGTGGAGGTGGTCGCGCCGGGCCCGCAGGCGCTGTTCGCGGCGGACACGGTCGCGGAGGGTGTGCCGCAGGACGAGCCGCGGATGTTCTCGGACCCGGTGCCGGCCGTGTGCGAGGAGTTCGCCCGCGCGCTGTCGGCCGGCCGGCATCCGGCGCTGTCGCTGCCCAACCCCTGGGAGGGCGCGCAGGAGTTGCTGCGGCAGGCGACGTACTACGCGATGAAGCGGCGGGCCGGGACGGTCGGCGAGCGGGGGCTCGGGACGGTCCTGGGGCAGCTCGCCGGGACGCGCTCCGAGCTGCGGGTGCATCTGGTCGGACACAGCTTCGGCGCGCGGCTGGTGTCGTTCGCGCTGCGCGGGCTGCCGGAGGGTGTGCGTACGGTGAAGTCCGTGACGCTGCTCCAAGGGGCCTTCTCCCACTACGCGTTCGCGGCCAGGCTGCCGCACGCCACCCAAGAGAGCGGGATGCTGCACGGGCAGCAGAACCGGATCGACGGGCCGCTGGTGTGCGCCCACTCGCGGCACGACGGCGCCCTCGCCACGTTCTATCCGCTGGCCTCGCGCATGGCGGGCGACGACCGGGGGATCGCCGCGCCGGACGTGGGGAGCGCGCTGCGGGAGCGATGGGGCGCGCTGGGGTACGGCGGCATCCGGGGGGTGCCGGGCACGCGCGCGCTGCGGCTCGCCGAGGCGCTGAACAAGCCGGCGCCCAGGGCGGGTTGCGTCAACGTCGACGCGGCCGCGGTGGTCCGGCGCGGCGGGGCCCCGTCCGGGGCGCACAGCGACATCCTGCACCCCGAGCTGGCCCGGCTGGTGCTGGCGGCGGGCCGGATCACCTGACCCGCCGCCGGCACCCACCGGTCACCGGTCACCGGCTACCGGTGCGAGGTGAACTCCACGACCTGCTGGTAGGTCGGCCGGTTCTGCCAGCTGATGTTGGGGTGCTTGATGCCGCCCAGCGGGCGCTGGTTGAGCGAGTCGGCACACCACTGGTCGCCGGCCGCGCACAGGGTGTCGCCCGGGTAGACCTGGGCCGCCGTCTTGCCGGCCGCCTCCTTCAGGGAGTTGATGAGCACGGTCCGGCAGGCGGAGAGACTGCCGCCGCCGCAGTACTCGTCGCCCAGCGGCCCCTGCACGTTCTCGCCGAGCACCGCGCGGATGTCCTTGTCCACATAGCTCCACCAGCCGTACTGGAAGGCGCTTCCGGCGTGTGCGCCGGTCGGGCCGTGGGCGGCGGACGGGGACTCGTCGACGGGCAGGTTGGCCGTGATCGCGGTGAACAGCTCACTGCCGAGGCCCGGTTCGAACTCGGCCTTCACCAGCAGCGGCCACCAGGCGTCCAGGATGCGGATCGCCTCCGCGTTCGCGTAGGTCTTCGAGCCGGCCGTGGTCTCGGTGCGTTTGCCGCCCGCCGTCAGCCAGGCCTGGAGCTTGCTCACCGCCGCGGCCGCCGCGGTGTCGGTGACGGGTGAGCTGGTGACGACCTTCAGCAGGTCGGGCAGCACGTCCTCGGCGCGCAGATCCGCGAGGGCCGCGTCGGCCATCGCCTTCACCAGCGCGGAGCGGGTCACCCCGCCCTGTTCGACGAGCTTCTTCACCCGGTCGTCGAGCAGGTTGCCGCGGTGCACCGAGCCGTTGCCCCAGGGTGCGGCGGTGTAGTCCTTGGCCTGTTTGTTGTTCCAGGAGATGTAGTAGTCCTGGTCGATGGAGTTGGGGTGTGCGGACGCCGGCGTGTAGTCGGCGGTGTTGGTCGCCGGGTCCCAGCCGCGCCATTCGTAGGCCGGGCGCGCCCACGCCGGGAACTCGGCGTCGACGCCCGCCGCACGGACCGGGTTGTTGCCGCTGTTGTAGTACGCGGTGTGCTCGGAGTCGGCGTAGAACCAGTTGAAGGTGTAGTTGATGTGCTGCGTCGCCTGCTGGAAGGTCTGCGGGCTCTTGACGTAGTCCGGGTCGTTCAGCATCTGGAAGCCGATGATCGAGTCGGCCTCGTGCTGATAGGACGAGCGCAGGGTGGTGTAGGCGACCTTCTTGCCGCCGACGGTGGCGCGGTACTCGACGGGACCGTACTTCGTCCGCCAGACCCGCATCGTGTACGAGCCCTCCGCGGTGCCGTCGGCGACGGTCGGCTTCCAGGCGTTCTTCTGCTCGATCTTCTCCATCGGCGTGCAGACGCCGCGGTAGAGGTAGTGGTGGTCGTCCTGGCACAGCTCGACGGCGTAGGTGTCGATGATGTCCTGGCCGGAGGTGGTCGCCGACCAGGCGTAGTCCTGGCCGCGGCCCAGCTCGACGTACATGCCGAGGCCCGCGAAGGAGGCGCCGCGGGCGCTGATGCCGGGCCCCTGGAGCTCCTGGAGCATCAGCAGCTGCGGGGCGAAGTAGCCGGTCTGCGGTCCGAAGACGGCGACCGGGTTGCCGCTCGCGGTGTGTTCGCCGCTGACGACGAGGGCGTTGGACATACCGCGCTTGGCGGAGCTGGCGGCACTGTCCAGGACGGACGCCGACGACTTGGACGCGGCGGGGGTGGCCGCGCTGCCCGTGCGGTCGTACACCAGCGGTTCGCGCGTCACAGAGCCCGGGTCGGGCAGCGCGGCGCCGGCCGGGGTCGTGGGCTTGGTGGCGTACGGGAAGCTGCCGTCGTGGACGGTGAGGACGGCCTCGGGGTCGTTGCGCTCGCGGAACGACTCCCAGACCTCGGTGCCCTTCTCCACCCCGTACTGCTCCTGGGCGGCGAGCAGCGACAGCGCGTTGTTGACCTCACCGCCGCCGCCGGAGCCGAACAGGGCGCCGATCACGGAGGCCAGGGCGACCAGGTCGGTGAGCTTGAAGGGCGCGATCGTGCCGGCGTTGGTGATCGAGTCCTTGTGGCCGGTGAGGACGTACTCGCCGGGGAAGTAGCGGCCGCTGTCGGAGGCCGCGATGTAGGCGTTGATGCCGGCGACGTACGCGTTGGCGTCGGCGAGGGCCAGCTGTCCGCGTTCGCCGTTGGTGGCGACCGTACGGTCGATCTGGGCCTGGAGGTCGGCCTCGGTGTAGGGGGCGTTGCGCCAGAACGACTGCTCCAGGTCCTGGTTGGACAGTGCGCCGCCGGCGAAGTTGGTGAGCTGGCCGCGGCCCACGTGCCGGAAGACGTCCATCAGCCAGAGCCGGTCCTGGGCCGCCGCGTACCCGGCGCCGAACTCGGTGCCGTAGCGGGTGGTGCCGGTGATGTGCGGCACACCCGTCTTCTTGTCGCGGACGATCGTGACGTCGGTGCGGCCGGCCGGCTGGAGGGTCGAGGCGACCTGGTCGGCGGGGACACCGAAGGAGGCGTCGTTGAAGAAGGTGTTGATCGTGGAGTCGGTCAGCGTCTGATGGCCCTTGGCGAGGTTCGCGTACGGCCCGAGCTGGTTCTGGGCGTTCTCGGGCTGGACGCCGAAGGCCTGGTTGAGGAGGACCTGGGCGAGGGTGGCGTTGCCGTTCTGGCCGGGCGGCAGGATGTCCGAGCACTGGTTGCCGCAGTGGTCGGCGGCGGCCGCCGCGTCGGCCGCCGTGGGGGTGGCGGCCGTCGCGGCTTGGGAAAGCGGAGTCAAAAGCCCGGCAATCAGCACACATACAGAGGTGGTCTTCAGGAACCCGACGAGACGGCCGGGAGTTCTCAGTCTGTCGAGGGCGGTGCGTGGGGTGCGCCTTGACATGGCAGCTCCTCCGGACAGGGGGTGGGCCGACGTTACCGGCGGTTATCCCCGCGTTGGAAGATGAACATGCGTCACTTTTTGCGGTGCCTGACCGCCGTTTCGCGGGGCACCGGAAATCCATGGCAACCGGAAGGGAGCCGAATCGCTGGTCGATACGTCTATTCGGCAAGGTCCGTTCGACAACGCCGCAATGACCGAAGTACAGGTACAGATGTGACGGAGGTGCAGGGCGATGGCCGGTTTCCGGAGTCTGGCAAGACAGGTGCGCGACCCCCGGTGTGACCTGGCACTACGACGCTACTCACTGCGCAAGTGCCTAGAGCGGTTCGCCCCCTACGGGCACAGGGCGACCTGGGACCACCTCTGCTCCCGGGCAGGGTTCGACCCCGAGGACCGCTCTCCCGACCCGGCGCGGCTCGTGGCCGCACTGGAGGAGCTGGAGGAGGCGCGGGCGGTGTGGCTGGCCTACGAGGTCGACTTCGCCGAGCGCCGCAAGAAGGAGAAGCACGACGGGCTGCGCCGGCCGGGCAGCGTGGACGACTGGCACCGGCTGACCTGGGGCGGATTCGGGGTCGCGTGGTGCGACGACCCTCGGGTGCATCCCGACGAACCGCTCGCCGAGGTGCTGCGGCGGCTGATCGCCGCGTTGCAGCGGGAGCCGGGGGCGCAGTGTCCCGTCTGCGACGGGGAGCGGCTGGTCTGGCAGTACGAGCTGGATCACGAACCGTCCTCGGGGCCCGTCTGCACGGTGTGCGGGATTCTGGTGCCGCGACCTGTGCTTACGCCGGAGGCGTTGGCTTCCGCCCGCCGGGTGCGGATACTTCTGTCCGCGTGAGCCGCGCCCCTGGCGGCGGTGCTGAACCCGGGGTGCAGTGTGCAGGTATGTCTTAACGGGGCTCGTACGGGTGCCGATGGAACGATGATTCCGTTGACGCCTGACGGGTTGGCTGAATCTGCCGCGTCGGCTGTGGGCGCCGGGGCCACCGATGTCCATGTTCATCCCAAAACGCCTTGTGGGCGGGATTCTCTGTCGCCTCGGGTGGTGGGGCCTGTGCTGGAGGCGATCCGGGCACGGGTGTCGGTCTCCGTCGGGGTGACCACGGGGGCCTGGGCCGAGCCCGATCCGGGTGCGCGGCTGGAGCGGGTGCGGGCCTGGACGGTTCTTCCGGACCACGCGTCCGTCAACTGGCACGAGCCGGGTGCCGAGGAGATCGCCGCCCTGCTGATCGAGCGGGGCGTTGGTGTCGAGGCGGGTGTGTGGTCCGGTACGGACGGCGCCGCCCGCTTCGCTCGATCACCGCTGCGCACAAGGGTGTTGAGGGTCCTGGCCGAGGTGACGGACCCGCACGAGGAGACGGCCCACGCCCTGCTGTCCGAGATCGGCACCGACCACGGCCGCCCGGTCCTCCTCCACGGCGAGGACGAGGGAGCCTGGCCAATCCTCCGACTGGCACTGAAACTGGGCCTGCCGACCCGTATGGGCCTGGAGGACACGCTCTACCTCCCCAACGGCCAACGCGCCCGTTCCAACGCCGAGTTGGTCAGAGAGGCGGTCAGGGGCGCGGGGAACGGCGCGACCAGCCACGACGAACCCGCACCCGACATCTGACCCGCGCCGCGGGCTAACGCTCCACAAACAACCGAGATCCGGCCCGCCGTTGGCCGAACGCGTCGTCGGGGTTCGACAGCACACACGACTCCAGCGACAGACACCCGCACCCGATGCAGTCGGTCAGATGGTCCCGCAGCCGGTTCAGCTGAGTGATCCGCTCGGACAGCTCCGACCGCCATGCCTCCGACAGCCGCGCCCAGTCCTCCCGCGTGGGTGTCCGCTCCTCCGGCAGCTCGGCCAGCGCCTCGCGAATCGTGGCGAGCGGGATGCCGACCCGCTGCGCGGCCCGTACGAACGCCACCCGGCGCAGCGCGTCCCTGGTGTAGCGCCGCTGGTTGCCCGCGGTGCGCCTGCTGCTGATCAGGCCCTTGGACTCGTAGAAGTGCAGGGCCGACACGGCCGCGCCACTGCGCGCCGACAGCTGGCCGACGGTGAGTTCGTGGATCGTCTCTGGAATCTGGGGCACCCCGCCAACCCTACCCATCGGACGGCGCCCGTCGGCGTTGACAGCGATGCCGGACGCGACCATGCTAAGCAGTTGCTTAGGCAATCGAGGGAGAGGCCGGGACATGGCAGAGCCGAGGATCTTCACGTCCGTCGACGAACTGAAGGCTGCGGTGGGCGAGCAGCTGGGGTACACGGACTGGCTGGAGGTCGACCAGAAGCGGATCGATCTGTTCGCCGAGGCGACCGGCGACCACCAGTGGATCCATGTCGACCCGGAGAAGGCCGCGGCCGGGCCGTTCGGCACGACCATCGCGCACGGCTATCTGACGCTCTCGCTGCTGCCGCTGTTCGGCCCGCAGCTGCTGACCGTCGAGGGCGTGAGGATGGGCGTCAACTACGGGACCAACAAGGTCCGTTTCCCCGCCCCGGTCCCGGTCGGCTCCCGGCTGCGCGCCACCGCGACGATCTCGGCGGTGGACGAGGTGACGGGCGGCGTCCAGGTCACGGTCGCCTTCACGGTCGAGCGCGAGGGCGGCGAGAAGCCGGTCTGCGTCGCGGAGTCGGTGTCCCGCTACTACGTCTGATCGACCGGCGCGGGTGCCTGCTTGGCCGCGCCCACCATCCGCAGTACGAGGTCGGCGTAGAGCGCGCCGACCTCGTCGGGCGTCCACGGGCCGCGGGTGGAGAACCAGCGGGCCACGTCGATGCAGAGCGAGAGCACGGCGAGGGTGGTGCCCCGCACGTCGAGCACGTCGAACTCGCCCGCCGCGATGCCGTCCTCGATGATCCCGCGGACCTCGGCGTCGCACTGCCGGCGCAGCGCCACGATCTCGGCGCGCGCGTCGGGGCCGAGCGAGTCCAGCTCGTACTGCACCACGCGTGCGGTGGTACGGCCGCCCGCGTGCCAGCCGACGAAGGAGCTGACGGCGTCGGCCAGCCGCTCGCTCGCGGTGCCCTCGCGCCGGGCCGCGGTCCGCAGGATGTGCAGCGCCCGCTCGTGTCCGATGCGGCTGATCCGGTGGAGCAGCTCTTCCTTGGTCTTGTAGTGGATGTAGAGCGCCGCCGGGCTCATCCCGGCGCGGCCGGCGATGTCGCGGGTGGTCGTGGCGTGATAGCCGCGCTCGGCGAAGGCCTCCACCGCGGCGATCAGCAGTCGCCGTGCCGCGTCAGGGGTGACCTCGGCCCACGGCCCGTTCTCGCCGCCGACCGTCTCCTCCGCCGTACTCATCGCTCGCTCGCCCCTCTCGCCGACAGAAGCACCACCATACAGCCGAAGGTGAGCGAGCGCTTAGTGAGCGGCTGCGGCGACCTGCTCAGAGCTTGTCGAAGGGGTCGTGCTCGGCGAGCAGCTTCTCCAGCCGGGCCTGGTCGACGCGGCTGACGATCTGCCCGGCCTCCTGCCGGTCGCGGACGACCTTGGCGAGGGTGAAGGCGGACGTGACGAGATAGAGGACGGCGATGGCCAGGAAGCCGCGCACCCACGGGTCCGCGTCCAGCTGGAAGATGCCGACGGCGGTGGCGCCGAGGGCAAGGGCGAAGGACAAGACGGCCTGTCCGTGATAGGCGGCCGTCGTCTGCTGCTTGACGGGTGTGTCACTCATGGGGACCAGGGTCGGCGAACGTGGCACCCGCCACATCCGCCGCCGTACTCAGAAGCCGGCCCGGAACGTACCGGGCACGTACTCAGAACGCCGAGACCCCCGTCAGCGCACGGCCGATGAGGAGTTTCTGGATCTGGCTCGTGCCCTCGTAGAGGGTCATCACGCGGGCGTCGCGCAGGAGTTTGCCCGCCGGGTACTCGTCGATGTAGCCGTAGCCGCCGAAGACCTGGAGGGCGTTGTTGGCGGCACGCACGGCGGCCTCGGAGGCGAAGAGCTTGGCCTTGGACGACTCCACGGCGAACGGCCGACCGCGGTCGATCAGGTCGGCGACCCGCCAGGTCAGCAGCCGGGCCGCGTCCACGTCCACGGCGATGTCGCTGATCAGCTCCTGCACCAGCTGATGGTGGGCGATGGACCGGCCGAACTGCTCACGTTCGCCCGCGTAGCGCACGGCCGCGTCCAGAGCCGCCTGTGCGATGCCGACGCAGCCCGCCGCGACCGACATCCGGCCCTTGGCGAGCGCCGACATGGCGACCGAGAAGCCCTTGCCCTCGGGGCCGAGCATCGCGGAGGCGGGGACGCGGACGTCCTCCAGGACCAGTTCGGCGGTGGGCTGGCCGCGCAGGCCGAGCTTGCCGTGGATGGTGCGGCGGGTGAGGCCGGGGGTGTCCGCCGGTACGAGGAAGGCGGAGACGCCGTGGTGGCCGGGGGCGTCCGTGGAGCGGGCGAAGAGCAGGACGACGTCGGCCCAGGTGCCGTTGGTGATGAACATCTTGGTGCCGTTGACGACGTAGGAGTCGCCGTCGCGGACCGCGCGGGTGGTGAGGTTGCCGGCGTCGGAGCCGGTGCCGGGTTCGGTGAGACCGAAGCAGCCGACCAGTTCGCCGGCGGTCAGGCCGGGCAGCCAGCGCCGCTTCTGTTCCTCGTCGCCCCAGGCCGCGACGGTCTTGGCGACCAGCCCCATGGAGACGGAGACGATGCCGCGCACCGCCGAGTCGCCGCGGCCCAGCTCCTCGGTGACCAGGCAGTACGCGAGGTGGTCGCCGCCGGAGCCGCCGTACTCCTCGTCGACGGTGAGGCCGAGGAAGCCGACCTCGCCGAGCTTCTTGACGATCCCGCGGTCCACCTCCTCCGCGCGGTCCCACTCGGTGGCGTGCGGGGCGATCTCGCGCTCCACGAAGTCGCGGGCGAGCTGCCGTACGGCGGCCTGTTCCTCGCCGAGTTCCAGGTTCACGCGTCTCACCCCACGGTCGGCGGCGCCTTTAATTAGCACTGCTAGTTTACTGCCGCAGCCCTACTATGTGCGCCATGGCCCGACCGCGCAAGCCCCTGCTCAGCACCGACCGGATCGTCGCCGCGGCGCGGGAACTCGTGGACGCGGAGGGGCTCGCCGCCGTGTCCACGCGGCGGCTCGCCGCGGAGCTGGGGGTGAGCGGGCCCTCGCTCTACAACCACTTCCGCACCAAGGACGAGATCCTTGAGGCGGTCGCGGACTCGGTGAGCGCGCAGGTCGATCTGTCGATGTTCGAGGACGGGCGGGGCTGGCGGGCCGCGCTGCACGACTGGGCCGTCTCCTATCGCGGGGCCCTGCGGGACCATCCGAACATCGTGCCGGTGCTTGCCCGGGGGCCCGGGCGGCGGCCGGCCGCGCTGCGGCTTGCCGATGCGGCGTACGGGGCGATGGTGGATGCGGGGTGGCCTCCGGCCCAGGCGACGTCGATCGGGGCGTTGATGCGGTACTTCATCATGGGGTCCGCGTTGGGGTCGTTCGCCGGGGGGTTTGTGGGGGAGGCGAGTGCGTACGATCTTGCGGAGTTTCCGCGGCTTGGGCAGGCGCATTTGCTTGCGGGGCAGCAGGAGAAGGTGGATGAGCGGGCGTTCGAGGTGGGGATAACCGCGTTGCTGGACGGGTTGGAGGTGCAGTTTGCTCGGCTGGGGGGCGCGTGACGGGGTGGACGGGGTGGGTTGTGCGGTTGGGGGGCGGGTGCGGGTCGTCCGTGGCTTGTCGCGCAGTTCCCCGCGCCCCTGAAAAACACCGGGCACCCGGCGTCCCGGTGAGCCGCCTGCGTCGCGGGAAACCGCAGGCAACCGGGGTTTCGGTAGGCCGTGGTTGGTGTCCGGAAACCGCCGGAGGTTGGCTGTGCTTGGTGTCTACGCTCTGGGCATGACCAAGTTCTCGTCCGCCGGCGTTGCCGCCTCTGTGACCGTGGTGTTGTGGGCTTCCGCCTTTGTGTCCATTCGGAGTGCGGGGGACGCCTACTCGCCGGGGGCGTTGGCGTTGGGGCGGTTGCTGGCGGGGGCGTTGGCTCTTGGGGTGTTGTGTCTGGTGCGGCGGGAAGGGTTGCCGCCGCGGGGCGCCTGGCCGGGCATCGCGATGTCCGGGGTGCTGTGGTTCGGCGTCTACATGGTCGTCCTGAACTGGGGCGAGCAGGAGGTGGACGCGGGAACGGCCGCGCTCGTCGTGAACATCGGGCCGATCCTCATCGCCCTGCTGGGCGCGCGGCTGCTCGGTGACCCGATGCCGCCGCGGCTGCTGGCCGGCATGGCGGTGTCGTTCGCGGGCGCGGTGACCGTGGGGCTCTCGATGTCCGGCGGGGGCGGGTCGTCGCTGCTCGGCGTGGTGCTGTGTCTGCTGGCCGCGGTCGCGTACGCGGGCGGGGTGGTGGCGCAGAAGCCGGCGCTGGCGAAGGCGAGTGCTCTTCAGGTGACGACGTTCGGATGTCTGACGGGGGCCGTGCTCTGTCTGCCGTTCGGCCCGCAGTTGGTGACCGAGGCGGGCGACGCGCCGCTGTCGGCCACGCTCAACATGGTGTACCTGGGGCTCTTCCCGACCGCGCTCGCGTTCACGACGTGGGCGTACGCGCTGGCCCGGACGACCGCCAGCCGGATGGGCGCGACGACGTACGCGGCACCCGCCCTCGTTGTGCTGATGTCCTGGCTGCTGCTCGGCGAGGTGCCGGGGGTGCTCACGCTCGCGGGCGGGGTGCTGTGCCTGATCGGTGTGGCGGTGTCGCGGTCCCGGCCGCGCGCGTCCCGGGTCGTGGCGGGGACACCACGACCCGAGGACGTACGGGAGTCAGCGTGAGCGCGCCCGGTCGGCGAGGACCTTGATGGAGAAGAGGGCGATCACGGCGAGCCCGATGATGTAGGCGGACACCGCCATGGACGTGCCGGTCGCCTCCAGCAGCAGCACCATGACGAAGGGCGCGAGGCCACCGCCGAGGACGGCCGCGATCTGGTAGCCGAGGGAGGCGCCGGTGTAGCGCATCTCGGGGGTGAACAGCTCGGCGAACAGCGCGGCCTGGGGCCCGTACATGATGCTGAGGAAGCAGCTGGCCACGAAGGAGCCGACGCCGAGCCAGAGCAGGGACCCGGTGTCGATGAGCAGGAACAGCGGTACGGCCCACAGGCCGACGCCGGCCGCGCCGATCGCGTAGACCCGGATCCGGCCGATCCGGTCGGAGAGCGCGGCGGAGGCGGGGATCAGGACGAGCTGGGTGAGGCTGACGCAGAGCGAGACCATGAGTACCGCGTCGCGTTCCATGTCGAGTTCGCGGGTCGTGTAGTCCAGGACGCCGGTGATGATGATGTAGAACGTCGCGGTGTTCACGGCGAAGGAGCCGCCGGCCAGCAGCACCGTGCCCAGGTGGTGCCGGACGACCGTGCGCAGCGGTGACCTGCGCTCCGCCTTCTCCTGTTCGGTCAGCGCCCGCTCCGCCTCGCGGAACGCGGGTGTCTCCTCGACCCGGGTGTGGATGTACCAGGCGAGACCGAGCACCAGGACGCCCACCAGGAACGGCAGCCGCCAGCCCCACGACTCGAACCCGGAGTCGGAGGTGAAGGCACCGGTCAGCAGGAAGACCGTGTTGGCGGTGATCACGCCGATGGGCACCCCGAGCTGGACGAAGCTGCCGTAGAGGCCGCGTTTGCCCTCGGGGGCGTACTCGGTGGCGAGCAGGATCGCGCCGCCCCACTGCGCACCGACGGCGAGTCCCTGGAGGATCCGCAGCAGGACCAGCAGAAGCGGCGCCGCGACACCGATGGTCTCGTACGTGGGGAGGAGGCCGATTCCGGTGGTGGCGAGGCCCATCAGGGTCAGCGCGAAGACCAGCATCGGCTTGCGGCCGCGTTTGTCGCCGAGGTGGCCGGCGACGATGCCGCCGAGCGGGCGGGCGAGGAAGCCGACGGCGAAGGTGGCGAACGCGGCGAGGACGCCCGCGCTGGAGCTGCCGGACGGGAAGTACAGGTCGCCGAGGACCAGGGCGGCGGCGATGCCGAAGACGAAGTAGTCGTACCACTCGACCGCCGAGGCGAGGGCGGCGGCCGTCGCGACGCGGCGGCCCCGGGTGGTGTCGGGGGTGGTGGTGAGCGGCTGGGCGGAAGGTGCGGACGGGGAGTTTTCCATGGGGCACGCTCCGTGGGTGGGGACGGACCGGGGGCGGACCGGGGGCGGCTCAGGGACGGACGGCAGGCGGCTCGGGGACGGACGGGGGCGGCTCGGGGACGGACGGGAGGTGGCTAGGGGCGGCTCAACGGCGGCTTGGGTTTCGGGAACGTACTGACCGGACGGTATGGGCGTCAACAGGTCGCGCAGCAGGAGTTTTTACCTGCACATGGCATGAATCGGGGGGTGCGGACACGCGTGTGGCCCCGGCCTCGCGGGAGGCCGGGGTGCGGCGGGAGGGCGCGTTCGCGCGGGTGCTAGAAGACCACCAGCGCGCGGCCTCCCTTGCCCGCGAGCATGTTCTCGAACGCCGCCGGGATGCCGTCCAGCGCGATGTGTTCGGTGACGAGGGCGCCGAGGTCCAGTCGGCCGGCGCGGATGTGGCCGGCCAGGACCGGCAGGTCCCGCTCGGGGTCGCAGTTGCCGTAGACGCAGCCGGAGAGGGTGCGGCCCCAGTGGAAGAGTTCCAGGGCGTTGAAGGTGACCTGCTGGTCCTTGCCGCCGATGCCGACGACCGTGGTGCGCCCGCCGCGCCGGGTGGACTCCCACGCCGTACGGATGGTGACCGCGCGGCCCACGCACTCGACGGCGACGTCGACGCCCTGCTTGCCGGTGAGGGCGCGGATCTCGCGGGCGGTGCCGGCGGAGGCGACGACGTAGTCGGTGGCGCCCGCCGCGCGGGCCAGCTCCTCCTTCTCCGGGGAGACGTCCACCGCGACGATCTTCGCCGCGCCCGCGATCCGGGCCGACTGAAGGGCCGCGAGGCCGACCCCGCCGACGCCGAACACCGCGACCGTCTCGCCCTCCTGGACCCGCGCCGAGTGGTGCACGGCGCCGTAGCCGGTGAGGACCGCGCAGCCGAGGAGGGCCGCGTCGGTGAGCGGGATGCCGGACGGCAGGGGCAGTACGCAGTGGGCGGGGACGACCGTCTCCTCGGCGAACGCGGCGACGTTCAGGCCGGGGTGGAGGTCGACGCCGGCCGCGGTGCGGGCGTAGACGTCGGCGGAGCCGTTGAGGGCGTTGGCGCACAGCCAGACCTCGCCGCGCGCGCAGGCGGGGCAACTGCCGCAGGCAGGCGCCCAGTTGAGGACGACGTCGGTGCCGGGCGAGACATGGGTGACGCCCTCGCCGACGGCCAGGACCGTGCCCGCGCCCTCGTGGCCCAGCACCGCGGGCACCGGTACCCGCATGGTGCCGTCGGACAGGGACAGGTCGGAGTGGCACACCCCCGCCGCGGCGAGCCGGATCCGGACCTGGCCGGGGCCGGGGTCGGGCAGCTCGATGTCGGTGATCTCCAGCGGGGCGCCCACTTCGGGCAGGACGGCGGCGCGGACCACGGCACGCTCCTCGGGGTAGCGGGGGCTCAGAACTGAAGGGACTTGGTCTGGAGGTACTCGGTGAGACCGTGCACACCCAGCTCGCGGCCGACGCCGGACTGCTTGTAACCGCCGAACGGGGCCCGCGGGTTGAAGCGGCCGCCGTTGATGTCGACCTGTCCGGTGTCCAGCCGGCGCGCGAAGGCGACCGCCTCGTCCTCGTCGCCCGCCCACACGGCTCCGGCGAGCCCGTACACGGTGCCGTTGGCGATCCGCAGGGCGTCCGCCTCGTCCTCGTAGCGCAGGATCGACAAGACAGGGCCGAAGATCTCCTCCTGGGCGATGGTCATGTCCTCGGTGACGTCGGCGAAGACGGTCGGGCTGACGAAGTAGCCCTGCTCGTGCGGTGCTTCGGGGCCGCCGGCGACCAGCCGGGCGCCCTCGGCAACACCCCGCTCGATGTAACCGCGCACGCGCGCCTGCTGCTTGGCGTTGACGAGCGGGCCGATGCGCTCGCCGTACTTGGCGGCGGCCGCGGTCGCGAGGGCGACGGCCTCGTCGTACTGGTCGCGGTGGACCAGCATGCGGGTCCAGGCGCTGCACGTCTGGCCGGAGTTGGCCATCACGTTGGCCACGCCGACGCCGACGGCCCTGGCCAGGTCGGCGCTGGGCAGGATCACGTTGGCGGACTTGCCGCCGAGTTCCAGGGCGACCCGCTTGATCGCGGCGCCCGCGGTCGTCGCGATGGTGCGGCCGACGGCGGTGGAGCCGGTGAAGGAGACCAGGTCGACGCCCGGGTGCTCGGCGAGCGCCTGGCCCGCCACCGGTCCGAGGCCCGTGACCAGGTTGAACACACCCGCCGGTACGCCCGCCTCGTGGACCGCCTCGGCGAACAGCTGGGCGGTGAGCGGGGTGTCCTCGGCGGGCTTGAGGACCACGGTGCAGCCCGCGGCGAGGGCCGGGGCGACCTTGGCGACGATCTGGTGGAGCGGGTAGTTCCAGGGGGTGATCGCGCCGACGACGCCGATCGGCTCCTGGAACACGGTCGAGTTGCCGACCTTCTCCTCGAAGGCGAACGTGGCGGCCAGTTCGGCGTAGGAACCGGCGACCGCGACCGGCAGGGTGGCGTGCACGGCCTGTGAGAAGGCGAGCGGGGAGCCGAGTTCGGCGGTGACGGTCTCGGCGATCTCGTCCTTGCGCGCTGCCAGGACGTCCCGCAGCGCCGCGAGCCGGGCGGCCCGGTCGGCCGGGGGTGTGGCCGCCCAGCCGGGGAGCGCGGCGCGCGCCGCGCGTACCGCCGCGTCGACGTCCACCGCGCTGCCCGCGGGAACCCGGCCGATCACCTGCTCGTCGGCCGGGTTCACCACGTCGATCAGCTCGGGCCCCGCGGCCGGGCGCCATGCGCCGTCGATGTACATCCCGTCCTGGGCCTTCATGGTGTGCCTCCCGAGGCAGCGCTGTCGCCGGTCGCCGGTCGCCGACAGCCCAAACTAGCGGCGATAGTTTTCCGGCGCCAGGGGCGTCCCGGCCGGAGCGGCCTGAGCGGCCGGAACCGGCCGGGACGCGGGAGGGAGGTAGGCGGTCACGTGGGAGGGAGGGAGGCGGTCACGTGGGAGGTAGGCGGTCACGTGGGTAGGAAGTGACCCCGCCTTCATACCCAAGGTCAGAAGTCGACCCGGATCCTGTCGTCCGCGCGGCCCACCGACTCCTGCCCGAAGGCCTTCTCGTAGTCCCGGCGGATCTCCTCGATCTTGCGGTCCCCGGGCCTCGCGTCGGCGACCGGGTAGAGCAGGATCAGCTCGTAGGAGCGCTCCTTCTCGATCGTGCCGGTGGCGTCACGCCACTGGCCGCGCCCGCTCTGGACGGTCAGCCCGTCGGGGAAGGACGGCGTGACCTCCTTGTCGATGAAGGCCATGAACTGCTTGTCGGTGACCGCGGGGCCGCCGTCGGGCCGCGCCGTGCCGAAGAACAGCCTGGTCTCCATGAACTGGTCCCCGCGCACGGGAGCGGACGTGGCGGCCGTGTTGTCGGATCCGTCGAGGGTCGCGTAGGCGGCGGTCGGCGCGGCCACCGCCACGAGGACTCCGGCGGTGACGAGCGCGGCACGGGTGCGGGTCAGCTGAAGATTCATGTCCCATGACCTACGGGATCCCGGACCGCCGTGTCCCGTCGGCGCGCCGCACGGCACGGATCTGTTCACCAAAGCGGTGACCTCCCACGCACGCGGGGAAGTCGCCGCGCAGGTAAGGGAGTTGCCGGTCACGTACGGGAGTCGCCACTCAGGTACGGGAGTTGCCGGTCATGTACGAGAGTCGCCACTCAGGTACGGGAGTTGCCGCTCGTCCTCCGGCGGAGGCGGCCGGGCCGCTCGGACGGGCGTCCCGGTTCGCGGGCCGGTGAGCGCAGACCGACGCCCGCCGACAGGAGCAGCAGCGCGCCCAGCATCACGAACGGCGCCGCCACACCCGCGACTCCGGCGACCAGGCCCGCTCCGGCGGGCGCGGCGACCTGGCCGAGCCGGTTGCCGGTGAGCCGGAGCGCGAGGGCCGTGGAGCGGGCGGCCTCGGGGGCAGCCTGCACCACCGTCGTCATGGACAGCGGCTGGCCCACACCGAGGCAGAAGCCCAGCGCGGCGAGCATCAGGGCCAGCGCCCACACCGGTACCGGCAGTGCGATGCCCGCGCAGAGCAGACCGCCGAGCAGACAGGTGACGGTGAGCAGAAGCGTGCGGCCCAGCTTCAGCAGCGGGGTGAGCACCAGCCGGCACGCGATGGTGGCCGCCGCCCGCAGGCTGAGCAGCAGGCCGATCACGGACGGGGCGATGCCGCGGTGCTCGCCCACCACCGGCAGGTAGGCGGTGAGCACGTCGGTCGCGGAGAGCACGGAGAGGCTGATCAGGATGCCCGCGGGCACACCCCGGGAGCCGAGGATCCGCCGGACCGGCACCGGATCGCCCCGCTCGGTACGGGACTTGACCCGCGTACGGTCCTCTATCCGCCACAGCGAGGTGAACGCGACCGCGCCGCCGGCCCCGGCGACCACCAGGGCGAGCGCGCTGCTCCCCGCCATGTCGTGGCCGCCGATCAGCGCCCCGGCCGCGATCGGGCCGACGAGCTGGCCGAGGGAGGCGCCGATGGTGAAGTGGCCGAAGTTGCGGTCCTGTTCGTGCGGCTCGGACTGGCGGGCGACGAGCGACTGGGCGCCGATGACGAAGCTCAGGTGGCCGAGGCCCATCACGCCGCTCCAGACCGCCATCGTCCAGAGCGAGCCGGCGAGTCCGCTGAGCACGCAGCCGCCGGAGATCAGGACCACACCGACGGGCAGCAGGGGCGCACAGCGACCGTGGTCGGTACGGCGGCCCAGGGGCACGGCGGCGAACAGCGGGAGCAGCGCGTACACACCGGCGATGACACCGACGGCCCGTTCGTCGGCGCCCAGCGCGAGGGCCCGGTAGGAGACGGCGGGGCGTGCCATCGACACCGCCGCCTGCGCGAAGCTGAAGGCGATGACGAGGCGGAGCAGCCAGCCGCGGTTCCTGCCGGGCCTCACGTGTGATCCTCCCGGTGATGGGGCGAGGGGCGTTCGGGGAAAGGCCGGGGAGAGGTCAGATGATGCCGAACAGGATGGCGGACCCGAGGACCACCAGGGACGTCAGGGCCGCCCACTTCACGACGAACCGGGTGTGGTCGCCGAACTCCACCCTGGCCATGCCGACGAGGACGTAGACGGCCGGGACGAGCGGGCTGGACATGTGCAGCGGCTGGCCGACGATCGAGGCGCGGGCCATCTCCAGCGGGGTGACGCCGTGGGCGGCGCCCGCCTCGGTGAGGACGGGCAGGACACCGAAGTAGAAGCCGTCGTTGGACATGAAGTAGGTGAGCGGGATGCTCAGCAGTCCGGTGACGATGCCCATGTGCGGGCCCATGCCGCTGGGGATGATGTCGACGAGCCAGGTGGCCATGGAGTCGACCATGCCGGTGCCCTGGAGCACTCCGGTGAAGACGGCGGCGGCGAAGACCATGCCGGAGACGTTCAGCACGTTGTCGGCGTGGGCCGCGAGACGGGCCCGCTGGTCCGGGATCCGGGGGAAGTTGACGGTGAGGGCGAGCGCGGCGCCGAGCAGGAACAGCACCGGGATCGGCAGCACCTCCATGATCATGGCGGTGAGCAGGGCGACCGTGAGCAGCGCGTTGAACCAGAGCAGCTTGGGGCGCAGGGTGGGGCGGTGGGGGTCCAGGCCCTGGAAGTCGTCGTCGTCACCGTCGGCCTCGGCGCCGGTTCCCGAACCGCCCCCGGCCGCAGCCCCGTTGCCCTTGCCGTCGCTCTTGTCGAGGCGCACCTTCCCGGCGTCGGCGCCCGCACCCGGGCCGCCGCCACCGACCAGCACCGTCTCCTTCTCCTCGACCGGCTCCTCGAGCACCTCGTCCAGCGTCAGCACACCGAGCCGCCGGCGCTCGCGCAGTCCGAGGACGTAGGACAGGACGAGCACGGCGAGCAGGCCGACGGCGAGGGCGGGGATCATCGGGACGAAGATGTCGCTGGCGTCCAGCTTCAGCGCGGTGGCGGCGCGGGCCGTCGGTCCGCCCCAGGGCAGGGTGTTCATCACGCCGTTGGCGGTGGCGGCGACGCCGGTCATCACGACGAGGCTCATCTTGAGGCGTTTGTACAGCGGGTACATCGCCGACACCGTGATCATGAACGTGGTGGAGCCGTCGCCGTCCAGTGACACGATCGCGGCGAGCAGGGCCGTACCGACGACGATCCGCATCGGGTCGGCCTTGCAGAACTTCAGGATCCCCTTGACGATCGGGTCGAAGAGGCCGACGTCGATCATCACCCCGAAGTAGACGATCGCGAACATCAGCATGGCCGCGGTGGGGGCGAGGCTGGAGACCCCGTCGATGACGTAGTCGCCGAGGTGCGCGCCCTTGCCCACGAACACACAGAAGAGTGCGGGGATGAGCACCAGCGCCGCGATCGGCGACATCTTCTTCAGCATGATCAGGACCAGGAAGGTCGCGATCATGGCGAAGCCGAGGATGGTCAGCATGTCTGGATACCTAACGTTCGCCCTTGAACTCCCACCAGGGCCGGCGGTGCGACGACGTTAGGTCCCGTCAATTGGCGTTAACAAGATGTTGACGTGCGAGCAATAAGCGCAGAACTCCTGGTCACAGCTTTGCTCAGGTCAGCGCGGCGAGCTTTTCCGCGACGGGGGCGACTTCCACGGGCACTCCGTTGAGGACCGCGTTGCCGGAGAGCGGGTCGAGGAGGCTGCCGTCGAGCAGCTGGTTGACGTTGGCGCCGGGGTCCTTCGCCGCGTGGCTGAGCCGGGTGCCGGGACGGTCGTGTCCCCAGCCGTGCGGGAGGCTGACCACACCGGGCCGGACGGTGTCGGTGACCTCCGCGGGGGCGGTCACCTCTCCCCCGGCGCCCTTGATCCGCACGGGCTCGCCGTCGCGCACGCCGAGCCGGGCGGCGTCGTCGGGGTGGATGTGCGCGGCCCAGCGGTTGGTGCCGCCGGTGAGGGCGGGGACGTTGTGCATCCAGCTGTTGTTGGAGCGCAGATGGCGGCGGCCGACGAGGAGCAGTCCGTCGGTGCGCTGCGCCAGCGTCTCGCGGAGGCGGGGCAGGTCGCCGGCGATCGGCGCGGGCAGCAGTTCCACGCGGCCGCTGACGGTCTTCAGGGACTGCGGGAGCCGGGGCGCGAGCGGTCCGAGGTCGATGCCGTGCGGGTGTGCGAGCAGCCTGTCCAGGGTGAGTCCGCCGGGTTCGGCGCCGAAGCCGTCGCCGTAGGGGCCGAGGCGCAGCATCAGGTCGAGCCGGCGTTCGGGGCCGGTCTCGCCGGTGAGCCGGGCGGCGAGTTCGCGCGGGTCGCGGCCGTGCACGGGCGAGTGGCTCTGGCGTACGGCCTTGGTGAGGGTCTGGTCGATCACCATCGTGTCGACCGTGTCCGGGTCGGCGCCGTGCATGCCGGAGACGGCGAGGACCAGCCGGGCGAGGATCTCGGTCTCGGCCATGCGGCCGGGCTCCAGGGGGACGGCGGCGCGGGTGTAGCGGACCTGGTTGTGGATGGCGAGGGCGTTGAACGCGAAGTCGTGGTGCGGGCTCTGCGAGGGCGGCGGCGGGGGCAGCACGACGTCGGCGTGGCGCGAGGACTCGTTGAGGTACGGGTCGACGCTGACCATGAAGTCGAGGGAGTCCAGGGCCTTGTCGAGGCGGTCGCCGTCGGGCGCGGAGAGCACCGGGTTGGTGGCGACGGCGATCAGGGCCTTGATGGGCTCGCCCTCGGCGGTGGCGGTGTCGATCTCCTCGGCGAGCGCGGCCAGCGGCAGTTCGCCCTTGGCCTCCGGGTGGTGGCTGACCCGGGAGTGCCAGCGGCCCAGCCGGAAGCCGTGGCCCGGACCGGCCGGGCGGGGTGTCTTGTCGGTGGCGGCCTGCGGGAAGAGCGCGCCGCCGGGCCGGTCGAGGTTGCCGGTGAGGATGTTCAGTACGTCGACGAGCCAGCTGGCGAGGGTGCCGTGCGGGACCGTGCAGCTGCCGATCCGGGCGTAGACGGCGGCGGTGGGCGCGGCGGCGAGCTCACGGGCGAGGACCCGGATCGTCCCGGCGTCCACGTCGCAGGCCCCGGTGACCGCCTCGGGGGTGAAGTCCCTTACGGCGTCCTGGAGTTCGGCCAGGTCCTGGACGTGCGGGGCGAGGTGGGCGAGGTCGACCAGGTCCTCGTCGAAGAGGACGTGGGCCATGGCCGCGAGGAGCAGGGCGTCGGTGCCGGGGCGGACCGCGATGTGCCGGTCGGCGAGTTTCGCGGTGCGGGTGCGGCGCGGGTCGACGACGGTGAGGGTGCCGCCGCGGGCCTTGAGCGCCTTGAGCCGGCCGGGGAAGTCGGGTGCGGTGCACAGACTGCCGTTGGACTCCAGGGGGTTGGCGCCGATCAGCAGCAGATGGTCGGTGCGGTCGAGGTCGGGCACCGGGATGGCGAAGGCGTCGCCGAAGAGCAGTCCGCTGGAGACGTGCTTGGGCATCTGGTCGACGGTGGACGCGGTGAACAGGCTGCGGGTGCCGAGTCCGGCGATGAGTACGGGGGGATAGAGGGCGCCGGCGACGGTGTGCACGTTGGGGTTGCCGAGGACCAGGCCGACCGCGTGCGGGCCGTACCGTTCGAGGACCGGGCGGATGCCGGCGGCGACCGCGTCGAAGGCCTCCTCCCAGGTGGCCTCGCGCAGTTCGCCGTCCTTGCGGACGAGGGGGCCGCGCAGCCGGTCGGGGTCGGCGTCGACGGCCCCGAAGGACGCGCCCTTGGGGCAGATGAACCCCTTGCTGAAGACGTCCTCGCGGTCGCCGCGGGCGCCTGTGACCCGGGTCCCCTCGATGGTCAGCGTGAGCCCGCAGGTGGCCTCGCACAACGGGCAGATTCGCAGGGCGGTGCGGGACACGGGTCCTCCCGGGGTCACGGCAACGGTGGCGCACGGACTGGTGCCGAGCATACCGACCGGTATGCAGGTGCGGGAGGGGGCGGGCACCCTGCGCCGGGCGAGGGCTTGTGCGGGCCGGTGTCAGTCCAGGACGCGCCCCAGGTACGCCCGCAGCAGTTCCCGCATCTCCTGGATGATCCGCTCGTCGCCCTGCTTCTCGACCCGGAAGGCCAGGTGGACCAGGGTGTCGGCGGTCTCGACGGCGACCAGGAAGACACGGCGCAGGTCCTCCTCGCCGGGGTCGCGGCCGAGATAGCCGGAGAGCAGGGCGGTGAGGCGGTCGGCGACCCGGTGGTTGGGTTCGGCATGGCGGGCGCCGACCGGGATCTGGTTGCCGAAGTCGACCAGGGAGAAGCCCGGCGCGGTGCGCTTCATGGCGAGGTACTCGTCGAGCACGGCGTCGAGCGCGTCGCGCCAGCCGCCGGCCTCCAGGCTCCGCAGCCGCTCCCCCACCCGCTCGGTGAACCGCTCCAGGTTGCGCTGGGCGAGCGCGTCGACCATGGCCCGCTTGTTGCCGAAGAAGCGGTACACCGACCCGATGGGGACGCTCGCGCGCTGCGCGACGGTTCGGGTGCTGAGGGCGTCGTAGCCGACCTCGTCGAGGAGTTCGGCGCACGCGTCGAGGATCCGGGTCAGCCGCTCGGCGCTGCGGCGCTGCACGGGGGCACGGCGAAGCGAGGTCGCATGGGGCACGGGCATCATGATGCCTTTCCGCCGGGGACGGGTGAAGCGGGCGTCCGCGATCGGGCACGGGCACTGCCCGTACGGGCAGCCGTGGACGACGGAACCGACTCCCAGTACGCACACGCGTGCCCGGTGTGCTCAGCTACGACGCGGGCCCCGGGTCGGAGACGGTGATGTCGGCCGTGGACTCGACGGGGTCGCCGTCCGCCGCCCAGACGGTGCCGTCGTCGGCGTAGAGCCGGACGGTGACGTGGTGGGTGCCGCGGGAGACGAGGTCCGCGGAGAGCCGGTGGCGGGGTGTGTGCAGGTCGACGACCGGGCGTCCGTCGATGAAGAGCCGGGCCACACCCCGGCCCCAGACGGCCTCGGGCGCGGTGCCGACCGGGGAGAAGGTGAAGTCCTCGACGGTCAGCCGGACCTCCCAGCCGCCGTCGCCGACCGGCTGCACCACTATGTCGACCTCGGGGGCGTCCCGCTCCTCGACCTCGCGGAAGTGCCGTCCGTCCTCGTCGGTGTCGTCCAGGACCTTGCCGACCGGGTAGGCACGGTCCTGCGCGGTCTCCCGGCCGCCACTGGAGTCACAGGCCGCGGATCCGGTCGCCAGCAGGACACAGACCGCGAGCACGGCAAGAGGTCCCCGTCTCCACGACATACGGGGAGCGTAGAACACCGGTGCGACACCACGAATCCGTCTGGAGTCTGGTTCTTGTCGCCCTCCGAGTAGTCCGAGAAGAGGAGGCCGAGCACCGGGGGACGACTCCGGCACCACCCAGGACACACCTCTTGCGCCCACCCACTCGCAATCCTATGGTGAAGCATAGGAATCGGAGCCAAGGGAGTACCGAAGATGAGCGGGGACGCGCGCAAGACGGCCGAGGCGCTGGCCTACCTCTCCGGGTTCGGCAACGAGCACAGTTCGGAGGCGGTGCCGGGCGCCCTGCCCGAGGGCCGCAACGCGCCCCAGCGGGCCCCGCTCGGGCTCTACGCGGAGCAGCACAGCGGCACCGCGTTCACCGAGCCGAGGGCGCACAACCGCCGCTCCTGGGTGTACCGGATCCGCCCCTCGGCCGCGCATCCGGCCTTCACCCGCGCCGAGAACGGCGCGATCCGCACGGCCCCCTTCACCGAGTCCGTGCCCGACCCGAACCGGCTGCGCTGGAACCCGCTGCCCGAGCCCGCCGCCGGCACGGACTTCCTCGCCGGACTGTGGACGCTCGGCGGCAACGGCGACGCCACCCAGCGCACCGGCACGGCCGTGCACCTCTACCACGCCAACGCCTCGATGGACCGGGTGTTCAGCGACGCGGACGGCGAGCTGCTGATCGTGCCGGAGCAGGGCGGACTGCTGCTGCGCACCGAGTTCGGGCTGCTGCACGTCGAGCCCGGCCATGTCGCCCTGCTTCCGCGCGGGGTCCGCTTCCGCGTCGAACTGCTGGACGCCACGGCCCGCGGCTACGTCTGCGAGAACTACGGCGCCCCCTTCACCCTCCCCGACCTGGGCCCGATCGGCGCCAACGGCCTGGCGAACGCAAGGGACTTCCACGCTCCCGTCGCCGCGTACGAGGACGTGGAGGGACCGGTCGAGGTCGTCAACAAGTTCTGCGGCAACCTCTGGACGGCCACCTACGACCACTCCCCGCTCGACGTCGTCGCCTGGCACGGCAACCATGTGCCGTACGTCTACGACCTGCGCCGCTTCAACGTCATCGGGTCCATCTCCTACGACCACCCCGACCCGTCGATCTTCACCGTACTGACGTCCCCGTCGGACACCCCCGGGCTGGCCGGCGTCGACTTCGTGGTGTTCGCGCCGCGCTGGCTGGTCGGCGAGAACACCTTCCGGCCGCCGTACTTCCACCGGAACGTGATGAGCGAGTACATGGGCCTGATCGAAGGCGCCTACGACGCGAAGGCCGAGGGATTCGTGCCGGGCGGCGGCTCGCTGCACAACATGATGTCGGCGCACGGCCCCGACCGGGAGACGTTCGACCGCGCGAGCGCCGCCGAACTGAAGCCCCAGAAGATCGACGACGGCCTGGCCTTCATGTTCGAAACCCGCTGGCCGATCACCCTCACCCCCCAGGCAGCGAGCGCCGACCACCTCCAGCCGCACTACGACGACGTCTGGCGGGGCATGGAACGGCACTTCCGTTCGCAGTGACGGTCGTTCACCCGGTTGCACGGAAGATTCTCTGCCGGTACGGATGACCTCGTGACCTCCTTCGCCCCGGACTCCGTCGTCCTCAACCGCAAGCTGCCGCTCTGGTACCAGGTGTCGCAGTCGCTGCGCGCCTCGATCCTCGGCCGCTCGGCGCAGGACTCGCTGCGGCTGCCCACCGAGGAGCAGCTCGCGGGCCACTACGGCGTGAGTGTGCTGACCATGCGGCAGGCGCTGAAGGAGCTGGAGGACGAGGGGCTGATCACCCGGCACCGGCGCCGGGGCACGTTCATCGAGCCGACGGCCACGCGGGGTGCCCCGGTACGGCTGCTCGGGTCGGTGGACGCCATCGTCGCCCAGCAGTCCGGCATGACGACCGAACTGCTCGGCCACGGGCGCGCGGCGGTGCCCGCCGAACTCGCCGAGTACTTCCCGGACGTCCCGGAGACGGGCACGTACCACCGGCTGCGCGGTGACGAGAAGACCGGCGAGCCGACCAACCACGTCCGCAACCACGTCCGTCCGGAGCTGGCCGACCGGATCGACCCGGACGATCTGGTGCGGTGGCCGATGACGAAGGTGCTGCGGGATGTCGTCGGGGCGGACATCAGCCGGATCACGGACACCGTGGAGGCCCGGCTCGCCGATCCGGAGACCGCCCGGCTGCTCCAAGTCCCGCTGCTCAGCCCGATCCTGCACTACACGGGCGTCTCGTACGACACGGGCGGGCGGGTGCTGGACGTTGCGATCATTCACTACCGCGGCGACCGGTTCTCGTTCACGGTGACCCTCGATGCCACGTGAGCGCTTCGCCGGGAGGGGAAGACGCCGAACACGCTGCGGGCCGGCGGGGGCTGGTCGCGCCCACGCGTCGGAGCCGCACATCGTTGCGGCCCCGCGCCCCCCTTGGCGGCGCTCGTGGCATCGTACGATGCAGAGCGTGACGCGCGACCAAGCTCCGCTGCTCGCGGACCTCATGCCGTGGTCCGTCGCACCGCCGCGGCTCGGCCGGGGGTGGCCGACGGCCCCCGACCCGGCGTCCCTGAAGGCCCGCTGGGACGCCCTGCTGAAGGCCCAGGGCCCGGACCGCGAGGCCCTGTTCGAGCCGACGCGCTCACGCACCCTGCACACGGCGGTCGGCAGGCTGCCCGGCCAGTCCAGTGGTACGGAGCGTCTGGTGCGGGCGTCGGGCCCGTGCCCGGAACCGGTGCGCGCGCTCCTCGCCCCCTTCGACGAACAGTGGCTGATCCCCGACCACCGGCTGATCGACGCGGCCCGCCCCGAGCTGTGGCGGGTCGCGGACGAGCAGCAGGTGTTCGTCGTCGAGACCGCGGCCACCCCGGACGCCACCGGCCCGCTCCTGCTCGCCACCGCGCGACTGCCGCTGCTGCGTCCGGGCCGGATCCGCCCCCTGTACCGCCGCCCCGGCGCCACCGAACCCAACCTCGCGCCCGGCCTGCGCGCCCACCTGGCCGCCCGCCTCGGCCACGAACCGGCTCCGCTCGACGTCCTCGCCTGGATCCTCGCGACCACCCGCCACTCCCCCGCCGGCCGGCGCGTCCCGCTCACCGCCGATCCCGAACTCTGGGCGCGGGGCGTCGACCTGGGCGGCCGTGTCCTCCGGCTGATGCGCCCCGCGGGCGACCGCCCCAAGCTCCCGGGCGGCCGGCGCCCGTACGTCCGCGCACCGCTGCCGGCCCGCCCGGTGACCCTCGACTACGACCCCGAGGAGGAGGCCCTGCTCCTCGACGAGGGCCGCATCTCCCCCGTCCCGGCACAGGCGTGGGACTACACGGTGGACGGCGTCCGGGTCCTGGAACAGTGGTTCACGGCCCGCACGGCAACGCCCGAACCGGGCACACTGACCGCGATCCGCCCCACGACCTGGCCCCAGACCTGGACCTCAGAACTCCTCGAACTGATCACGGTCCTGGCACTGCTGGCAGAACTCCCGCCGCTGGACGACGAGTTCAAGTCCCCCATCACAACAGCCGACCTGCGGAACGCAGATGTACTACCGGTACCGGACACGACCCGCCGCCCGGCATCAGTACTGGACGCCCACGAGGAGGGCCCCGAGGGCCAACTGGCCTTGATCTGAGAGGCGCGACAAGCCACAACGGCGCCGCACCCGAACACCTACCTCACCGCCCCGCAGGATCAAACGCATCCAGCACCCGCTCAAGCGCCCGCTGAAACACCCCCTCCAGATCAATCGGCCCGCTGGCCTCCATAAACGCCGCCGCCAACCGCGGATACGCCCCCGTGGCCACCTGACTCCCGAGATACGCGATCCGCACCGCGTTCTCCTCGTCCTCCGACCACGGCATCGCCCGCACCCGCTCCACCGTCGCGATCTCGTTCGCCGAGTACGTCGTCACCACCCCGTTGAGCAGCGCGACCAGCTCCATCTTGACGCCGTACGGGGAATCCAGCGGGGCGAGGCAGTCGAGGCAGTGCTCCAGATACCGCAGGCTGTTGGGGCTGAAGCCGTAGACACCCGACATCAGCCGGGGTGACCACGTGTGCCGGCGCATGATCGCGCGGGTCTCGTGCGCGTTGCGGAGCATGTCGGCGCGCCAGTCGCCGGACGGTTCCCGGATCTCGTGCTCGGCGCCGATCGCGTCGATCATCAGCTCGTACAGATCCTCCTTTCGGGGGATGTAGTTGTACAGCGACATCGTGCCGCAGCCCAGTTCGGCCGCGACGTGCCGCATGGAGACCGCGTCGAGCCCGCCCGCGTCGGCGAGCCGCACCGCGGCGGCCGCGATGTCCGCGCGGGTGAACGCGGGCCTGGGGCCACGCCCCGTCCGCTCCGGACGAGCCCAGATCACTTCGGGTACCGCCGCTCGGCCCGCCATCGATCATCACCTCGGCCACCATCCTAGTTACGTACAGCGTACGTAGTGCGCTATGGTCGACCCATGACTACTACGTACGCTGTACTTAGTGAAGGTCTGGAGAAGCGCTTCGGCGAGGTGCGTGCGCTGCGCGGGCTGGATCTCGCGGTGGCGGCCGGCTCGGTGTGCGGGCTCCTCGGTCCGAACGGGGCGGGCAAGACCACCGCGGTGCGCCTGCTCACCACCCTGCTGCGCCCCGACGCGGGCTCGGCCCGGATCGCCGGGCACGACCTGGTGCGCGACGCGGCGGCGGTCCGCGCGAGGATCGGCGTCACCGGGCAGTACGCGTCGGTCGACGGCGATCTGACCGGCCGGCAGAACCTGCGGCTGTTCGCACGGCTGCACCGGGTCCGGGACGCCGCCGCGCGCGCGGACGAGCTGCTGGAGCGGTTCGCGCTCACCGGCGCCGCCGACCGGGCCGCGTCCACCTACTCGGGTGGTATGCGCCGCCGTCTGGACCTCGCGGCGAGCCTGGTGCGCCGCCCCGACGTGCTGTTCCTCGACGAGCCGACGACCGGACTCGACCCGGCGGGCCGGAACGAGATCTGGGCCGCCGTCCGCGCGCTCAAGGCCGAGGGCACCACCGTCCTGCTCACCACCCAGTATCTGGAGGAGGCCGACCAACTCGCCGACGACATAGCCGTGATGGACCGCGGCCGGGTCGCGCACACCGGCTCACCCGCCCAACTCAAGTCGCTCATCGGCGCGTACGCGGAAGTGGTCGTCGCCGACCCGGGGACGCTGGAGCGCGCGGCCGGTGTGCTCGACCAACTCACGGGCGGCGTCCCGTCGTTCGACCGTGAGCGGCACGCGGTCGGCGCCGTCACCCGCGACAGCACGCTCACCCTCCCCCGCCTGGTCCGTGAACTCGACGCGGCGGCCGTGCCGTTGCTCGACGCGAGCCTGCGCCCGCCCACCCTCGACGAGGTCTTCCTGAGGCTGACCGACACCAAGGAGCCCGCGACATGAGCACGTTGACGTACGACGGCACCGCCCTGCTCGGCCGGCAGCTGCGCCGCACCCTCAACAGCCCCGGTCTGCTGATCCTCACCCAGACCATGCCGATCACCATGCTGCTGTTCTTCGGCTACGTCTTCGGCAGCGCGCTGGCCATGCCCGGCGCGGAGTACCGGTCGTTCCTGGTGCCCGGTCTGCTGGTCGCGACCGCCGCCAACGGCATCATGACGGGGATGTTCCAGGCGGCGCAGGACACCCACCGGGGGGTGACGGACCGGCTGCGCAGTCTGCCGATCAGCCGGGCCGCCGTACCGCTCGGGCAGGCGCTCGCCGATCTGGTGGTCACGGCCGCCGGGACCGTACCGCTGCTGCTCGTCGGGTTCGCGGTGGGGTGGCGGATCGAGGGCGGTGTGCTCCAAGCCGTGGGCGCGGTCGGTCTGTTGCTGCTGTTCCGGTTCGCCACGACCTGGGCCGGCATCCTGCTCGGGCTGCTCACCCGGGACGAGGAGGCCGCCGGTCAGCTGGGCAGCGCGACCTTCCTGCTGCCGCTGCTGTCCAACGCCTACATCCCCACCGACGGGATGTCCGGCTGGCTGCGGACCGTCGCCGAGTGGAACCCGATCAGCGCGGTGACGACGGCCCTGCGGGACCTGTTCGGCAACGCTCCGGTGCCGCAGGACGCCGCCTGGCCGGTCGCGCATCCGGTCGCCGGGACCCTCGTGTGGTGCGCGCTGGTACTCGCCGTGTGCGTACCGCTCGCCGTACGCAGGTACGGGCACGGCGCGCGGTGACACGGTCCGCCAACCTCAGGTCTGCGGGGATCAGGCCGCCCGGGGTCGGAGCGGCCAACCTCAGGTCTGCGGGGGCAGTTCCGGGCCCAGTGACGAGAACTTCTCCTGGGACACGATCCGCCGCGGCGGCCAGGTGATGTTCTCCGGCGGCCAGCTCTGGCCGGTCTCCTCCAGGAACCACGCGGGCGGCTCGTACATCGGCGGCTCGTAGCCCTCGGGCAGGGCGGTCCGCCACTCGACGTCCCTGGTCCGCTGCGCGAACTCGTCCTTGATCGCCTTCAGCCGCTCGGGCTGGGTGATCAGGTCGACGGCGGTGGCCGCGAGGTACTTGGCGGCGGTGAGCACGGCCGCCTGCCCGGGCGCGGCGGCGGCGCAGGACGCGGTGGACCAGGTGTGCATCTTGGTGCCGATCGGGGCGAGTGCGGCGGCGAGGGAGACCGTCGGCACGTTCCAGCTGACGTCGGCGACATCGGTGGAGTTGCCGCCCAGGAAGACCGGGTTGGGCGCGGCGAGCGGGGCGACGGCGGTGTGCATGCCCTGCTGGGGCAGTCCGAGCGACTCCTGGAGTTCCCTGGCGAGTTGCTGGGCCTCGGGAGTGAACGCGGGCGGGCCGATCTGCCGCATGTTGTCGTGGGCCAGCTCGGCGAACGCCTTCGACGGCAGCTGGTTCCAGCAGGCGGAGGTGACGCGGTGCCGGACCGCCGTCTGCGAGGCCTTGGCGGCGGCCTCGGAGACGGCGATCACCTTGTCCAGGAGCACCTGGACGCGGGCGGGGCTGCCCTCACGGACGTAGTAGCTGATCTCGGCGATCTCCGGGGTGACGTTGGGGATGTCGCCGCCCTTGTTGATCACCCAGTGCAGCCGGCCGGACGCGGCGAGGTTCTCCTCGCGGAGGAACTCCGACATGGTCGCCATCATCACGGCGGCATCGAGGGCGCTCTTGTTGCCGAGCGGGGTGCCGCCGTGGCCGGCCACACCGAGGAAGGTGAAGGTGACGGCGGTCATGGCGGAGGTGGTGCCCCAGCCGGTGGCGTTGGCGGTCGACGGGTGCCAGTCGAGGAACGCGTCGAGTCCGTCGTAGACGCCCCGGCTGACCGCGTACGTCTTGCCGATCAGGGTCTCCTCGGCCGTGGAGCCGAAGAACTTCACGGTGACCGGGAGTCCGTGCGTGGCCGCGGCGCGGGCGACGGCCGCCGCGGCTGCCGCGGACGCGGCGCCGAGCGCGCTGTGGCCGCAGCCGTGCCCGGGGCCGTAGCCGGGGGCGAAGGGGTCGTGCACGTATTCGAGGGGGTCGTGGTGGCCGACGCCGCGACGCTGGGAGAGGCCGGGCAGGGCGTCGTACTCGCCGCTGAACCCGAGGACCGGGCCGCCGCTGCCGTGCGAGTAGGTCGCGGTGAACGCGGTGGGGAAGCCCGCGGTGCCGAACTCGACGTGGAATCCCGCCCGCTCCAGGAACGCGGCCTCGGCGAGGGAGGACTTCCACTCGCGCAGGCTGAGCTCGGCGTTCTCCCAGATCTCGGCGTTGAGGCCGGTGATCCGGTCGGCCCGGTCGTCGATCCAGCGCAGGGCGGCGCTCTTGGCGGGGCTGTCCTGGGCGAGCCCGGTGGGGGCCCGGTAGGTGTCCGGGCTGTCGTCGGCGGAGGCGGCCAGCACCGGGTCGGCACCGGTGGCGAGGGCGGCGGTGGTGACTCCGGCCGCGCCCAGGAGCTGCATGATGCGGCGGCGGCTCAGCCCGGCGACCTCGGGGGCCTCGGGGGTCGCCGACGGGTGTTCGTGCTGATCGTGCAGGTCACACACGCGCGTCTCCGATGCCGATCGCCGGATGGATGATCAGCACTGTCGTCAGCGTGGGATGACGTCGTCAACGGCCTTGTGCGACAAGGGTGTTGACGGACCGAGGGTCTGCACGAACGGACATCGGCGGGTGGGTGGATGTCCGGAGCGGGGAGGGGTGGTTCGAGCGGCGGGTGGGGAGTGCCCGCGCTCGGGTGTGCCGGGCCGCCGCTCGCCGTGGGGATGGCGGACGGCGGCGCTGCGCCCGGGGTCGGCACGGCGGCCCGAGCGGGGGAACGCCGGGTGCGTCCCCGGGGGGACGCCGGTGGGTGCTCAGCGGCCGCCGAAGAGCGAACGGCGCAGCCTGCGCAGCGGCGCGAACAGCGAGACGCGGCGGACGCGGGCTCCCTGGTCGCTGCGGTCCTTCGTGGTGTCACGCGCGGTCAGCTCAAGCATCAGTGAGGTCGCCTCGGCCGTCTCCCGCTGCGGCACGGCGGGACCCGCCAGCACCGAGAGGTGGCGGTCGAGGCGCGAACTTGTCGCGCTGCTCCCGCAGGTGATCGCAGGGACCCTTGCCCTGCTGCGCACTGTTATCTGATCCATGTCACTCCCCACCCGTACGAGTCCACCCGACCCGGGCAGGCTAACCCTATCGCCCCCATGGGGCACGCGTGTATCGCGGTCACAGGATTCACCTTTCCCATAAGGGGGTTGACGCACACGGTTTGATTACTCTCCGAATCCAACCGATTTCAGGGCGAGTTGGACAATCGGCTGGGTGGTGGGCTGCGCGGAGCCGCCGTCCGGCTCGACGGTTACGGCGAGTGACGTCGCGGAGCTGTCGAGGTCGGACGCGACCAAGGGCGTGTCGGCGTCGAAGAGCCCGAGGGAGCGTGGTTGCACGTCGGGGCGCATGAGCCACAGTTGGTGCACGCTCCCCTGCGGGAGATCGTCGTAGCCGGTCAGGGTGACCACCGCGCGCGCCTCCGCGGCGGAGGCGACCACTCCGATCCCCCGGCCCCGCGCGTCCCGTCCGATGCTCGCCTTCGCGTCCGGAGCCGCGAGAACGTGGGCGATCTCACGGGCCTGGGCCTCCTGGGCCGCCAGTTCGTCCGCGGTGCGGTTCGCCTGGACCGCGAAGAGGGACGCGACGACGAGGGCCGCCGCGGCGGTCGCGGTGGCGAACGGCACGAACAGGGACCGCGACCTGGGCGCCCGGAGCCGGGCCGGCGGCGGCTGGGTCCCCCACACGTGGGCGGGCAGCGAGTGCCGGTGCGCCGGCGCGGGCTCCTGCGGTGTGGTGCGTACGGCGGCCAGGACCCGGCCGCGCATCGCCTCCGGGGCCGGCACGGACGTCGACCAGGCCAGCCGGACGGTGTCCTCGGACAGGGCGCGCACCTCGGCGGCGCAGCGTTCGCAGCCTCTGACGTGCTGTTCGAAGCGGTGCCGCTCGACGGGGTCGAGGGCGTCCAGGGCGTAGGGCGCGGCGAGCGAGTGCGGGTCCTCGCGGCGCAGCCGGCCGAGCGGGCTCATGCCGCACCTCCCAGGCACTGGCGCAGCCGGGTCAGTCCGTCGCGCATCCGGGTCTTCACGGTGCCGAGGGGCAGGGAGAGCCGCTCGGCCACCTCACGGTAGGTGTAGCCGTCGTAGTAGGCGAGGGTGACGGACTGGCGTTGCAGGGCGGTGAGGCGGTCCAGGCAGCGGCGCACGAGTTCGCGTTCCAGTCCGGCCTCCACCTCCTCGGCGACCTGGTCGAAGGCGGGCGTCCCGGCGCGCAGGGCCTCGCGCTGCTCGCGTTCGCCGGCCGCGCGGGCGCTGCGCACCCGGTCGACGGCCCGGCGGTGGGCGAGGGTGAGGATCCAGGACAGGGCGCTGCCCTTCCCGGGGTCGAAGCGGCCGGCCGACCGCCACATCTCCAGCAGCACCTCCTGGGCCACCTCCTCCGACTGCGCCGGATCCCGCACGACCCGTTTCACCAGACCGAACACCGGTCCGGACACGAGTCCGTACAGATCCTCGAAGGCGTTGTGGTCACCGCCGGCCACGCGCAGCAGAAGCTTCTCGGCCTCCACGCGGTCCCCCTCTCTTCGGCCGCACCCGGCCGACCGTCCCCGCACACCAGACATTCGCAACGCACGCACCTCCGGATGGGGTTACGGATCGGCGGCTCGAAAACGCGGGTTGAAAGAGCGCCGAATTCAATTGCCCGTCCGACCAATCCGGCCCGCCGCGGGCTTCGAATCCCGGGGCATCAGGCAAGTTGGCACGGAGGACGGACGGCATGACACCTATTTCGAGGAGAGGCGGGGGACGCGGCGGCGTCGCCACGCTCATATGTGGCGCGCTGGCCGCGGGGGGCCTCGTGGCCGCCGGCGTGACCGTGCTGGAGCCGGGGGCGGCCACCGCCTCCAGTCACCGGGAGGCCCCGCTGATCTCGGGGACACCGCAGTACGACAACACGGACGTGTACGCGTTCGTGAGCCCGGACAAGCCGGACACGACGACGGTCGTGGCGAACTGGATCCCGTTCGAGGAGCCGGCCGGCGGTCCCAACTTCTTCACGTTCGCCGAGGACGCGCAGTACGACATCCACGTCGACAACAACGGTGACGCGCAGGGCGAGCTGGTCTTCCGCTACACCTTCAAGACGCATGTGAAGAACGGCAAGTCGTTCCTGTACAACACCGGCCCGGTGGAGAGCCTCGACGATCCGGACCTGAACGTCACGCAGACGTACGACCTGGAGCTGCTGAAGCTGAAGGACCAGCACCTCCAGTCCCGGACGAAGATCGCCGACGATGTGCCGGTGGCGCCCTCCAACGTGGGCAAGGCGTCGATGCCGGACTACGCGGCGCTGCGCGACCAGGCGATCCATCCGCTGGCGGGCGGCGCGACCACCTTCGCGGGCCAGGCCGACGACCCGTTCTTCCTGGACCTGCGCGTCTTCGACCTGCTGTACGGCGGGAACCTCTCCGAGGTCGGCAACGACACGCTCAAGGGCTACAACGTCAACTCCGTCGCCCTCCAGCTGCCCAACCACATGATCCAGGAGTCGGCGGACCAGCCGATCGTCGGCATCTGGTCGACGACCCAGCGCAAGAACGCCCAGGGCCACTTCACCCAGGTCTCCCGGCTCGGGATGCCGCTGGTCAACGAGGTCGTCAACCCGATCGAGGACAAGGACCAATTCAACGCGGACGCGCCCTGGAACGACGCCCAGTTCCTGGAGAACGTCACCAACCCGGAGCTGCCCAAGCTGATCGAGGCGATCTACAAGATCAAGGCGCCGGCCGAGCCGCGCAATGATCTCGTCGACGTGTTCCTCAAGGGTGTCGAGGGCCTCAACCAGCCCCCGCACGTACGCCCTTCGGAGCAGCTGCGCCTCAACACCTCGATCAAGCCCACCGCGACCCCGAAGCGGCTCGGTGTGCTCGACGGCGACAACGCGGGCTTCCCGAACGGCCGCCGGCTCACCGACGACGTGATCGACGCCTCGCTCCAGGTCGTCGAGGGCGAACTGCTCGGCGAGAAGAACGACCTGGGTGACGCGGTCGACACGAACGACAAGGAGTTCGAGAAGGCGTTCCCGTACGTCGCCCTGCCGACGGAGGGTTCGCGCGGCCCGCTCGCCAAGGGCACGACCGGTGACGCGGACGTCCGCAACCAGATCGGTGACGCGCTCCAGCCCGCCGGGACGACGTCCGGCGACGACACCACGCTGATCGCCGCGTCCGCCGGGGCCGGTGCCGCCGGGATCCTGCTGATCGGCGGCGGTCTGATGTGGTGGCGCCGGATGCGGGGCCGGGCGTACTGACACCTCCGCCGGGCCACCGCGCCCGGCGGACACGGACTGGCGCGGCCCGTTCCCTCCCACCCCACGGCGACGGGCCGCGCCGCTCGACTCCCCCCGCACAGAGCCCCGTCGGGGCGCACAGCGACACACGCACGAGGCACCTGAGGAGAGGGCATGCCCGCGGGTACGAACGACAGCGAGCCGGAGCCGCGCCAGAGCGACGCCGAGGGTACGACGGTGAAGCGACGGCTCTCACTGGTGCGGGACGCGGCGCCGGACGCGGGCGCCGGGCCGGACGAGGCGCCGGAAGCGGACTCCGTGCCGATGGCGGGCTCCGTGCCGGGCGAGGCCGGAGAGGGAGCTCCGGTGGACGAGCGGGTCGCCGCCCTGCGCCGGGCCGCGGCCGCGGGGCGGCGCTGGCGGGCCGCCCGGCTCACCGGATGCACCGCACTGCTCGCGATCGCGCTGACGGCCGGGGCGATCGCCGTCGGCAACGTCCGTGACGACACCACCGCCGTCGCGGCGGCACCCGGCCCGGTCTCCCCCGCGGTACTCGCCGGCGCCGACCTCGGCGGCACCGTCAGCTCGCTCCAGGCCCATCTGCGCGCCCAGCCGAGGGACTTCACCGCGTGGGCGACGCTCGGTCTCGCGTACGTCGAGCAGGCCCGGGTCCAGGGCGACCCCTCGCGCTATCCACAGGCGGCCAAGGCGCTGGACCGCTCCCTCGAACTCCGCCGCAACAACGACCAGGCCCTGGCCGGCCGGGCCGCACTCGCCGCCGCCCGCCACGACTTCTCCGACGCCCTCACCTACGCGGACCGGGCGCTGAAGCAGAACCCGTACAGCGAACGGGCGTTGGCCACCCGCGTCGACGCCCTGGTCGAACTGGGCCGCTACGCCGACGCCGAGAAGGCCGCCGACACCGCCGACACCCGGCGCCCCGGCATCCCGGTCTTCACGCGGTACGCGTACGTCCACGAGCTGCGCGGCGACGTACGCACCGCCCGCGAGGTACTGGAGCGGGCCCTGGAAGCGGCCTCGGCACCGGGCGATGTGGCGTACGTGGCAACGGAGTTGGGCCGACTCGCCTGGAACCAGGGCGACCACAAGGGCGCCCTCACGCACTACGCCCGCGCCCTCGGCGCGGACGAGGACTACCTTCCGGCGCTGGAGGGCCGCGCCCGGGCCCAGGCCGCGAGCGGAGACACCGGGGCGGCGATCCGCGGACTCGAGGACGTCGTCGCGCGCGCCCCGCTGCCGGGCCCACTGGTCGCGCTCGGCGAGCTGTACGAGGCGCGGGGCGACGACGGGGACCGGGCCCGGGCGGCCGACCAGTACGCCCTGGTCGACGCGTGGACGGCGCTCGCCCGCGCGGGCGGGATGAACGCCGACCTCGACACCGCGCTCGCCGCCGCCGACCACGGCGACGCCGGCTCCGCGCTGCGTGCCGCCCGCGCCGAGTACGCCCGCCGCCACACCGTGCACACGGCGGACGCCCTCGCCTGGGCCCTGCACGTCAACGGCCGGGACGGGGAAGCCCTGCGGTACGCCCGGGAGGCCACCGCGACGGGTTATCACAACGCCGCCTTCCTCTACCACCGCGGTGTGATCGAGCAGGCGGCCGGCCGCACCGGGGACGCGCGTACCTCCCTGACGGCGGCCCTGGAGCTGAACCCCGGCTTCTCGCCGCTGGGCGCGCGGGCGGCCCGCAAGGCGCTGGAGGCCACCAAGTGAGGTCCCGCAGGCGGCTGTTCGCCTCCCTGACGGCCGCCCTGACCGCGGCCTGCGCGCTCGCCGTGCTTCCTTCCGGCACGGCGAGCGCGCACCCTCTCGGCAACTTCACCGTCAACCGCTACGACGGTCTCGTCACCGCGCCCGGCGAACTGCGGGTGCGGCACGTCGAGGACCTCGCCGAGATCCCGGCGACCCAGGCCAAGCCCGAGGTGGAGCGGCGGGGGCTGACGGACTGGGCCGCGCGGCGGTGCGCCACGGCCGCGCGGGACAGCCGGGTCACCGTCGACGGGCGCCCGGTCGCGCTGCGCTCCGGCGCCGCCACCGCGCGGGTGCGCCCGGGGCAGGCCGGGCTGGACACCCTGCGTGTGGAGTGCCGGCTGACAGCCCCACTCCCCGAGGACCGGCCGGCGACCGTCGGCTTCCGCGGCGCGGGCACCTCGTCCGGCCCCGGCTGGCGGGAGATCACCGCGCGGGGCGACCGTACGACCCTCACGGAGTCGGACGTGCCCACGGAGTCGCTCTCCGGTGAACTCACCCGCTATCCGGAGGAGTTGCTGTCCTCCCCGGCCGACACCAGGTCCGCGTCCCTGCGGGTGCGGCCCGGCGGACCGGCCCTCGCCGACGAGGAGAGCGACGCCCCGGCGACCTCCGTGCTGCCGCGCGGCGCCGACCGCTGGACCCGGGCCCTGGACTCGCTCGTCGCCCGTCACGACCTCACCGTCGGCTTCGCCGCCCTGGCGCTGCTGATCGCCGTGGGGCTCGGCGCGCTGCACGCGCTGGCGCCGGGCCACGGCAAGACCCTGATGGCCGCGACCGCCGCGGCCCACGGCGGCCGGGCCCGGCTGCGGGACGTACTGCCGCTGGCGGCCTCGGTCACCGTCACCCACACCCTCGGCGTGGTCGCCCTCGGCCTGCTCGTCACCGCTGGTTCGGCGGCGGCGCCCTCGGTGATCGCCTGGCTGGGCATCGCGAGCGGCGCCCTGGTGACCTGGGCGGGCCTGACCCTCGTACGGAGGGCCTGGCGGGCCCGGCAGCAGCCGCGGTCGCCCGTGTCCGCACCGGCCCCGAAGAGGGAGTTGGCGCTGGTGGGGGCGGCGGCCACGGGGGCGGAGGTCGCGGGGGCGGAAGTCGCGGGGGCGCCGAGGACGGGGCATCACGGACACACCGACGACCGGCACAGGCACGGGCACGACCACGACCACGACCACGGGCACGGGCACGGGCACGGGCACGGGCACTCGCACGGAAGCGGCCACGACCCCCACGATCACGGGCATGCCCGGCAGCACGACCACAACCGCGACCCGCACCACGGGCACCACCACGACCATCCGCACCATCACGACCACCACTCGCACGACCACGCCCCCTCCCACACCCCCTCCCCCGGGCACGTCCACACCCACGGTGGGGTCACCCACTCGCACCCCGTGGCGCCCACCGTCCGCGGCACGATCCTGCTCGGGTTCGCGGGCGGGCTGGTGCCCAGTCCGTCCGCTGTCGTGGTGCTGGTGGGCGCGGCGGCGCTGGGGAAGGCCTGGTTCGGGCTGCTGCTCGTGGTGGCGTACGGGGCCGGGCTCGCGCTCACCCTGACCGCGGCCGGCTTCGCCGTCGTACGGCTGGGTGCCGGTGCGGCACGGGTGCTGGAGCGGCGGCCGGGCTGGACGGCGCACCCGGCGACCGCGCTGGTCCGCCGTACCGTTCCGCTGCTGTCCGCCGCCGTGGTGGTCGTCCTGGGATTCGGATTGGTGTTCAAGGGGGCGGCATCCGCGCTGGGCTGAGCTACTTTTGGGGAGAAATCAGGCGTGGCATCACTGGCGGGGGCGAATGGGGGTACGCCGGTGTCCGAGGAGCCGGGCAACGAGCGGGTGATCGCGGGCCGGTACCGGTTGCTCTCCCCGTTGGGCGAGGGCGGCATGGGAACGGTGTGGCGGGCCCGCGACGAGGTGCTGCACCGCGAGGTGGCCGTCAAGGAGGTACGCGCTCCGGCCGGACTGGCGACGTCCGAGGTGGAGCGGATGTACGCCCGCCTGGAGCGCGAGGCGTGGGCGGCCGCGCGGGTCGCGAACCGGAACGTGGTGACGGTGTACGACGTGGCCACCGAGGACGGCCGGCCGTGGATCGTGATGGAGCTGGTCCGGGGTGTCTCGCTGGCCGAACTCCTGGAGGCGGAGGGCCCGATGGCGCCGCCGCAGGCCGCGCAGATCGGTGCCGAGGTGCTGTCCGCGCTGCGGGCCGCGCACGAGGTCGGGGTGTTGCACCGCGATGTGAAGCCGGCCAACGTACTGCTGTCGAACGACGGCCGGGTGGTGCTCACCGACTTCGGGATCGCGATGGTCGAGGGCAGTTCGGCGCTCACCATGACCGGCGAGGTGGTGGGTTCGCCGGAGTTCCTGGCGCCCGAGCGGGCGCTGGGCCGGACGCCGGGGCCCGAGTCGGACCTGTGGTCGCTCGGTGTGCTGCTGTACGCGGCGGTCGAGGGAGTGTCGCCGTTCCGTATGGCGACGCCGCTCAACACACTGCGGGCGATCGTCGACGAGGAGCTGCCGGAGCCGCGCAACGCGGGGCCGCTGGCGCCGGTGATCGAGGGCCTGCTGCGCAAGGACCCGGCCGAGCGGCTCTCCGCCGACCGGGCGGAACGGGATCTGCGGCTGGTCGGTGCGGGCGGCACCCCCAGGGCGGATCCGGTGCGGTCGGGGCCGACCGCGCCCACGATGGCCGCCCCGCTGCCGGTCACCGCGCGGCAGCCGGTGACCTCCTCGTCTCCCCCGCCCAACCCCTCGCCTCCCCCGCCGACCGGTCCCACGGTCACCACGGCCGCGACGAATCCGCCGCCCGACCGCAACCGCCGGGCCGCCGTGGTGCTGATCGCGGGCGTGGCCGCCCTGGCGCTGGCCGTGGCGGGACTGACGTACGCGCTGCTGAACGGGGACGACGGCGGTGGGGACGCGGGGAACGGCAACACCAGTTCCTCGCAGGGGGTCTCGACCGGGCCGACCGACGAGGAGGAGCAGTCCCCGGGCGGTGGCGGGGGCGAGGAGCCGACGCCGGAGGAGTCGCGGAGCGAGTCCGCTCCACCGCCGGCGCAGACGGTGACCGTCGACCTGGCCGGGGCGCACACCGACTACTCCGGGAGCTGCCCGCCCGCGGAGGCGGATGCTCCGACGTTCACGGCGACGTTCACCGTGGGCCGGCTGCCGGCCGAGGTGGACTACCGGTGGGTGGCGCGCGACGGCGAGGTCACCGACCAGGGCTGGCAGACGTTGTCGTTCCCGGAGGGCGGCGCGAAGACCCAGCAGAAGCAGGTCGTGGTGACGACGTACGACGAGAGCGGGACGTACGAGAACGAGCTCAGCGTCGAGGTCCGTGATCCGGTGCGGACGACGTCCGACCCGGTGGCGTTCTCGGTGACCTGTGTGACGGAGACCCCGACCGGCGGGGCCTCCCCCTCACTTACACCGAGCTACTAGAACCAGTGGAGCCGCTGAACTGCTCGGTGTTGCTCAGGCCGCGCTGTTGAGCACCGGCAGATAGCCGCCGGACTGGCCGTTCGCGGTCGGGTGGTACGACTCGCCGATGTTCAGCCAGTTGACGCTGTGCAGCCAGGAGCTGCCCGAGCAGATCTCGTGGCCGGTGAAGGTGGTGCGGACGTCGCCGAAGGTGAAGCCGTGGTTGGCGGCTCGTTTGGCGATGGCGCTGTTCAGCAGGTCGCTGGCGTCGTTGACGGCCTTGCGCTTGGTCTCGGAGAGGCCGAGGCAGGACTGGCCGAGCTGGTAGAAGCGCGGGTAGCCGAGGACGACGACGTGGGCGGACGGGGCCCGGTTGCGGATGGCCGTGTACACGGTGTCGAGCTTGCCGGGGAGCGTGGAGTTGACGTACGCCCGTGCGGTGTTGATGCGCGAGACGCAGGAGCTGTCCGATTCGAGCACGCACGTCGTCATGACGTCCGCGAAGCCGGCGTCGTTGCCGCCGATGCTGATGGAGACGAGGCCGGTGCTCGCGCCGAGCGGCCCCATCTGACTCGCCAGAACTTCATCCGTTCGGGCGCCCGAGCAGGCCGTGAAGTTGAACGACGAGGGTGAGTTGGCGGCGGCCCAGAGGTAGGGGTGGGCCTTGGTGCTGCGCTTGCAGTCGCCGCTTGAGCTGATGTAGCTGCCTGCGCCGACACCGGAGGAGTAGGAGTCGCCGAGGGCCACGTAGCCGGTCGCGGCGGCGGTCTCGGCGCCCTGCGCGACGGTGGCCCCGGTGAGGGCGGAACCGACGGCGAGGACGATCGAGCTCAGGATCACGACAAGTCGGGAACGTCTCATGGAACCTCCCTTTAGCAGGATCTCTGCCACAACTGTGGTAGCAACTACGCGTGTTGAATGGAAGTGTCCATGCCAAAACTTTCGGGTGATTTCCACAAGTTCGCGGGAGTGTTCATCGCATGATTGATTGCGTGCCCATGTCATTTCTGTTGACAGGTCCTCAACACCCTTGTCGAACACGGGTAGATCGCCGAGTCTGGACCGCAGGCCCGGAGCGGAACGCGACGTTCCAGGCTTGTGTGTGCGAATACGCGCGCACCCCCCACAGACGCGCCGCCCCACCCGGGCGCGCGCCGCCAACAGGAGGACTCCCTCGTAATGGCACAACTGCGTAGCAACAAGGTGCGGCTCGCCGCGATAACCAGCCTGGCGACCGCCGCCCTCGTCGGCGGGCTGACCACCCTCCCCGCCCAGGCCGCTCCGGCCGAGGGCAGGGTCCTGGCGGCCGGCTCCCCCACCGCCGTCAAGGACAGCTACATCGTCACACTCAAGAAGGACGCGGGCTTCAAGGCCTCGTCGAGCAAGGGCAGGGCCCTGATCGACGGGTACGGCGGCTCCGTGAAGAAGACGTTCGCCAAGGCGCTCAACGGCTACACCGCCACCCTCTCCGCCACCGAGGCGAAGAGACTCGCGGCCGACCCGTCGGTGGCCTCGGTCGAGCAGAACCAGCGCGTGCAGGTCAACGACGTCACGCAGTCCAACGCCCCCTGGGGCCTGGACCGCGTCGACCAGACCTCGCTTCCGCTCTCCACCACGTACACCTACCCGGACAGCGCGGGCAGCGGCGTGACCGCGTACGTCATCGACACCGGTGTGCGGATCACCCACCAGGACATCAACGGCCGGGCCAGCTACGGCTACGACGCGGTCGACGGCGACACCAACGCCGCCGACGGCAACGGTCACGGCACCCACGTGGCCACCACGATCGCGGGCACCACCTACGGCGTCGCCAAGAAGGCGAGGATCGTGGCCGTGCGCGTGCTCGACAACAACGGCTCCGGCACCACCGCCGGTGTCATCGCGGGCGTCGACTGGGTGACCCAGAACCACTCGGGCCCCTCGGTCGCCAACCTCTCCCTCGGCGGCGGCGCCTCCACCACCCTGGACACCGCGGTCCGCAACTCCATCGCGTCCGGCGTGACCTACGCGATCGCGGCGGGCAACTCCAACGCCAACGCCTCCTCGTACTCCCCCGCCCGGGTCACCGAGGCCATCACGGTCGGCGCCACCACCAACACCGACGCGCGCGCCAGCTACTCGAACTACGGCACGGTGCTCGACATCTTCGCCCCCGGCTCCAGCATCACGGCCGGCTGGTACACCAGCGACACCGCCACCAGCACCATCTCCGGTACGTCGATGGCGACCCCGCACGTCGCGGGCGCCGCGGCGATCTACCTCGCCGGCCACACCTCGGCGACACCGGCCCAGGTGGCCACGGCACTGACCGGCGGCTCGACCCCCAACAAGGTCACCAGCCCCGGCACCGGCTCCCCGAACCGGCTGCTGAAGATCGTCCCGTGACACCCGCACCACCCGTGACACCCGCAACTCCCGTGAGTCCCGTGTGACCCGGCGGTTCCCCGGAGCGCTTCGTTCGCTCCGGGGAACCGCTTCGCCTTGTGGTGACCGGCTTCCGCATCTTGACGGCCGGCTGAGTGCTGCGCGACATTGAAGCCCGGCATCCGGCGCTTCGGGGGGCAAAGTCGCCAATGCAGACCTTAGGCACCAAGAACACCGCAACAGACGCACCAGAGGGCGCCGAACGGACCCGGTCGGGACCGGGGAGGGACCTGACCGCGCTGCTCGCGGGCGCCGCCACGGCGGTCGGGGCGACCGGCGCGGTGCTCGCGCTGCTCGGCTCGGACTCACCGCTGCGCGGCCCGTTCACCCTGTTCTTCCTGCTCGTCGCGCCCGCCGGTGCCTTCGCCGCCGCGCTGCGGGGGCTCGACCCGTTCGGTCGGCTGCTCGCCTCGGCCGCGGGTTCCGTCGTGGTCAACATGCTGGTGGCGCAGGGCATGCTGGCCACCCACCACTGGTCGGCGTCCGGCGGGATCGTGGCCGTGGCCGCGATCAGCTCCCTGACCTTCCTGCTGGTGCCGGCCGGCCGCCGGCGCGGCCGTAGGGCGAGCAGACGGGACGCGTGACGTGGACATCAGCGTGTACCGGCCGGGCGAGTTCAGCGCCGCCGACCGGGCGGCCTGGACGGCGTTGCAGGCCAAGGCCCCTCAGCACGGCTCGCCGGAACTGGCGAATCCGTTCCTGTCCCCGGAGTTCGCGCTCGCGATCGGACGGTGCCGGCGGGGGGTGCGGATCGCGGCGGTCCGCGAGGGCGGCGAACCCGTCGCGTACTTCCCGTTCCAGAGATCGGCGGCGGGCGTCGGCCGGGCCGTCGGGCTCGGCGTCTCGGACGCACAGGGTGTGGTGCACGGGCCCGGGTTCACCTGGGACGCCCAGGAACTGCTGCGGGCCTGCGGGCTCTCCGTCTGGGAGTTCGACCATCTGGTGGCGGGCCAGCGGCCGTTCGAGGCGGCGGCCTCCGGCACCTTCCCGTCCCCGGTCATGGACGTCGACCAGGGCTACGACGCCTATCTGGCCCGGCTGCGGGCGCAGGCACCGAAGTTCACGAGGACCACCCTCGCCAAGGAGCGCAAGCTCGGCCGGGACGCGGGCGAGGTGACCTACGTCCACGACGAGCGCGACCCCGCCGCGCTGCACACGCTGATGGGCTGGAAGTCCGCGCAGTACCGCAGGACCGGCCGCAGCGACCGGTTCGCGCACGAGTGGATCACACGGCTGGTGCAGCAGCTGTTCCACACCCGCTCCGAGCAGTTCGCCGGGATCCTGTCGGTGCTGTACGCGGGCGGCAGGCCCGTCGCGGCCCACTTCGGGCTGCGCACCGAGCGGGTGCTCGCCTGCTGGTTCCCCGCCTACGACCCGGCGTACTCCAAGTACTCGCCGGGCCTGGTGCTGCATCTGCGGATGGCCGAGGCGGCCGCCGCCGAGGGCATCGCGTACCTCGATCTCGGGCGGGGCCAGAAGGAGTACAAGGACTCCCTGAAGACACGCGAACTCCACGTGTCCGAAGGGTGGGTGACACGCCGTCACCCGGTCGCGCTGGGACACCGGGCACGCCGTGCCCCGGTGCGGGCGCTGCGCAATGCCGTGGTGTCCCGGCCGGAGCTGTTCGAACCCGCCGACCGACTGCTCAAACAGATGGGAAAGATCCGGTCAAAATAACAAAAATGGTGGACTTCGTTCCAGGTCTTCCATAAAGACTCAACCGCAAATACCGTCGTACATCTCACCCGCATCGGACCATCACCCAACGGCTCCAGGGGAGGGCTCAGGGCCAGGGTGGTGCCCGGCGCGGGAGCGCGGCAGGGGGGTGCCGTGCTCGGCGTCCTTGGGGGGCCGAGCCGAGCCGCGCGACCGGCTGCCGATTTCCGGTTTCCGGGTTCTTGCCAGCTCACCCGGCGTGCACGGAGGGTCAACTCCGTTGTGCCCAGGGTGAAAACCCCCCTTTCGAACCGGACACAGAGCCGGGCCGCCCAGGGGCGGGCGGTCCGCCGGACGAGAGGGACCGACTCATGAGTTCAGTACTGCACCCGGCGAGTACGGGTGAGGAGCCTGCGAAAGCGAGCAAATACCGCCCGATCTCGTCTCACCTGGCCATCACGCCACCGGTGAGCGTCGTGATTCCCGCGATGAACGAGGCGGAGAATCTCCCGTACGTCTTCAAGACCCTGCCCGACTGGATCCACGAGGTCATCCTCGTCGACGGCAACTCCACCGACGACACCGTCGACGTGGCCCGCGGGCTGCGGCCCGACGTGCGGGTGGTCGAACAGCGCGGAAAGGGCAAGGGGGACGCGCTGATCACCGGCTTCCAGGCCTGCACCGGCGACATCATCGTGATGGTCGACGCGGACGGCTCCGCCGACGGCAACGAGATCGTGTCGTACGTCTCCGCGCTGGTGTCGGGCGCCGACTTCGCCAAGGGCTCGCGGTTCGCCAACGGCGGCGGCACCGACGACATGACGTTCATCCGCAGACTCGGCAACCGTGCGCTGTGCGCGGTCGTCAACGGCAAGTTCGGCGCCCGGTACACCGACCTCTGCTACGGCTACAACGCGTTCTGGCGGCACTGCCTGGACAAGATCGACCTCGACTGCACCGGCTTCGAGGTCGAGACCCTGATGAACATCCGGGTCGTCAAGGCGGGCCTGAAGGTGCAGGAGATACCGAGCCACGAGTACCTCCGCATCCACGGCACCAGCAATCTGCGGGCCGTCCGCGACGGGCTGCGGGTGCTCCGGGTGATCCTGCGGGAGCGTTCCAACCGGCGGGCCCTGCGCCGCCGTCCGCACCGCTCGCCGATGCTCGACCCGGTCCGGGGAGAGGTGTCTTGAGCGGTCCCGGCATCTCCGTCGTGATCTGCGTCTACACCGAGGACCGCTGGGAGGACATCCTCGCGGCGGTCGCCTCGGTACGGGCCCAGTCGCACCCCGCACGGGAGACACTCCTGGTCGTCGACCACAACCGGCCGCTGCTCGACCGGCTGACGCGGGAGTACAAGGAGCACGAGGAGGTGCGGGTGCTCGCCAACGCGGGCCCGCGCGGGCTGTCGGCCGGCCGCAACACCGGGATCGCCGTCTCGCACGGCGAGGTGATCGCCTTCCTCGACGACGACGCCGTCGCCGAACGCGACTGGCTGCGCCACTTCGCCGCGCAGTACGCCGATCCGCGGGTCATGGCGGTCGGCGGCCGCACCGAGCCGGTCTGGGCGTCGGGCCGCCGGCCGGCCTGGTTCCCGGAGGAGTTCGACTGGGTGGTGGGCTGCACCTACCGGGGCCTGCCGGGCGGGGTCGTCCGGGTGCGCAACGTGCTGGGCGGCAACGCCTCCTTCCGCCGTACGGCGTTCGACGCGGCGGGCGGATTCGCCACCGGCATCGGCCGCGACGGCGACAAACGCCCGCTGGGCTGCGAGGAGACGGAACTGTGCATCCGGCTCACCCGCGCGGTGCCGGACGCGCTGCTCCTGATCGACGACCGCGCGGTCATCCACCACCGGGTCCCGGAACTCCGCGAGCACTTCGCGTACTTCCGCACCCGGGTGTACGCCGAGGGCCTGTCCAAGGCACTGGTCGCGCGGAGCGTCGGCGCGGCCAAGGGGCTGGAGTCGGAACGCCGGTACACCACCCGCGTGCTGCCCGCCGGGGTGGCCCGCGGCCTGCGGGACGCCGTACTGGCCCGTCCGGGCGGCGCGGGACGGGCGGGCGCGATCGTCGCCGGAGTACTGACGGCGGCCGGCGGCTACGCCCTCGGCACCGTCCGGGCGCGCAGAAACGGCACCACGTTCACGGCGGAGCCGATCGACGGAGGCGGTGCCCGTGGATGACGCACGGGTGCCGGTGCTCATGTACCACTCCGTCGCGGGCGAACCGAACGACGCCACCCGCGCCCTCTCCGTGACGCCGGAGGCGTTCGCCGAACAGATGGGGATGGTCGGCGCGTCCGGCATGACACCGCTGACCACCGCCGAACTCGCGGGGCGGTGGCGGGCCGGGCGCCCGCTGCCGCCCCGGCCGGTCCTGGTCACCTTCGACGACGGATACGAGGGGGTGCACCGGCACGCGCTCCCCGTACTCGCCGAGCACGGCTTCACCGCCACCCTGTTCGTCTCCACCGGCTGGCTCCGGGGCCGCCACGACACCGGCGGCGGCCTCGACACCATGCTCGGCTGGGAGCAGGTGCGCCAACTGGCCGCCGCCGGCGTGGAGATCGGCGGCCACAGCCACACCCATCCGCAGCTCGACCAGCTCGGCGACGACGCCCTGCGCTTCGAGCTGACCCGCTGCCGCGACCTCGTCGCCGCCGAACTCGGCGCCCCGCCCGTGTCGTTCGCCTACCCGTACGGCTACTCCAGCCGCCGGGTGCGCGAGGAGGTGCGGGCCACCGGGTACGCCCAGGCCCTCGCCGTCGGCAACGCGCTCGCCGAGCGCCGGCAGGGGCCGTACGCGCTGCACCGGGTGACGGTGCGGCGCTCCACCGGCGCCGAGGAGTTCGAGCGGCTGCTCCAGGGCCGCGCGATCGCCCGCGGCTTCGCCGGGGACCGCGCCCTCACCAAGGGGTACGCCGTGGTCCGCAGAGCCCGCCAGGTCCGCCGGAAGGCCTTCCGTTCCCGTGTCTGACACGACCACCGCCACCGAGACCAGCACACCCGGGACGCCCGAGCCGCCCGGGACCGGGACGCCGGACCGGCCCGCCCGCCGGCTGCGGCTGCCCGGCATGGGCCGCGGGTCCGGCGGCGGCAGCCAGTTGTTCCGCAACGCCTACGCCCTGATGCTCAACACCGGTATCTCCGCGGTGCTCGGGCTCGGTTTCTGGCTGGCCGCGGCCCGCCACTACAGCGAGTCGTCGGTCGGGCAGGGCTCCGCCGCGATCGCCGCGATGAAGCTGCTCGCCGGACTGACCGCGGTGACGCTCACCGGGGCGCTGGCCCGCTTCATCCCGATCGCCGGACGCGCCACCGGACGCCTCATCTTCCGTACGTACACGGGCAGTTCACTGATCGTGGCGGTGGCGGCGGGGGTGTTCCTGCTGACGCTGGACGTGTGGGGGCCGTCGTACCGCTTTCTGCACGGGCCGCTGCCCGCCGCCGGTTTTGTGGTGGCGGTCGTCGCCTGGAACCTGCTCACCCTCCAGGACGGGGTGCTGACGGGGCTGCGCAGCGCGCCCTGGGTGCCGGTCGGCAACACCGTGTTCTCGGCGGTGAAGCTGGGGCTGCTGATCGCGTTCGCGGCGGCGATCCCCACCGCCGGGGTGTTCGTGTCCTGGGTCGCGGCCATCGCGTTCTCCGTACTGCCGCTGGGCTGGCTGGTGTTCCGGCGGCTGGTGCCCCGGCATGTGAAGGCCACCCAGGACCGGGCGAAACCGCCGACCCTGCGCGAGGTCGGCCGCTTCCTCGCCGGCGACTACACCGGCTCGCTCTTCTCCCTGGCCGTCGTCTACCTCGTACCGGTGATCGTGGCCTCGCAGGTCAGCTCCGCCGACAACGCGTACTTCTACATCACCACCACCATCGGGGGCACGGTCAACCTGCTCGCCATCAACATGGGCGCCTCGCTCACCGTCGAGGGCTCGCACGACCCGGCCCGGCTCGCCGCCAACACCCGGGCCGCGCTGCGGCGGATGGCCCGGATCATGCTGCCGGTCGCCGCCGTGCTGTTCTTCGGCGCGCCCTGGATCCTCGGCGTCTTCGGCGGGGGTTACGCGGACGCGGCCACCCCGCTGCTGCGCTGGTTCGCGGTCGGCGCGGTGCTGCGGGTCGTGATGGAGACGTACTTCGCGGTCCTGCGGGCGCAGAGCCGGACCGCCGGACTCGCCTGGATGCAGGGCCTGTTGTGCGCGCTGGTGCTCGGCCTCACCCTGCTGCTGCTGCCGCGGATGGGGCTGACCGGCGCCGGTGTCGCCGAGATCAGCAGTCTCGCGGTGATCGTGGCGATCGCCGCGCCCAAGCTCTACCGCATCCTCCGTACCACCCCGGCCGCCGACGTCCCCGTGGACGCGGCGCCCGACGGGGACCTCGCCGGCCTGGGGGCGCGCGAGGTCCCCGCCCCGGGCGGGCCGCGCCGACGCGGCCCGGCCTGGGCGCTGGACAACGACACCCTGGCCCTCGGTATCCACGTCGACTTCGACCACGTGGAACGCCGGCCGGACGTACGCCCAGGTCCGGGCACGCCCCCCACCGGCATACCGGTGGCACACATCGAGCCGCCCGAGGAGGACGAGCCGGAGTCCGTGGAAGCGTCCGGATCGGAGTCCGTGGAAGGGCCCGAACCCGCGTCCCCCGTCCGCGCCTCCCTCCTCCCCACCCGGACCGGCGTGCTCCTCGGCTGTCTGCTGGTGGCCGCGCTCCTGCTGTACTGGGTGCCTGTCACCCGGCTCGGCGAGCGCGATCTGGACGACATGGGCGGGCTCGGGCTGATCTCCGTACTGCCCCTGCCGACGCTGGTCGGCGCGGCCCTGCTGATCGTGGTGTTCGCGTCCCTGCTGTGGCTCGCGCGCGAGCGCCGGGCGCTGCTGCTGGTGACGCTGCTCGCCACCGTCGTGTCGCTGCACGCCCTGCCCGCGGTGATCGAGACCGAGCCGCGGTTCGCGACGGCCTGGCAGCATCTGGGGTTCCTGGACTACATCGACCGGACCGGTACCGCGGTACCGGACCTGGACGCGCGGTGGAGCTGGCCGGGCTTCTTCGCGGTGGCCGCGTTCGTCGCGCAGGCCTGCGGGATCCACGACTTCACCGAGGTCATCCGCTGGTGGCCGCTGACGATCCAACTGCTCTACCTGGCCCCGATGTTCCTGCTGGCCCGCTCCCTGCGGGCAAGCTGGCGGGCCCGCTGGACCGGCATCTGGATCTTTGTGCTCAGCGGCTGGGTCGGCCAGGACTACTTCTCGCCGCAGGGCTTCACGTATCTGCTGTATCTGGCGTTCGTGGCACTGCTGCTGGTGTGGTTCCGGGCCCCGCACGTCATCTGGTCCCGGATGCGGCCGGGCGAGGCGGAGGTGGAGCCGACCGACCGGCGGCAGCGCGCGGTGCTGCTGCTGGTGGTGATCGGCCTGTTCGCGGCGACCGTCCCGGCACACCAGCTCACCCCGTTCGTGATGCTCGGGGTGATCGCGGTCCTCGTCCTGGCCGGCAGGTCCGAACTGCGCGGTCTGCCCGTGCTGTTCACGGTCATGGTCGCGGCCTGGATCGGCTTTATGGCCGAGCCGTACTGGTCCGGCCACTTCGACGAGCTGTTCGGCGGGGTAGGGGGCCTGGGCGGCAATGTGTCGTCGTCCGTGTCGGGCCGGATCGAGGGCGGCAGCTCCACCCACAAACTGGTGCTGTACGCCCGGGTGCTGCTCGCCGGCGGCGTGATGGCGTTCGCCTGCTGGGGCTGGTGGCGCCGCCGCTTGCACAAGTACCGCGAACGTTCCCTGCTCGTCCTCGCGTTCGTCCCGTTCCTCGGCTTCGGCATGCAGTCGTACGGCGGCGAGATGGCGCTGCGGGTCTTTATGTTCGCGCTGCCCGGCGCGGCCCTGCTCGCCGCCCTCGCCCTGTTCCCGCGGACCGGCGCCACCGCCGGGGAACGGGACAGGAGCCGGGTGAGCCTCGCGCCGATGGCCGCGCTGCTGGCCGGCCTGGTCCTCATGGGCGGGTTCCTGGTGGCCCGCTGGGGCAACGAGCCGTTCGAGCGGATCCGGCCGGGCGAGGTCGCCGCCATGGAGTACGTGTACGCGCACGACGATCCGACGGTCCGGCTGCTGTGGCTGAGCAACGACACCGTGGACAACGTGACGCCGGCGATGCCGTGGGGCGCGCGGGACATGGAGAAGGTGAGCTACGTGCCCACGCTCGCGCCGCCCGACCCGGTGCTGGTGTCGGGGCTGGTCAAGGCGCTCAAGGACGCGGGCCCGAACTCGTATCTCATGGTCAACCGCAGTCAGGTCACCTATCTGACGATGGACGCCGGCTACCCGGTCTCCTACGAGTCGCGGCTGGTGCGGCACCTGGACGGGCGGCCCGAGCTGACGAAGTCGTTCGTCAACGCGGACGTGACCATGTACGCGCTGCGCGACCAGCCGGACGGTCCGGTGCCCGCGGCGGATCCGGGGCCGATCGGGCCGCAGGTGACCTGGACGCCGTGGTCGCTGGTCGGGGGGCTCTCCGCGGTCGCGCTGATCGTGCTGCTCACGGCACGTGAGGTGGTCCGGGTGGCGCTGCGGCCGAGCGTGCGGCAGCTGCGGTGGTTGCAGAGCAGCTTCTGGTTCTCGCTGCCGCTGCTGGCGGTGCTGTTCGCGGCGCTGATCCAGCGGTTCCTGACCATGAAGTAGGCGGCACGACAGGTCCGGTGGTGGGGGCGGCGGGGTGGTGGCGCGGCGGGTCGGCAGGGTGGTGGCGCGGCAGGTCGGCGGGGCGGCGGGGGCTCAGCGGGTGAGCCACCGGACCTCGTAGGCCTTCATGTCGAACCGCCGGCCGTCCACCTGTGCGCTGATCGCCCGGTCCAGGGTGTTGACGACGAGGACCGTGCCGGCGGTGGCGAGGACGCGTACATCGGCCCGGTCGTCGGCCGCGACGGGAACGTCCTGGAGGGCCGTGCCGGGCGGGAAGGCGTGGCCGAAGCGGGAGACCAGGCCGTACATGGGCAGTTCGCGGCCGCCGTCGCCGGTGTCGGTGGGGGTCCAGAGGCAGCCGGCGCAGTCGGGGCCGTTCTCCTTCTCCGGGTTCCAGTAGAAGCCGGACGTGGCGCCGCCCTTCACCATGGCGATCAGGCCCGCGGCCTGGACGGCGACCCGGCGGTTCTCGGTCCAGCCGTCGCGGTCGTCGTCGCCGTCGGCGGGTTCGACGTAGTACTCGGCCCACCACAGCGGCAGCTTCCCGGTCCGCCCGCGCACCCACGCGCCGACCGCGGTGAACTTGTCGGTGGCGGCGAACTCGTCGGGCAGCAGGTCGTCGTCCCGGGTGTAGCTGGAGCCGTCGACGACCACGAAGTCGGCGCCCGCCTTGTGCTCGTTCCAGTAGTCGAAGGCGTCGAGGACGCGCCGGTCCACCGCGCCCCACGCGCCCTTGACCTCAGTGGACGCGAGATCCTTCTGGCGCGGGTCGACGCTGTCCATCACCAGGTACGGGCCGCCGACCATGATGTCCGGGTCGACCTTCTTGAGCGCCTTGTAGACCAGGTTGTACAGCTCGGTGTAACCCTCGTAGTCCCAGCGGCCGTCGGCGTCGTTCCAGAAACCCTTGAACTCGTTCCAGACGATGAAGTGGCGTACGTCGGGGTAGCGCCTGGCGACGGTCGCGGCGAGCGCGGCGAAGTCGGCGTAGTGCTCCGGGTCCGGGGCGGTCTCCAGGGCGGCCTGGCTCCAGTCGGTGCTGTCCGCGCCGGATTTCCCGCCCTTCATCCAGTCCGGCGCGCAGCACAGGGTGACGACGGGGGTGGAGGTGGTGGCGCGGGCGAAGTCGATCCGGCGGTCCAGCGCCTCGAAGTCGTAACGGCCCTTCACCGGTTCCGGGTTGTCGGCGCCCCAGCCCATGATGTGCTGGTTCTGCGGCAGCCCGCCGGCGTCGAGGCGCTTCTCGACCCGGGACACGGCCGCGGCGGAGCCCTCGTCGGCGCTGAACTGGGTGTGGGTGAAGCCCCAGCCGACGTTCGGCCCGGTCTCCGTGGGGCGCAGGGGTGTGCCGTGCACCTTGTCGCCGTCGGGGGTGGTGCCGGCGGTCGACCCGCCGTCGCCGGGAAGGGTGTTCAGCAGGGTGAGGAGAAGGGCGATCGCGGCCGCGCCGACGCCGAGCAGCGCGGTGAGGCGCCACCGCCGGGCCCCCGAATTCCACTCATGACGTCCCATTGAGGGCAACAGTAACCGGGTGACCACAGGGAGGAAACCGCGTGCACGCGGGCCGCTCGTGCCGGATCATGGCGGCATGTCCGCACTTCCGCACGAAGCCCTGCCGATCCGGCTCAACGTCGACGACTCCGACTCGCCGTCCGATGTCGTCGACGCGCTGTTCCTCGGCCGTTTCGCGACGGGCGAGCAGCCGTACTCGCACGCGGCGAACATCGACCGCGTACGGTCCGGCGCGACCCTGCTGCCGCAGGGTGCCCGTGTGCTGCGGGTGGCCCGCGACGACGACCGCAGCGCCACTCTCGCCGAGGGCGACGGCTGGACACTGCTGATCTCGCGCTGGAACCGTGGTGCCGACGTGACGGTCACGGCGACCACCGCCGAACTCGCCACGAAGGTTCTGGACGAGGCGACGGACGGCGCGGCCGACGAGCCCGAGCCGCAGCCGGAGAACGTGACGATGGGTTTCTGGTACGTCTCCCCCAGACGCGGTCCGCACCGCACCACCCGGCAGATCTCCGCCGGTACGTGGGAGGAGGTGCGGCCCAACTACACCGCGCCGGTGGCGGACGCGATGGACCAGCTGATGAAGACGACGCCGGAGGACATCGCGGGGCGGCTCCTGCTGCTGCACGGACCTCCGGGCACCGGGAAGACGTCGGCGCTGCGGACGCTGGCGCGGTCGTGGCGGGACTGGTGCCAGGTGGACTGCGTCCTGGATCCGGAGCGGCTCTTCTCCGACGTCGGTTATCTGATGGACATCGCGATCGGCGAGGAGGACTCCGCGGGGAAGGGGCGCTGGCGGCTGCTGCTTCTGGAGGACTGCGACGAGCTGATCCGCGGTGAGGCGAAGCACACGGCGGGGCAGGCGTTGTCGCGGTTGCTGAACCTCACGGACGGGTTGCTCGGGCAGGGCCGCAACGTGCTGGTGGGCGTCACCACGAACGAGGACCTTGAGCGGCTGCACCCGGCCGTGGTCCGCCCGGGGCGTTGCCTCGCCCGGATCGAGGTCGGGGCGCTGACCCGTGCGGAGGCGGTGGGATGGCTCGGCACGGACGAGGGTGTCGGCCGAGAGGGCGCGACCCTGGCCGAGCTGTACGCCCTGCGCCGCGGCACATCCCCAACCTCGGTCCCGGAACCCCGGGACACCAACGAGGCGGGCCTCTACCTCTAGCGAGTCATACGGGTGCGGCTCGGTGGGGGCTTGTCGCGCAGTTCCCCGCGCCCCTAAAAGCCCCCCCCCGGCTCGCACCCACTGAAAGCGCGCCGCCGCGCACCTTCCACCCACCCACCGCCGCCGCCGCGGGCAGGCGTGCCGCAGGGCGGCACGGGTGGGCGCGGCGGTACCCCGTCGCACCGGGCTGCGCAACGCCCCCCGCCCGAAGGGCGGGCCCTCAGTCGGTGTACGCCGCCCGAAGGGCATCTCGAACCGCGGCGAGGGCTTCAGCCTCGTCGACCCCGAGGCGTCGGGCTCGTTGCCCGTATGCCTGCGCGGCCGACGCCAGTTCCCGCTCGGCCGCAGAGCCCGCGGCAGCGACAAACGTGCCGTTACGCCCCCGCGTCTCAATCACCCCGTCCCCCTCCAGCGCCCGGTACGCCTTGGCGACGGTGTTCGCCGCGAGCCCCAGCGTCTCGGCGAGCCCCCGCACGGTCGGCAACCGGTATCCCACCGGCAGCACCCCCGCCCGAGCCTGCTCGGAGATCTGCGCCCGCACCTGCTCGTACGGCGGCGCGCCGTCATCGATCCGGATCTTCAAGGTCACGGAGTCGATTGTCCCGCAACCCGCGAAAAACCGGAGGCGTCCGGCGCACGGTCCGCGTAGCGTGCGCCGACATGACCGTGATCGTGCGCCACCTCCGCCCCGAGGTCCGTGCCGACGCCGAGGCCTTCCACGCGGTGCGCCGCCTCGCCGTGCCGTTCCTGCTGTCCACCCCGGAGTCGGTGCTCCACAAGCTGACGCACGCCCGCGCGGACGCGCACGCGCGGCTGCTCGTCGCGGAGGTGGACGGCGAGATCGTCGGCACGGCGGAGACGGGCCTGTCCGTGGACAGCCCGGAGCCCGGCCAGGGCTACCTCAACGTCTACGTACGCCCCGACCGCACCGGCCACGGCGCCGGCTCCCTGCTGGTCCGCACGGCCGAGGAGCAACTGGCCGAGCACGGGGCGACCCGGGTGTTCGTCTGGGTCGTGGACCGGCCCGCCGACCGCGCCTTCGCGGAACGCCACGGCTACCGCGCGAGCCGCTCCGCCCACTTCCTGCGCCTGGACCTGACCACCGCCGCACTCCCGCCACTCGCGACACCACCGCCCGGTGTCGAACTGCGCACCGGCGCCGACTTCGCGGACGACCCCCGCCCGCTGTTCGCCCTGGACGCGGAGGCCACCCTCGACGAACCGAGCGACATCGGCACCGAGTTCGACGACTACGACGCCTGGCTCGACTCCACGTGGCACCACCCGCTGCTGGACCACGCCCTGACGTCGGTCGCGCTCGTCGACGGCGTACCGGCCGCGTTCAGCGCGGCCAACACCGACGGCCGTACCTCCTACGGCTCCGCCATGACCGGCAGCGCCCGCGCCTTCCGCGGCCGCGGCCTGGCCAAGCTGGCCAAGAACGACTCGCTGCACCGGGCCCGCGCCGCGGGATTCACCGAGGCCTTCACCGGCAACGACACCGGGAACGGCCCGATGCTCGCGATCAACAAGTGGTTCGGATACGAGATCTGCGCGACGGAGGTCCGCCATGCCCGCACACTCCTCTGACCCGGCGGCACGCCCGGTGCACGTCGTCCTCGTCAAGGGCGGCCGGACGAAGATCCGTTACCCGGCCGAACTGGTCCAGGACGACGGTGTGCGCCTCGCGGTGCGCGCGGCCTGGGCGGGCGAGAAGGTACGCGACTTCGGCTTTGTGCGGTTCGAGCCGGGCGACGTCTTCACCGAGTACTACTGGCGCGACCGCTGGTACGCGGTGAAGGAGGTCCGTGACGCCCGGGGCGGGCTCAAGGGCTGGTACTGCGACATCACCCGCCCTGCCGAGCTGACCGGCGGCGAACTGGTCGTGGAGGATCTCGACCTGGACCTGTGGCGCTCCGCGGACGGCACGGACGTACTGCGCCTGGACGAGGACGAGTTCGAGGAGAGCGGACTGGCGGACCGGGATCCGCGGGCAGCGGCGGCGGCCGTGGCGGCACTGGACGAGCTGGAGGGACTGGCCCACGCCGGCACCTTCGAGGCGCTGCTGGCATAGGTCGCCGGTGGGCCGGACCCGGGGTGCCCGGCGGCGCGGGTGCCTTCGGGTCACATCAGCGCCACCACCGCGTACCGCTCGTCCCGCACCTCCCTCCCCCACAGCGCCGGGTCCTCCGTCAGGGACTCCTTCCGCAGTTCCCGCGCGACCGGTGCCAGGAGGGCGGTGAGGTGGTCGGCCCGTATGCCCACGGGCGTGACCGTGCCCCACACGCCCTCGACCAGCACCAGTCTGCCGCCGGGCCGGAGCAGTCCCCGCCAGTGCCGCAGCACACGGGCGGGGTCGGGCAGGGTCCACAGGACATGGCGGACGAGCACCACGTCGTAGCGCTCCTCGCCGACCGGCGGTGCCGCCGCGTCACCGATCAGGAACGCGGCGTCACGGCCCGCGAGCTTCGCCCGCGCCTCCCCGACCATGGCCGGGGAGAGGTCGACGCCGGTGACCCGGTGTCCCTGCTCGGCGGCGAGGAGCGAGAGGCTCCCCGTGCCGCAGCCCAGGTCGAGGAGGTCGCCCGGGCGGTCGGGCAGCCAGGAGCGCAGGCGGGCCGCCCAGGCGGCGCGCACCTCGGGGTCGCGCAGCCCGTGGTCGGGCTCCTCGTCGAAACCGGGGGCCTCGGCGTCCCAGTCGACCCCGCCGGACACCGGCCCCGCCCCCGGCCCCGTCACCTTCGTACCGTCACCGTTGTTCGTCATGCACCCAGAGTGACAGCCACCACTGACAATCAACTCCTGCCACTCGTGGGCCGTGTGACTCGAAAGACAGTCGTGGCGCGCTTGGCGAGCGGTCGAATCGTGACGTCCGCCACTGACAGACGGGCACCGATGAGGAACTCTCCCCGCAAGGGTCTACCTCCGTGAGAGCGCGGAAGACGGTAGGCACTGAAGGAGGCAGCCATGCGCCGAGCAACCGTGCAGAAGCCCCTGAAGAAGTCGGATGCCCGCCGGGTCCGTGAGGAGCGCGACGAGCGCCCCGCCGGACGCCCCGAGGTGCGCAAGGACATCGCCCGCACCTGGTGGCCGGACGGCTGACCGGGGCCGGCCGGCGCGCGTCGGCCCGGAGCGCTGTCAGCCCAGTCGCTTGCGGTAGTGGATCCGGTCGTACGGGCCGTCCACGCGGCGCTCTACAGCCTCGTAGCCGATCTTCGCGTAGAGGCGTTGGTTCTCCCACATCAGCGCGTTCGTGAGGAGCCGGACCTCCGGCAGACCCAGCTCCCGCGCGTGTGCCTCCACGAACTCCAGCAGCCGTCGCCCGACGCCCTGTCCGTGGGCGTCCGGGTGGACGGCGACGACGTCGAGATACAGATGGTCCGCGCGGGCCTCGACCACCACCAGCCCCACCGCAGGATCCCCCGTCACGAAGACGCGTCCCGCCGCCACGTTCGCCGCGTGGTCGGCCTCCATGGGCTGCGGCAGTCGCTCGATGCGCGCGATGTAGGGGTGGAACGCGGCGTCGATCACGGCCTTCACGGCCGGTACGTCGGCGGCCACCGCGGGCCGGATCTGCTCGTCGTCCATGGCCCGAACCGTACCTACCTCAGCGGAGTCTGAGCACTTCCTTAAAGGGACCATAAGGATCTCCCCCAACCGCCTTCAGCAGGCGATTTTGCGCTTGCTCGGGGCTAGCTTCGTCCTCGCCCCCACGGGATCACCCCCTGAGACGCACCCCCGTCGACCGCCCCGAGGAGTTCCCCCATGCCCGCACGCCGCAAGGTCGCCGCAGTCGCCGTCGCCGGTGTCGCCCCGCTCGCCCTGACCGCGCTGGCCGGCGCGCCCGCCTCGGCGCACGGTTCGATGGGAGATCCGGTCAGCCGGGTCGCCCAGTGCTACGCGGAGGGCCCGGAGAGCCCGAGGTCCGCCGCGTGCAGGGCGGCGGTCGCGGCCGGCGGCACCCAGGCGCTCTACGACTGGAACGGCATCCGCATCGGGGACGCGGGCGGCCGGCACCAGGAGCTGATCCCCGACGGCAAGCTGTGCAGCGCGAACAACGACGCGTTCAAGGGGCTCGACCTGGCCCGCGCCGACTGGCCGACGACCAGTGTGAGCAGTGGCTCGTACACCTTCAAGTACCGCGTGACGGCCCCGCACAAGGGCACCTTCAAGGTGTATCTGACCAAGCCGGGCTTCGACCCGGCGAAGGCGCTCGCATGGGGCGACCTGGACCTGGCCGAGCCGGTCGCGACGGTCACCGACCCGGCCGCGTCCGGCGGTTTCTACACCTTCGGCGGCACCCTGCCGGAGCGCTCCGGCCGGCATGTGCTGTACGCGGTGTGGCAGCGCTCGGACAGCCCCGAGGCGTTCTACTCCTGCTCGGACGTGTCCTTCGGCGGCGGCAGCAGCGGCAGCGCGGGCGGCGGCGGCTCCGAAGGCGACGAGGAGCAGCCGGCGGTGGCGCCGTCCGCGTCCGCCCCCTCCGAGGAGCAGATCAAGGCCGGTACCGACAAGTCGACGGTCGAGAACCACGGTCACGGCGACCACGACCCGGAGACGACCACCGACCCGACGACGGCGAGTGGCGGCGGCAAGAACAGCGAGGGCGGCGAAGGCGGCGGCGCCCCCGCGTCCAACGAGCCGACGGTGGCCGGTGCCGCGGCGCGGCCCGCGCAGACCGCCACCGGCGAGAACCTCGCGGAGACCGGCGGCAGCAGCAGCACGTCGATGATCGCCGTCGGTGGCGCGGCGGCGCTGGCGCTCGGTTCGGCCGCGCTGTTCGCGTCGGTGCGGCGGCGGGCGACCGCCGGTGGCCGGCACGGCCGCTGACGGTACGTGGAACGTCCGGGGTCCGACCGGCGGCTCAGGCCGGTCGGACCCCGGTGGTGTGCCGGTGGTCAGCTGAACACCGAGGCGCAGGTGGTCGGTCTGGCGCGGGCGGGGTCGAGGGCGTTGGCCACCTCGTGGAAGGCGATCCGGTCGAGGAGCCCGATCGCCACGTGCTCGGAGAGGTCGACCGGGCACAGGTCCTGGAGCAGCACGTTGCGGACGTTGGGGCCGGTCAGGAACTGGCTGCGGTAGGGCGTGACGACCTGGTCGTGCTTGGTGGCGATGACGGTGTACTGGACGCCGGGCACGGTGTCCCCGCCCTCGTTGAGTTTGTTGAGGAAGGCGGAGCCGGCGATCTGGTCGGCGAGGCCGGGGGTGGCGGTGGTGAGCAGGTGCTCGGCGCCCGGGAAGAACGGCAGCAGTGCGGTGAGGCCGGAGAGGGTCGTGCCGTGGTTGTCGGGGGCGATACCGACGAGGGCGTTCACCTCGGCCGCTCCGCCGAGGAACTTGAGGTAGTGGCGGGGCATCATGCCGCCCTGCGAGTGTCCGACGAGGTCGGCCTCGGCCGCGCCGGTCGCGGCGAGCACCTTGTCGACGAAGGTGTCGAGTTGCTTGGCCGACTTGTCGATGGGTCCGAGGCCGTGGAAGAACGGCACGCCGGGCAGTTGGCCGTAGTCGAGCGAGAAGACGCAGTAGCCGCGCTTGGTCAGGTACGGGGCGAGGCCCAGCCAGTTGTCGACGGAGTTGCCGAACGTGCCGTGGACCAGGACGACGGGGCGCGGATGGGTGGCGGACGGCTTGCAGGAGTAGTCGTTCCAGCCGGAGCTCGGCGCGGCGGCCGCCTGCGCGGCGGCGGCGGGGACGGAGACGAGTGCGCCGGTCAGCAGCAGCGCGGCCAGGGGTCTGAGCACTCTTTTCCAGGGCAGCATCGGGTGATCTCCTTGCGGCTCAAATCAAGGGAGTTGCGCGAGTGCCTTACGCCCTGTGATCCGGATCACGAGGATGCTGTTCACTTGCCAAGTTACGAACGAGTAGTTCAACAGGGAAGTTACGCGTCAGTAAAAACTTCCAGCGCTAACCGACGCCTGTCGTGACGGATGTGATAGAGACTCACGCCACCAGCCCCCCCTCCGGCATCACCACTGCCGTCTGCGGACCGGTGTGGTGATCGTGAGGGGTTCCAGGCTCCGGGCGACCAGGTTGACCGCGCCGTCGGCCCGTTCGATGCGGCCGTGCACCAGGAGACCGGCGTTGTCGACGGCCATCTTCGTGTGGGCGTCCCAGACCGGCGGGGGCACGATCACGTTGGTCATGCCGGTCTCGTCCTCGATGTTGAGGAAGCAGGTGCCCTTCGCGGTGGGTGGGCGCTGCCGGTGCGTGACCAGGCCACCGATGGTGACCGGGGTGTCGTCCGGCAGCCGCCGCACCTCGGCCGCGGTCACCACACCGCCGGCCTCCAGATGGACACGGAGGTGCTGCACGGGGTGGTTGTCGGGGCTCGACCCCGTGGCCCACAGATCGGCGAAGGTCTGCTCCACCATCGTCATGACGGGCAGGTCCGGAGCCTCGCCCGGGGCGGCCGTCCCGGGCAGGAGACCGTCGTCGACGCCGGCCAACGCCCCCGCCGCCCACAGCGCTTCGCGCCGGTCCATGCCGAACGCCGCGAGCGCACCCGCGGTCGCGAGGTTCTCCAGGACCTTCGCCGACAGCCGGGTGCGCCGGGCGAAGTCCTCCAGATCCCGGTACGGCCGTCCGGCGACGATCTCCTCGGCCGCCGCGTCGGGCATCCCCCGTATCCCGCTCAGGCCGAGCCGGATGGCCCGGCCGCCCCTGGAGCCCTCGTCGGCCTCGAGCCCGGAGTGCAGCCCCGAGCGGGTCACGTCCACCCCGCGGACCCGTACGCCACGGCGGCGGGCGTCTCCGATCAGGGTGAGCGGCGAGTAGAAGCCCATGGGCTGGTTGGCCAGGACACCCGCGATGAACGCCGCCGGGTAGTGCAGCTTCAGCCAGGCCGAGGCGTACACGATGTGCGCGAGCGACTGGGAGTGCGACTCGGGGAAGCCGTAGCCCGAGAACGCCTGGATCATCGTGTACAGCTCCTCGGCCGCCTGCCCGTCGATCCCGCGCTCGGCCATCCCCGCGAGCAGCCGCCGCCGCAGCTCCGCGACCCGCTCGGGCGCGTGCTTGGCGGCGAGCGCCTTGCGCAGGGTGTCGGCCTCACCGGGCCCGAAGCCCGCGCAGTCCATCGCGAGCAGCATCATCTGCTCCTGGTAGAGCGGGACTCCGAGGGTGCGCTTCAGTGCCTTCTCGGCGAGCGGATGCGGATAGCTGACGGGCTCCTTCCCGGCTCTTCGGCGCAGATAGGGGTGGACGGAGCCGCCCTGGATCGGACCGGGACGGATCAGGGACACGGCGACCACGAGGTCCTGGAAGGTACGGGGCCTCAGACGGGGCAGCGTCGACATCTGCGCGCGCGACTCGACCTGGAAGAGCCCCACCGTGTCCGCGCGCGAGATCATCTCGAAGACGGCCGGATCGTCGGCCGGGATCGACGCCAGGTCGTAGCCGACGCCGTGGTGTTCGGCGATCAGATCGCAGGCCGTGTGGAGCGCGGAGAGCATGCCGAGCCCGAGCAGGTCGATCTTCACGAGACCCGCCTCCTCCACGTCCTCCTTGTCGCCCTGAAGCACACTGCGGTCCTCGGCGGTGGCCCACTCGACGGGCATCACCTCGCCGATCGGGCGGCGGGTGAGGACCATGCCGCCGGAGTGCACACCGAGGTGGCGGGGCAACCCGGCGAGTTCCCCGGCCAGTTCACGGACGTCCGCGGGTATGTCGGCCTCCTCGCCCGGGGGTTCGTGGTGCTGAATGTGCCGGGTCATCTCGTCGATCCGGCCGGTCGGGTGGCCGAGCGCGCGGGCGGAGTCCCGGACGGCGAGCCGGGGGCGGTACGTGATGATGTTGGCGACCTGGGCGGCGTGGCTGCGGCCCCAGCGCTCGTAGACGTACTGGATGACCTCCTCGCGCCGCGCGTTCTCGAAGTCGATGTCGATGTCCGGGGTCTCGGCCCGTTCCAGGGACAGGAAGCGCTCGAAGAGCAGCTGGTGCCTGATCGGGTCCACGGCGGTGATGCCGAGGACGTAGCAGACGACGGAGTTGGCGGCGGAGCCCCGGCCCTGGCACCAGATGCCCTGGTCCGTGGACCAGCGCACGATGTCCCACACGATCAGGAAGTAGCCGGCCATGTCGAGCCGGTCGATGACCCGGAGTTCCTTCTCCAGCTGGATCCAGGCCGTGTGCGCGGTCTCGGCGCGCGGCCCGTAGCGGCGCTCGGCCGCCCGCGTGGCGAGCTCGCGCAGATACGACATCTCGGTGTGGCCCGGCGGTACGGGGAAACCGGGCAGCTCGGGCCTGAGCTCGGCGAGGTCGACGGTGCAGGCGCGACCCAGCTCCAGGGTGGTCTCGAGCACCCCGGGGTAGCGGGCCAGGCGCCGGGCCATGTCGTCCGGGGCGCGCAGATGGGCGGTGGGCGCCGGGGGCAGATGACCGGCCGCGTGGTCCAGGTCCTCACGGCGGCGCAACGCGGTCAGGGCCTGGGCGAGCCGGGCATCGCGCGGGCGGGCGTACGTCACGGCGTTCGAGGCGACGACGGGCAGGCCGAGCCGGCGGGCTGCGGCGTACAGGGCGTCTCCCAGCAGGGAGTCGGCGGGCAGTGCGTGATCGATCAGCTCGGCGTGCAGATGCTCGGGGCCGAGCAGTTCGACGAGCGCCGCGAGGCGGCGTGCGCCGGTCTCGGGGCAGCCGGTGAGGACCGCCAGGTGTCCGTCCCGTACGGCCTCGGCGAGGCGTGTCGGGTCGTGCACCGGCCGCTGCTTGGCTCCGGCGAGCTGGGCGGCGCTGATGAGCGCGGACAGCTGGGTGAAACCGGTCAGGTCGCGGGCCAGGACGAGGACTTGGCCGTACGGGGCGGGCAGGCCCAGTTCCGCTCCGTAGACCGTGCGCAGACCGTGCCGGCGGGCCGCGGAGGCCAGTCTGCGCGCGGCGTAGAGCCCGTCACGGTCGGTCACGGCCAACGCTTCGACACCGAGGCGCGCCGCCTCCGCCGCGAGCACCTCCGGGTCCGAGGCGCCCTGGAGGAACGAGAACGAGGAGTGCACATGCAGCTCGGCCCAGCCCACCGGGGCGGGCGTCGCGGCACGGCCCCGGGCCGGCAACCGCAGCACTTCACCCATGCCGGACACCACCAACTTCCTCCGAAGCGCCCCCGGTGCCCCCGACCTCTTCCGGAGCACCCCCGACTCCCTCCGGGACAGCCCCGACACCACCGGCCTCTTCCGAGGCGACCCCGACACCACCGGCCTCTTCCGGGGCGGCCCCGGCACCACTGGCTTTCCCTGAGGCGACGCCGACACCAGCGGCTTCCTCCAGAGCGGCCCTGACACCACCGCCCTCTTCCGAGGCGACCCCGGCACCACCGGCTTTCCCCAAGGCGACGCCGACACCAGCGGCTTCCTCCAGAGCGGCCCTGACACCACCGCCCTCTTCCGAGGCGACCCCGGCACCACCGGCTTTCCCCAAGGCGACC
>NZ_JBIVNC010000007.1:459331-529949 GCF_044753385.1 Streptomyces sp. NPDC088387
GACCCCGACACCAGCGGCTTCCTCCGGGGCGACCCCGACAGCACCGCCCTCTTTCGGGGCGACCCCGGCATCACCGGTCCGAGGTCGCGTCGTGCGCGTGGGCTCGCCGTTCCGGGACCGCGGCGACCCCTTCACGCCGGATCACCCATAGTGCGCCTCCGCCCACCACTGGCCCTGTTCCAGGACGAGCAGCCAGGCCGGGCCCGCCTCGGTGACGACCTGCATACGGACCAGGCGGCGGGCCCGGTCCGCGTTCCACCACTGCTCAAGAGCCGGCCACGGTCCCGCCCAGCCCTGTACCGCCTCGGGCCGGCCGCCCTCGACGATCAGGCGGGCCGGCGGCGCGGACAGCACCAGACGCGCGGAGACCGCCACCGACTCGCCGTCGGCGTCGAGCAGCCGGGCCTGATTCGGCCGGGCGGGCACCCACGCGGGGTGCGGAGCGGGCAGCCTGCCCGGCCAGGGCCCGTCGGGCAGCCGGTGCTCGGGCGGTACGTCGCCGAAGGCCACCCGTATCGCCCGCTCGGCGGGTCCCCGGCCACCACCGAGCTCGACCCGGGTCACGGCGTGGTGTCCGAGCATCGCCTGCAACCGGGCGGCGGCGGTCTGCATCTCGGCGGTCGCCGACCGGGCGCCGAAGAGGAGTTCCTGCCGGCCGGTGGCCGCGCTCAGCGCCTCGGGACGCAGCGTGAGCCGGACGATGCCGGTGGCCGCTCCGCCCCCGTCCGTCAGCGCTCCGGTCTCCTGCCATGCGGTGAGCTGCCAGCGCACCCGCTCGGCGACCGCGAGCTCCGACAGCTTTCCCTCGTGGCGCCACAGCCGGGTCAGCCGCTTTCCGCTCTGCGCGCCGGCGCCCGCGAGCTCCAGGGCGACCTCGATCCGGGCGCACACCGCCCCGGCCGCGGCGAGGCGTTCGTGCAGCCGCCGCGCGAGCTCCTTCGCCGCGAACGCGACCGGCTCCAGCAGGGTCCCGGCCGGCTCGAAGACATGGGCGACGGTGAGGTCCTGTCCGGGCGTCCGGGTGCTCAGGCCCCGCGCCTCCAGACCGCGGGCGGTGCGGTGGACGGCCGCGCCGTCCGCGCCGAAGCGGGTGGTCACCTTGTCGCCGGGCAGCGCCGCGAAGGCGCCGAGCGTGGGCAGTCCCATCCGGGAGAGGAGCACCGCGAGCTCCGGCCTGCCGAGCACCCCCACCGGGTACGGGGCGAGGAAGCGCGCGGTCTGCCCCACGGGAACGAGCCGGCCCTGCCGGGCGGCGAGCGCGGCGGCGAAGACCGTGTCCGCGGCACCCACACGCACCGGGAAGCCAACGGCGGCGACCGTCTCGGTGATCCGGTCGGCGAGGGCCCGCTCGCCGCCGAAGTAGCGGGCGGGACCGCGCGCGGGCAGTACGAGGAGACCGGGGCGGATCACCTCCCAGCGGGGGGCCACGTGCTGCTCCAGCTGCTGGAGGACCGGTTCGAAGCAGCGGATCTCGCCCTCCACGTCCCGTTCGCGCAGCTCCAGCTCGGGCGCACGGCTGGTGGCCTGCCGCAGCCGCATCCCCCGCCGTACACCGAGGGCCCGTGCGGCCGCGGAGCAGGCGACGACCTTCCCACCGGCGACAACAGCGGTCGCCCGCGCCCCGTCGGGGTTGCTGCCGTCGGCGACGATGGGCCAGTCGGGCAACCAGGCACAGACGACTCGTTCGACGGCGCTCATCCGACGACGTGCAGTCCGCCGCGGCGCGCCTCACCGGCCGGTGCGGCACCGGACCGCACCCCACCGGAGGACACCGCCCCGGGCACGTCGGCCGGGGTGTCCGTCGCATCGGGGGTGTCCTCGAAGGGGCGGGCCCGTCCATCGGGCCCGGGCAGCCACAGCTGTACGGTGCGCGGCGCCCCGCCCGCCGCTCCGCGCCCGGTGGCCGAGACCCGCACCCGCCGGGCCCGCAGCAGTCCGTGCCCGGCGCCGACGCCCTCCCAGCGCGAGGCGGTCACCGCCATCCGCAGCTCGGCGCCCTCCCAGGAGCCGGTGGTCAGGAGTATCGCTCCGGTACGGCGCAGCACCGCCGAAAGCCGTCGGGCCTGCCGGCCGGGAGCGGGACCGAGCGGGCCGAGCAGCAGCACCGGCACGGCCTCGGCGAGCGTGGCGACGACCTCGGGCCAGCGCTTGCCGGGGCGGTCCACCCACAGTCCGGTACCTACGCTCAGCCCCATCGACTCGGCGGCGAGCACCCCCAGCTGGGGCAGCCCGACCACCGCCCAGGCGCCCGCCTCGGCGGCGGCCGGTGCGGCGAGGGCGAGCAGCAGCGGCAGATCCCGCCCCACGCTCACGGTGGAGCCGGGGCGAAGGCGGCCGTCGGGCAGCAGGGACCCCAGCTCGGATGCCACCGGAAAACCGGTGCCGATTCGTGCATCGTCCCTGCTGAGGACCGGTACTGCTGGCGCCATAACCCCGATGATCGGACAACAGTTCGAATATCGCAAGGTGACTCACTGCCACCTACGACCCCCCGGCCCACCCCCACGGGCCGGACGTGGCCCTAACTCCCTTCCCCCACAAGGAGATCGTCCTCCCCGTGCGTCTCGGATGAAATTCCTCACCGGAATCCCGCGGGACGCACACCCGGTCGAACACGGGGTCCGGCCGCCACCCCAACGCGATCGCCCCGACCCCTTCCGTCAGCCGGTGACCGGCTCCGCCTCGACGAAGACGGCGCCGATCTCCGCCAGCCGCTTGGCCGCGTAGGCCGGGTCGATCAGGCCCTCGGGGGTGTGGATGCCCGGCACAACGGCCTCGCCGCGCAGCCCGATCAGCCGCTCGACCCCGAGGGCGATACCCAGGGCGGTCAGCGGGCGCTGCCCCTCCGCGTGGACGAGGTAGTGGCTCGTGCGCAGCGGCTCACCGCCCGGGCCCACACCTTCGAGGTCGATCCGGGCCTCGACGGACGGACCGCCGCCCCGGCGCCGGCCCGCGGACTCGCCGACGGCGAACGCGAAGCCGACGTCCCGCGCTCCGGTGGCGAGGGCGACGCCCGGCACGTCGAGGACGGCGATGCTCCGCGCGGGCAGGGTCCGGCCGTCGGACAGGACCAGGTCGACATCGGCGTCGGGGCCGTCGATCCAGCGGAAGGCCCCGTCACGGCGGACCAGACCCGCCGAGGTGACCTCGCCCCACCGCTCCAGGTCCGCGATCCCCGCGGGCCCGCCGGTGTCCGACTCGTCGAGCATGGCGCCGACCCGGACGGCGTCGACCCGCTCGAACTCCCGGGCCAGCTCCAGCGCCGCGACGGTGATCACCCCCGCACACCAGTGGCTGGCCAGCAGCATCGGCGCGGCGCCGGCCCGCTGGGCGCCCAGGACGACCTCCGGCGCGATGTCGACCAGGCCGCTGGAGAGGCTGAGGTAGGGCAGGCCGCGGTCCTGCGCGTATCCCAGCCCGTGCAGCCGCGAGTCCCACAGCGCGGCCACCACCGCCGAGTGCTCACTGCCCTCCGGGAGCCCGAGGTCGGTCCGCTCCAGATCGACGGTGACGGCCGTCGCGTTGCCCACCTCGTCGGCGACCCGCTGCGCGCGGCCGAGGTCACGCCCCGCGATCGTCAGCGGCAGATCGGGGTGCCACTCCCGCAGCAGCGCCGCGGTCCCCGCGCCCGCCTGCCCCGAACCGCCCAGGATCAGCACCGATTCCGTACGCCCCATGACGCACTCCCTCCATAAGGCCGCGTCCCGCGGGCCGCGGCGGCTACCTACATTCCGTAACCTACACTACGTAGCTTACATTTTGTAGCCTACTTTTTGTAACCTAGAGTGGAGGGCACGTATCCGGTACCGCGGAGGAGGACCATGGCGACGACCGCACCGACCCGGCTGTCCAGACCGGCCAGGCGGGAGCATCTGCTCGACACCGCCATGGAGATCGTGCGGGGCCAGGGCACCGACGGCCTGACGCTGGTCACCCTCGCGGAGGCCGCCGGGGTCAGCAGACCGATCGTGTACGACCACTTCGGCACCCGGCCCGGCCTGCTGCTCGCGCTCCACCGGCGCCTGGACGAACGCCAGCGCGCCGCCATCGCACAGGCCCTGCGGGACGCCGCCCCCACCAGGGCCGAGATCGCCGGCGTCATCAGCGCCGCGTACTTCGCCTGCGTCGACACACCCGAACTCATCGCCGTCTCCGCCGCGCTCAAGGGGAGCCCGGAGATGGAGGCGGCCCAGTACGAGCTGAACGACAGGTACACGGACCTGATGGCCGACGCGCTGTCGCCGTACTCCGGCCTTCCGCCCGAGGCCCTGCGGCTGCGCTGCGTCGGCCTGCTGGGCGCGGCCGAGGCGATCGCCGGTGAGCTCAACCAGGACCGAGTGACGTCCGAGGAGGCGGTGGACGCGCTGGCCGAACTGACCCTGGGCGCCCTCGGGGACCACCAGGACGGGGACCGCCCTCAGCAGGACAGGGACCGCCCTTAAGACAGGGCCCCTCCCTGAGCAGGGATCACAGACGAAAGTCCCGCCCCTCGCGAGAAGGGCGGGACTTCGTCGAACCGGATCGAACGGGTGGCGCCGGCTGATCAGCCGATCTGGGTACCCGTGGCGGAGAGCGCCTCCGTCACCGGCTGGAAGAAGGTCTCGCCGCCGGACGTGCAGTCACCGCTGCCGCCGGAGGTGAGGCCGATCGCCTGGTCGCCGGAGAACAGCGAACCGCCGCTGTCCCCGGGCTCGGCGCAGACGTCGGTCTGGATCAGGCCGTTGACGATGTCGCCGTTGCCGTAGTTCACGGTGGCGTCCAGGCCGGTGACCGAGCCGTCGTGCACCTGTGTGGTCGAGCCGCTGCGGGTGACCTCCATGCCGACGGTGGCGTCGGAGGCGCCGCTGATGGCCTGCGAGGAACCGTTGTAGAGGTTGACCTCGCTCGGGTGGTCGACGTCGGCCGTGTACTTGACCAGGCCGTAGTCGTTGTCCGGGAAGCTCGACGCCTCGTTCTCGCCGATGACGGTGCCGGACGAGTCCGACCACGTGGAGATACCCTCGGTGCAGTGCCCGGCGGTCAGGAAGAACGGCTCGCCGCCCTTGACCACGTTGAAGCCGAGCGAGCAGCGGCCACCACCGCCGGTGATCGCGTCACCGCCGGCCACGAAGGGCTTGAACTCCCCCTTCGTGCGCTGTAGTTCGGCCGTCGAGCCGAGACCGTCGACGACCTTGGTGAGCTTGGCCCACTCGGCGGCGGAGACGGTCTTGTCGGCGGTGACGACCACCTTGTTCGTCGTCGGGTCCGTCACCCAGGAGGTGCCGGGGATGGTCGCGTCGCTCTTGAGGGTGGTGCGGGCGGACTTCAGCTCGGCGAGGGTGTTCTGGACGATTCTGACCTTCGCCCCGGCCTCCTCGGCGATCCGCGCGGCGGTCTCGTCGACCACGTTCACCACGAGGTTCTTCGCCTTCGCGTCGTAGTACGTGCCCGCCGCGTCGGTGCCGAGGTTCTGGCCGAGCGTCGAGGCGAGCTTTCCGGCCGCCGGTGCCGACAGGGTCTTCGGCACCACCGTGTCCGGGGTCTCGCTTGCGTTCGCACTCTGGAAGGTGACTCCCGCGGCGACCAGTGCGGCGATACCCGCACCTGCCACGGCGGCCCGCCGCCTGGGTATGCGTCGGTGCTTCAACTCGCGTCCTCCTGTGGGGGATCGGCCGGGTCGGTTGTGGGGACCTCACCGGCCGAAAAGGGTCTTGGACTGGGCGCCCACTATTCCGACCCCTACAGGGAGCACACAAGGTCGACTTCAGGACGCGCGTACGGCAACCGTCGTGCGCGCCCCGTGCCTTGAGCCGCCGGAGAATGAGTTGAGCATGCACGGTCAACACCGTGCGGGGCCCGGATCGTTCGCAGCGCAAACACTACGTGCGAGTAACCGGTAAGCACGGGGTGAGGTCTAGTCCTGTCTTGAATTCGCCCCTTGCGAATCCGGATCCGTCCGTGTTTGGCCCACCGGAAGTTGCTCCTGCACCGATTGCTCCACGGGAGCCGGCGCCTGCTGCACCGACTGCTCCACGGGAGCCGGTGCCGGCTGCCGCACAGGAACCGGCGCCGGCTGCTGCGCCCGCTCCAGGAACCGCAGCAGCTCCACCGGGAAGGGCAGCACCAGCGTCGAGTTCTTCTCGGCGGCGACCGCGACCACGGTCTGGAGCAGCCGGAGCTGGAGCGCGGAGGGGGTGTCCTCCATCTGCTGGGCGGCCTCGGCGAGCTTCTTCGACGCCTGGAGTTCGGCGTCGGCGTTGATGACCCGGGCCCGCCGCTCCCGGTCCGCCTCGGCCTGCCGGGCCATGGAGCGCTTCATCGTCTCCGGCAGCGAGACGTCCTTGATCTCGACCCGGTCGATGGTGACGCCCCACTCCACCGCCGGGCTGTCGATCATCAGCTCCAGACCCTGGTTGAGCTTCTCGCGATCGGCGAGCAGATCGTCCAGCTCGCTCTTGCCGATGATGGACCGCAGCGAGGTCTGCGCCATCTGCGAGACGGCGAACCGGTAGTCCTCGACCCGGACGATCGCGTCGGCCGCCGAGGTCACCTTGAAGTAGACGACCGCGTCGACGCGCACGGTGACGTTGTCCCGGGTGATGCCCTCCTGGGCCGGCACCGGCATCGTCACGATCTGCATGTTGACCTTCTGGAGCCGGTCCACGAACGGCAGGATCATCGTGAACCCCGGCCCCCGCACATCGGGGCGGAGCCTGCCGAGCCGGAAGACCACACCCCGTTCGTACTGCTTGACGACGCGCGCCGCCGCCATCACGTACACCACGGCGGCGGACGCGAGCGCCGCTCCCGCCACCACCAGCTCCTCGACCATCACGGCCCCCAGGGTCCGACGTGGGCGCATCAAGAAGGTGCGCCGGGCCCCCGTCCTTCGACGGTAACCCCGGTCTCGGAGCAAGAGCGAGCCCCCGCACGCCAGTTGCGTGCGGGGGCTCGCCCGTGGTGCCGGATCCGGATCACACGGTACGTAAAGGGGTGCCGCGGGGTGAGAAGGCCTAGTAGACGCTCACGCCGTACGCGGCCAGCGCCTCGGTCACCGGCTGGAAGAACGTCGTACCGCCGGAGGAGCAGTTGCCACTGCCGCCGGAGGTGAGACCGTAGGCCGTGCCGTTGCTGCCGTAGAGCGAACCGCCGGAGTCGCCGGGCTCGGCGCAGACGTTGGTCTGGATCATGCCGTAGACGATGCCGTCGGTGCCGTAGTTGACGGTCGCGTTGAGCGCGGTGACCCGGCCGGTGTGCGTGCCGGTGGTGGAGCCGTCACGGATGACGGAGGTGCCGACGCTGGGCGTGGCCGCGCGGGTGATGTCCACTCCGTTCGCGGTGCCGGGCCGGGCGACGGACCCGGAGTAGCGCACGATCCCGTAGTCGTTGTTCGGGAAGCTGGAGCCGGTGGTCGATCCGATGACCGAGGTACGGCCGGAGTTGGAGTACCACGTACCCGCGCCGTCGGTGCAGTGACCGGCGGTCAGGAAGTACTGGACACCGCTGCTGTTCTGGACGTTGAAGCCGAGCGAGCAGCGCCAGCTACTCGCATAGATCGCGTCGCCGCCCTGGATCAGCTTCTGGAACCTGCCCGGGGTGTGCTTGATCGTCAGCGCGTCGGCGTTGCTGCCGGCCTGCGCCTTGATCTTGGCGATCTCCGCCTCGGACACGGTCGAGTCGACCGTGACGACCAGGCGGTTGGTCTTGCTGTCGACGGCCCAGGCGGTACCCGGGACATCGGCCTTGAGCACCGAGTCGCCGGCGCTCTTGAGCTGGTTGGCACTGAACGGGGTGACGTCCGAGGCGCTCGCGTTGGGGATCGCGATCGCGGCCGCGGCCACGAGTCCGGTGGAAACGGCGATCAGCCGGGTCCGTCTCGCAATACCGCTACGGGGGGTGGTGCGCTTGATCCTCACTTGTCGTTCCTCCACATGGGAAGTCGGGGGCCCACTTGTGGGGTCGGGGCCCGTGAGGCGCAGCCGGGAGACAGGCGTGCCCGGATTCCGGACATGCCGTGTTCCTGACAAGCGCTGAGGGGGAGTATTCGGCCGCACGGCCGATCGGCGCAAGGGTGCCTTTCGGCCGCGCGGCTTTGACCCCTCTTTACCCAGAACCCCCTCGGACACGGCCCCCGCCCGCACCCCCGCCGGCGCGCCCCGCTCGCGCCCGGCGTCCGTCGTCAGGCCGTCAGATCGCGCTCCCCCGCGGCGATCGGCAGGTCAAGCCGGTTCCCGGGCGGTGGGAAGGGGCGGACGAAGTGGTCCGCGAACGCGCACGGCGGCAGCAGCGCCCGGTTGAAGTCGACGGTCGTACGGCCCTCGTCGTCCGGCGCGGCCGGGCGCGGAAACCGGAAACGGTAACTGCCGTTCCCGCTGGTGGCGTCGCCGAAAACCGCCCACAGCGAGCCCTCCGGTTCCACCGCCACCCGAAGGGTCGGCTCCCGGCCGTCCAGGGTGAACGCCAGCTCGCCGCCGAGCCCGAGCCCCCGCTCCCGGCCGTCCGCGCTCTCGACCCTGACCACACGGTGGTCGTCGTACGCGGTGAAGCGTCCCGGCACCGACCACGCGGGTCGTGGGGCGTGGCCCGGATGCCCGGGAACTGTTGACGTGCGGGTGCGGCGGGGTCGTAATCGCGCACGCCCCACGCCCCTTCGCGCATCAACACCACCAGCCGGCGCTCCCCGTGCGCCACCCTCGCGGCGCCCGCCGGACCGGGGTCCGCGACCAGCCGCACCCGACCCGCGAAGGGACGCCCGTCCACGGCCAGACCGTCGTCCGCGTCCGCGGTGAGCACCACGGCGTCCCCGTCGGCCTCCCAGACCCCGGGGATGGCCGGAAGTCGCCCGTCCGGATTGTCTTCCAGCCAGTGAGTGCCGGTCAGCGCAAGCGGCCCACAGGGCGCCGACACGGTCTCCACCCGCGGCTCGCGCCACAGCCTCCACTCACCGGATACGTCCGCCATCTCTTCCCTTCCTCCACACCGGGACAGCCGTCCCTCCCGGGGAGAGCCGAGCGCGGACCTCCCTGTTCCGCCCGGTCCGCGCCGCCCTCAGCCCCCCCCCCTATGCGGCCGCCCGTTCGGCCAGTGTCTGGAGGAACAGCAGGACCGCTCTCGCCGTGGCGTCGTTCTGGCGGAATGCCGGGCCGCCGGTGCGTGGGCGGGTGAAGGCTCCGGCGCCGCGTCCGTCGGTGTGCGGTCCGAGGGCGAAGCGCCGCGGGTGCGGCAGTCCGGCCCGGTCCAGGACCCGCCCGTCGGCGGGGTCCACGGCCAGCAGTCCGGCCGGGGTCGTGGCGGCGCCCTCGGCGTACAGCTCCCGCAGCAGGGCGTCCCGCGCGCGCTCGACGGTGGGGTGCGGCAGCCGCGCCTCCACCAGCGCCCGGGTCTCGACCGTCCATCCCGGCACGGTCGGGCTGGACGCCCGGAAGACCCCGTCCTCGGCGGCGACGGCCATGTCGGCACCGACGAACCGGACCACCCCGGCGCGCGACAGCGCCCCCAGCTGCCGCAGCCGCGGCCCCGGCGGCCCGGACGCGAGGTAGCTGAAGAACCCGTGCCACCAGGGCCCGATGTCACCGAGCCGCACCAACTGCCCGTACACCGACAGCAGTGCGAGGAAAACCGCCAGGTCCGGGCTGTGCGCCGAGTCGTGACGGCGGGTCAGATCACCTTCCACATAGGCCCGCAGCTCCTCCTGGAACTCCTCGTGCGAGCCGAACCGCGCCCCGGTCAGCGGTCTGTCCAGCGCCGCGAGGTCGAGCCGGTCGGCGGGATCGGGCACGGCCTCGGCGACCAGGACGGCCCGCCCGGCGGGATCCGCCACCGCGTACCGCTCCTCGAACCGCTCCCACTCCATGGCGGTCCGCTCCGGATGCGCGGCGAACAGCCGGTGATAGTGCGCGAACCCCAGCTCCTTCTCCACCAGCGGCCAGACGTCCCGCCGGAAGTCGAACCCGTCCGGCCGGGCGAGCAGCGCGTCGATCTCGGCGGGCCCGAGGAACCTCGGCACCGGCGGCCGCTCACCGACGAGGTCGTAGCCGATCTTCGAGTGGTACGGCACTCCGCGCCGCGATCCGACGTACAGCACCGGCTCCCGCCCCGAAGGGAGGTAGGTGTCGCCCTCGTACCGTCCGCCGCGCCCCTCGGTGAGCAGCACCATGAGGTCGACGAAGGCGAGCCCGAAGCCGCGCACCAGCACGGGTTCGCCGGGCGCGAGTGCGCCGAGGTCGGTGTCGGCGGTGAAGTCCGGCGGCACGTGGACCAGGCCGTGTTCCCGGGAGTACGCCGCCAGCCGGCGCTGTTCGTCGTCGAGTTCGGCGTCGAGATGGCCGAGCGTGAGCACCACGAGGTCGGCGAGCAGCGGACGCGGCCGGCCCTCCAGCCAGACCTGCTGCCGTCCCTCGCGCGGTCCGCCGATCCGCAGGGCCCGCCGTGGGTGGTGGTGGACCCGGACCCCGGGCGGCAGCGCGGCCACCGCCTGCTGGTGCACCCAGCGCAGATAGGCGCCCTGGAGCCGGCGGTCGGTGAAGGTGCGGCCGTCGACGCCGGCCCACTCGTGCAGGGTCGGGCCGTGCCGTACGGGGCCGTCCATCGCCACCGAGTCGTCGGTGAACATCGTGACGTCCTCGGCGTGCGAGTTCATCCAGAGGAGCGGCGACTGGGCATGCCGCCAGACCCGTCCGGCGCCCGGCGGATGCGGGTCGACGAGATGGATGTCGAGGCCCGAACCGGCGTACAGCTCGGGTGCGTTGGCGGCGATCCGCTCGATCACACCGGTCCCCCGCGGCCCGGCGCCGACGATCACCAGGGAGGGCCTCGCGGCCGACGGGGTGGGCAGGTGAGAGGGCATGCGAAGGCTCCGTGACACGACAGTTCCAACACGGGTGGTGCCTTCACACGGGCGGCCCCGGGGGGCGCCGCACGGCCGAGCCCCTCAGCAGGGCCGTGGTACGACGAGAGTACGGGCCTGATCGCGGACGCTGTCAAGGCTGTCCGTACTGTGAGCGGTACGTCTCAGGCCGGTTGACGCGGAACCGGATGCCTGTTCCACTTGCCCCATGCATCCACAGCAGTGGCTGGTCAAGCGCTCCCACATCGACTTCGGTCGCGTGTGGTCCTCCTCCTGTTGAGCTGACCCCCTGCCCGCGCCCGCCCCGAAGGGCGGACGCCCGCCGTGTTCCCCCTTCTTCCCGGGAACGCGCTGCCCCCTGCCTTCACACGCGCCCCCTCCCCTCGCACACGAACACCCGGCACCCGCGCGGCCTCAGCAGCCGCCACAGCGGTCGCGTCAGCGGTCGTCCCAGCGGTCGCCTCAGCAGTCGCACCCACAGCCGTCGCAGCAGCACCCGTCGCAGCAGCTTCCGCAGTCGCAGCAATTGCCACAGTCACAGTTGCAATTGCTACAGAACGACTCCTTGCGCTCCCGCGTCCAGGGGTCCTCGTACTCCCCGCAGCACAGCTGGCACGTACAGGCCAGTCCGGCCCAGACCGCGCAGCCGGCGACCAGTCCACGCCTGCCCCGGTGCGGTGGCTCGGGCGGCACGGGGGTGCCGGGGCCGCCGGGCGGGGCGTAGGGACCGGCGCCATGGGCACAGGTCGCGGGGCCGAACGTACGGTCGACCGAGGCGGGCAGTTCGTGCACGAGCAGCCGGTGCGCGAGGCGCCCCTCGCTGAACTCGACCTCGGCCAGCGCGAGCCGGATGCCGTGCACCGCGTCGTCGGCGAGCCGGCGGGCCTCGGCGAGCGAGGTCCCCGTCGCGGCCAGCGGGTTCCAGGCCCCGGCGGCGGCGTCCGTGTCCCGGTCCTCGACGGCGTCCAGCAGATGCGCCAGCCGCCCGAAGAGCCGTCCGGCCTCGGCGAGCGGCTCGGCGTTGCCCGGCCGGCCGGCGAGCACGGCGGTGTGCGCGAACGCGGCGGCGGTGGCCGACTCGGTCGGTTCGGTGACGGTGAGCAGAGGTGTTCCCGGCCCGGCCTGCGCCTCGACAAGCAACTGCCGGTCCACCGCGTCGACCAGCACGTTCGTGTCGAATCCGACGGCGGAGCCACTGCGGGCGCCGGCCCGTCCCCAGCTCTCGGCGACCCGGCGCGCGGCGAGCGCCACCGGCCGGCGGGCCAGCAGCCCGTCCCCGTCGGCGACATGGTCACGCACCTTGGCGGAGGCGAGCACCAGCGAGACGGCCGCCGCGAGCCGGGCCCCCTCGCCGCGTGCGACGGAGGCGGTCCGCATCCCGCGCAACGGGCACGGTCCCGCCGTACGCCGCCAGGCACCCGCTTCCCGTGCGGGGCCGTCGACCTGAGCCTCCGTCAGAACCGAGACCAGCAAACCGTCGTAATTGGTGACAATCCTGGCGAACTGACCGTGGTCCTTGCGCAGGGCGAGGCAAAGCCCGCACAAATGCGCCAGCCATTGGGTTTTGAGTCGCTGATCGAGGCGATGACGACAGGGTCTGACTATTCCGAACAACACGATCCCCCGTGATGCGAACGACTTTGACGCCGTGTCGGACCGGCGTCCTCGGCGCCGCATCGTAGCCCCCCGTCAGCGATCCGCACCGGTCGTCTCGTTCACCCGTACGACCCCGTCATCACCCGTCCGCCGTGAAGAATCATATTTCACTCACAGTCAGCAGCCATAGCCCGTACGACCCTTGGGAAGCCTTGTCACACACGGGCTCTCGACGTATTGGCTGTGCACCAGTAACGTCACAAACCCCCCGTGCGGCGTCTATCCACTTGGCGCGTCATACGCATCATGGATGACCATAGGGATGCGGAACGCAGAAGAGACCGCAGTGAGAGGAGGCGTCCATGGGATCGGTGCGCAAGGCGAGTGCGTGGCTCGGCCTCGTCGACGACAACGAAGACGAGCGCTACTACGACGACGACTACTCCGAGGGGAACGAGCCCGGGGAAGCCTGGGTCACCGACGCCCGGGTGAAGGTGGCCACGGACTCGGCGCAGGAGAAGGGCCGCCGGATCGGCACGGTCACTCCGGACAGCTTCCGGGACGCCCGCGCCATCGGTGAGCTCTTCCGGGACGGCGTCCCCGTCATCATGAACCTCACAGCGATGGAGGCCGGCGACGCCAAGCGCGTGGTCGACTTCGCGGCGGGCCTGATCTTCGGCCTGCGCGGCTCCATCGACCGGGTGTCGAACCGGGTGTTCCTGCTGACACCGGCCGACACCGAAATCATCAACGGGGAACCTGCCGCGCACCGCTCGGACGGCTTCTTCAACCAGAGCTGAGGCAGGGCCGCTCACCCGGCCCTGCCCGCGCCGGTCCGCGCCACAGCGGTCCGGCCCGGTCAGCGGAAGGCGTCGAGCCCGGTGAGCGCCTTGCCCAGCACGAGCTGGTGCATCTCGACGGTGCCCTCGTAGGTGAGCACCGACTCCAGATTGGTCGCGTGGCGCATCACCGGGTACTCCAGGGAGATCCCGTTGGCGCCGAGGATCGTCCGCGCGGTACGGCAGATCTCGATCGCCTCGCGCACGTTGTTCAGCTTGCCGAAGCTGACCTGCTCCGGACGCAGCCGGCCGGCGTCCATCCGCCGCCCCAGATGGTGGGCGAGCAGAATCCCCTTGTGCAGTTCGACCGCCATGTCGGCGAGTTTGGCCTGGGTGAGCTGGAAGCCGCCGATGGGCCGCCCGAACTGCTCCCGCGACTTCGCGTAGTCGACGGCCGCCTCGAAACAACTGCGCGCCGCGCCCATCGCGCCCCAGACGATTCCGTAACGGGCGTGCGACAGACAGCTCAGCGGTCCGCGCAGTCCCGTGACCTCCGGCAGTACGGCGCCGGCCGGCAACCGGACGTCGTCGAGGACCAGTTCACTGGTGACGCTCGCCCTCAGTGACCACTTGTGCCTGATCTCCGGCGCGGAGAAGCCGGGTGCGTCGGTGGGCACCGCGAACCCCCGGATCCCGTCGTCGGTCTGCGCCCACACAACGGCGACACCGGCGACGGAGCCGTTGGTGATCCACATCTTCCGCCCGTTGAGCACCCAGTCGGACCCGTCACGCTTGGCGTAGGTCCGCATGCCGGCGGGATCGGACCCGTGATCGGGCTCGGTCAGCCCGAAGCACCCGATGACGTCCCCGGCCGCCATCCGAGGCAGCCACTCCTGCCGCTGTGCCTCACTGCCGAACCGGTGGATGGCGTACATCGCGAGGGAGCCCTGCACCGACACGAGCGAGCGGACTCCGGAGTCGGCCGCCTCCAGCTCCAGACAGGCGAGCCCGTACTGCACGGCGCTCGCGCCGGCGCACCCGTACCCCTGGAGCGACATCCCGAGCGCCCCGATCCCCCCGAGCTCCTTCGCCAGTTCGCGGATCCCCGGCAGCTCACCGCTCTCGTACCACTCGGCGACGAACGGCACCACCCGCTCCCCCGCCCACCTGCGCACGGTCTCCCGCACGGCCAGATCCTCGGGTTCGAGCAGATCGTCGAGCCCGAGCGGATCCCGGGGATCAAAGGCAGGCAGCTTCGACACGAATCACCCTCCAAAAGCCTCAAAAACTAGCACCGCTAACACCGAACGTCCTCCGACGCTACGACGCACGCTGACGGAGGTCCAGGGGGTGGGGACCGGGGCGCCCCCGGACGGCTGGGCCCAGCCCCTGCCGGTAAAGGTCTAGACCGGGACGCGGGGGGTCACGGCCTCACGGGGCGCCGGTACCTCCGCGAGAGGCGCCTCGCACTGCATCCCCCGCGGCAACCGCAACGCCGCCACCGCCCCCAGCAGCAGCAACCCCGCACTGACGAGCAACGTCACATGCAGCCCGTGCACAAAGGAGTCCCGCGCCGCCCGGCGCAGGGCCACCCCGGCCGACCCACCGAGCCGGTCGGCCACCTCGTAGGCCTCCCCGAGCGAATGCCCCGCCGACTTCGACGCGGACGCCGGCACCCCCGGCACGGACGCAAGCCCGGGCGTGTACGCCGCGTTCATCACACTGCCGAGGAGCGCGATCCCGATCCCGGCCCCGAGTTGGTACGAGGTCTCGCCGACCGCCGCCGCACCACCCGCCTGTTCCGGCGGAGCCTCGCTCAGCATCGACTCGTACGCCCCGAACAGCGTTGTCTCCAGCCCGAACCCGAGCAGCACGAACCCGCTCAGCAGCAGCGGCGCGTTGTCCGCGTGTCCCATCGACGTGAGCAGCACCACCGCGAACGCCGTGAGCGCGAACCCGGCGCACACCATCCGCCGCGGCCCGAACCGGCGCAGCAGCCGCGCCCCGAACAGCCCCGCGGCCATCGCCGCTATGGTCAGCGGCAGCAGCCGCAGCCCGGTCTCCAGCGGCGAGAGCCCCAGCACCAGCTGGAGATACTGCGCCGCGATCAGCTCAAGACCGACCAGCGCGAGCATCGCGAGCACAATGCACCCGACGGACGTGCTGAACGCCGGCCGGGCGAACATCCGCAGGTCGACGAGCGGATGCTTGCGCCGCCGCTGACGCCGTACGAACAGGACGAGAAGCGTGACGCCGGCGACGAGCTGGACCAGCGTGAACGGGCCGCCCGGATCCTCGCCCCCGCCCAGCCGCTTGACCCCGAGCACCACACCGAAGAGTCCGGCCGCCGCCATCAGCGCGCCGACGACGTCCCAGGGACCGTCGTCCGAACCCGTCGACTCGGGCAGCAGAAGTCGCCCCACCGGCAGGCTGATCAACATCAACGGGATGTTGACGAGGAAGACCGAACCCCACCAGAAGTGCTCCAGGAGGAACCCGCCGAGCAGCGGTCCGACGGCCGCGCCCACGGCGGCGACCGCGCTCCAGATGCCGATGGCGAGCGCCCGCTCGCGCCGGCTCGGGAAGACCTGGCGCAGGATCGACAGCGTCGCGGGCATGATCATCGCGCCGCCGACGCCGAGCAGCGCCCGCGCCACGATCAGCACCTGCGCGGTGTCGGCGAGGGCCGCCATCGCGGAGGCGACGCCGAACAGGCCGTACCCGAGGAGCAGGATCCGTCTGCGGCCGACCCGGTCGCCGAGCGTGCCGAAGAGGATCAGCAGCGAGGCGCAGACAAGGGGATAGGTGTCGACGATCCAGAGCAGCTCTATCGCGCTGGGTTTGAGGTCCTCGGTGACGGCCGGCACCGCGACGTGCAGCACGGTGGCGTCGACCGCGACCAGCAGCAGGCTGGTGCACAGGACCACGAGGACGACCCAGCGGTTGGCACCGGCCCCGGCCGCCCGACGGCGCAGCGCAGCGGCGGCCGTGGTCGTCCCGGACATGTACGTACCTCCCAGAAGTTCCCTCGCGATCGGCGGGTTCTCGGGGTGGGGGACTCCCCCGAGACTCGGCCGGAGAGGAGCGGTGGTCTCCGGCCCGCGCATCGGACGGCGAGTGACACGTCAGAGTACGCGAGTCGGTGCGGGCGTCGCGTGGCGGACCTCTCACATGTCCTGCACAGACATGTGGCGTACGCCACGTACTCACCCGTCTCCACACCACCGCGAGCGGTACGGCTCCGGGCGCCGTCGATAATCGAGCCCGTGACCGATCTTGAAACGCCCGTGGCACGACCGCTCCTCGCGAGGGCGGCCCCGGCCCTGCTCGGCTACGCGGCCGTGCGCGCCCTGGGCCTGGTCGCCCTGGCCGTGTGGAGCGCCGGGCGCGACAAGAGCCCGTACACACTGCTGACCGCCCGCTGGGACGCGCTCTGGTACACGAGAGTGGCCGAGCTGGGCTACGGCTACGAGGTCCGCCTCGCGAACGGCGACGTCCACTCCAACCTCGCCTTCTTCCCGCTGCTGCCGTGGCTGGAGCGGCTGCTGCACGCGGTCACGCCGCTGTCGTACGCCGACTCCGGCTTTGCCGTGAGCCTGCTCGCCTCGCTCGCGGCGGCCTGGGGCGTCTTCGCCGTCGCCGATCATGTGTACGGCCGCCGGGTGGGCGTGTGCGCGGTGCTGCTGTGGGCCGTGCTGCCGGTCGGGATCGTGCAGTCGATGGCGTACAGCGAGTCGCTGTTCACGGCCCTGGCCGCCTGGTCGCTGTACGCGGTCCTCACCGGCCGCTGGCTCACGGCCGGCACCCTGGCCCTGCTGGCGGGGCTGACCCGCCCGGTGGGTCTGGCGGTGGTCGCGGCGCTCTGGACGGCGGCGATCGTGTCGTTCTTGCGGGAGCGCGGGGCCGAGGAGCACGCGGGCGCACCCCCGTGGCGGCGCGCCCTCGGCATGCTGCTGGCGCCCCTCGGCGCCGCCGGTTACGTCCTGTGGGTGGGCCACCACACGGGCAAGGGCCCCCTCGGTTATCTGGACGTCCAGGCGGGCTGGCGCAACGGCTTCGACGGCGGCTGGGCCTTCGCCCGGTTCGTCGCCGACAAGTTCACGTCGTTCCCGTCCGCCCTCGCCGGCATCGGCCTGATCGTCGGGGTCGCCCTGCTGATCCGGCTGTACGCCGTCTGTGTGCGGCAGCGCCAGCCGCTGCCGCTGCTGGTGTACGCGGGTGTCGTCACCCTGCTCGCCCTGTGCGCGTCGAGTTACTTCGGCTCGAAGCCACGCCTGCTGATGCCGGCCTTCCCGCTGCTGCTGCCGCTCGCCGTGGCGCTGGCCCGGCTGCGTACACCGAGGTCGGCGGCGGTGGTCGGCGCGGTCGCGGTGGCGTCGGCGGTGTACGGGGCGTTCTGGCTCAACGGCTCCGGCCCCCCGTGACGCTCACCGTCCGTGACGGTGAGCGCATGGACAATTCCACACCACGTCCTGGTGAACGAATACATAATCCCGGTAAAACGCTGCCCCTGGAATGATCAAAGGAATTGAAGGCGGCCCGTCCGAGGCATTGCGGATTCCTTGGAAATAAACCCCTCGCGAGAGCAATCCCACATCACATCGTCATTACAAAGGCGCTGCCTGCACCGGAATCACACCTCACTCCCTGTAGCGTCGATTGGGTGCGTACCGAACCAAGGCCAACCGGGCTAGACCGGATCTTCGCCCGACTGGACCGTGAGCCGGAGCGGCCCAGCCTCGACGTGCCGCGGATGACGCGGCACCGGGTGGTGCTGTTCGGCGCGACGCTGACCTTCTACATCACCATCGTCCTGGCGGTGGTGACGACCTCCTGGCTGGTCCGCTTCGACTGGCAGGCCATGCTCTTCCGCCCGTACCAGCAGTGGCCGGAGATCCACGCCTTCCTCGACTACTGGGTGGTCCTCGGCCAGCGCGGCCCGACCGCCGTGATGGTCGCCGCCTGGCTGGGCTGGCGCTGCTGGCGCCAGCACACCGTGCGCCCGCTGCTCGCGTTCGGCACCGCGCTGCTGCTGCTCAACATCACGGTCGGCGCCGTGAAGTACGGCCTGGGCCGCTCGGGCCCGCACTACGCGACCGAGGTCGGCTCCAACGAGATGTGGCACTGGTTCCAGGCCGGAAGCGACATATTTCCTTCGGGCCACACCGCGAACGCCGTGGTCACCTGGGGCATCCTGGCCTATCTGGCCTCCACCCCGGCCGCCCGGCGCTGGCTGTCCGCGCTGTCGGCCGTGATGTCCCTCAGCGTGGGTCTGACCACCGTCTACCTCGGCACGCACTGGCTCAGTGACGTGCTGCTCGGCTGGGCGGCGGGCCTGCTGGTGCTGCTCGCCCTGCCCTGGCTGGAGCCGCTGATCGCGCACTGCGAGGCCGTGCTGTTCGATCTGCGGGACCGTCTGTACGCCCGCGCGCGTGCCACCGCCCCCGCCGCAGAGCCCACCCCCGCCCCGGTGGGCGCCCCGGCCTCCGTACTCCCGGCCGCCGCGGACGAGACGGCCCCGGTGCGCGAGACCGCCGGCTCCACCGCCCCGCGCACCGCCCGCACCCCCGTCTACCTGGCCCCGGGCCCGCACACCACCCGCTCCGAGCGCACCCCGGTCACCCCGGCGGGCAGCAGGCGCCCCCCGCAGACCGACCGCGGCGCGCGCGGTACGGCGTCGACACCCCGCCCGGTGACCGGCGGCTGACCACCCATGAACCGGCGGGCGCCCGGTACGCACACACCGCGCCCGCCCAGCCCAGCCCGAAGGCCCCGGTCCTCCTGAACGGACCGGGGCCTTCGTATGTCCTGCCGTGCCGGGTCAGCCCTTCCAGGCGCGCGTCACCCGGCCGTCCCTGACCTCGAAGTTCAGCCGTCCCGCGCGGTACTCCATGGTGATGATCGCGCCCGGCGGCAGCGCGCGGACGGTCGACCACCCGCGCTCGCGTGCGCTGCGCTCGGCCGCGTCGGCGTCGAGGCCGACATAGGTGTCGGTGCTGTCGTCGGGTTCCCCGGAGGGTGTCGGTATCCGTGCCATACGGCCACGCTAGGCGCTGCGCGACGGGCGCGGTAGCGGGCCGGTCGGACCGCCGGTGGCGGAACACGGACACCGAGGGTCACCGGTTCCCGGGCGGTCACGCTTTTGTCACAGCATCACGACACGCGTTTCGGCGGAACTCCCTCACCCGGACGAGGGGATCCGTACGCGTTCCGCAGGCATTCGAACGTAATTCCCGCGTGCCGCACCGGCGCCCCGAAATGCCGGGCGGAAAGCGCCCCGAAGGGCCGTCCCGTACGGCATTTCACCGGGATTCCGGGTGGGGCCGGGGAAGCGGACACGCACCCGGAATCCGGGGCCGGCGCACGGTTTCTGTCCGTTCCCTGTCGACGGGCCGGGCGGGCTTCACGGCGCCGCTCCGGAGGCGCTGGTCGCGCCCGGCGTGCGATCCGCGCCCGCCGCGGACGACCCGTTCCTGGCGAGCGCCCGGCTCAGCCGGTCCCGTGCCGTGGTGATCGCGTCGGTCAGCTCACGCGGCTCGACGACCTCGAACTCCAGGCCCAGCAGCATCACGTGAATCACCATCACGTCGAGGTTCGCGGCACCGGTGCGCAGGATGCAGGTGTGCTCGGTCTCCGCCTCCAGTGTGCCCGCGGACGGGGAGATCTGCCCGGCCGCCTCGGCCAGGGGCGCCAGCACCCGGACCACGGCCTGTGCGGCGTACGCGCGCGTGGAGACACCCCGGGAGACATAGGCGGCCAGGTCCTCGGCGGGTGCCTCGCGCGGGGTGAAGCGCGGGCCGTGCGGGGGCCTCGGGGTGATCCGGTCGGCCCGGAACGTCCGCCAGTCGGCGCGGTCCAGGTCCCAGGCGACCAGGTACCAGCGGCGCTCGGTGCAGACCAGCCGGTGCGGTTCCACACTGCGCCGGGTCGAGGCGCCCTCGTGGTCCCGGTAGTCGAAGCGCAGCCGCTCGGTGTCCCGGCACAGCCCCGCCAGCTCGCTCAGCAGCCCCGGGTCGACGGCGTCGGGGCGCTGGGCGCGCAGCATCGGCACGGTGAAGGCGTTGAGCGCGCCGACCCGGCGCCGCAGCCGGTGCGGCAGTACCTGTTCCAGCTTGGCCAGCGCGCGTACGGAGGTCTCACCGATGCCCTCGATGCCCTGCCCGGCGGCCGTGCGCAGGCCGACCGCCACAGCGACGGCCTCGTCGTCGTCGAGGAGCAGCGGCGGCAGTTCGGCGCCGACGCCCAGCTGGTAGCCGCCGCCGGTGCCGGGGCTGGCGTTGACCGGGTAGCCCAGCTCGCGCAGCCGGTCGACGTCGCGGCGCACGGTCCGCGGGGTGACGCCGAGGCGGTCGGCGAGGTCGGCTCCGGACCATTCCCGGTGGGCCTGGAGCAGCGAGAGGAGACGCAGCAGTCGTGCCGAGGTTTCGAGCATGGAAGGAAGTCTGGCAGCAGTTGCGGACAGCGGTTGTCCGCAAGGGTCCCTACTTTGGACTCATGGACACCACGGTGCACGACTTCCGGATCGACATCCCGCAGGCCGACCTCGACGACCTGCGTAGCCGCCTGGACCGGACCCGCTGGCCCGACGAACTGCCGGACGCGGGCTGGGACTACGGCACCTCGCTCCCGTATCTCCGGGATCTCGCCGCGTACTGGCGGGACGGGTACGACTGGCGCGGGCACGAGGCGGCGATCAACGAGTTCCCGCAGTACACGACCGAGATCGACGGCGCGACCGTGCACTTCCTGCACGTCCGCTCACCGGAGCCGGACGCGCTGCCGCTGCTGCTGACCCACGGCTGGCCGGGCTCGATCGTGGAGTTCCTCGGCCTGATCGGCCCGCTGAGCGACCCGCGCGCGCACGGCGGCGACCCGGCCGACGCCTTCCACCTGGTGATCCCGTCCCTGCCGGGCTTCGGCCTGTCCGGCCCGACGCGCGAGAAGGGCTGGAACATCAGCCGTACGGCCCGGGCCTGGGCGGAGCTGATGCGCCGGCTCGGCTACGAGCGGTACGGCGCCCAGGGCGGCGACCTCGGCGCGCTGGTCTCCCCCGAACTCGGCCGCCTCGCACCCGAGTCCGTCGTCGCGATCCATGTGAACGCCGCGTCGGTCGGCTTCATCCCGCTCGGCCCGGTGTCCGAGGAGGAGCGGGCCGGACTCGACGAGCGCGAGCTGCGCAGTCTCGCGTCGATCGAGCGGTTCACCACCGACGGCTTCGGCTACAACGTCCAGCAGTCGACCCGCCCGCAGACCCTGTCGTACGGGCTCACGGACTCGCCGGTCGGCCAGCTCGCCTGGATCGTCGAGAAGTTCAAGGAGTGGACGCACTCGTCGGCCGAGCTGCCCGAGGACGCCGTCGACCGGGACGCCCTGCTGACGAACGTGATGCTGTACTGGCTGACCGGCACGGCCGGTTCGGCGGCCCGTATGTACTACGAGAACGGTCACTCGGGCGACTGGTTCCCGGTCTCGCCCTCCGGGGTGCCGACCGCCGTCGCCAACTTCGGCGACGACGTGGCGATCCGGCGCTGGGCCGAGCAGGCCAACACTCTGGTGCGCTGGACGGAGTTCGACCGCGGCGGGCACTTCGCGGCCCTGGAGGTGCCGGAGCTGCTGACCGGGGACGTACGGGAGTTCTTCCGCTCGTACCGCTGACGGCCGCTTGGGTCAGGGCTGGTCGGTCAGGGTAGTGGGTCAGAGCTGATCGGTCAGGCTGGTGGGTCAGGACTGGTGGGTCACGGCTCCCAGGACAGCTGCGGCACCTCGAAACACGTGTCGTTCATGTCCCCCTGGCCCACCCAGCCCTCGCCGTCCTGCCAGCGGGCCACCGACAGACACGCCCGGCGGGTCTTCGGCGGCTCCGGCAGCGCCTCGAAGCGCACGGGCAGCAGCAGCCCGCCGGCGGTGTAGCCGTCGCTGCCGCGCACCTGCTCGTCGACGCACGCGCGCGTGACGCCGGTTCCGGTCGTGGCGCACTCCCGCGCGGCGTCCGTGAACCACCGGGCCGCCGCCCACCCCTCCAACTGCCACTGCGCGTGCGAGGCCAGCTCCTCGGTCGCCGCACGGAACTCCCGTACGGCCTCGTCGTCCGGGTCGTCGAAGTTGCGGCTCGCACCCGTCGCCCACAGCGCGTTGCGGCAGCGCGGCGCGTCCCGGTAGTCGTCGGCGACCTTCGACGTCCAGTTCTGTACGTTCGTCACCTTGGCGGTGACGTCGGCGCCGACCTCGTCCATCGCCTCGCACAGCCGCGCGTTGCCGTGGCCGTCGATCGCGTCGAAGACCAGGTCGGCGCCCTGCTCCTTCAGATCGGCCGCCACCGCGCGGAAGTTGGGCAGCGCGAAGTCGACCTGCTCGGTGACCACCTTGTAGCCCTCCGCGCGCAGACCGCGCTCGACCAGACGCGCGTAGGCGGCGGAGGAGGCCTGGTTGTACGAGACGACGGCGGCGGTGCGGGCGCCGTGCTCGCGCTTGAAGTACCGGTAGACCTCGGTGCCGCCGTACAGCTGTCCGCCCCAGCCGGGGGTGCCGTCGCGGGGCGCGAGGCTGCCGTAGATGCCGTACAGGTGCGGCCAGGTGTCGTAGGCGGCGCCGATGGGCTGGCCGCCGATGTCGGGCACGCGCGCGTGGGAGACGCGGGAGGCGCCGGCGTAGTCGAGCGCGGTGGTGGCGACCAGCGCGACGACCTTCTCCTCGTCGATCAGCTTGTGCACGCACTCGTTGTTGCCGACACCGCTGCCGCCGTCGTCGCAGAGCCGGACGTCGACGCGGCGGCCGTTGATGCCGCCGCGCGCGTTGAGCCGGTCGAAGTACGCCTTGGCGCCGTCGCGCGGGCCGGTGAAGGCGTCGCCGCCGACCGGGCTGGTGACGCTGGTGATGATGCCGACGCGCAGCGGCTCGGCGTCCCGCGTCGGCGCCCCGGTCGCCGTGCTCCGCTCCTCGAAGTCGCTCTCCGGCAGGCGGCTGCCGCAGGCTGTGCCCAGGGCGAGCAGCAGCACCGCGGCGGCGGCCTCAGCAGCCCGGCAGCGGCGACTGCGACGCGGCATCGGTCTGGCTCAGCTGGACCAGTGCGCACAGGGTCTTCGCGGACACCTTCCAGGTACCGTCCTGCTCGACGGCGGTCCCGGCGGCGCCGGGCAGCGCGGTGGCGCCCTCCAGGGTCAGGTTGTACGTCACGTCGGCGTCGGTCGCCGAGGTGAACTCGACCTTCTCGACCTCCGCCCGGACCTGGCCGCCGCGTTCGTCGCCGCTGAAGGCCTGGAGCACGGGCGCCATCTCGTCGCCGTTCTCCAGCACGGCCCGCTTGTCCGTCAGGGACGTCTTCGGGTCGAAGAACTTCTGCCAGTTCTCCTCGACCTCTCTCGTGGCCGCCGCCGGATCGGCGGGACCGCTCGCCGAGGGGTCACCGGTGTCTCCGCCGGTGTCGTCGGGGGTGGGCTCCGTCCGCTCCACCGAGGGGGTCGGGGGTGGGCTGTCGCCTCCGCCGCCCGTGTCGTCGCTGCACGCCGCGAGGGCGGGGGCGAGGAGCAGCAGCAGGGCGGCCGCCAGGGCCGTCCCCCGTCCGCGTGTCCTCGGACCGTTCACCTTCGTCGCGTGCCGCCGCCTGAGGTCGCTCCCGAGAACCATCTGGCTCACCACCGGGTGTCGGTCCGGGCCAAGTGCGCCCGGTGCTTTCAGGGTCAGCTTCCAGAAGGCATAGTGCAAGCCATCGGCAGACTTGGACATAGAGCCAACACATGACGTGTGGGAGCCGGCCATGAGGACAGCCCGACCGCAGTCCCCGCGTCCCGTCCTCTGGGCCGGCTGGGCCGCGCTCGCGGCGGGCGCGGTGCTGTGCGTGATCGGCTGGTACGGCATCTCCGGCGAGCGCTTCGCGGAACGCCAGCTGCCCTATCTGGCGTCCTGCACGGTCCCCGGCGCCGCGCTGATCGTCGCCGGGGCGGTGCTGCTGACCCACGGCCGCGACACGACCGCCGCCGCACGCGTGGAGGAGCTGTACGGCCTCCTGGTGGCCGCCGCGCCCGCCGACGCCGACGGATCCGCGCAGCCCGCGGTGGCGCCCGTCGCGGTCAGCGGGGAGCTGCTGATGGTGCCGGGCGGCACGCTGTTCCACCGCGCGGACTGCCCCCTGGTCGCCGGGAAGGCGGAGGCGGTGCCGGTGGACGCCAAGGTGCTGGCGGGCGGCGAGCTGGGCCCGTGCCCGATCTGTGAGCCGGGCGGGTCCGGCGACTGATGTCGTCGCTGACGTACGACCTCACGCTGGCCGGTCTGTCGGTCGGCGGCGCCGCCGCGCTCACCGGGATCGGTCTGGTGGTGACGTACCGCGCGACCGGCGTTCTCAACTTCGCGCACGGGGCGATCGCGATGGTCTGCGCGTATGTGCTGCGGCAGTTGGTCGTGGAGTGGGGCCGGCCGCTGTGGCTGGGCGCGGTGGTGACCGTGGTGGTGCTGGCGCCGGCGCTCGGTGTGGTGCTGGAACGGTTCGTCTTCCGGCCGCTGTCGGTGCTCGGCGGCGATCCGGCGCAGTCCCTGGTGGCGTCGATCGGGGTGTTCGTGCTGCTGGTCGGCGGGGCGACGCTGGTGTGGGGGCCGGGGGCCCGGGACGACGCGCCGGAGCTGGTGTCGGCGGATCCCTGGGGGCAGTTGGCGGTGGTGCTGGTGCTGGCCGCCGGGGTGGCCGCGGTGATCCGGTTCACCCGGTTCGGGCGCGAGCTGCGGGCCGTTGTCGACGACCGGCGGCTCGCCGTGCTGGGCGGGATCGACGCGGACCGGGTGGCCGCGGCGGGCTGGGCCTTCGGCGCGTTCACGGCGGGCCTGACGGGCGTGCTGCTGGCGCCCTACGTGCGTCTCGACCCGTACGGCATGTCGCTGCTCGTGATGGAGGTCGTCGCGGTCGCGGTCGCCGCGCGGATGCGCAGTCTGCCCGTCGCGGTGGCCGTGGCGCTGGGCATCGGGGTCGCGCAGAGCCAGCTGACGCGGCTGCATCCGGCGGGCTGGGGCGAGCCGCTGCTCCAGGCGGTCGGCGCCAACCTGTTCGTGGTGGCACTGCTGTTCGCCGCCCTGGTGCTGCCCGGCACCGGGACCCGGGACGCGCTGCCGCGTACGGCCACCGCGCGGGTGCCGACCCCGCCGGGCGCCTGGATCGTAGCCATGGTGCTGTTCCTGCTGCCGCTCGGCTTCGCGGGCGGCGACCTGCACACGTCGGTACAGGTGCCCGCGCTCGGTGTGGTGCTGCTCTCCCTGGTGGTGGTCACCGGACGCGGCGGCCAGATCTCCCTGGGGCAGGCGGCGTACGCCGGTCTGGGCGCCCTCTTCACGGCCCTGCTTGCCGCGGGCCGCTTCCCCGGCCTGCCCCGCCTGCCCGAGCTGGCGGCGCTGGCCGTCGCGGTCCTCCTGGTCGCACCGCTCGGTCTGCTCACCGGCCGGCCCGCGATCAGCCGCCGCGGCCTCGCGCTGGCCCTCGCCACGTTCGCGGTCGGCGTCGGCGTAAGCCGCTTCGTCTTCGCGCAGCCCTACGCCACGTCCGGCCTCTCCCTTGGCCGCCCCGCGGGCTTCGACGGCGACCGTGCCTACTACGTCCTCGAACTCGCCCTGCTGGCCGCCGCCCTGCTCACCGCGCACGCCCTGCGCCGGGGGCGTACCGGGCGGGCGCTGGCCGCGATGCGGGACCACGAGGCGGGGGCGTCGGCGGCGGGCGTGCGGGTGCCGTCCCTGAAGCTGCTGGCCTTCGTCGCGGGCGCCGCGCTGGCCGCGCTCGGCGGCGGCATGCTCGGCATGGGAGTGCGCGCCTTCGACCCGAGCGCGTTCGACCCGGTGAGGAGCCTGCTGTGGTTCGCGGCGGTGGTGGTGCTGGGCGCGGACAGCACCCTCGGCGCGCTGGCCGCCGCGGCCCTGCTGGTGGGCCTGGACGCGGGCGCGCGCGGCGGGGTGGCGGCGGCCCTGGTCGGCGTACTGGCGGTCCTGGTGGGCCGGTTCCCCGGCGGCCCGTACGAGGCCCTGCGGACGGCGTCGAACCGGCTGCGCCTGGGACGGGGCGCGACGCTGACGCCGCTGGGCGCACGGCTGAGGGCGCGACTGCGGGCCGCGCGGGTGGTGGAGACACAGGTGGTGGAGGCGCGGGGAGCGGTGGTGCCGATGGGGGCGACGGCTGTGGGGGACGCCGGGGGCGAGGTCGCGCGGGGTGGGGTGTCAGGGGCGGGATCCGCGGGAGCGGGACGCTCGGGAGCGGGGCCGTCGCCATCCCCGCAAGCAGGGGCAGCCCCCGCCCGCCTTCCTGAACAGGGCAGGCCCGAGCCGGCCCCCGCCCGACCCCGTACCGCCCCTACCGCTCCTCCTCCCACCCCTCTCCTCACCACCCGTGCCCTCCACGCCCGTTACGGCGGTTTCACCGCTCTCGACGGGGTCGGTCTCGATGTCGTCCCCGGCCGGGTCACCGCAGTCGTCGGGCCCAACGGGGCCGGAAAGAGCACCCTGTTCCACTGCCTCGCCGGAACCCTGCGCCCCGCGCGGGGACGGGTGGCGCTGGAGGGGCGGGACATCACGCGGCTCCCCGCACACGCGCGGACGCGCCTCGGCATCGCGCGTACCTTCCAGCAGCTGGCGGTGTTCCCGACCCTGACCGTGGCCGAGAACGTCCGCGTGGGCGCCGAACAGGGGCGGATCACCGACCCCACCGCCGTGGAGCGGGCGTTGCGGCTGCTGGGCCTGGACGGACCGGTCCGCACCCTGCCGGCGGCCGGGCTGCCCACCGGCACCCTGCGCCGCGTGGAACTGGCCCGTGCGCTCGCCGGCTCCCCGCGTGTGCTGCTCCTCGACGAGCCCGCCGCCGGTCTCGACAGCGCCGAAGTCGCCGCCCTGGCCCGCGTCCTGAAGGCCCTCGCCGCCGACGGCACCGCGCTCCTGGTCGTCGAGCACGATCTCGACCTGGTCGCCGATCTCGCCGACGTCGTGCACGTCATGTCGGGAGGCCGGATCGTGGCCTCGGGCCCGCCCGGCCGTGTCCTCGACACACCGCACCGGGAACACGTCCCCGACACGCCCCGCCCTGCGTTCGGCACCCGTGACACGCCGGACTCTCCCGACCCGTCGTCCCTCCAAACCCGGGACCCGTCGTGACCGCCATCGCCCTGCGCCACGCGCGCGTGCGCTACGGCCCGCTGGAGGCCCTGCACGGCGTGTCCCTCGTCGCGCCCTCCCCCGGCCTCACCGTCCTGCTGGGCCGCAACGGCTCCGGCCGTACGACGGTCCTGCGCGCGCTGGCCGGGTCGGTGCCCCTGTCCAAAGGCTCGGTGGTGTGGGACGGCATCAACGTCACCCGCGTGCCGGCCTTCGAACGGGCCCGCCGGGGACTGTGCCTGGTCCCGGAGCGGCAGGCGGTGTTCGGCTCGCTCACCGTGCGCGAGAACCTCGCCCTCGCCGCCCGCGACCCGGCCCCCGCGCTCGACGCCTATCCGCAGCTGGTGCCATTGCTGGAGCGCCGCGCGGGCACCCTGTCCGGCGGTGAGCAGCGGATGCTGGCCGTATCGCGGGCCCTGCTGGCACGTGCGCGGGTGGTTCTGGTCGACGAGCCCGCCCAGGGCATGTCGCCGACGGTCGCGGCCCGCACGTACGAACTGCTCGTCGCCCTGGACGCGTGTGTGGTCGTCGCCGAGCAGCGGCTGCCGCCGGCCCTGCGCGCGCGTCCGGTGTTCGTGTACGAACTGCGCCGGGGTGCCGTGGTGTTCAGCGGCGAGGCGACGGAGCGGTCGCTGCGCGCTCCTCGGGGGTGAGCGGCGGGCCGAACAGGGCCACGTCCGCCGACCGCGGATCCCCGGCACGGGCCGAACCCTCCGGGACGACCAGCAGGATCCCGGCCCTGAGCGCCTCCGGCCGGGGCCCGACGGCCTCCCTGTTGGCCTCGTACAGGGCCTGCCAGCCGCCCTTGACGCCGTACTTGCGGGCCAGGGAGTAGAGCGTGTCGCCGGGCTTCACGGTGAGCATGCGGCCGGAGAGTCCGTACCGCTTCGAGCAGACCGGCCAGGCCTTCCAGCCCTGCACGGCCAGCACCTCCTGGGCGATGGCGATCTGCTGCTCCCGGGTGGCCAGGTCCGCGCGCGGGGCGTACTTCAGGCCGCCGAACTCGACCCAGGTGGGGTGCCAGAACTGAAGTCCGCCGTAGAAGCCGTTGCCGGAGTTGATGTGCCAGTCGCCGCCGCTCTCGCACTCGGCGACACAGCCCCAGGGCCACTGGTCCTCGGCGCAGTCGAGGGGCACGTGCGCGGGCGGCCCGGGAGCCGGGGGCGGTGGCGCGGCGTGCGCGTCCGCGGGGGCGCCGACGGCGAGCAGTGCGGCGGCGAGGGCGAGCGTGGTCCGCTTGGGGTGGGGCATCGGCACACGCTAGGCAGCGTGCCGCGGCGGCCCCCAGAGCCGCGCCAGGTGCGCCGCGGGGCCCCACCCGGTCGGCGGACCGGGTGGGGCCCCGTGGTCGGGGCGGTGGTGCGACGGCTCAGACGTCGAGGCGCTGGCCGGGCACGATCTCGTTGGGGTCGCCGCCGATGACCGACTTGTTGGCGGCGTACAGCCGCTGCCAGGTCGTGCCGTTGCGCTCGGCGATCTCGCTCAGGGTGTCGCCCGCGCGGACGGTGTAGTCGCCGCGCGAGGAACTCCGGTCGGTGCGCTCCGGGGAGCGGTCCGGCGTCCTCGCCGGCTGCTCGGCCGGGGTCGACTTCGTCGACGTGGGGCCGGAGCCGCCGGAGTTGCCCGAGCCGTTGGACTCCGGGGTGCTCGCGGCCGGTGCGTCGCCGTAGGCGCCCGCCTTGGCCGAGCACGTGGGCCACGCGCCCCAGCCCTGGGCGCGCTGGACCTTGGTGGCGACGGCGATCTGCTGCGCCTTGGTCGCCCGGTCGGCGGTGGCCGCGTAGGCCGACCCGCCGAACGCGTTCCAGGTCCCGGCGGAGAACTGCAATCCGCCGTAGTAGCCGTTCTCGGTGTTGATGTGCCAGTCGCCGCCACTCTCGCACTGCGCGATGCGGTCCCACACCCCGTCGTCCGCCGCCGCGGCGTTGCCGGACGCGGCCAGCACCCCGAGCGGGGCGAGCAGGGCGGCTCCGGCGAGCACGGCCGCCGTACGGGTCTTGCGGACGTTGTTGCGGCTGGTATCGGCACAATCGGACATGTAGATCCCTCTCCACGGACCCGGGGTCCCCGGACGTGGCCCGCCTTCCGCGCATCGACGCGGTCGGCGTGCTCCGTCCCGTCCGCCGAGGGGGCCTTGCTGTGGTGCCGGTGGTGCGGTGGCGGACGTACCCGAGCGGTGCTCGCTGCACACGGCGGAGGAATGTACGGACGCCGGGCGGCCGAGATCAACCAACTCCGGGTCGTCCGAGGCCAGTTGACTGTTACTCAGGGTATCGGCGCTTTTCGGCCACCCATTTCATTCGCTGATTTCGCGATATGTCGACCACACACCGATAAAACCTGTGACTCACCTCACCGGCGCAAGTACCTTGCCATTCCCACTACTTGACTATGAGTGTCCGATTCCGCGCCGAGTGTGACCGAGTGCGTCGGATGGTTCGGTTCCGTTCGCCGTAGCGCGTGACCCCCGCCACAGGTCGTCCGTTGTCTTCTTCATGGGCCCGGACCACCCGGGCCACGGGCCGGGAGCCACCCGGCCCCGCCCCTGTACCGCATCCCGAGGGAGCCACCCGTGCCGCGCATGCTCGACGTCAGCGACGAGGTACGCGCCGAGATCGGCGCCGAAGAAGCCGACCGGCTGCTCGCCGGAGAGAACGCCCCGGGCAGTTACGACTGCACGTCCTGCCGCACCCCGGGCGACTCCGAGCACGAGCGCACCAGCACCGTCCTGTTCATCGGCGACGAGACCGCCGTCCTCGCCTTCGCCCACGCCGGCTGCCTGCCCTCGCAGGTGGTCCAGGTGACCGAGGCGCAGCTCCAGGGCGCCGTGAAGTCCATCAACGGCGACGCCGTCGATCTGGAGCCGAACAAGGTGGTGCCGGAGCAGGCCGTGCTCGGCGTCACCAGCGGACTCGTACTGATCGCCGGAGAGCTGCACCCGGCGCTGGTCGTGGAGCCGACCGGCCCCATCGTGCGGCCCGGCTCCAGCGGCATCGGCGACGACTTCCTGCCGCTGCTGATCGAGCAGGGCTTTATGCCGCTGAGCGAGCTCTCCGCCGTGCCGCCGGTGCTGCACGGCTGGTCCGTACTGCTGGCGGTGGGTCAGCTGCACGCGGTGCTCCAGCCCGGCAGCAACGGCGGCCAGCCGGTGGCCTGGTGGCAGGCGCACCAGCCGCTCCAGGTCACCGACGGCTGGCGCAGCGCCGCGAACAAGCACCAGCAGGTGCTGATGTTCGCCGCCCCGGTCGGCTCCATCGGCCGGCAGCCGCGCGAGGACCTGCTCCGCGACGCCCTCGACAAGGCGGCCGCCAACGGCAAGCTGGTCGGCAGCGCGCTGCCGCTCGCCGGCACCTGAGCCGCTGACCGACAGGGGCGCGCGGAGCCGGGACTTCACGCGCCCCTCGGGGGCGGGGCGTCAACGAGCCGCATCCCTTCGCGAAGCGGGTCGTTTGGACATACGTGCACGCATACGACGTCCCCCACCGCCAGTCCTATCCGTCGATCCCCTCCGGCCGATCGGCTCAGGACGGCCCCGTCGGTCCTTCGGCCACGCCGATCTACGACGCGCTCTACGCCGAGTACGTCAAGTCCTTCCGGACGCTGCCGGGTGACCGCAGCGGCGAGGAGAAGCTGGGGTTCGCGGCCTTCGGGATCCTGCCACACGGCTCCGGCACATACGGCAGCGGCGCCTACGGCACCGGCTCGGTCGGCTACGGCGGCGGCTCGTTCGGCGCGGGTGGCTCGTACAGCGCCTACAGCGCGGGGGCCAACAGCGCACGGCACGGCGGACAGCAGGGGCAGTGGCAGCGCGTGGGCCAGCTGGGGCAGCACGGCACCATGCACCACATTCCGGCGGCCCTGCCACCGGCGCCCCGCCGAGGCATGTGAGACCAGGCATGTGAGGCATGGGGAAGGGGGGGGCCCCCCCCGGGGGCGCCCCCCCCCCCCCCCCCGGGCGGCCCCCCCCCCCCCCCCCCCCCGGGGGTTTTTGCCCCCCGCCTTGGGGGGGGGGGGGGGGGGCGCCCCCCGGGGGGGGCCCCCCCTTCCCCATGCCCGTGACAGGACTGCGCCTGCGCCTGCGCCGGGGCTACTTCTTCTTCGCGCCGCGCTTCTCGCGCACCCGCACCGAGATGTGGATCGGCGTCCCGTGGAACCCGAACTCCTCGCGCAGCCGGCGCTCGATGAAGCGCCGGTAGCCCGCCTCGATGAAGCCGGAGGCGAACAGCACGAACCGGGGCGGCTTGGTGCCGGCCTGGGTGCCGAACAGGATGCGCGGCTGCTTGCCGCCGCGGACCGGGTGCGGGTGGGCGGAGACCAGCTCGCCGAGGAAGGCGTTGAGCCGGCCGGTCGGGACGCGGGTCTCCCAGCCGGCGAGGGCCGTCTCGATCGCCGGGACCAGCTTCTCCATGTGCCGTCCGGTACGCGCCGAGACGTTGACCCGCGGCGCCCAGGCGATCTGGCCGAGCTCGGTCTCGATCTCGCGCTCCAGGTAGAACCGGCGCTCCTCGTCGAGGGTGTCCCACTTGTTGAGGGCGAGGACGATCGCGCGTCCGGCGTCCACGGCCATCGTCACGATCCGCTGGTCCTGCACGGAGATGTTGTCGGCGGCGTCGATCAGGATGACCGCGACCTCGGCCTTCTCGACGGCGGCGGCGGTGCGCAGCGAGGCGTAGTAGTCCGCGCCCTGCTGGAGGTGGACACGCTTGCGGATGCCGGCCGTGTCGACGAACTTCCAGGTGATGCCGCCGAGTTCGATCAGCTCGTCGACCGGGTCGCGGGTGGTGCCCGCGATCTCGTTGACGACGACGCGCTCCTCGCCCGCCACCCTGTTCAGCAGGGAGGACTTGCCGACGTTCGGGCGGCCGATGAGGGCGATCCGGCGCGGGCCGCCGACCGCGGTGCCGAAGGTCTGCTCGGGCGCGCTCGGCAGCGCCTCCAGAACGGCGTCCAGCATGTCGCCGGTGCCGCGGCCGTGCAGGGCCGAGACCGGGTGCGGTTCGCCCAGACCGAGCGCCCAGAGGTAGGACGCGTCGGCCTCGCCGCTCTGGCCGTCGACCTTGTTGGCGCACAGCACCACGGGCTTGCCGGCCTTGCGCAGCAGTCGTACGACCGCCTCGTCGGTGTCGGTCGCGCCGACCTTGGCGTCCACGACGAAGACGACCGCGTCGGCGGCCTCGATCGCGTACTCGGCCTGCGCGGCGACGGAGGCGTCGATGCCGAGGACGTCCTGCTCCCAGCCGCCGGTGTCGACGACCTTGAAGCGGCGGCCCGCCCACTCCGCGTCGTAGGTGACCCGGTCGCGGGTGACGCCCGGCTTGTCCTCCACCACGGCCTCGCGGCGGCCGATGATCCGGTTCACCAGGGTCGACTTGCCGACATTGGGACGGCCGACGACGGCGAGGACGGGCAGCGGGCCGTGCCCGGCCTCCTCGATCGCGCCCTCGACGTCCTCGGCGTCGAAGCCCTCCACCGCGGCGAGCTCCATGAAGTCCGCGTACTCGGCGTCGCCAAGCGCTCCGTGGTCGTGCTCTTCGAGCGAGCCCTCGGAGTGGCTGTCGTCGTTCATGAAGTCCGTACCTCGTTCATCGTGGTGATCGGTGGACCCGCCCGTCGATTTGGGCTGATCCACTACTCAGTGTCGCTTAGCGCCCGGTCAGGCGCCTGGCGTTTTCCAGGTGCGCGGTGAGCTGCTTCTGGATGCGCTCGGTCGCCTCGTCGAGCACCTTGCGCGTACGCCGCCCGCTGCCGTCGCCCGCGTCGAACGGCTCGCCGAAGACGACGTCGATACGGCTGCGCAGCGGCGGCAGCCCCTTGACCAGGCGGCCCTGCCGTTCCGAGCTGCCCAGTACGGCGACCGGCACGATCGGGGCGCCGCCGCGCACCGCGAAGTAGGCGAGCCCGGCCCGCAGCGAGGCGAAGTCGCCCTCGCCGCGGCTGCCCTCCGGGAAGATCCCGAGGACTCCGCCGTCGTCCAGGATGCCGAGCGCCCGCGTGATGGCGGTGCGGTCGGCGCTCGTCCGGTCCACCTTCACCTGGCCGATGCCGGTCAGGAAGGGGTCCAGGGGGCCGACGAAGGCCTCCTGCTTGATCAGGAAGTGCACCGGCCGGGGCGAGACGCCCATCACCATCGGCCCGTCGACGTTGTGCGAGTGGTTCACAGCGAGGATCACCGGACCGGCCGCGGGCATCCGCCAGCTGCCCAGCACACGCGGCCGGAACAGCCCGTACATCAGCGGTACGCCGATCCGCCGGCCGACTTCGGCGCGGCGCGCCGTGGGACGTACGGTCACTTCGCCGCCCGCTTCTCCCCGACGAGGGTGACGACACACTCGATGACCTGCTGGAGCGTGAGCTCGGTGGTGTCCACCTCGACGGCGTCGTCCGCCTTGGCGAGCGGGGAGGTCTTGCGGCCGGCGTCGGCGGCGTCGCGCTTCACCAGCGCGTCACGGGTGGCGTTCACGTCGGCGTTCTTCAGCTCACCGCTGCGCCGGGCCGCGCGGGCCTCCGCGGAGGCGGTGAGGAAGATCTTCAGATCGGCGTCGGGCAGCACGGTCGTACCGATGTCACGCCCCTCGACGACGATGCCGTCGGCGGCGCCGGCGGCGATGGTCCGCTGGAGCTCGGTGATCCGTGCCCGCACCTCGGGGACCGCGCTGACCGCGCTGACCTTGGAGGTGACGTCCTGGGTCCGGATCGGACCGGCGACGTCGGTGCCGTCGACGTGGATCGTGGGGTTCTTCGGGTCGGTGCCGGAAACGATCTCCGGCTTGCCCGCCGCGTCGGCGATCGCCGACGGGTCGTCGACGTCGATCCCGTTGGCCACCATCCACCAGGTGATCGCCCGGTACTGGGCACCGGTGTCCAGGTAGCTCAGGCCCAGCTGGGCGGCCACGGCCTTGGACGTGCTCGACTTGCCCGTGCCGGAGGGACCGTCGATGGCGACAATCACGGGCTGGGCGACGCCGTTTTCCACGGGTGGACACCTTCCTGGTGCGCTGAGGCGGGACATGGGGGCGAGCGGACGCCCCGCACAAGGTTACTGCGTACGCGTCACTCATCCGGACCCCCACAGCCCGCCCTCCCGACACGGGGGCCATTTCAGCCCACCCGACGCCCGAGACCCCGTCCTCCCTCCCGACGCGGGCGCCGTTTCAGCCCGTCCGGCGTTTGAGGACGAGGCCCGTGCAGGGCCGAAGCGGGGGTGTGGGGGCGCCGCCCCCACAACGGGACCCCGGCCCGCGGCCGGACTACTGCCGAAGCGCCCACCCCTGCTCCCGCAACGCCGCGCCGAGCACGGCCACCGACCTGGGCTCGACCATCAACTGCACAAGCCCCGCCTGCTGCCCCGTCGCATGCTCGATCCGCACATCCTCGATGTTGACCCCGGCCCGCCCGGCATCGGCGAAGATCCTCGCCAGCTGCCCCGGCTGGTCGTCGATCAGCACCGCCACCACCTCGTACACCCGCGGAGCGGACCCGTGCTTGCCGGGCACCCGCACCTGCCCCGCGTTCCCCCGCCGCAGCACGTCCTCGATACCGCCCACACCCTCGCGCCGCTTGGCCTCGTCGGACGACTGAAGCGCCCGCAGCGCCTCGACGGTCTCGTCGAGATCGGCGGAGACGTCGGACAACAGGTCGGCCACCGGCCCCGGATTCGCGGAGAGGATGTCGATCCACATCGCGGGATCGGACGCGGCGATCCGCGTCACGTCCCGAATGCCCTGCCCGCACAGCCGTACGGCGGCCTCCTCGGCGTTCTCCAGCCGCGCGGCGACCATGCTGGACACCAGGTGCGGCATGTGGGAGACGAGGGCGACGGCCCGGTCGTGGGCGTCGGCGTCCATGACGACCGGCACCGCGCGGCAGTGCGAGACGAGTTCCAGGGCGAGGTTCAGCACCTCGGTGTCGGTGTCCCGGGTCGGGGTGAGCACCCAGGGGCGGCCCTCGAAGAGGTCGGCGGTGGCGGCCAGCGGGCCGGACCGCTCACGGCCCGACATGGGGTGCGAGCCGATGTACGCGGACAGGTCGAGACCCTGGCCCTCCAGCTCCCGGCGCGGTCCGCCCTTGACGCTGGCCACGTCGAGGTAGCCCCGGGCGAGCCCGCGGCGCATGGCGTCGGCGAGGACGGCGGCCACGTGGGCGGGCGGCGCGGCGACGATCGCGAGGTCGACGGGCCCTTCGGGCTGCTCGTCGCTGCCCGCGCCGAGCGCGGCGGCCGTGCGCGCCTGCTCGGGGTCGTGGTCCGCGAGGTGGACGGTGACGCCGCGCTGCACCAGGGCGAGGGCGGCGGAGGTGCCGATCAGGCCGGTGCCGATGACGAGGGCGGTTCTCACTGGGCGATGTCCTTGCGCAGGGCGGCCGCGGTGCCGAGGTAGACGTGGGCGATGTCGGCGCGCGGCCGGTCGGACTCGATGTGCGCGAGGATCCGTACGACCCGTGGCATGGCGCCCTCGATGTCCAGTTCCTGGGCGCAGATCAGCGGTACGTCGACGATGCCGAGCCCGCGGGCCGCGGCGGCCGGGAAGTCGCTGTGCAGATCGGGCGTGGCCGTGAACCAGATGCTGATCAGGTCGTCGGCGGTGAGCCCGTTGCGTTCGAGGATGGCGGTGAGCAGGGCCGCCACCTGCTCCTCCATGTGTCCGGCGGCGTCCCGTTCGAGTTGGACGGCGCCCCGGACCGCTCGTACCGCCACGGCGTTGCTCCTTGCTGGTCGTGCGGATCGGCCGCGAGTGCCCGCGGTGCCCGCCGCGCGTCCCGGCGCCGCGGACCCCTGTGCTCCTCGCCCGTCCAGCCTAGTCAGCCCGCGTACGGCCGGTGTGCGGCGCCCGTCTCCTGAGACGCGGCGGGCGCCCCGGGCCGGCCGGTCACAGCCGCTGCTGCCTGATGATGTCCTCCAGCGACTCCTGGGGCACCTGGCCCTCGGGGGTGAGCCTGTCGACGGCCTGCGGCAGGACCTGGGCCAGGCCGTCGGCCGCCTGCTCGGGACTGACACCCGCCTCCTCGGCGACCTGCCGAAGCGTCTCGTCGGGCAGCGCCTGGCGGAGCTGGGAGCCGCTCACGGGCTGGTTGCTGCCGGAGCCGACCCAGGACTGCGCCTGGTCGACGAGTCCGGACTTGGTCAGCATCTCCAGCAGCCCGCCCAGCGGGTTGGATCCGGCGGCTCCGGTGGTGCCGCCACTTCGCATCAGGGTGCCGAGCAGCACGGCGAGCAGATTCGCCCCACCGCCGGCGCCCCCGCCGCTCTGCTGTCCGCCCCCGAGGAGGCCGCCGAGCAGACTGCCGAGATCGTTACCCGCCATGGTCGCGCCTTTCGAGAGGCGGCCGGGCGCAGGGTGCGGGCCCGGCCTCGATCCCTGCCAATGTCACGTGGATGATCCGCTTCCGCTACTCGGGACGGATCCGTGACTCCGGGACGTACGACATGCGCGCTTTGTGGCATTGTTTGCCGGGCCGGTCCCCTTCACCCCTGGTACTTCCGCACCTTCGGAGTGACGACATGACCCACGGAACAACACGGCGCACGATGCTCCTCGCGACGGGCGCGGTGGGCGCCACCGCGCTGGTGACGGCCTGCGGCGGTGACGACGACGGCGGCGGTGACGCCCAGCCCACACAGTCGGCACAGGAGACGCAAGAGACCCAGGAGTCACCGCCGGGCGATGCGGAGAGCTCCCCGGCCACCGGCCCCGAGCTGGCCACGACGGCCGACGTCCCGGTCGGCGGCGGCACGATCCTCGCCGACGAGAAGATCGTGCTGACCCAGCCGGATCAGGGCGAGATCCTGGCCTTCTCGGCGGTCTGCACCCACCAGGGCTGCACGGTCGCGGACGTCTCGGGCGGCACGATCAACTGCGCCTGCCACGGCAGCAAGTTCAGCATCACGGACGGTTCGGTGGCCCACGGCCCCGCGACCAGGCCCCTGCCGAAGGAGCAGATCACGGTGACGGGCGACTCGATCACCAGGGCCTGACCACCCGCCGTCACCACCCACCCGCCACCGCCCGCCCGTCAGCGGCCCACCCCTCAACCGCTCATCCCACAACCACTCGCCCCACAACCGCTCACCGCACTCAGTTGTCCCAGAGCGCCCCGAGCGTCACCAGCTCGCTCTCGTACTCGATCCGGTCCGCCCAGTCCCGCGGCCAGGCGTCGACGCCGAGGTACGCCCCCGCGAACGCGCCGGTCAGACACGCGATGGAGTCCGAGTCGCCGGAGCTGCACGCGGCGCGGCGCAGCGCGGTGAGCGGTTCGTCGACGAAGAGCAGGAAGCACAGCAGCCCGGTGGCGAGCGCCTCCTCGGCGATCCAGCCCGCGCCGGTCGCCAGGCAGGGATCGGCCTCGGGCGAGACGGTGCGCACGGCGTCCTTCAGCCGGTCGAGGACACCGAGGCACTCGTCCCAGCCGCGCACGATGAAGTCCTCCGCCGAGGCGTCCTGGCCGCGCCGCCACAGATCGCCGAGCCAGCGCTCGTGGTACCGCCCGCGGTTCTCGTAGGCGTACGACCGCAACTGCCCGACGAGTCCGGTCGGTTCGGCGCCCTGCGCGAGCAGCCGTACGGCGTGGGCGGTGAGGTCGGACGCGGCGAGCGCCGTCGGATGGCCGTGGGTCAGGGCGGCCTGCAACTGGGCGGCGCCGGCGCGCTGTTCGTCGCTGAGCCCGGATATCAGCCCGACCGGCGCGACCCGCATGTTGGCGCCGCAGCCCTTGGAGTCGATCTGGCTGGCGTCCTGCCAGAGCCGGTCCTCCTGCTCCAGCAGCTCGCACGCGCGCAGGCAGGTGGTTCCGGGGGCCCGGTTGTTCTCCGGGGACCGGTTCCAGGCGACGAACTCCTTGCGTACGGCGGCGACCATCCCGACGGGTGCGAGCAGGCCCCGGTCCATCGCCTCCCGTATGCCCCGTCCCACGGCCAGTGTCATCTGTGTGTCGTCGCTGACGATCGCCGGTGTGGGCAGATCCATGTGCCCCCAGGGGCCGCACTTCGCGAGGATCGAGGGCACGTCGTTGAACTCGGTCGGAAATCCCAGCGCATCCCCCAGGGCCAGCCCCAGCAGGGATCCGGTGGCGGCACGCTTGCGGACGGTGGTCGTGGTCATGCGGGACCTTCCCGGGACGGTCGGAGCAGCGGCGGATGGAGTGCGGTGGCGGTGCCCGCGCGGTAGAGCGCCGCCGGCTTGCCGCGTCCGCCGGTCAACCGGGCGGCGCCGGGTACCGGTTCGACGAAGCCGGGCGTGGCGAGCACCTTGCGGCGGAAGTTGGGGCGGTCGAGCGGTGTGTCCCACACGGTCTCGTAGACCTGTTGCAGCTCGCCGAGTGTGAACTCGGGCGGGCAGAAGGCGGTCGCGAGGCAGGTGTACTCGAGTTTGGCGCCGACGCGTTCCTGGGCGTCGGCGAGCATCCGGTCGTGGTCGAAGGCGAGCGGCCGGGCGCTGTCGTACGGCACCCAGCGGGCCTGTGTGACATCGCCGCCGCCGTGTGGTTCGGGCGGTTCGGGCAGCAGCGCGGCGTAGGCGACCGAGACGACCCGCATCCGGGGGTCGCGGTCGGGCTCGCTGTAGGTGCGCAGTTGTTCGAGGTGGAGTCCGGAGACGTCGGACAGCCCGGTCTCCTCGGCGAGTTCACGCCGGGCGGCCGTCTCGGCGGACTCCTTCGGCAGCACAAAGCCGCCGGGCAGGGCCCAGTGTCCGGCGTACGGTTCGTGGCCGCGCTCGACGAGCAGGACGTGCAGCGCGCCCGCGCGGAGGGTGAGGACGGCGAGATCGACGGTGACGGCGAAGGGCTCGAAGGCGTGTCTGTCGTAGCCGTCCGGAAAGCTCACGCCCGCTCACCCCCCCATGCCCACGGCCCTTGTGGCCGCGCCGACTTGTCGTCGGAACGACATATAGTCAGTGCGACTATAAAGAGCCCACACGGGTCACCACAACCCATGCGTTTCCCAAACCGCTCCCCCGCTCCGGTCCCGCCTCACCCGGCGCAGAGGTCGCGGCGCCCCAGGAACGCCAGCAGCCGCTCGTCGGGCTCCGCCCACACGGGCACGGCGAGCGGCGCGCCGAACCGGGCACCCCGGTCCGCGTCCCCGACCGCGTACCGCGCGACGGGCAGCAACTCGGCGGCGAGCCGCACCGGCAGCGGCCGTACGTGTCCGCACGCCTGCGCCACGTCCCAGCCGTGCACGGCGATCTCGACGGCGCCCACGGCCGCCATGAGCCGTATGTCCAGCGGCCGTTCGCCCACCCGCACCCGGTCCGGCGGTCCGGCCGCCCACGCGCCGAGCAGGGCGCAGGCGCGTCTGCGGAACCCGCACGCGGCGTCCGGCTCCGCCACCCCCGGGAAGAGCCCGATCGAGCCGCCCGTGATCCCCTCGTACAACGCGTCCAGCGAGTCGTCGAGATGGCCGAGCAGCTTCGCGAGGTCCCACTCGGGGCACGGTGTGTCCCGGCCGAGGTTCCCGGTCTCCACCCCGGCCACGCTCCCCAGCGCGTAGGCCAGCGATCGCTCCAGCAGTTCCCCGGGGTCCGTCGTCGCAGTCATGTCTCTCCCTCCGTCATGGATGAAGACCGCGCGGGGAGCCAAAAAGCATCGGGGCGGCGGAAGACGAACGGCCGGCCCCGGGGAATCCGGGACCGGCCGCCGCCCGCGAAGGGCGCTGATCGTGTGTGCTCTACAGCTCGACTTCCTGCATCAGCATGCCGACCTCGGTGTTCGACAGGCGGCGCAGCCAGCCCGACTTCTGGTCGCCCAGCGTGATCGGGCCGAAGGCGACCCGCACCAGTTTGTCGACCGGGAAGCCCGCCTCGGCGAGCATCCGCCGGACGATGTGCTTGCGGCCCTCGTGCAGGGTGACCTCGACCAGGTAGTTCTTGCCGGTCTGCTCGACGACCCGGAAGTGGTCCGCTCGCGCGTACCCGTCCTCCAGTTGGATGCCGTCCTTGAGCTTCTTGCCCAGGTCGCGCGGGATCGGGCCGACGATGTGGGCGAGGTAGGTCTTCTTGACGCCGTACTTCGGGTGGGTCAACCGGTGGGCCAGCTCGCCGTGGTTGGTGAGCAGGATGACGCCCTCGGTCTCGGTGTCGAGCCGGCCGACGTGGAAGAGCCGGGTCTCCCGGTTGGTGACGTAGTCGCCGAGGCACTGCCGGCCCTCGGGGTCCTCCATGGTCGAGACGACACCGGCGGGCTTGTTGAGCGAGAAGAACTGGTACGACTGGGTCGCCACGGTTAGTCCGTCGACCTTGACCTCGTCCTTCTCCGGGTCGACCCGCTTGCCCTGCTCCAGGACGATCTCGCCGTTGACCTCGACCCTGGCCTGCTCGATCAGCTCCTCGCAGGAGCGCCGCGAGCCGTAGCCCGCGCGGGCGAGGACCTTCTGGAGCCGCTCGCCCTCCTGCTCGGCGCCGGGGAAGGTCTTGGGGGGCAGCTTGACCTGCTTGGCCTCCGCGTAGCGGTCCCGGTTGCGCTCCTCGCTCCGCGCGTCGTACTCGCGGGAGGTGGCCGGCGTCGTACGCCCGCGCCCGGTGCCCTGGCCCTGCCGGGGCCCGCCCTTGGCGCCACCGCGCGCGGACGCGCCGCGCCCGGACTTCGGGCCCTCCTGGGAGGCGCCCGGCCCTACGTCGTAGCGCCGCTCCTCGGGGCGCGGCCTCTTCGGCCGGCCCGCCTGCTTGTCGTCGCGGTCGTTCCCGGCACCGCGGAAGTTTCCGCGGCCACCGCTGCCGGCGCCACGGCCGCCACCGCTGCTCGCGCCACGGCCTCCGCCGCCGCCACCGCTGCTCGCGCCACGGCTCCCGCCGCCACCGCTGCTACCGCCGCGGCCGCCGCTGTTGCCACCACGGCTCCCGCCGTTGTTTCCGCTGCTGTTCCTGCCGCTGCTGCTTCGCATCAAATTTCCGTCTTGTCGTCTGCGTCCTCGGAATCCGGAGCGTCCGGATCGAACGACGGGACCCCTTCCAGCGTCTCGGCCTCGATCGCCTCCGCCTCGGGGAGGAAGGGCGCGAGCTCCGGGAGCTCGTCCAGGCCACGCAGGCCCATCCGCTCCAGAAAGTAGTTCGTCGTCACGTACAGGATCGCACCTGTTTCGGGTTCCGTGCCCGCCTCCCCGACCAGACCCCGCTGGAGGAGGGTGCGCATCACACCGTCACAGTTCACTCCGCGCACCGCGGAGACCCGGCTGCGGCTGACCGGCTGGCGGTACGCGACGACCGCCAGGGTCTCAAGAGCCGCCTGCGTGAGGCGGGCGTGCTGCCCGTCCAGGACGAAGCCCTCGACGGCCGCGGCGTACTCCGGCCGCGTGTAGTAGCGCCAGCCGCCGGCGATCAGCCGCAGCTCGAATCCACGGCCCTGTGTGACGTATTCGTCGGCCAGCTCCCGCAGCGCGTCGGCGATCCGGCGCCTGGGCCGCTGGAGGATCTTCGCGAGGTGCTCCTCGGTCGCGGGCTCGTCCACGACCATCAGGACGGCCTCCAGAGCGGGCTTGAGGTCGAGGTCCGCGACCCCGCGCTGCCCGACGGGAAGTTCCGTGGTCTCCTCACTCACGCCTTCTTCTCCTCGTCCTTCGGCGGCTCCGGCGGCCGGTCGAACTCGTCCGTCACCATCGGCTCGGCGTCGCCCTCCCCGCCGGTCCACCGCACCAGCAGCTCTCCGAGGGCGATCTCCTGCTCCAGCGCGACGGCCTTCTCCCGGTACAGCTCCAGCAGCGCGAGGAACCGGGCCACGACGGTGAGGGTGTCGTCGGTGTCGTCGACGAGCGTCCGGAAACTCGTCTCGCCCAGCTCCTTCAGCCGCGCGACCACGATCCCGGCCTGCTCCTGCACGCTCACCAGCGGCGCGTGGATGTGATCGACGTACACCTGCGGCTTGGGCCTGGGCTGCATCGCCTTCACGGCAAGCCTCGCGAACCCCTCGGGCCCGATGCTGATCACGACGTCGGGCAGCAGCTCGGCGTGGTGCGGTTCGAGCCCGACGGTACGGGGATAGCGCCGGCCCTCTTCTTCGAGCCGCCGGTTGAAGATGTCGGCGATCTGCTTGTAGGCGCGGTACTGGAGCAGTCGCGCGAAGAGCAGGTCCCGTGCTTCGAGGAGGGCCAGGTCGGCCTCGTCCTCCACCTCGGCGGCGGGCAGCAGCCGGGCCGCCTTCAGGTCGAGCAGTGTGGCGGCGACCACGAGGAACTCGGTCGTCTCGTCCAGGTCCCAGTCCGGCCCGAGGGCCCGGATGTACACCATGAACTCGTCGGTCACCTTGGACAGCGCCACTTCGGTGACGTCCAGCTTGTGCTTCGAGATCAGCTGGAGCAGCAGATCGAAGGGCCCTTCGAAGTTCGCCAGCCGGACCTTGAAGACCCCACCGCCGTCGGGCTCCTCGCCGGCTCCGGCCTCCACGGCCTCCGGCTCGCCGTCCACGCCGTCGCCGCCGTACTCACCGGCCGGAGGCGCCTCCGTAACCCCGACGACCGGCTCGGCGACCGGCTCGATGAACGGCTCGGCCGCGGCAACCTCGGCCACCGGCTCATCAGCCGGCGCCCCGGGCCCTCGCCCGAGCACCCGCCGACGTCCGGAACCGCCGGAGGCAGCGACAGAAGCGTCATTCGAGGTCATAGCCCCCGCAGGCTACCCCTACCGGCCGCGCAACCGTCGTACGAGGATGCTGGCGTCCCCACGGGTCTCCAGATCCGCCAGCACCACGGCGACGGCCTCCCGCACGATCCGCCCACGATCCACCGCGAGCCCGTGCTCCCCACGGAGCACCAGCCGGGCGTGTTCCAGGTCCATGAGCTCCTCGGCGGAGACGTACACGGTGATCTTCTCGTCGTGCCGCTCGCGTCCACTGGGCCGCCGCGAGCCACCGCCACGACCGCGCTTGCGCGGCTGCGACTGCCCGCCGTCGGCGGAACCCTCCTGCGTGGCCGCGGCCGAGCGCCGGTCACGGCCGCGCGACTCCGCGTCGGCCGATTCCGAGTCGGTGGCGACATGCTCGGCCCCGTCGCCGTCCCCGCCCTGCGCGGGCACCGACTGCGGCGCGTCCTCGGCCGCAGCCTCGTCGCTCTCCCCGGCCGGCGCCGGCACCCGGGCCTCGCCGTTGGCCTGTCGCCGCGGGCTGGACGGCTGAAGCGCCATGCCCCCTGTCGTACGGAAGAGTTCGTCGGCCCCCGGCAGACTCACTCGGCGTGACACCGGGCGAGCACCTCCCTGGCGAGCTGGCGATAGGCGGCGGCACCGACCGAGTTGGAGGCGTACGTGGTGATCGGCTCACCGGCGACCGTGGTCTCCGGGAAGCGGACCGTGCGCCCGATGACCGTGTGGTAGACGTGGTCGTCGAACGCCTCGACGACCCGCGCGAGCACCTCGCGGCTGTGCACGGTGCGCGAGTCGTACATCGTGGCGAGGATCCCGTCGAGCTCCAGCTCCGGGTTGAGCCGCTCCTGCACCTTCTCGATGGTCTCGGTGAGCAGCGCGACACCACGCAGCGCGAAGAACTCGCACTCGAGGGGCACTATCACCTTGTGAGCCGCCGTCAGGGCGTTGACGGTGAGCAGGCCCAGCGAGGGCTGACAGTCGATCACGATGTAGTCGTAGTCGGCCATGAGCGGCTTCAGGGCGCGCTGGAGTGTCGACTCGCGGGCGACCTCGGAGACGAGCTGGACCTCCGCCGCCGACAGGTCGATGTTGCTCGGCAGCAGGTCCATGTTGGGGACCGCGGTCTTCAGGAGGACCTCGTCGGCCGCCATGCCCCGCTCCATGAGCAGGTTGTAGACGGTGAGGTCGAGCTCCATCGGATTGACGCCGAGACCGACCGACAGCGCGCCCTGCGGGTCGAAGTCCACGAGCAGCACCCGGCGTCCGTACTCCGCGAGCGCGGCACCCAGGTTGATGGTCGACGTCGTCTTGCCCACGCCGCCCTTCTGGTTGCACATCGCGATGATCTTCGCGGGTCCGTGGTCCGTGAGCGGGCCCGGGATCGGGAAGTACGGGAGCGGGCGCCCGGTCGGGCCGATGCGCTCGCGGCGCTGACGGGCAGCGTCGGGCGCGAGCGTGGCCGCGTACTCGGGATCGGGCTCGTACTCGGCGTCGGGGTCGTAGAAGTGCCCCTCGGGCAGTTCGTCGTAGTCGGCGAAGTGGTTGTGGGGCGCGCCACTTCCGTCGCCGGCCATGGCGTTCACGTGATGGCCATCCATGCTCTGGTGTGCTGGCTGAGTCACCCCTGACTTGTGGTGACTCTGGTGGGCTGCGAAGGTGCGCACCGCTACGGAGCCGACAGCCTCGAACCCCGCGGGCGCCTGACCCCGCGCAGGGCTTCCTGGTTGACCACCCCCGGGAGAAAATGTCGACTCATTCACAAGTCGTCTTACCTCCTTGGTGACCAGGAAATTTCTAGACAGGTCAGCGTGGCACCATGCCGACGGTTGGCGACTCTATGGCGTGTCGGGCGTTCACAGCAACACAATCCGCCGGACCCGGCAGGATGTGTCGGCAATGAAACATCCTGCTGTCAAGGGCGTACGACCGTCGCACGGTAGGTTTCACCGGTGCACGAATCGGCTCAAGGGTTACGTTCGAGGCGAGTTGACCTTGTGCCGCAAAGTGACCATACACACACCCGGCCGGACCTTGTGTCGCAAGGTCCGGCCGGGTGCGTGGGGTTGACGAAGCGTGTTGACGAATCGCCTTTTGACGGCTGACGACTTGGTGGCCGAGTCGACATGGGCCGGGGTGCGAGGGCTCAGCCGAGGAGGGTCTCCAGCTCGATGTGCTCCAGGCCGTGGGCCTCGGCGACCTCCTTGTAAACGACCTTGCCGTCATGCGTGTTGAGACCCCTGGCCAGCGCCGGGTCGCGGCGCAGCGCCTCGACCCAGCCGTTGTTGGCGAGGGACACGATGTACGGCAGCGTGGCGTTGGTGAGGGCGTTGGTGGAGGTGTTGGGCACCGCGCCGGGCATGTTGGCGACGCAGTAGAAGACCGAGTTGTGGACCGGGAAGGTCGGCTCGGCGTGGGTGGTGGGACGGGAGTCCTCGAAGCAGCCGCCCTGGTCGATCGCGATGTCGACAAGGACACTGCCGGGCTTCATCCGGGACACCAGCTCGTTGGTGACCAGCTTCGGGGCCTTGGCGCCCGGGATGAGGACGGCGCCGATGACGAGGTCGGCCTCCAGGACGGCCTTCTCCAGCTCGAAGGCGTTGGACATGACGGCCTTGACCTTCGTGCCGAAGATCTTGTCGGCCTCGCGCAGCTTGTTGATGTCGCGGTCGAGCAGGGTCACGTCGAAGCCCATGCCGACGGCGATCTGGGTGGCGTTCCAGCCGGAGACGCCGCCGCCGATGACCACGGCCTTGGCGGGAATCACACCCGGCACGCCGCCCGGCAGCACACCGCGGCCGCCGTTGGCGCGCATCAGGTGGTAGGCGCCGACCTGGGGGGCGATCCGGCCAGCGACCTCGGACATCGGGGCGAGCAGCGGCAGCGCGCGGCCGGGCAGCTCGACGGTCTCGTAGGCGATGGCGGTGGTTCCGGACTCGACGAGGGCGTCCGTGCACTCCTTGGACGCGGCCAGGTGCAGGTAGGTGAAGAGCGTCTGGTCCTTGCGGAGGCGGTGGTACTCCTCGGCGATCGGCTCCTTGACCTTCAGCAGCAGGTCGGCGGTGGCCCACACCTCGTCGGCGGTGGGCAGGATCCGCGCGCCGGCGGCGACGTACTCCACGTCCGTGATCGAGGAGCCGATGCCGGCGCCCTGCTCGATGACCACCTGGTGGCCGTTGCGTACCAGCTCGTGCACGCCGGCGGGGGTGATGGCCACCCGGAACTCGTTGTTCTTGACCTCGCGGGGGATGCCGACCTTCACGTCGATCACGGTCCTTGGCTCAGAGGGGGTGCTTACGTGACATACCCGGCCGTGCGTGGGCACACCAGGAGACACCGCAGAGAACGTGCGGCAGAGCCAGTTTAATGAAGGCGTTCCTGCTGTCTAGCCTTTCATTGCTTCAATCTTTCGCGGATGCACTACGGATTTCGCAGGCATCGTCCCCGTCTTCGGCAACGGGATCACCGGAATCGCCCTCCTGGCGCTCCTCCCCCAGCATGCGCTCGGCGGCACTGCGGTGCAGGCCGGCGGCCGTGGGATCGCCCAGACGTTCGAGGGTGTCGGCCTGCCGCAGATGCAGCGCCGCCTGTAGTCGTACGTCCTCCGCGCGGCGCGCCCACTCGACCGCCTCCTGGCAGGTGCGCAGCGACTCCTCGGGGCGACCCGCGTACTCCTGGACCCGCGCCAGCTCGCTCAACGCCCGTGCGTACGCGGTCACGTCCCCGAGCTTGCGGTGGCCGGCCAGCGCGGCCCGCCAGGCCCGCTGTGCCTCGCCGTAGCGGCCCCCGTAGGTGTGGGCGGTACCGATCCGGCCGTACAGCCGGGCGACGTCCGCGCGCTCGCCGCGGGCGAGCCGTTCGGACAGGGCGCGGCCGAACCAGTCGGCGGCCCGGTCGTAGTCCCCGAGCTCCTGGTGGGCGCCGCCTACGGATTCCATCGCGCGGCCGGTCGCGTAGGGGTCGTTCGCCTCGCGTCCGGCGTCCAGTGCGGCCCGGTAGCGGGCGAGCGCCTCGGTCGTCCGGCCGGTCCTGGCGTCCAGGTCGCCGAGGTTCAGCAGCGCCGCGGCCTGTTCGCGGGGCAGGTCGCGCCGCTCGGCGACGTCGAGGACGAGACGGTGGATGCCGTAGAGGTCGGGCGCGGCGGCCTGGGTGCCGAAGTGGGCGACCATCGCGCGGACCAGCTGGGACATCAGCCGCCTGGCCAGCGTGTCCAGCTCGCCGTCGGCGACCGCGAGACGGGCCGCGGCCAGCAGCGCGGGCCGGCGGATCCGCAGCCAGTCGGCGGCGGCCCGCGGGGTGGGGAAGCGCAGGGCGCGCGGCATGCCCTGGAGCTTCTCGCGCGCCTCCGGGTTGTCGGTCTCGGTGATGGCCCGGCAGGACTGGAGCAGCCGTACCGTGCGCTCCAGCATCCGGGCGCGGGCCAGCTGGAGCTCGGCGGGCCGGTCGTGGGTCTCGGCGAGGGCGGTGAGCAGGGGGTGCAGGCAGCCGGGGACCTCGTACTGCGGGAGCGAGGAGTCCACGCGGTGCAGCAGGCCCAGCTTGACGAAGTCGTCCATCGTGGTGCGGGCCCCGGCGACCGAGCAGCCGGCCAGCGCGGAGGCGGTGTGCGGGTCGACGACACCGCCGGGGGCGAGGGCGAGCAGGCGCAGTATCCGGGCGGCCGTGGCGGGCAGCGCGGAGTAGGCGAGGCGGAAGACCCGGCCGAGCGCGGTGCCCTCGTCGCCCTCGGCGTGCAGCTGCTTGGCGAGGTCGGCGACGGCCGCCTTGGGGCGTGCGGCGAGCCAGCCGCCGGCCAGCATCAGCGCGGCGGGCTGCGCCTGGCAGGCCTCCACGAGACCCTCGGCGGCCCGCGGGTCGACGGTGATCCGGACGGAGCCGGTGTGCCGGGACAGCAGCTCGACGGCGGACTTGGTGTCCAGGCCGCCCAGCGTGCACGGGCGGACGTCGGCGATGCCGGTCAGCGGGCCCCGGGAGACGGCCACGACCAGGCAGTCCGGGGCGTCCGGCAGCAGGGCGTCGACCTGCTCGGCGTCGCACGCGTCGTCCAGCAGCAGTACGGTCCTGCGCTCGGCGAGGGCGTCACGGACCGCGCCCGTGAGGTCGTCCTCGGCGGCGCCGGGCGGGTTCGGCAGCTCCATTTCGGCCAGCAGGTCGCGCGCGGCGCGCCCGACGGGCACCGGTGTGCCGTCGGGCTCGGAGAGCCGGACCCGCAACACGCCGTCGGGGTAACGGTCCGCGATCTGCGCCACCAGTTCCTCACCGAGCGCGGTCCGGCCGGAACCGGGCTTGCCGGCGATCAGCAGCACCCGCGCGCGGGGTGCCTTCTTCCCGGAGAGGGTGTCGAGTCCGGCACGCTCGATGTCCGCGCGCAGCTCCTTCAACTCCCGTGTGCGGCCCAGGAATCCGCTGTCCAGCGACGAGTGTCCCGACAGCCGCACGCCGTCCGTGTCCACCGCCTGATCCGTCACGGGCCACACTCCCGTCCCACCGCACGCGCAGAGCCCGCCGGGACTCCGGTTCGGGCATTTCCAGAGCCTAGTTCACGCTCTGCGACGATCTGTGCGGAGCGCGGCGGAGACGTCCCCCGATCGGATCAGGCGATCGTCACACCACGCGGGTGCGGGCGGCGCTCACGCCTCGAAGGGACGCGCCGGCCACGGCGCCTCGGCCGGGCGCAGTGCGTCGAGGCCGTCACCGGCCCGTGCGGCCACCAGGGAGAGCACCCCGACGACGAGGCAGTTGTTGTGGAGTTCGCCCGCCAGCGCCCCGCGCACGAGCTCCTCGACGGGTACCCGGGCCAGCTCCAGGTCCAGCTCCTCGTGCTCGGCCTCGAACCGCTCGCCCTCGACCTCGGACAGCCCCCGGGCGAGGAAGATCCGTACGGCCTCGTCGCAGCCGCCCGGCGTGGTGTAGACGTCGGTCAGCACGCGCCAGTCCTCGGCCTTGACGTGCGCCTCCTCGTAGAGCTCGCGCTGGGCGGCGTGCAGCGGGTTCTCGCCGGGGACGTCGAGCAGTCCGGCCGGGATCTCCCAGAGCTTGTGGCGTACGGGGTGGCGGTACTGGCGCAGCACCAGCACCCGGCCCGCGTCGTCCAGGGCGAGGATCGCGACCGAGCCGGGGTGCACCTGGTAGTCACGGCGGACAACGGTCCCGTCGGGCATGACCACGTCGTCCGTGCGGACGGAGGTCTTCTTGCCCACGAAGGGGGTCCCGGTGGCCCGGATCTCCCACTCCTCGGGGGTGTCCTTGATCGTCATGCCCTGTCCCTCCACGTGCACACGGAAAAGCCGGGGTGCCCACCTTTGAAGGTTTGCACCCCGGCCACCGTACAACTGGTGTGTTACTTCGAATCCTTCGACGCGGAGCCGGTGGACGCGGCGGACGCGGCGGTCCCGGTGGGCTCCTCGGCCCCCGCCGCCCCGGCCGTCCCCGCGTTCTCCTTGCGCTCCACGGCCGCCTTCACCAGCCCGGCGAACAGCGGGTGGGGGCGGGTCGGGCGCGAGCGCAGCTCCGGGTGGGCCTGGGTGGCGACCAGATAGGGGTGGACGTCACGGGGGTACTCGACGTACTCGACGAGCTTGTTGTCCGGCGAGACGCCCGAGAAGAGCAGGCCGGCCTGCTTCTCCAGCTCCGCGCGGTAGGCGTTGTTCACCTCGTAGCGGTGCCGGTGGCGCTCCTCGACGTACTCCTTGCCGTCGTACACCTCGCGCACGATCGAGCCCTCGGCCAGCTTGGCCGGGTACATGCCCAGGCGCATCGTTCCGCCCATGTCGCCGTCGCCGGCGACGATGTCCAGCTGCTCGGCCATGGTGGAGATGACCGGGTGGGCGGTGGCGGCGTCGAACTCGGTGGAGTTGGCGTCCTTGATGCCGGCCAGGTTGCGCGCGGCCTCGATCACGATGCACTGGAGACCCAGACAGAGGCCGAGCAGCGGGATCCGGTTCTCGCGCGCGTACTGGATGGCGCCGACCTTGCCGGAGACACCGCGGTCGCCGAAGCCGCCGGGGATGCAGATGGCGTCCACGTCGGCGAGCTGCTCGGCGGCGCCCGCCGGGGTCTTGCAGTCGTCGGAGGTGACCCACTTGATCTTGACGCGGGTCTTGTTGGCGAAGCCGCCCGCGCGCAGCGCCTCGGTGACCGAGAGATAGGCGTCGGGCAGGTCGATGTACTTGCCGACCAAGGCGAGGTTGATCTCGTGGCGCGGCCGGTGGACACGGTCGAGCAGGTCGTCCCAGGTCGTCCAGTCCACGTCGCGGAACGGCAGGTCGAGGCGGCGCACGGCGTAGGCGTCCAGGCCCTCGGAGTGCACGGTCTTCGGGATGTCGTAGATGGACGGCGCGTCCGGGCAGGCCACCACGGCGTCCTCGTCGACGTCGCACATCAGCGAGATCTTGCGCTTGATCGCGGTGGGCACCTCGCGGTCGCTGCGCAGCACGATGGCGTCCGGCTGGATACCGATGTTGCGCAGGGCCGCAACCGAGTGCTGGGTCGGCTTCGTCTTCAGCTCTCCCGAGGGGCCGATGTACGGCAGGAGCGAGATGTGCACCACGAACACGTTGTCCCGGCCGACCTCGTGCCGGACCTGACGGACTGTCTCCAGGAACGGCAGCGACTCGATGTCGCCGACCGTGCCGCCGACCTCGGTGATGACGACGTCCACGTCGTCCGCGGCCATGCGGCGGATCCGGTTCTTGATCTCGTTGGTGATGTGCGGGATGACCTGGACGGTGTCGCCCAGATACTCGCCGCGGCGCTCCTTGGCGATGACCGTCGAGTAGATCTGCCCGGTCGTGACGTTTGCAGAGCCGTCCAAGTCGCGGTCGAGGAAACGCTCGTAGTGTCCGATGTCCAGGTCGGTCTCGGCGCCGTCGTTGGTGACGAAGACCTCGCCGTGCTGGAAGGGGTTCATCGTGCCAGGGTCGACATTGATGTACGGGTCGAGCTTCTGCATCACGACGCGCAGGCCCCGGGCCTTGAGCAGCATGCCCAGGCTGGAGGCCGTCAGGCCCTTGCCGAGCGAGGAGGCGACACCCCCGGTGACGAAGATGTGCTTGGTCGTCGAAGATTTGGGTGGCATGGCCAAGACGGGGCTCCCGTGGTCGCGGTCTGGGGGTGCGGTGCGGCTGCCGGACCGGCTGTTGCCGGCGGCGCCGTCGCTGCGGTTCGGGGGTTTTACTCCCACCGGTCCACGGGCTACCAGGGTATCAGCGCCGCGGAGCGACGGCGTCCGGCCACGCTCCGCGCATGTTCCGACACTCACGCCGACCTCTTACGGGCCGCTCACCAACCGCTCACCCGATCGGCTCACCCGCGTTGCCCGGAGCGGCGCGCAGATCATCTACGTGCGTCGTATCCTGCTCGGACACTCGCTGCCGAGCGCACCGGAAACAGGGCACCACCCCCGCCCGTATTCCTCCGGAACAACGAGAGCTCGTCAGTTCGTTGAGCAACGACGGTCGTTTTGCCAGACGGCTGATCGACTGCTTTGCTTCACCGCTCAACGACGCATTTCAAACACCCCTTGACCGCACTAGCGACAGCCCCTTCATGGGGTGACGTGGCCGTTCGACTGGAGTTGCACGTGGCCGGGCGCATCGAAGACTACGCACTCATCGGAGACATGCAGACCGCCGCACTGGTCTGCCGGGACGGCACGGTGGACTGGCTGTGCCTGCCCCGCTTCGACTCGCATGCCATCTTCGCCGGTCTGCTGGGCACCGAGGACCACGGTTTCTGGCGGATCGGCCCGGCGCACGCGTCGGACTCCGAACCGCCCACGGCGGCCCGGCGCGGCTACCGCGGGGACTCGCTGATCCTGGAATCGGAGTGGGACACCCCGCGCGGCACGGTCCGGGTGACCGATTTCATGCCGCCGCGCGACGGCGCGCCGCAGCTGATCCGGATCGTGGAGGGCGTCACGGGCCGGGTCCCGATGCGCTCGGCCCTGCGGATGCGGTTCTCCTACGGCCGGATCGTCCCCTGGGTGCACAAGCACGACGGGCGTACGGTCGCGGTCGCGGGCCCGGACTCGGTGTGGTTCGACACATCGGCGGAGACCTACGGCAAGTCGCTCACGACCTACGCCGACTTCACGGTCTCGCCGGGTGAGCGGATCGCGTTCACCATCTCCTGGGAGCCCTCGCACAAGCAGCCCCCGCCGCTGCCCGAGCCGGAGCAGTCCCTGGAGGCGACCGAGGACTTCTGGCGGGAGTGGGTCGAGCACTGCACGTACCACGGCCCCTACCGCGAGGCCGTGGTCCGCTCGCTGATCACGCTGAAGGCGCTGACGTACGCCCCGACGGGCGGCATCGTCGCCGCGCCCACCACGTCCCTGCCGGAGGAGATCGGCGGTGTCCGCAACTGGGACTACCGCTACACCTGGCTGCGGGACGCGGCCATCACCCTCTCCTCGCTGCTGCGCACCGGCTACCGCGAGGAGGCCCGCGCCTGGCGCGAGTGGCTGCTGCGCGCGGTCGCCGGCGACCCGGAGAACCTCCAGATCATGTACGGCATCGCCGGCGAGCGCGAGCTGGGCGAGGCGGAGCTGGACTGGCTGCCCGGCTACGAGAACTCCGGCCCGGTCCGCGTCGGCAACGGCGCCGCGCACCAGCTCCAGCTCGACGTCTACGGCGAGGTCACCGAGGCCCTGCACCTCGGCCACATGACGGGCCTGGCCCGCAGCGACTACGCCTCGCTGCTCCAGCTGAAGCTCATCCGCTACCTGGAGGGCCACTGGCAGGAGCCGGACGAGGGCATCTGGGAGGTGCGCGGCCCGCGCCGCCACTTCGTGCACTCCAAGGTGATGGCCTGGGTCGCCGTCGACCGCACGATCAAGCTGATCGAGTCCGGTGACGCGGACGGCCCGCTGGAGCGCTGGCGCGAGCTGCGCGACGACATCCACCGGGACGTCTGCGAGCGCGGCTACGACAAGGAACGCAACACGTTCACGCAGTCCTACGGTTCCAAGGAACTGGACGCCTCCCTGCTGCTGATCCCGCAGATGGGCTTCCTGCCGCCGGACGACAAGCGGGTCATCGGCACCATCGAGGCCATCCAGCGCGAGCTGTCCACACCGGACGGCTTCATCCTGCGCTACCCGACCTCGGGCGGCGACGAGGGTGTGGACGGGCTGCCCGGCGACGAGGGCGCCTTCCTGGCCTGCTCGTTCTGGATGGCGGACGACCTCGCGATGATCGGCCGCGTGGACGAGGCCCGCAAGCTCTTCGAGAAGCTGCTCTCGCTCCGCAACGACCTGGGGCTGCTCGCCGAGGAGTGGGACCCGCGCCTCCAGCGCCAGGTGGGCAACTTCCCGCAGGCCTTCAGCCATGTCCCGCTGATCGACACGGCCCTGCGGCTGACGGCCTCCGGGGCGTACGGCGGCTGACGGTCCTCGCGCGGCCCGGCCGCCCGTCTCCGGTGGAGGCGGGCGGCCGGGCCGTTTCTCACGGGTCTTCTCGCGCTGACGGTTCTCACACGGCCGCGGACGTCTCCGCGCGGTCGTCGTCCGGGCGCTCGGCCGCGTCTTCCAGGACGACCCGCCCGATGACCTCGTACCGCGCGGGATGCCTGGCCCGCAGATAGAGGCCGAGGCCGAGCCCGCCGAAGAAGACCAGGCCGACGATCCACGGGATGGACTTGAAGAACAGCGAGTCGGCCGCCGCGCCGGCCGCGGTGTCCAGGTTGACCACCAGCAGCACCACCACGGCCGTCATGCCGATCCCGCCGAGCAGCGGGGCGGTGAAGGTGCGGAACCAGTGCCGGTCCTCGGGATGGTTGCGCCGGAAGTAGCCGATGACGGCGAAGGAGCACAGGGTCTGCACGATGAGGATCGCCATCGTGCCGAGGATCGCCAGCAGGGTGTAGAGGTGGGTGTACGGGTCCTGCCCGGTCAGCCAGAACGCGCCGACCAGCCCGACCGCGATCGCCGACTGCACCACCGAGGCGACGTACGGCGATCCGTGCCGGGGGTGGGTGCGGCCGAGGGCCGGGTGCAGGAAGCCCTCGCGGCCGATGGCGTACAGATAGCGGGACGCGCACTGGTGGAAGGCCATGCCGCAGGCGAACGAGCCGGTGATCAGCAGCCACTGGAAGGCGTCGACGGCCCAGGCGCCGATGAAGGTGTGCGCCGGGTCGAAGAACAGGTCGAGCGGGCTGCTGCCGGAGGAGACCTCGACCGAGCCCTTGAGGCCGTTGCCGGCGATCGTCATCCAGGAGACGTAGATGTAGAACAGGCCGACGCCGATCACCGAGATCAGCGTGGCGCGCGGGATGACCCGCTTGGGGTCGCGGGACTCCTCGCCGTACATCGCGGTCGACTCGAAGCCGACCCACGACCAGAACGCGAAGAACAGTCCGAGGCCGGCGGAGGCGCCGGTGAAGGCGTTCTTGGGGTTGATCGGTTCGACCGGGATGCCGTCCGGGCCGCCGCCGTTCAGCAGTACGGCGGTGGCGACGGCGAAGAGCACCGCGATCTCGGCGATCAGCATCACGCCGAGGGCCTTGGCGGTGAGGTTGATGTCGAAGTACGACAGCACCACGGTGACCAGCAGCATCGCGGCGGCGTACAGGATCCACGGCAGGTCCACACCCAGCTGGTCCTGGACCGTCGTGCGCGCGAAATAGGCGAAGACGCCCACGATGGACGCCTCGAAGACGATGTACGCGAGGACGGCCAGCATGCCGGAAGCCATGCCCGCGATCCGGCCGAGGCCGTGTGAGATGAAGCCGTAGAAGGCGCCCGCGGCCGTGATCCGGCGGGCCATGGCGACATAGCCCACGGAGAACACCGTCAGCACGAGCGTCGCGAAGAGATAGCCGGCCGGGGCACCGGTGCCGTTGCCGAAGCCGACCGCGATCGGCAGGTTGCCGGTCATCGCGGTGATGGGCGCGGCGGTGGCGACGGCCATGAAGACCACGCCGACCAGGCCCACGGAGTTCGCCTTGAGGCGGTGCACCTCGCGCGCGGGCGCCGGGTCGCCCGGCATGGGTGCCGGAGTCCCTGGCGGGGGTGCCGGAGTCCCTGGCGGGGGTGCCGGTGTCCCTGGCGGGGGATTCTGTGCCATTCCGCCCTCTTCCTGCTCCGTCACGACGAAAACCGAAGATCACGCGGGAGTGTCCTCGCGGATTCGACAGTGTGGCCGTCCGGTGATCCACACCACAACCGGCACCCGGTCGCGGAATCCGGCGCACGGCGCGACGCAGTGTCGGGCCGCGCGCCCCGGTGATCGTCCCCGTAACCGCCAGGAGATGTCATCGGAACCTCCGCGCAGGTACCGTCCGCCTCATGGACAGCCGCACGGACCCCCGATTCGACAGTCACGACGCCGGGATCACCGTGCAGCGGGCGCTGGAGCTGCCCGGACTGCGCAGCGGGCTCCCGGAGGTACTCGCGGGCGCCGACCGGCTGCACCGGACCGTGCGCTGGGTGCACGCGGGCGAGGTCCCGAACATCGCCTCCCTGCTCAAGGGCGGCGAACTGCTGCTGACCACGGGCTACGGCCTCGGCACCCGCCCCGCCGAGCAGCGCGCCTTCGTGCGCACCCTCGCCGAGCGCGGGATCGCGGCCCTGGTCGTCGAGCTGGGCCCGCGCTTCACCCGGCTGCCCGCCACGCTGGTGGAGACGGCCCGCTCGGCCGGGCTGCCGCTGGTCCAGCTGCACCGCGAGGTGCCGTTCGTGACGGTGACCGAGGAGATCCACACCGAGATCGTCAACGGGCACTACGCGCTGCTGCAACGCGCCGAGGAGGTGCACCGGCGCTGCACCGAGGCGCTGCTCGGCGGCGGCGGTGTGCCGCAGGTCCTCGGCATCCTGGCCGACTTCAGCGACAACCCGGTCTTCCTGGAGACCGCGGAGGGGCTGCTGCTGTACGCGGCGGGCGCCGGGCCCGAGGGCGCCGAGCCGCTCCAGGTGTGGGAGGGGCTGCGCGGACAGCACAAGGACGCGCCGCCGCCCGCCGGTTCGGTCGTCGTCGACGTGCCGGGCGGCGGACCGGGCACCGGCTCGGTGCGGGCCCGGCTTGTGCTGCTGCCGGTGCGCGGTCCGCTGGCGCCGGTGCACCGGATCGCCGCCGAGCGGGCCGCCGGCATCCTCGCGGTGGTCCTGATGCAGGCCCGCCAGGACGAGGAGCTGGCCGCGCGCGGGCGCGGCGACTTCCTCACCGACCTCGCCGAGGGCCGGATCCCGGCCGACGAGGCGCCTGCGCAGGCCCGTGTCCTCGGCTTCAAGCCGGGTGGCAGCCCGCTGCTGCCGGTCGTCATGCGGCTCGGCGACCCGCTCTCCCAGGGCGGGGGCTGGGCGCTGCTGGCCCGCGCGGTCGCCGAGGAACTGGCCTCGGTCGGGGTGCCGGTGCTCCTTGGTGTGCGGCCGGTGGAGGGGCGGGTGCCGCTGCTGCTGGGCCTGCGCTCGGAGTCGGAGCGGGCGGCGGTCGCCGACCGGGTCGCGGCGGCGCTGCGCGCGGGTGTGGAGCGGGCCGGGATGCAACGGCCGGGCGCCCAGCCGCCGGTGGTGGTCGTCGGGGTGGCGGGCAGCTGGGCGGCGGCGTCGGCGGGTCTGCGGCACGCGGCGGAGACGGCGACCGCGGCGCAGGGCCTGTCGGACCGGGCCTGGTACGACGCCCGGCGCCTCGACATCGACCTGCTGCTGTGGCGGCTGCGCGACCACCCGGACCTCGCCGCGTTCGTGGACCGCGCGATCGGCCCGGTCCGCGACCACGACCGGCGCTCCAAGCCGCCCCTGCTGCCCACCCTGGAGACCTATCTCGCCCACGCGGGCCGCAAGGCGGAGACCGCCCGCGAGCTGCACCTCAACCGCCAGACCCTCTACAACCGGCTGGCCCGCATCGGCGAACTCCTCGGCACGGACCTGGACGACCCGCAGACGGTCCTGGCGCTGAGCCTGGCCCTGCGCGCGAGACGACACGCCGGGTGAGGGTGCACGCCGGGTGAGATGAGACCGGCGGCGGATGAGGTGAGACCGGCGCTTCAGAGCATCGGCCGGGGCTGCGTCAACTCGTCGTACACACTCAGCACTTGCGCGACCGTCTCGTCCTCCGTCGGCCAGTGCGCGGCCTGCCGCTCGCCCTTGTGCCGCAGCTCCTCCCGGCGTTCGGGGTCGCCCAGCAGGCGGACGACCGCGTCGGCGAGGGCCTCCGGGTCGCCGTACGGGACGAGTTCGGCGGCGTCGCCGACGAGTTCGGGCACACCGCCCACGGCGGTCGCGACGAGCGGCACGCGCGCGTGCAGCGCCTCCTGCGCGAGGACCGAGCGCGACTCCCAGCGGCTGGGCTGCACCACGAGGTCTGCGGCGGCGAGCAGTTCGGCCGCGTCGTCCCGCCGTCCCAGCAGCCGTACCGGCAGGCCCTCGTCCTCGATCCGGCGTTGCAGCGCCGCCCGCAGCGGACCCTCGCCGGCGACGGCGACCAGCGGCGCCGGGTCCAGCCGGCGCCACGCGCGCGAGGCGTCGAGCAGCACCTCGAAGCCCCGGTGGCGTTCGAGCGCGCCCACGGCCAGCAGCAACGGGCGCCCGGTGGCACCGAGTTCCGCGCGGAACTTGGCGCGATCCGGCTCCTCGTGCCGGGGCGGACGCGGACCGGGCAGCGCCGCCGGGGCGAGCCGGGCGTCACGTGCTCCCGTGCGGCGCGCGCGGTCCACGAGGTCGGAGGTGGTGCCGAGGACCACGGAGGCGGCCCGCACGACCCGGCGTTCCAGCATCCGCAGCAGATGGGCGCGGGCGCCTTCCGCGTGGGCGTGGTTGTGCCAGGTGACGACCAGCGGGGTGGAGCGTCCGCTCAGCGCCAGGACCGCGCGGAAGGAGGCGTGCAGCCCGTGCGCGTGCACCAGGTCGGCGTCGGCGCAGACCGCGCGGAGCGCCGCCACGGAGGCGGGGTCGCTGCTGCGCGGCACGGGCGCGTGTTCGGCACCGGCCCCGCTGAAGTCGTGGGTGTACTCGGCGTCGAAGGGGGCGCACACGGTGACCCGCACGCCTCGGGCGACGAGCCCCGCGGACAGCGAACGCACGTGCGCGCTGCTGCCGGCATTGCCGCCGCCCAGCACCTGCACGGTGCGCAGCGTCGACTGGCCGTGCGGTGAGTGGCTGCTCACGGGGGTCACGTGGCCGGGGCTCCTGGTTCGGCATAAAACGGTCACGAAGAAACGTACAGAAGGATCGTGCGCAGGGGGTGTACCGCGTGGCCTCCTCCGTGTACCCCGCCAAGGATGCCAGCACGCACGGGCGTTCCCGCAACGCGCGAGGTCACGAGCCGTCACAGAGAGCTCATCGGAATCCCTCGCACGAGTGACACGGCAAAGCCGACGAAGCCGGTGAAAGGGCCGCTACCCGTCCGCGCGGGCCGTCTCCAGCAGTTCCTCCGCGTGGGCGCGGGCCGTCTCCGAGTTCTCCTGGCCGGCCAGCATCCGCGACAGCTCACGGATTCGCTCCTCGCCCTCCAGGACCTTCACGCCCGAGCGTGTCACCGAGCCGTCGTTGGTCTTCTCGACCAGCAACTGCCGGTCCGCGAACGCGGCGACCTGCGGCAGATGGGTCACCACGACCACCTGCGCGCTCTTCGCGAGCCGTGCGAGCCGGCGGCCGATCTCGACCGCCGCCTTGCCACCGACACCTGCGTCGACCTCGTCGAAGAGATACGTCGGCACGGGATCCGTCCCCGCGAACACCACCTCCACGGCGAGCATCACCCGCGACAGCTCACCGCCGGACGCGCCCTTGGCGATGGGCCGCGGCGGCGCCCCGGGGTGCGGCGCGAGGAGCAGTTCGACCTCGTCGGCGCCCGACGGCCCGTACGCCACGGCACGGCCGCCGACCTCGACGCCCTCCGGGTCCTCGGTCTGCCGGATCTCGAACGACACGCGCGCGTGCGGCATGGCGAGGGAGGCCAGCTCGGCGGTGACCGCGGCGGCGAACCGGTCGGCGGCCTCCGTACGGGCGTCGGTCAACGCCTGGGCCAGTCCACCCAGTTCGGAGCGGAGCGCGTCCCGCTCGGCGGTGAGTTCGCCGATCCGGTCGTCGTCGCCGTCGAGTTCGGTGAGCCGGGCGGCACTCTGCTCGGCCCAGGCGAGCACGGAGTCGATGTCGTTGCCGTACTTGCGGGTCAGCGCGTTCAGCGAGGCCCGCCGCTCCTCGACCGCCGCGAGCCGCAGCGGATCGGCGTCCAGGTCGTCGGCGTACCCGGCGAGTTCCCCCGCCACGTCGCCCAGCAGGATCCCGATCTCGCCGATCCGGTCGGCGAGCGCGGCCAGCGCCGGGTCGTGCGACCGTACGGCCTCCAGGGCCCGGTGCGAGCCCGCGACCAGGGTCGCGGCGTCCACGCCCTCGGGGTCCTCCGGGTTGCCGGCCAGCGCGGCGTGCGCGGCCGTGGCGGCGGACGCCAGCGCCTCGGCGTGTCCGAGCCGCTCGGCCTCCTCCGCGAGTTCCACGTCCTCACCGGCGCGCGGTTCCACCCCGGCGATCTCGTCGAGCCCGTACCGCAGGATGTCGGCTTCCTGGGCCCGCTCACGCGCGCGGGTGGTGATCTCGTCCAGTTCGACGGCCACGGCCCGCAGCCGCCGGTAGGCCTCCGCGTACTTCGCCAGCGGCCCGGCGACCGCGTCACCCGCGTACCGGTCGAGCGCCTGGCGCTGCCGCGACAGCTTCAGCAGCCCCTGCTGGTCGGTCTGCCCGTGCACGGCGACCAGCTCGTCGGCCAGCTCGGCCAGCATCCCCACGGGCACCGACCGCCCGCCCAGATGCGCCCGGGACCGCCCTTCGGCGGAAACGGTACGGCTGATCAGCAGGGCCCCGTCGTCGAGCTCGGCCCCGGCCTCCTCGGCACGCAGCGCGGCGGACGTGCCGGAGGGCACGGTGATGCGCCCCTCGACGACCGCCTTCTCCGCGCCGAGCCGGACGAGCGCCGGGTCCGCGCGCCCGCCGAGCAGCAGCCCGAGGCTGGTGACGACCATGGTCTTGCCCGCGCCGGTCTCACCGGTGACCGCCGTGAAGCCCGGCGACAACTCGACGACAGCATCGTCGATGACCCCGAGCGACCGTATCCGCATCTCCTCCAACACGAACACGACCTTACGAGGTCCCGGACCGTAAGTGCGACCGCCCCACCTCTGAAACGCGGGCCCGGGGTGTGCGCCACCTTCGCAGCGCCGGGCCCCTGAACGCCCTGGGGGGCGCCGGGCTGCGTCAATGGCGGCTCCGTCGCGGGGCGCGATCAGCCACAATCCACCCGCACCCGCCAACGCTCGAAGTCCACCCTCCCGGATGGCGCCGCAGCACCCCCGAGCGCCCGGCGCTAGTGCGGCGCCCCGCGCCAACCCGCGACCGGCAACGCGAACTTGGCCACCAGCCGATCCGTGAACGACGCATGATGCAACCGCGCCAAACGGACCGGCACAGCCCCCCGCCGCACCTCCACCCGCGCCCCCGCGGGCAGCTCCACGGTCCGCCGCCCGTCACACCACAGCACACCCGGCGGAATGTGCGGCAGCACCTCCACGGCCAGCACCGAGTCCGGCGAGGTCACCAGCGGCTTCGCGAACAGCGCGTGCGCGCTGATCGGCACCATCAGCAGCGCCTCGACCTCGGGCCACACCACGGGCCCGCCCGCCGAGAAGGCGTAAGCGGTCGACCCGGTCGGCGTGGACAGCACGATGCCGTCGCACCCGAACCCCGTCACCGGGCGCCCGTCGATCTCCAGGACGACCTCGAGGAGCTTCTCGGCGCCGGCCTTCTGCACGGCCGCCTCGTTGAGCGCCCAGTCGGTGTGCACGATGTCACCGTTGCTGTGCACGACGACGTCGACGGTCATCCGCTCCTCGACCTCGTACGCCTTCGTCACCACCCGGTCGACGACCTTGTCGAGATCGTCGCGCTCGGCCTCGGCGAGGAACCCGACCCGGCCGAGGTTGACGCCCAGCATCGGCACCCCTGACGCCCGCGCGAACTCCGCGCCGCGCAGCAGCGTCCCGTCGCCGCCGAGCACGATCAGCAGTTCGCATCCGTCGAGGCACTGCGGAGTCGCCTCCTTGACCAGCTGCACCTCCGGCGGCAGCGGCAGGTCACGCGCCTCGTGCTCCAGGACCCGCACCCCGATACCGGACTTCAGCAGCCCCCGCACCACCAGCTCGGCGCTGCGGATGGCCGCCGGACGCCCGGTGTGGGCGAGGAGGAAAACAGTACGAGATCGGTTCGGTGTCAACGCGGCCCCTCCGCCACAGCACGGTCAACGTCGGCCGGGTCCAGTTCCGGAGCCCCGGCGCGCAGCCAGAGAAAGTACTCGACATTCCCCGAGGGTCCGGGCAGCGGACTCGCCGTCACACCCCTCACCCCGAGGCCCTGCTCCCACGCCTTCGCGGCCACCCCGCGCACGGCCTCCGCACGCAGTTCCGTACTGCGTACCACTCCCCCGCTGCCCAGCCGCTCCTTGCCGACCTCGAACTGCGGTTTCACCATCATCACCAGGTCGGCGTCGGGCTTCACACACCGCACGAGGGCCGGCAGCACCAGCCCGAGCGGGATGAAGGAGAGATCCCCCACCACTAGATCCACAGGCTCCCCATCGATCACTTCAAGCGTCAACTCGCGTACGTTCGTACGGTCCTTGACGGTGACGCGTTCATCGCTCCGGAGAGTCCACGCGAGTTGGCCGTAACCCACGTCCACGGCGACGACATGGGCCGCGCCCGCGCGCAGCAGCACATCGGTGAACCCGCCCGTGGAGGCGCCCGCGTCGAGCGCCCTGCGGCCCTCGACGACCAGACCCTGCGGGACGAACGCGTCCAGCGCGCCGGCCAGCTTGTGGCCGCCGCGGGACACGTAGTCGGGGTCGTTGTCGTCGCTCGCGACGACGATGGGGGCCGCCGTCTCCACCTGGGTGGCGGGTTTGGTCGCGAGGGTCTTGCCGACGGAGACCCGGCCCGCGGCGATCAGCTGGCCGGCGTGCTCACGCGAACGCGCGAGCTTCCGGCGGACCAGCTCCGCGTCCAGACGGCGACGTGCGACTCCTGCCACGTTCGGTTCAGCTCCTGTGGTGGTTACGACGCCGGGGGCGCCGGTCGGTGCGGCGGCGGGGGCACCTGGGGTCCCGGGGGGCGGGCGTCGAGCGCGGTGAGCGCGTCGCGCAGCCCCCGGTGTACATCCTCGTACACCTCGACGTGTCCGTCCGTGGCGAGGTGGTCGGCATCGGCCAACCGGTGCAGCTGCGCGTCGACCTCGGCGTTGCCGGTGGGGGCGCGCGGGACGTGCAGGGGGGCGGGTGCGGCGGGGTCGTGCTCGGGCTCGGCGCCCGCTTCCGCCACCTCCGGCTCACTGCTGTGGGCGGCCTCTGCCGGCCCGGCTTCGGTCCCCGGAATCCCCGTCCCCGGGAGTGCGTCGCTCATGCCCCGACGCTACCGCGAAGCACTGGGGTACCGTCGGTCGCCATGGCGACCAAGGAGGAGTGCCGCGCCGCACTCGAACGGCTTTCGGACAGCATGGGGCGCTCCGAGGGCGACGTCCGCGCGGCGACGAACCTGGACCGCTCGGTGAGCTGCCACATCACCGACCTCGACCTCACCTTCGTGGGCCGGATGACCGGTGGCCGGATCGTGGTGCACGACACGGTCGAGGGGCCGCCGCGCGAGAAGGCCCAGATCAGGCTGGCGATGTCCGGCGACGACCTGGTCGCCCTGGTCGACGGCGGGCTGAACTTCGCGCACGCGTGGGGCTCGGGCCGGGTGAAGCTGAAGGCGAGCCTGTCGGACCTGTTCCAGCTCAGGAAGCTTCTGTAGCGGCGACCTTCGTCTTCATGTCCCCGCTGTCCCCGCTGTCCCCGCTGTCTTCCATGACCCGCGTACGCGCCTTCCGCGCGGCCGGCACCACCAACGGCGTACCGGTCTCCGGGTCGTCGATGACCTGGCAGCGCAGCCCGAACGCCTCCTCGACCAGCTCGGCCGTGACGATCTCGTTCGGCGCGCCCTGGGCGATCACCTCGCCCTCCCGAAGGGCGATGAGGTGGGTGGCGTAGCGGGCGGCGTGGTTGAGGTCGTGCAGCACGGCGACCAGCGTCCGCCCCTGCTCCTCGTGCAGTTCGGCACAGAGGTCGAGTACGTCGATCTGGTGCTGGATGTCGAGATACGTGGTCGGCTCGTCCAGGAGCAGCAGCGGGGTCTGCTGGGCGAGGGCCATGGCGATCCACACACGCTGGCGCTGACCGCCGGAGAGCTCGTCGACGTACCGGTCGGCCAGTTCGGTGACGCCGGTCTGGCGCATGGACTCCTGGACGACCCGCTCGTCCTCGTTCGACCACTGGCGCAGGATGCCCTGGTGCGGGTAGCGGCCGCGGCCGACCAGGTCGGCGACCGTGATCCCGTCCGGCGCGATGGAGGACTGCGGCAGCAGACCGAGCGTCCGGGCCACCTTCTTGGCGGGCATCGACTGGATGACCTGCCCGTCGAGCAGCACCCGGCCGTGGTGCGGCTTGAGCATCCGGGACAGGGCCCGCAGAAGCGTCGACTTGCCGCACGCGTTGGGACCGACGATCACCGTGAAGGAGTTGTCGGGGATCTCCACCGACAGCTGTTCGGCGATGACGCGCTGGTCGTAGGCGAGGGTGACGTTCTCGGCGGACAGGCGGTTCACGGTGCTCCTCGGGTTGTTCTGGTTCGCGGTGGCGCTCATATCCGGCCCGCCTTGCGTTCGGTGACCAGCAGCCACAGCAGATAGACACCGCCGAGCACCCCGGTGACCACACCGACCGGCAGCTGGTCGGCGCCGAAGAGCCGCTGCGAGGCCCAGTCGGCGGTGACCAGGAGGGCGGCACCCATGCACAGGGACGGCAGCAGGTTGGGGCCCGGCGAGCGGGTGAGCCGGCGGGCCAGCTGCGGGGCGGTGAGCGCCACGAAGGCGACGGGCCCGGCCGCCGCGGTAGCGGCCGCGGTGAGCAGGACGGCGGCCAGCATCAGCACCAGCCGCACCCGCTCGACACGCACCCCGAGCGCGTACGACACGTCGTCGCCCATCTCCAGCATCCGCAGCCCGCGCGCGTTGACCAGCACCAGCGGCAGCAGGGCGACGCACAGCACCAGCAGCGGCCAGACCTGCTCCCAGCCCCGGCCGTTGAGCGACCCCGTCATCCACACGACCGCGCGGGCCGCGTCGACGAGGTCGGCCTTGGTGAGCAGATAGCCGTTGATCCCGACGAGGATCGCCGACACACCGATACCGACCAGGACCAGCCGGTATCCATGGACGCCCCGCTTCCACGCGAGCACGTAGATGGCGGTGCCGGTCAGCAGACCACCGGCCAGCGCGCCCGCGGTGACCTGCTCGGCGCTGCCCGACAGCAGCACGATCACGGTCAGCGCGCCGGCGGTCGAGCCCTGTGCGAGGCCGAGCACGTCGGGGCTGCCGAGCGGATTGCGCGAGATGGACTGGAACAGCGCGCCACCGAGCCCCAGCGAGGCGCCGACCAGCAGTCCGACCAGGACCCGCGGCAGCCGCAGCTCGTTGACGATGAACTCCTGGCCCGCGTTGCCCTGTCCGACCAGCGTCCTGAGTACGTCGAGCGCGGAGATCGGGAAGTCCCCCGTGCCGATCAGCAGCACACTCGCGGCGAGCGCGACGACCAGCAGCAGGCCTACGACGATCAGGGCCCGGACGTCCAGCCGCAGCGAAAGCCCGCCGGGGGTACGGAGGACGCGCTGCCCGCGGACCCCCTCGCCGCCCCGCGCGGCCCTGTCGGACGCGGCCGTCGCGCCGCCCGCTTCCGCCGTGTCCGGCGTGTCCGGCGTGTTCACCGCGGTCTTCACAGCTGGGTCGTCCTCCGCCGTCGTACGAGAAAGATGAAGACCGGTCCGCCGAGGACGGCCGTGATGATGCCGACCTGAAGTTCCGCGGGCCGGGCCACGATCCGGCCGATCACATCGGCGCCGAGCAGCAGCACGGGCGACAGGACGGTGGCGTACGGCAGGATCCAGCGCAGGTCGGGGCCGGTGAAGGAGCGCACGACGTGCGGCACCATCAGGCCGACGAACACGATGGGGCCGCAGGCGGCGGTCGCGGCCCCGCACAGCACGGTGGCGGCGAGCATCGAGAGCGCGCGGGTCCGGTTGAGGTTGGCGCCGAGCGCCTTGGCAGTGTCGTCGCCCATGGCCATCGCGTTGAGCGGCCGGGCGAGGGCGAGCGCGAGCAGGGTGCCGGCCACGATGAAGGGCAGGACCTGGACGATGGTCTCGTTGGTCGCCGAGTTCAGCGAACCGACCGTCCAGAAGCGCATTTTGCTCAGCGCCGCCTCGTCCACGATCATCACGGCCTGGAGATAGCCGTAGAGGGCGGCGCTGATGGCGGTGCCGGCCAGCGCGAGCCGTACCGGTGTGGCACCGCGGCTGCCGCCGAGAAACCAGACCAGCGCCCCGACCGCCGCGGCTCCGGCGAAGGCGAACCACACGTAACCGGTGAGGCTGGTCACGCCGAAGTAGGTGATGGCGGTGACGACCGCGGCGGACGCTCCGGCGTTGATGCCGAGCAGTCCGGGGTCGGCCAGCGGATTGCGGGTCAGGGCCTGGAGCACGGCTCCGGCCAGCCCGAGGGCGGCGCCGGCGAGCAGTCCGAGCGCGGTGCGGGAGAGCCGCTCACCGACCACCACGTCGGCATAGCGCCCCGAGTCCTGGAAGAGACCGTGCCAGACCTCGCCCATCGACAGCTGTTTCGCGCCAACCGCGATGCTCGCAAGGGCGATCAGCACCAGGACCGCCAGGGCGACCAGCAGACCAAAGCTGCGTATCGCCCGGCGGTTTGGGGGTGCGGCCACGGACTCCGCACGAGGTTCGGGAGGGCTCTCTACCAACACGCAGTTAGGTTAGCCTACCCTCGCATTGGATCACGATCCCCGTGCCGGGCGGCTGCCCGCACCCGCTGGTGAGCCCGGCCGTCTCCCTCGTCACAACGCCAGTCGCGCCAGCGCCTTCTCCGCGTCCAGCTCGCACGAGCCGTCACCGGCGTGAGTCCAGGCAGCCGCGCACAGCGCGCGCAGCCCGTCGAGGGGGCCGCCCTCACCGTCGAGTTCCAGCCGCCCCGCACCGGCCGTCGCCGTCCAGCCACCGCACCGGAACCCGTCACCGGCCGGCGTCACCTCGGGCTGCCCGGTGAGCAGTCCACGCAGGTCGGCGTCGACGAAGGTCGGCCGGTGCGGCGGCGGAGCGGCGAGCAGCTGCGCGCCGTCCGTCACTCCGGTGAGCACCAGCAGCGAGTCCACCTCGCCGTTGAACGCGCCCTCGATGTCCGTGTCCAGCCGGTCCCCGACCACCAGCGGCCGCTCGGCCCCGGTCCGCAGGATCGTCTCCCGGTGCATCGGCGGCAGCGGCTTGCCCGCGATCTGCGGCTCGGCACCGGTGGCGATCCGGACCACCTCCACCGCGGCCCCGTTGCCCGGCGCGATGCCGCGCGCGCTGGGAATCGTCAGATCGGTGTTGGACGCGAACCACGGCACCCCGCGCGCGATGGCGTAACACGCCTCCGCGAACCGGCCCCACGCCAGCTCCGGCCCGCCGTACCCCTGCACCACCGCCGCCGGCTCGTCGTCCGCCGACTCCACCGGCTCAAGACCACGCTCCCGCAGCGCCACCCGCAGCCCGTCCCCGCCGATGACCAGCACCCGGGACCCGGCCGGCAGCTGCTCGGCGATCAGCCGCGCCACCGCCTGCGCGGAGGTGATCACATCCGCCGCTCCCGTGGGTATCCCCAGGGCGGTCAGATGCGCGGCCACCGTGTCGGGCGTCCGCAGCGCGTTGTTGGTCACATAGGCCAGGTGCATTCCGTCCGCACGGGCCGTGGCCAGCGAGTCGACGGCGTGCGCGATCGCGCGACCCCCCGCGTACACCACTCCGTCGAGGTCGAGCAGCGCCGTGTCGTACGCCTCGTTCAGCGCGCGCTCACTGCTCTCCGGCCTGGTCCTGACGCCCTGGCTCATTCCACATCGCTCCTCGCTGCACCGGCTTTCCCCCGATCATCCCGCATCCCACTGACACACGTACGATGCCGGGATGAACACAGCAGGTCACTCGGAAGCAACGAAGCGCCGGGGCCTGGAACTCAACCCGTTCCGAGGCCTTCGCTACGACCCCGACCGGGTCGGCAGCCTCGCCGCGGTGACGTCCCCTCCGTACGACGTCGTGGTCCGCCCCGACGGCCTGCTGCACCTGGAGGCCGCCGACCCGCACAACATCGTCCGGCTGATCCTCCCGCAGGCATCCACCCCCGCCGCGCGCAACGCCCAGGCCGCCCACACCCTGACCCGGTGGCGCGCCGACGGCGTCCTCACCGCGGACCCCGAACCCGCTCTGTACGTCTACGAACAGAGCGACGGACACGGCCTGCTGCAACGCGGAGTCATCGGCACCCTGCGCGTCTCGGACCCGTCGGAACAGGTGGTCCTCCCGCACGAGGACGTGATGCCGCACATCGTCGCCGACCGCGCCGACCTGATGCGCGCGACCTCCGCCAACCTGGAACCCCTGCTCCTCACCTACCGTGGCGACGAACCGACGGCCCCCACTGCGGAGCTGATCGAACGCACCGCCGAGCAGCCCCCGCTCCTCGCCACGACCACGGAGGACGGGTACCACCACCGGCTCTGGGCGGTCACCGACCCCGCGGACATCACCGCCGTACGCGCCGACCTGTCCCGGCACCAGGCCCTGATCGCCGACGGCCACCACCGCTGGGCGACCTATCGCCGCCTCCGCGCGGAGCACCCCTCGCCGAGCCCGTGGGACGACGGTCTGGTCCTCCTCGTCGACACCGCCCGCTATCCGCTCCGCGTCCGCGCCATCCACCGGCTGCTGCACGACGTCCCGGTCCCGGACGCGCTGGCCGCACTGAAGGGCCTGTTCCGGATACGCCGGATCGACACCCCCCTGGCCCCGGCCTTGGAGTCCCTCGCCGGGGCGGCGGCCGACGGCAACGCCTTCCTGCTGGCCGGCGACGGCGCCTTCCACCTGGTGGACCGACCGGACCCCGAGCTCCTGGCCCGTACGATCCCGCCGGACCGCCCTCTCGCCTGGCGCACCCTGGACGCCACGGTCCTGCACGCGGCCCTGCTCGACCACGTCTGGCACATCCCCGAGGACTCCCCGGCCCACATCGCCTACATCCACGACACGGCGGCCACGGTCGAGAAGGCGGAACGCGACGGCGGTACGGCGGTCCTGATGCACCCGGTCCGCGAGGAGGTCGTGCGCGAACTGGCCCGCCAGGGCGTCACGATGCCGCGGAAGTCGACGTCGTTCGGCCCGAAGCCGGCGTCGGGCCTGGTGCTGCGAGCCCTGGACCTCTGAAAACGCCGAAGGGGCGGGGTTCCTTGGAGGAACCCCGCCCCTTCTGTCGTCGTCAGTCCTTGTCGCCGTCGACGTCCTCGTCATCCAGGCCGTCGTCGAGTTCGTCATCGAGTTCGTCGTCAAGGTCGTCGTCGACCACGACGGAAGCCGTGTGCGGACGGGCCTCTTCGGCCTCGGCCTCGGCCTTGACCTCGACGCCGCCCGCGTTCTCGTCCTGGTCCTCGTCATCGTCCAGGGCGTCGACGAAGTCCACCCCGTCCAACGCGGCGAGCCGGTCCGAGGCATCGGTGCTGCCGTCGCGGTCGGCCTCCACGGCCTTCGCGAACCACTCCCGTGCCTCCCCGACCCGCTCGGCCTCCAGCAGCGCGTCGGCATACGCGTACCGGAGCCGCGCGGTCCACGGCTGTACGGAGTTGGAGGCCAGCTCGGGGCTCTGAAGCGTCACGATGGCCGCGTCCAGCTGCCCCAGATCACGCCGGGCACCGGCCACCACGAGCCGCATCTCCACCTGCCCGGCCTTGTCGAGCTTCTGCACCTCGGGAGCGCCGGCCATGTCCAGCGCCTTCTCCGGCCGCCCGAGCCCACGCTCACAGTCGGCCATCACGGGCCACAGGTCCGCGCTCCCGGTCATCCGCCGGGCCGCCCGGAACTCCGCGAGCGCCTCCGCGTACTTCTGGCTGGCGTACGCGGCGAACCCCGCGGCCTCCCGTACGGCGGCGACACGCGACGCCAGCCGCAACGCGATCCGCGAGTACGCGTAGGCGCCCTCGGGGTCCTCGTCGATCAGCCGGGCCACCATCACCAGGTTCTTGGCGACATCGTCCGCGAGCGTCTTCGGCAGGCTCAGCAGCTCCTGCCGTACGTCCTTGTCGATCTCCTCGCCCGTGACGTCCTCGGGGATCGGCAGCCGCTTGATCGGCTCACGGTCCCGCTCCCGCTCCTCACGGAACCGGCCACCGCCGGTGGTACCGCCACCGCGCCGGTCGTCCCGCCCACGGAACCCACCGGGCCGCGCACCCCGGTCGTCGCGGCGAGGCCCGCGCGCACCACGGTCGTCGCGCCCACGGAACCCACCACGGTCGCCGCCCCGGCTGTCACCGCGGCTGTCGTCGCGCCGGAAACCACCACGGTCCCCGTCACGCCGGTCGTCTCGTCGATCGTCGCGGCGGAAGGCCGGACGGTCGCCACCACGGTCGTCACGACCGCCTCGGTCGTCCCGCCGGAAGGGAGGACGGTCCCCGCCACGGTCGTCACGACCAGCGCGGTCATCACGCCGGAAGGGAGGGCGGTCCCCACCGCGGTCATCGGTACGACGGTCGTCACGCCGGCCGTAGCTCCCACGGTTGTCTTCGCGCCGGAAGCCACCACGATCGTCGTCGCGACGGGGGCCACGGTTGTCGTCCCGACGGGGATAGCTCCCACCTCGGTTGTCGTCCCGACGCCCGGCACCACCACGGTCGTCGGTACGGCGGTAACCACCACGGTCGTTGTCCCGACGCTCACCACGATCGCCGCGGTCGCTCCGGTCGTCACGCCGGAAGGTGGGACGGTCCCCACCACGGTCGTCACGGCGGAACGACGGACGATCCCCGCCACGGTCATCACGGCCACCACGGTCGTCACGCCGGAAGGGCGGACGGTCGCCACCACGGTCGTCACGGCCTCCTCGGTCGTCACGCCGGAAGGTGGGACGGTCCCCACCACGGTCGTCACGGCGGAACGACGGACGATCCCCGCCACGGTCATCGCGACCACCACGGTCATCGCGCCGGAACGTGGGGCGGTCGCCACCACGGTCGTCACGGCGGAAGGCCGGCCGGTCGCCACCACGGTCGTCGCGACCGCCACCACGGCGGTCACGGTCGTCGTCACGCCGAGGCGGACGCCCACGGTCATCACGCTGGAACGACGGACGGGGGCCACGGTCGCCACCACGGTTGTCGTCCCTACGGTCGTTGTCGCGACGGAAAGACGGACGGTCGCCCCGGTCACTGCCACCCGGTCGGCCACCCCCGGACCGGTCGTCACGGCGGAAACCTCCACGGTCACCGGCGCGCTCGCCGCCACGGCTGTCATCGCGCCGGCCGTAGCCACCACGGTCGGTGTCGCGACGGAAGCCGCCGCGATCACCGCGGAATCCGCCACGCTCGCCGCGGTCACCGCTGTCCCGTCGCCGCTGGTCGCGTTCGGGTCGGTCGTCGGGAGAGTTGGTGGACATCGGTGACTCCTGTCTTCGGTACCGCAAGTCATTCTCGCGCAGCCGGGTACCCGGCGCGCTCTGGAAAAAGAAAAAGGACCCTTGGTCCCAGCTGAACGCTGGGACCAAGGGTCCTTCCAAAGATTGTTCGGCGGCGTCCTACTCTCCCACAGGGTCCCCCCTGCAGTACCATCGGCGCTGTAAGGCTTAGCTTCCGGGTTCGGAATGTAACCGGGCG